>CBIHOW010000013.1:0-102795 GCA_966211695.1 uncultured Massilia sp. | reverse complement strand
GCATCGCCGCGCACGGCCATGCGGACGCGCTGGCGCTGACCCTGTCGATCGGCGGGGAAGAGTGCCTCGTCGATCCCGGCACGTATTCATACTGGCAGGAACACAAGTGGCGCGATTACTTCCGCGGCACGGCGGCCCACAACACGGTGCGCATCGACGGGCTCGACCAGTCGGTGTCCGGCGGGCGTTTCATGTGGCTGAAAAAGGCACGGGCGGCCATCGAGCGCATGCCGCAATCGCCGCACGAATTCGATTTCCGCGGCTCGCACGACGGCTACGAGCGGCTGGCGGATCCCGTCCGGCACATGAGGAGTGTACGATTCGACGCCCCCAGCGCGACCCTCACCGTGCGCGACGAGATCGCCGCCAAGAAACATCACCAGGTCGAGTTGTTCTGGCATTTCGCGCCCGGCCTGGACGTCCGCCTGAACAGCGCGGGCCTGCACGTGCGGGGCAAGCGCTTCGCGTTGCAGATGCATGCGCACGGCGCGGACCTGAAGCTGGAATTGGTACGCGGCAACGAAAATCCGCCGCTCGGCTGGTACTCGCGCTGCTATGAAAGCAGGCAGCCGTGCGATGTTCTGAAGATCAGCACCGTATCGTCCGCCGTTCCGGTCGAGTGCAAGTTTACAATAACGTTTTTCTAACAGCGTTTTTCCATAACAAAAGGGATTGTTTCAAATGCTCATCTATCTGGTCGCAGGTGCCCGCCCCAACTTCATGAAGATCGCCCCCATCGTGCGCGCGCTGCAGGCGCGTGCCGACGCGCCGGCGTTCAAGATCATCCACACGGGGCAGCACTACGACCGCGAAATGAACGACGTGTTCTTCGAAGAACTGGGCATCCCGCAGCCGGACGTGTTCATGGCCGCCGGCGGCGGCAGCCATGCCCAGCAGACGGCCAAGATCATGATCGGCTTCGAAGAACTGTGCCAGGGCGAGCGCCCGGACGCCGTGCTCGTCGTGGGCGACGTGAATTCCACGCTGGCGTGCTCGATCGTCGCCAAGAAACTGAACATCCCCGTCGCGCACGTGGAAGCGGGCCTGCGCAGCTTCGACATGGCGATGCCGGAGGAAATCAACCGCCTCGTTACGGACAGTATCTCCGACTGGTTCTTCGTCACGGAACCGTCGGCCGTGGAACACCTGCGCCGCGAAGGCAAGAAAGAGGACGCGATCCACTACGTCGGCCACGTGATGGTCGACAACGTGCTGTACCAGGCCGAGAAATTGAGCAGCGCCGACACGTCGGCGTTCGAGACGAGCGCCTGGAAGGCCGAACGTAACAACGCCGGCCAGCGCTACGGCGTCGTCACCTTGCACCGCCCGAGCAACGTGGACGATGCCGCCACGTTCACGCGCATCGCCGGCGCGCTGAAGGAAATCGCGGCCGACCTGCCGCTGATCTTCCCCGTGCACCCGCGCACCCGCGCCAACATCGAGAAATTCGGTATCGACCTGGGCCCGAACGTCACGCTGGCGGGCCCGCAGGCGTACATGGCCTTCCTGAACCTGTGGAAGGACGCGGCCGTCGTGCTGACGGACAGCGGCGGCCTGCAGGAAGAAACGACGGCGCTGGGCGTGCCGTGCGTCACCATCCGCGAGAACACGGAACGTCCCGTGACCGTGGACGAAGGTTCGAACGTGCTGGCCGGCACCGATCCGGCCGCGATCCTCCTCGAAGCGCGCAAGATCCTGCGCGGCGAGGGCAAGCAGGGCCGCCGGCCGCACCTGTGGGACGGCAAGGCGGCGGAACGCATCGTGGACGTCCTGACGAAGGAAATCCGCGGGTAACAGAGATGAGGTAAACACATGAACGAGCGCATCACGCTGATGGGGTGCTCCATCGACAACCTGACGATGGAAGAGACATTGCAGACGGTCGAGGGGTTCATCCATACAGGACGGCCCCATCAACACGTGGTGGTCAACGTGGACAAGCTGGTCAAGGCCAGCCGCGATCCGGAACTGCGCCGGATCATCAACGATTGCGCGCTCGTGAACGTGGATGGCATGCCGGTCGTGTGGGCGTCGCGCCTGCTGGGCCGGCCGCTGAAGGAGCGGGTCGCGGGCTGCGACCTGTTCGAGGCGCTGATGCGGCGCGCGGGCGAGAAAGGCTGGCGTGTGTTCCTGCTCGGTGCCAAAGAGGAAGTGGTGAGCAAGGTGGCGGCCACCTACCGGCACAAGTATCCGAACCTGGTGCTGGCCGGCTACCGCAACGGTTACTGGAAGGGCGAGGCGGAAGAAGCGGACGTGGCCCGTCAGATCCGCGCCGCGCGTCCCGACCTGTTGTTCGTGGCGATCAGTTCGCCGAAAAAAGAGCAGTTCCTCGGCCGCTGGCAGGCCGAGATGAAAGTGCCGTTCGCCATGGGTGTGGGCGGGACCTTCGACGTGGCGATCGGACACGTCAAGCGCGCGCCGCTCTGGATGCAGAAATCCGGGCTGGAATGGTTCTACCGTTTCCTGCAGGAGCCGCGCCGGATGTTCCGCCGGTATTTTATCGAGGACATGGCCTTCATCTGGCTGTTCCTCAAGGAGTTGAAGTTGAAGGGCGCACGATAGCGTCCACGAGGTTGCAGTACACCAAAACACCAGACAGGGATGGCGGCGGTTTCACACCGTCGCCGACAACATAACGATGCGCGCCGGCCCAAGGACAGAGCACGGCGGCGGCAACACTTTTAGGAAAGAAGAGCATTCATGAAGATTCTCGTTACTGGCGGCATGGGTTACATCGGTTCGCACACCGTCGTGGAACTGCAGAACGCCGGCCACGACGTCGTCGTGTACGACAACCTGTACAACGCGGTGCGTTCCGTGCAAGACCGTGTGCAAAAGATCACCGGCAAACCGTTCGTGTTCGTCGAAGGCGATATCCGCGATCGCGCGGGCATGGAAGCCGTGTTTTCCGCCCACAAGATCGACGCCGTGATCCACTTCGCCGGTCTGAAGGCGGTCGGCGAATCGGTGGCGCAGCCGCTGCGCTACTACGACAACAACGTCTACGGCAGCGTCGCGCTGTTCGAGACGATGGCCAAGTTCGGCTGCAAGACGCTCGTGTTCTCGTCGTCGGCCACGGTGTATGGCGATCCGGCTTCGGTGCCGATCAAGGAGGATTTCCCGCTGTCGGCCACCAACCCGTATGGCCGCAGCAAGCTGATGATCGAAGACATCCTGCGCGACGTGTTCAAGGCCGAGCCGGACTGGCGCATCGCGCTGCTGCGCTATTTCAACCCGGTGGGCGCCCATGAAAGCGGCCTGATCGGCGAGGAACCGAACGGCATCCCCAACAACCTCGTGCCGTACATCGCCCAGGTCGCCAACGGCCAGCGCGAAAAACTGTCCGTGTTCGGCGGCGACTACCCGACGCCGGACGGCACCGGCATGCGCGACTACATCCACGTGGTCGACCTGGCGATCGGCCACGTGAAGACCCTGGACAAGCTGGCCAAGGGCGCCGGCCTGTACACGTACAACCTCGGCACCGGCAATGGCAATAGCGTGCTGGAAATGGTGCACGCCTTCGAGAAGGCCTGCGGCAAGCCGATTCCTTACCAGATCGTCGACCGTCGCCCCGGCGACATTGCCAAGTGCTACGCCGACCCGACGAAAGCGCGCGAGGAACTCGGATGGACCGCGCAGCGTGACATCGCGCAAATGTGCGCTGATTCCTGGCGCTACCAGACTACCCCAAAATAAACGTATGAGGACCGAACCATGAAAGCGATGATTCTTGCAGCAGGCAAAGGGACGCGCGTACGTCCGTTGACCTATGACCTGCCGAAACCGATGATCCCCGTGCTGGGCAAGCCCGTGATGGCTTACCTGATCGAGCACCTGCGCAAGCACGGCGTGACCGAGATCATGGTGAACGTCAGCCACCTGCACGAAAAGATCGAGGAATACTTCGGCGAGGGCGAGCAGTTCGGCGTCCAGATCGGCTATTCCTTCGAGGGTTACACGAAGGAAGACGGCGAAGTCGTCGCCGTGCCGATCGGATCGGCCGGCGGCATGAAGAAGATCCAGGAATTCGGCGGCTTCTTCGACGACACGACCATCGTCCTGTGCGGCGACGCGCTGATCGACCTCGACCTCAAGGCAGCCCTGGCGGAACACCGCCGCAAGGGCGCCATGGCGTCGGTCATCACGAAGGAAGTCCCGTGGGACAAGGTGTCGAGCTATGGCGTCGTCGTGACCGACAAGAATGGCCGCATCACCCAGTTCCAGGAAAAGCCGAAGCAGGAAGACGCGCTGTCGAACTTCATCAGCACCGGCATCTACATCTTCGAGCCGGAAGTGATCGACCTGATCCCGTCGGGCGTGGAGTTCGACATCGGTTCCCAGCTGTTCCCGCTGCTGGCCGAAAAGGGCATGCCGTTCTATGCCCAGGGCCGTCCGTTCAACTGGCTGGACATCGGCAGCGTGAGCGATTACTGGGAAGTGCTGCAGAACGTGCTGACTGGTGAGGTCAACCATATGGATGTGCCGGGCATCCAGATCGAACCCGGCCTGTGGACCGGCCTGAACACGAGCATCGACTGGCGGGGCACGACGATCAAGGGCCCCGTCTACATCGGTTCCGGCGTCAAGATCGAGGCCGGCGCCACGATCATCGGCCCCACGTGGATCGGCCACGGCAGCCATATCTGCGAGGGTGCCGAGGTCGTCCGCAGTGTGCTTTTCGAGTACACTCGCGTGCTGAACGACGTGACATTACATGAAATGATCGTTTTCAAAGACTACAGCATCGACCGTGCCGGCGAGATGAAGCATTCGTCCGAATACAGTTCATCCGAATGGCTGAACGCGCGCGATCGTCGCCGCAGCCGGCGCAAAGAGCAAGCCGAAGAAACAGACAAGACACTAGAGAAAGTCAACGCATGAAAATTTATCCAGTCATCCTCTCCGGCGGTGCCGGTACCCGTCTGTGGCCGCTGTCGCGGGCAGTGATGCCCAAGCAGCTGCTGCCGCTCGTGACGGACAAGACGATGCTGCAGGAAACCGCTCTGCGGGTCCGCGGCTGGCCGGGGTTGATGGCGCCGCTGGTGGTGTGCGGCAATGAGCACCGCTTCCTCGTGGCCGAGCAACTGCGCGGCGTCGGCATCACGCCGCACGGCATCCTGCTCGAGCCGGCGGGCCGCAACACGGCCCCGGCCGTGGCAGCCGCGGCCGCCTTCCTGAAGGCGCAGGATCCGGACGCCGTGATGCTCGTGCTGCCGGCCGACCACGTGATCGAAAAGAACGAAGCGTTCCGCCTCGCGGTGGAGCGTGCGGCAGTCCAGGTGGAACAGGGCGCGCTGGCCACGTTCGGCATCGTGCCGAGCGCCCCGGAAACGGGCTACGGCTACATCCGCCGCGGCGAACCGCTGCCGGGCTGCGACGACTGCTACAAGATCGACCGCTTCGTCGAAAAGCCGGACCGCAACACGGCCGAAGGCTTCGTCGCCGACGGCGGCTTTTACTGGAACAGCGGCATGTTCATGTTCCGCGCCGACCGCTTCCTGGCCGAGATCGAGAAGCATGCGCCGACGATCGCGCAGGCCGCCGGCGCCGCCGTGCAGTCGGCGTACCGCGACCTGGACTTCTGCCGCCTGGACGAAGCCGCGTTCAGCGCGAGCCCGTCCGATTCGATCGACTATGCCGTGATGGAGCATACGCGCGACGGCGTCGTCGTCGCGGCCGACATCGGCTGGAGCGACGTCGGTTCCTGGTCGGCGCTGGCCGACGTGCAGGACAAGGATGCCAATGGCAATGCGATCCGGGGCGACGTCTACCTCGACAGCACGAGCAACACGCTCGTGCGCGCCGAGAGCCGCATCGTGGCCGTCGTGGGCGTGAAGGACCTCGTCGTCGTGGAAACGAACGACGCCGTGCTCGTCGCGCACAAGGACCAGGTCCAGCGCGTGAAGAACGTCGTCGACCACCTCAAGGGCAACGAGCGCACGGAACACCTGTACCACACGAAGGTGTACCGTCCGTGGGGCTATTACGAAGGCATCGACGCGGGCGACCGCTTCCAGGTCAAGCGCATCTGCGTCAAGCCGGGCGAAAAGCTGTCGCTGCAGATGCACCACCACCGCGCCGAGCACTGGATCGTCGTGTCGGGCACGGCGCGCGTCACGTGCGGCGACAACGTCACCCTGCTGTCCGAGAACGAGTCCACGTACATTCCGATCGGCATGACGCACCGCCTGGAAAACCCGGGCAAGCTGCCGCTGCACCTGATCGAAGTGCAATCCGGCAGCTACCTCGGCGAGGACGACATCGTCCGCTTCGAGGATATCTATAAGCGCGCCTGAAAACGCGTATCTCCCGCGTCCGCATTTCCCGTGCGGACGCGTCTTTTCCCCAGGTCTACAGTGCGTATGGCCGCGCGCATGCGGCATACAATGCAGCGTCGAAACCCATCGGGGAAACATCATGAAGATGAAGACGATCATCGCGGCATGCGCTCTCGCCGGCGTCGGCGGCACGGCGGCGGCAGGCGACATCATCGGCGGATCTGCTCTGCTGGACGCGGACAGCCACGCCCAACTCGAACGCTGGCTCGGCGCCGGCGAATTCAACCTCAACAATGTGTACACCTTGCGTCCCGGCGATACGTCGGACGCGTTCCACGCGGGCGCGGACGGGAAGGGCGCCACGTTTACCCTGCTCGAAGTGACGAACGATACGGGCGCGAGCTTCCTCGTGGGCGGCTACAACCCGCAGAGCTGGGCGTCGGATGAAGGCTGGCACGAGACCCAGCGCGACTGGCAACGCACGGCCTTCCTGTTCAACATGACGACCCCGGCCGTGTACCGCCAGGTCCTCTCGGACTATGTGCTGCCGAGCCAGGGCTTGCGCCAGACGTACAACGAGACCGGCTACGGTCCCGTGTTCGGCCAGGGCCCCGACCTGTTCGTCAACGACGAGCTGACGGCGGCGTTGTCGTGGCAACTGAGCTACGGTAATCCGGCCAACGAAGGCCACAGCATCATCGACGGCAGCCTGAACGGCGAGATCGTGCGTCTCGACGCGATGGAAGTGTTCGCGATTTCTCCCGTGCCGGAGCCCGGGAACGTCGCGATGCTGCTGGCCGGCATCTGCATCCTGGGCGTCGCGGTGCGCAAGCGCACACTGTAGGGTGGGCGGCCTCCGCCCACGCGTAACGCCGATAACTTGCATGCGTCACGCGTGGGCACAGGGTGCCCACCCTACCAGCCATCGCTCGGGACCAGTTCTAAGGCGTGCTTAAGTTGTCTTCGTTGCAAGTTGTGGCATGATGTGCCCATGATCTGGATCCCGAGACTCTGCCTCCTCCTGTTCCTTGCCGCCTTCCTGACGACCCCGGCCCGTGCCCAATTCGTCAGCGCCTCCCGCCTCCAGCCGGATCAACTGGCCATCGTCATCAACGATGCCGAGCCGAACAGCGTCAAGGTCGGCGAGTACTACCGCAAGCGGCGCGGCATCCCGGCGGCCAACGTCGTGCACGTGCGCATTCCCGGCAAGCCGCACGAGATCAGCCCGGAACGCTTCGCGCAACTGAAGGAAGAGATCGACGCGCACCTGCGGCCCGAGGTCCAGGCCGTGCTGATGGTGTGGACGGCGCCGTACAAGGTCGCGTGCAATTCGATCACGGGTGCCTACAGCCTCGGGTTCGATCCCGACCAGTGCATCAAGACGTGTTTGCCGGGGCGGCCGAGCCCTTACTTCAATTCCAGTTCTTCCCGTCCGTACACCGACCTGAGCGTCCGCATCTCGATGCTGTTGCCGACGGAATCCGTGGAGCAGGCGAAAGCCCTCATCGATCGCGGCGCCGGGGCGGGCTTCCGGATCGTGCCGGCCTCCGCCTACTTCCTGACGACATCGGAAAAGGCGCGCAATTCCCGCGCCCAGTTCTTTCCGCCGGCCGGCAGGATCGCGGCGCGCAAGCTGACGACGAAGCCGATGCAGGCCGATGTGCTGGACGGCGCGCAGGACGTCATGATCTACGAGACGGGCATGGCCGAGGTCACCAAACTGGACACGTTGCACTTCCTGCCCGGCGCGCTGGCCGACCACCTGACGTCGCTGGGCGGCGACCTGCTCGGCGGCGAGCAGATGAGCAGCCTGCGCTGGCTGGAAGCGGGCGCGACGGCCAGCTATGGCACGGTCAGCGAGCCCTGCAACCACTGGCAGAAATTCCCGAATCCGGCGGTGCTGCTCAAGCACTATGTGCAGGGCAATAGCGCGATCGAAGCCTACTGGAAGAGCGTCGCCTGGCCCACGCAGGGCCTGTTCATCGGCGAACCCCTGGCCGCGCCCTATCGCAAGCGCTGATTGGTCCGTTCGGACTAATCCGTGGTCATGATGTTGTCAATTTGTGCATTTAATATACATTTGTTAAGTGTTGCATTGACAAATCATTTCCAGGAAACCCCATGACACATTTGCATTCTCCAGGACGCATGACGGTGCTGGCCGCACTGCTGGCCGGCTTGTCGGCACCCGTGTTCGCCGCGCCCGGCGGCGTCGTCATCAGCCAGGTCTATGGCGGCGGCGGCAACTCCGGCGCCACCTACAAGAACGATTACATCGAGCTGCTGAACACGGGCGACACGGCCGTCACGTTGACCAACTGGAGCGTGCAATACGCGTCGGCCACGGGGACGAGCTGGCAGGTGACGAAGCTGCCGGCCAGCGTGACCCTGGCCGCCGGCCAGTACTACCTCGTGCACGAAGCGCAGGGCAGCGGCGGCACGGACGCGCTGACGCCGGACGCCGCCGGCACGATCACCATGAGCGCGACGGCCGGCAAGGTCGCGCTCGTCAACACGACGACGGCGCTGTCCGGCGCCAAGCCGGTCGACAACGTCGTCGACCTCGTCGGCTTCGGCACCACCGCCGGCTATTACGAAGGCTCGGGCGCGACGCCGGCGCCGTCGAACACGCTGGCGGTGCTGCGCAAAGGCAGTGGCTGCCTGGACACCAACGACAACAGCAACGACTTCGTCACCGGCGCGGCCAGCCCGCGCAACACGTCCAGCGACCGCGTGTCGTGCAGCGGCGCACCGCTGCCGCAGCCGATCGTGCTGGCGTGCCCGGGCAGCGTGGGCATCGACGCGGGCACGGGCGCGACGGCGCCGCTGCAGGCGAGCGACGCCGACAGCCTCGTCAACAGCGCCGTCATCAGCAAGGGGGCGGTGGCCGGCATCAGCCTGGCGGGCTTCACGGCCGCGACCGCGGACAACCGCACGGCGACGGCGAACCTCGTCGTCGACGCGAGCCTGCCGGCCGGCACGTATCCGGTCGAGATCACGTTCGCCAACGATGCGAGCCAGTCCGCGAGCTGCACCGTCAACGTGGCCGTCAGCGGCCTCGTCAAGATCCCGCAGATCCAGGGCAGCGGCCTCACGAGCCCGTACGTGAACACGGTGCAGACGACGTCCGGCGTCGTCACGAAGAAGCTCGGCAGCGGCTTCTACATCCAGGACCCGCAGGGCGACGGCGACCCGAACACGTCCGACGCCATCTTCGTGTTCGGCGCCGTGACCGCAGCCGCCGTGAAAGAAGGCGACCTCGTGCGTGTGACGGGTACCGTGACGGAATTCACGCCGAACGGTTCGAAACGTTCGTACACGGAACTGAAGGACGTCAGCGCCGCCACGGTGCTCGGCAGCGGCAACACGATCACGCCGGTCAACATCGACCTGCCGACCGAGCTGAGCCACTACGAAGGCATGCTCGTGCGCTTCACCAATCCGCTGACCGTCAACGGCAACAGCTACCTGGGCGACCGCGGCGAGCTGGTGCTGGCCAACGGCCGCCGTGAGACGCCGACGAACCGCTACCGTGCCGGCACGGCGGAAGCGAACGCGCTCATCGCCGCCAACGCGCAGAACATGGTGATCCTGGACGACGGCATGTTCACCACGCCGCCGCACATCCCTTACCTCGCCGCGGACAAGACCGTGCGCGCGGGCGACACGGTGACGGACCTCGTCGGCGTGCTCGACTTCGGCGCCATCGGTGGCGGCGGCGGCTGGTACAAGCTGCAGCCGACCGAGACGCCCGTGTTCAGCCGCACGAACGCGCGGGAAGATGCGCCGACCGTCGTCGCAGGCAATGTCCGCGTGGCGAGTGCCAACGTGCTGAACTTCTTCACGACGTTCACGGACGGCACCGACGCGTGGGGCCGCACGGGGCAGGGCTGCACGATCGGCTCGTCCGCACCGTCCAAGAGCAATTGCCGCGGTGCCGACAACATCACGGAATTCAACCGCCAGCGCGACAAGATCGTCGGTGAGCTGAAAGCGATGAACGCGGATGCCGTCGGCCTGATGGAAATCCAGAACAACGGCGACATCACGGTGAGCTACCTCGTCGACGCGCTGAACCAGGCGATCGGCGCGCCCACGCCCACGTATGCGTACGTGGCGAAGCCGGCCGCGACGGGCACGGACGCGATCCGCGTGGCGATGATCTACAAACCGGCCGTGCTGACGCCGGTGGGCGGCGCGCTGTCGGACGGCGACGCCGTCAACAACCGTCCGCCGATGGCCCAGACGTTCAAGGTCAACGCGAACGGCGCGAAGTTCTCGCTGATCGTCAACCACCTGAAATCGAAGGGCAGCTGCGGCGGCGCGGGTGTCGGCGACACGGACGCCGGCGACGGCCAGGGCTGCTGGACCGCCACCCGCGTCCAGCAGGCCAAGCGCCTGTTCACCTACTTCATCCCGACCGTCGTCGCGGCCGCGGGCGACCCGGACGTGCTGGCCGTGGGCGACTTCAACGCGTACGGCCATGAAGATCCGATCGCGTACCTGACGGACAACGGCATGGTCAACGAGCTGGAGCGCTTCGTGCGGCCGAACGGCACCCCGTATTCGTACGTGTTCGACGGCCAGAGCGGCTACCTCGACCACGCGCTGGCCAGCAGCGCCCTCGATCCGCAGGTGGCCGGCGTGACCGAGTGGCACAACAATGCGGACGAGCCGGACGCGATCGACTACAACCTGGGCGACACGGCCGACGACCCGTACGTGAACAACCCGTTCCGCGCCTCCGACCACGATCCGGTCGTCGTGAGCCTGAACCTGGCGCCGGCCTACACCGACGTCACGGCCAGCGTGAAGATCGTGCCGGGCACGCTCGGCTACAACCGCGTCACCGGTAAATTCAGGGGCAACGTGACGTTCACGAACACGAGCGGCGCGGCGCTGTCCGGTCCGCTGCAATACGTGCTGCAGGGCCTGCCGGGCGGCGTCACGCTCGACAACAAGAGCGGCGACTTCAACGGCGCGCCGTACGTGACCTTGCCGGGAACAAGCCTGGCGCCGGGCGCGACCGTGACCGTGGCGCTGACGTTCACGAACCCGTCGAAGACGAACATCACGTTCACGTCGAAGCTGTATTCCGGCACCTTTTGATTGAGAGATCACACATGAAAAACTTCTTTTCCCGCGCGCTGCTGGCGCTGTCCCTGCTGGCCGGCGCCGCGACCGCGAGCCCGGTCTACCACGTGGCCCTCGACACGACCGGCAAGACCGGCGACGGCTTCATGCAGATCGATTTCCTGCCGTTCGCCACGAGCGACGTCCTGACGGCGACGATCAGCGGCCTGGACGGCGCCTTCACGGGCATGCCGGCCCTCGACAACGTGGTCCAGTCGGGCGGTTCGTACACGTTCTCGAGCGACGCGTTCTCGGAGTTCTTCCAGTCGATCACGCTCGGCGGCACCTTCGGCTTCGACGTGACGTTCGGCGGCGTGCCGACGGATGGCGGCAGCACGGGGCTGTCCGTCAGCCTGCTCGACAGCGTCGGCGACTACCTGGCGTTCCAGGCCGTGCAGATCAGCCTCGTGGCGGGCGAGCCGCCGGCGGTGGCGGTCGATCCCGGGTTCGCGACCGTGAATCCGGTGCCGGAGCCGGCGGATTGGCTGATCGTCGCGACGGGCCTCGTCCTGCTGGGGGCAATGCAGCGGCGCCGCGCCTGATCCGCAACCTCAAGACCGTCGTTCCCGGCATTGCCGGAAACGACTCCCTGCGAAGGCAGGGACCCAATTTGGCGTCGCCGCACCGCATGCCAAAATTGGGTTTCCGCCTGCGCGGGAACGACGGTGTTGGTATTTATTCGCTAAACATATGAATTCCAAATAGAAATCATATTGTTCAGAGGACTTTGCTTAGTGCATATTCGATCCTGTTGTCGTCGAGACAAGGATCATATATGCGCGCACATGTCCTCGTGGCCGACCCCGACCCGGCCGTTCGCCAGCTGCTGGAACTGAACCTGACCCGCGCGGGCCATGACGTCCGCCTGTGCGCGGACGCCGAGTCGGCGCTCGTCCTGCTCGATGCCGCCGTGCCCGACATGCTCCTGCTGGAGTGGGACCTGCCCGGCCAGTCGGGCGAAGCGCTGATCCGGCGCCTGCATGCGCAGGCGCGCACGCGCGGGATCGCCATCATCATGGTGTCCGCGCGGGCAGGGGAGCACGACAAGATCCTCGCGCTGGAAGCCGGCGCCGACGACTACCTCACGAAACCGTTCAACCCGCGCGAACTGCTGGCCCGGATGCAGGCGGTGCTGCGCCGGCGCGTGCCGCACGCGTCCGTCGATGCCGTGCAGATGGCGGGCCTGCACCTCGATCCGTACACGCAGCGTGTCGTGGCCGGCGCGAGCCCGGTCGCGCTGGGGCCCGTCGAATTCCGTTTACTAAACTTCCTCATGCACCATCCGGAGCGGGTGCACACGCGCTCGCAATTGCTGGACAAGGTCTGGGGAAGGCACGCCGTGCTGGACGAGCGCACGGTCGACGCCCACGTGGGCCGCCTGCGCCACGCGCTGCAGCCGAGCGGTCACCAGGAGCATATCGAGACGGTGCGCGGGACCGGCTACCGCTTCGTCGCCTGACCGTGGACCCCGTCGTCATCCTCAGCCGCCAGGAGCAGGAATACCTGCTGTGCGCCATCGAATCCGGCCTGCGCGTGGCCAGCCCGCACCAGCTCTTCCTGTGGACCCAGGGCCAGCTGCAGGCGCTACTGCCGCACCGGGTGCTCGTGTGCGTGCAATTCGGCCATGGCGGTGCCTTGACGCGGCTGGAATGCCTGCACGGTACCGTGCTGGCGCCGGGGGCGCAGCAGGCGTTGACGGAGGTGGCGCTGCGCATCGCGCGTCATGGCATGCGGGGCCGACGATCGCCGGTGGTGGTCGATGCGGACGAGACGCCGGACGGCCTGGGCGACGATCTCCGGCGGACGGGATTCGACGACGTGCTCGTGCACGGCACGGGCCCGACGAGCGCGGGCGCGAGCGTGTTCCTGGTGTTCGGCCTGGCGGTGCGGCCGACCGCGCGTCACGCGTATTTCCTGGAACTGCTGCTGCCGCACCTGCACCTGGCGCTGGCGCGGCTGCCGGCGGCGCGGACGTCCGTGGAGGGGACGCCGGCACGGCCGCTCTCCGCGCGCGAGACCGAGATCGTCGGCTGGCTGCGGGCGGGGAAGAGCAATGACGAGATGGGGAGGCTCCTGGGGATCAGTGCGCTGACCGTCAAGAACCATTTGCAGCGGATTTATCGCACGCTCGGCGTCAACAACCGGGCGCATGCGCTGGCGCGCTGCATGGAGCTACGATTGCTGGAGGGCGATCAGGACTGCGGTGCGTCGGCCGCGGCGCGGCGCATGGCTTCGTAGCGGTAGGCTTCGGCATTCGCGTCGATGATGCGCAGGCCGTTGCAGCCTTCGGCCGCGCAATCCGGCGCGGGCGAGTTGGCGGACGCGACCTGGGCGGCGCTGCCCGTCATCGCGGCGGTCTGGACCGGCTGGTCGATCTGGGCGCCACTGCCGCAGGCGGCGAGCAGGGTGGCGAGGCTGACGGCGATAACGGTACGGAGAACAGAGATTTTCATGATTTAAGGCAACGCAAAACTCATCGATGCGTCACTGTAACGTCGGTTTTTCCGTAGCTCAATATTTTTGTTGTTAATTTCGTGCAAATATTATCATTTCGAAAGATTTTCGCGTGGAAATAAACGAAGATAAGCGATGATGTAGGGAAATATCCTCAAAGAAACTTTAAATGCGCCTGAGAAAAAATTCGCGCAAAAACGACAGAAATCCTTCTCGCATTAACGAAAAAACATAAAGGATTTCACACAGATAACGGGGTATGCTAGGCATTCTTTCATCCAATGCCCCATGGATGGGGGAACGATTGCCGCAGGAGTGTTCAGGCAAGCAGAACGAGGTTACAATTTTGCGAACAAGAAATCCGTTTGCGACCAACCGACGATCGATGCGGGAAATGATTTGTCGCCATGACGGGGCCATGCTAGCCTTCACGCAAGGCTTTACACTAAAGCAATAGAGGAGTCGGTTGGATGTATCGTGTGCAGAACCAGGACACCGCGGCGCGGGTCCGCCAGGCTGGTTTTACCTTGCTTGAACTCTTGGTAGTTATCGTTATCATCGGTTTGCTGGCGGCTTACGTCGGGCCGAAATATTTCTCGCAGCTGGGCAAATCCGAGGTCACCGTCGCCAAGGCCCAGATCGAAGCGTTCGAAAAATCGCTGGACACCTACCGCCTCGACGTCGGCCGCTACCCGACGACGGAAGAAGGCCTGAACGCGCTGCTCACGGCGCCGTCCACGGCCGGCGGCAAGTGGAATGGCCCGTACCTCAAGAAGGGCATCCCGCCCGATCCGTGGGGCCACGCCTACCAGTACCGCGCGCCGGGCACCAAGGGCGAGTATGAAGTCGTCTCGCTCGGCAAGGATGGCCAGCCGGGCGGCGAAGGCGAGAACGCCGACATCACCTCCCAATAACGCTTTCCGCCTGTCGCTCCCATGCAGTTCGCGGTTCGCACCCTTGCGCCCGACATGCGCATCGCCAGCGTGCTCGTCGACGCCCTCGACGAGGCGGACGCGCGCCGCCAGGTCGAGGCGCGCGGGCTGTTCGTCAGCGCGATCGAACCCGTGCAGGCGCCGCTGCTGCGCCGCCAGCGCGGCGGCAAGCTGTCGCTCGTCCTGTTCAGCCAGGAGTTGCTGGCGCTGCTGACGGCGGGCCTGGGCATCGTCGAAGGGCTGGAAGCGCTGCTGGAAAAGGAAACCAGTCCCGCCACGCGCGGGGTGCTGGAACGGCTGCTGGCCGGCCTGCGCGAAGGCAAGCGCCTGTCCACCGTGATGGCCGCGCAGCCCGCGCTGTTCCCGCCGCTGTATGTGGGCATCGTGCGCGCGGCCGAGGGGACGAGCGATCTGCCGCGCGCGCTCGAACGCTACATCGAATACCAGCAGCGCATCGACACCGTGCGCGCCAAGGTCGTCAGCGCATCGATCTACCCCGCGATCCTGCTGCTCGTGGGCGGCGGCGTGTCGATCTTCCTGATGTCGTACGTCGTGCCGCGTTTCGCCGAGGTCTACCAGGGCGCGGGCCGCAACCTGCCGTGGATGTCGCGCATGATGCTGGACTGGGGCCAGTTCGCGGGCCGGCATGCAGGGGGACTCCTGATCGGCTTCGCGGCCTTCGTGACGATCGCCGCGTGGGCCATCCGGCGTGCGCTGAAACAGGGCGGCGCCGCGCGGCTGCTGGCGAAGCTGCCCGGGATCGGCGAACGGGCCCGCATCTACGAACTCTCGCGCCTGTACCTCACCCTGGGCATGCTGAACGAAGGCGGCATCACGCTCGTGAACGCGATCGACACCGTGCAGGGCATGGTGTCGCCCGGTATCGCCGGCGGCCTGAAGGCGGCGCGCACCGCGATCGAGGCGGGGCGGCCGCTGTCCGACGCGTTCGAGGCGAACGGCCTGACGACGCCGATTTCGCTGCGCATGCTGCGCGTGGGCGAGCGCACGGGCGCGATGGGCACGATGCTCACGCGCTCGGCCGCGTTCTACGACGGCGAGATCGGCCGCTGGATCGACCGTTTTACCCGTACCTTCGAACCCCTGCTGATGGCGGCCATCGGCCTCGTCGTCGGCGCCATCGTCGTGCTGTTGTACATGCCCATTTTCGACCTTGCCGGAGACATGTCGTGAACGCGCTCCCCATAGTGCTGGATGGCGCATTGCTGGCGCGCGCCCGCGCCCAGAGCCGGCAATCGCGCCGTTCGCTCGTCGAAGAGCTGCAGGGCCTGTCCGGCCTGGAGCCGCGCGAGATCGTGCGCCTGCTGGCCGAGCCGTTCGGCCTGGCCACGATGGAAACGCCGGAGATGTTCGGCCAGCAGCCCGCGTTCGACCTGCTGCCGCTGGCGCAGGCGCTGGCGCGCCACTGCGTGCTGCTGCGCGCCGACGACAAGACCCTGACGGGCGTGATCGCCGACCCGTTCGACCTCGACCTGCAGACGTGGCTGCAGGCGCAGGCCGGCGCGACGGCGGCTTCTCCGCTGCACCTGCGCCTCGCGCTGCAATCCGACATCCAGGCCTACCTCGGCAAGCACGAGGAATCCGCGCGCGCCGTCGACACGCTCGTGGGCGAGAGCGGGGAGTCGCGGCGCGACGGCAAGAGCGCGACCGTGCTGTCGTTCGCGTCCGTGTCGGAAGCCGCGAGCCCCGCCGTCAAGCTCGTGAACTCGACCCTGTACGACGCATTGAAGGCGGGGGCGTCCGACATCCACCTGGAAAGCACCGCGGGCGGCCTCGCCGTCAAGTACCGCGTGGACGGCGTGCTCGATCACGCCGCGTCCGTCGGCGGCATCGAACTGGCGGAGCACATCATCTCGCGCCTGAAGGTGCTGGCGGAGCTGGACATCGCCGAGCGCCGCATCCCGCAGGACGGCAGCTTCCGCGTCGAATCGGCCGGGCGCGAGATCGACCTGCGCGTGTCGATCATGCCCAGCATCCACGGCGAGGACGCCGTCATCCGTATCCTCGACAAGCGCGCGATGATCGAAGCCTACGGCTCGCTTACGCTGGAAGCGCTGGGCTTCGACGCGCCGTCGCTGGCGACGCTCAGGATGCTCGCGCAGGAGGCGTACGGCATGCTGCTCGTGACGGGGCCGACGGGCTCCGGCAAGACGACGACCCTGTACGCGGCGCTGACGGAGATCCACAACGGCCGCGAAAAGATCATCACGATCGAGGATCCCGTCGAATACCAGCTGCCGGGCATCCTGCAGATCCCCGTCAACGAAAAGAAGGGCCTGTCGTTCGCGAAGGGCCTGCGTTCGATCCTGCGCCACGACCCGGACAAGATCATGGTCGGCGAGATCCGCGACCGCGAGACGGCGGAGATCGCGGTGCAGTCGGCGCTGACGGGCCACCTCGTGCTGACGACCGTCCATGCCAACAACGTGTTCGACGTGTTCGGCCGCTTCACGCACATGGGCATCGACCCGTACGCGTTCGTGTCGGCGCTGAACGGGATCTGGGCCCAGCGCCTGATCCGCATGAACTGCCCGCGCTGCGCCGTGCCGTACACGCCGGATGACGCCGAGCTGGCGTCCGCGCACCTGACGCGTGCGGACGTGCACGACTATCAATTCATGCGCGGCCTGGGC
The DNA here is from genome assembly GCA_966211695.1 of uncultured Massilia sp. Taxonomy (GTDB): domain Bacteria; phylum Pseudomonadota; class Gammaproteobacteria; order Burkholderiales; family Burkholderiaceae_D; genus Telluria. The sequence continues at coordinate 85,344 of CBIHOW010000013.1, read as the reverse complement.
TGCGGCGATTGCCGCGGCACCGGCTACAAGGGGCGCCGTTCGATCGCCGAGATCCTGACCTTGAACGACGAGATCCGCGAACTGATCGTCGACAAGCAGCCGATCCGCCGCATCAAGGCGGCGGCGGCCGCCAACGGCACGCGCAGCCTGCGCCTGGCCGCGCTGGACCTCGTGAAACGCGGGGCCACCACGATCGAGGAAATCCGGAGGGTCACGCTGCATGCTTAATCGTTTCAAGTCGAGCTTCGGCCAGTCGCTGCGCATCGGCATCGCGCCGGACGCGCTGGCGCTCGTACGCACCAGCATCTGGCCGCACGAACGCGCGCGCCTGCTCGGCCAGGTGGCCGCGACCGGCAACGATCCGGTGTCGCTGGGCGCGGCGCTGGGCATGCTGCTGGGCGAGCATGACGTGGCCGGCCTGCCGGTGACGGTGGTGCTGTCCGACGACCTCGCGCGGATGTGGCAGGTGACGCCTCCCGAAGGGGCGACGCGGCTCGCCGACATGGAGGCGGCGGCCATGCTGCGCTACCAGGCGCTGTTCGGCGGGAGCGTGTCCGGATGGACGATCAGCGCGGACTGGGATGCGGCGCGCCCGTTCCTCGCGGCCGCGCTGCCGCTGTCCCTGCTCGAACAATTGACGACGGCCGCCGCCTCCCAGCGGTTCAAGCTCGTCGAGATCGTGCCGCAATTCGTCGCCGCGTTGAACCAGCACCGCCGCGTGCGCCGCACGGGCGCGTGGTTCGGCGTCGTGCACGGCGGCGTATTGTCCGTCGCCGCGTTCGACGGCGACCTGCTCGCGGCCGTGCGCACGGCGCCGATCCCGCCGGGCGCGGACCGCGACTGGCTCGAAGGCCACGTGGCGCGCGAGGCGTTGCGCGTGGGCCTGTCGCGGCCGGAGCGCCTGCAGATCTGCGGTCCGGCACCGAAGGGCTGGGCGAGCAGCGCGGGCCGGCTGAAGTTCGCCTGCACGCTGTTCGAGGACGAGACGGACCCGCTGTGGCCCGATTGCGCGCGGCTCGCGTTGACGGGGAGGGCGCCATGAAGAAGGTCCGCATCGATTTCGCACCGCCCAGCTTCGCCCGCACGTGGCACCGCGCACCGCGCGGCACGTGGAGCCTCTTGATCGCCGCCGTCGCGCTGGCGGGGCCGCTCGCGAGCAGCGTCGCACAATACCGCAGCCTGCAGCGGGTGGAGGCAGAGCGGACGGCGCAGGTGGCCCAGGCGCAGGCACGCGCCGTCGCGCGCGCGCCCGTCGCCGCGCCCGCGCGCACCGTGCCGCCCGCGCAGGCGGGCGCCGTGAACGCGTCCGTGCAGCAGTTGAACCTGCCGTGGCGCGGCCTGCACGATGCCGTCCAGGCGGCGACGCCCGCGACGATCGCGCTGCTGGCGCTGGAACCGGACGCGCGCAAGAGCAGCGTGCGCATCACGGCGGAAGCGAAGAACAGCGACGACATGATCGCCTACGTCGAGGCGCTGCAGCGCGTCGAGTGGTTCACGACCGTCCTGCTGGCGCGCCACGAGATCAACGAACAGGACGCGAACCGCCCGATCCGCTTCCAGATCGATGCACAGTGGAGGTCCGCGCGATGAAGACGACCTTGACGTCGCCGATGCTGCGCCTGCGCCTGATGCTGCTGCGCGCGAATCCGCTCGTGCTGGCGGCCGGCCTCCTCGCCTTCGTGATGGCGGGCGCGCTGGCGTGGACCCTGCACGCAGTGTGGGCGATGGAACGGGCCCAGGCGGCACGGGATGCGCAGGCTAAACAGCATGTGCAGGTTGCGGCCACGCCGGAACCTGCGCCGGCGCCCGTGCCCGCGCAGGCCCAGGACAACCTGGCTGCGTTCTACGGCGCACTGGGTGCGCGCGGCAGCGCCGAGCAGCAGGTCAGGGCGCTGTTCGGCCTCGCGACGAAATCCGGCCTCGTGCTGCGCCAGGGCGAGTACAAGCCGGGCTACGACCGCAACGCGCAGGTCTACACGTACCAGGTCAACCTGCCCGTGAAGGGCAGCTATGCGGCGATCTGGCAGTTCGCGATGGCGGCGCTGCGCACGATCCCGTTCGCGTCGCTGGACGAAATCACCTTCCACCGCGACGCCATCGGCGATGCGACGGTGGACGCGCGCCTGAAACTGACGCTGTACCTGCGCGACGGGAAGGATCCGTCATGAAGGCCGCCGCGATCAAGCCGCGCCACGCGATCCTCGCGCTGGCTCTCGTGGGCGCCGCGCTGCTGGTCGTATTCGGCGACCGGTCGCCGGCCGGCGATATCGCCGAGCCGGTCGAGCGTCCGGCCGCGAAGGCGGCGCTCGTGCGCACTGCCGCTTCGGTCCCCGCCTCGGCGCCGGTGCCTGCCGTACCTGCGCCGAAGGCCGGCGATGCGCCCGCGGGACAGCCTGTCCTCGCGCTGGTGCCGCGCGACGTGCTGATCGGGGACGGCGACGCCGCGTTCGGGCAGGGGCAGAATGGCGCCGGTCCGTTCGCGCACCAGGACTGGACGCCGCCGCCCCCGCCCCCGCCGCCACCGCAACCCGCGCCGCCGCCACCGCCGCCGACCGCGCCGCCGCTGCCGTTCACCTTCATCGGCAAGTCCGTCGGCGACGGCGCCTGGGAAGTCTACCTGGCGCGCGGCGACCGCACATACGTCGTGCGCGAGAAGGGCGCCGTGATCGACGGGACGTACCGCGTCGAGTCCATCGCGCCGCCGGTCCTGACCCTGACCTACCTGCCGCTGAACCAGGTTCAGCAGCTCAATATTGGAGTATTCGATTGATCGCTTGCCCCACTCTGGCCCGGCGCCTGCTCCCGGCGTGTGTCGCCATCCTGCTGTCCGGCTGCGCGGCCCAAATGGCCTACCGCGAAGGGAACGAGCTCGTGGCCCAGGACAAGGTCGAGGCCGGGCTCACGAAATACCAGGAAGCGCTGGCCGCCGACCCGGCCAACGTCCAGTACAAGTCCGCGTACCTGCGCGCGCGCGACGCCGCCACGAACCGCCTGCTGCCGCAGGCCGACCGTGAACTGGCCGACGGCAAGGTCGACCTGGCCGTCGCCGATTACCGGCGCGTGCTCGCGATCGATCCGGGGAGCGACCGCGCCCGCGCGGGCCTGCGCCAGGTGGACGCGGACCGCCGCCACGGCGTGTTGATGGGAGAAGCGCGCGCCGCGCTGGAACGGAAGGATTACGACACGGCGAAAACGAAGCTGGCCGCCATCCTGACGGAGCGCCCGACGTACGAACCCGCGCGGCAACTGATGGCGGAAGTGAACGAGAAGATCGCGGCGAATGCACCCGAAGCGGCGCTGGCGGCCGCGTTCCGCACGCCCATCAACCTGGAATTCCGCGACGCGCCCATCAAGCAGATCTTCGAAGTCATCGCGCGTCATTCGGGCCTGAACTTCCTGTTCGACAAGGACGTCAAGACGGACCAGCGCGCGTCGGTGTTCCTGAAGAACAGCACGGTGGAAGCGGCCGTGTACTACCTCCTGATGACGAACCAGCTCGAGCGCCAGGTCATGGACGGCAACACGATCCTGATCTACCCGAACATCGCGGCCAAGCAGAAGGAATACCAGGAGATGACGGTGAAGACCTTCTACCTGGCCAATGCGGAAGCGAAGTCCATCGGCAACACGCTGAAGACGATCCTGAAATCGCGCGACGTCGTCGTGGACGAGAAGCTGAATCTCGTGATCCTGCGCGACACCCCCGAAGCCGTGAAGCTGGCGTCGCAGCTGGTGGCGCTGCAGGACGTGCCGGAGGCCGAGGTGATGCTGGACGTCGAGGTGCTGGAGGTGCAGCGCAACCGCCTGCTCGACCTGGGCATCGACTGGCCCACGAGCCTGTCGTTCGCGCCGTTGAAGACGACGGCCGGCGGCGCGATCACGATCGACCAGCTGCACCACCTGGACAGCAAGACGATCGGCGTGACCGGCATCGCCGGCTCGGTCACCGCGAGCAAGACGGACGGCGATTCCGACACGCTGGCCGCGCCCCGCATCCGCGTGCGCAACAAGGAAAAGGCCAAGGTCGTCATCGGCGACAAGCTGCCGACCATCACGACGACCATCTCGTCGGGCGTGGGCGGCTTCGCGTCCGAGTCCGTGAACTACGTCGACGTGGGCCTGAAGCTGGACGTGGAGCCCACGATCTACCTGAACAACGAAGTCGGCATCCGCATCTCGCTGGAAGTCAGCAACCTGGTCGACACCGTGACGACGAAGGGCGGCACGACGGCGTACCGCATCGGCACGCGCTCCGCGTCCACGATGCTGCAGCTGAAGGATGGCGAGAACCAGGTGCTGGCGGGCCTGATCAAGAACGAGGACCGCTCCAGCAGCACGAAGCTGCCCGGCGTGGGCGACCTGCCGATACTGGGCCGGTTGTTCGGCAGCCAGCAGGACACGCGCAACAAGACCGAGGTCGTGCTGTCGATCACGCCGCACCTGATCCGCACCCTGCAGCGCCCGCCGGCATCGAGTTCCGAATTCAGCGCCGGCACGGAGGCCAGCTTCCGGCGCCGTCCCGACACGAACGTGCGCACGCCGGTGCAGATTCCGGCGCAGGGCGCGCGCGCAGTGCCTGCCGGTGCGCCCGCGCGGGTATCGGCGCCGCCCGCCGGCGCCGCACAACCGGCGGTGCAAGTGCCGGTGCATGCGCCGGCGCAGCCGCAGCCAGCGCAACCTCCCGCCGCGCAGCCGCAGGCGCCGCTGCCGGTCATCGGGGAAACCGGAATGGTGCCGGCGACCAGCGTCGGCGCGACCGGCACGCTGCCGCCCGCGCCGCCATCCAGCTCGCCGTCGGAGCTGCCGTCCGCGCCCGCGATCGACATCACGCCGCTGCCGCAGCCGGAAGCCACGCCCGTGCCGCCGGCGGCCAATCGCGTGCCGGCCTCGCAGGCCGCGTTCCCGAACCAGAAGTAAGATGGGCATCCGGCGCCGGCGCGGCTTTACCCTGATCGAGCTGCTCGTCACGCTCGCGATCCTGGCGCTGCTCGGGACGCTGGTGGTGCCGACCGCGCAGATCGCGCTGCAGCGCCGCCACGAACAGGAATTGCGCGTCGCGCTGCGTGAGATCCGGGCCGCCCTCGACGCCTACAAGAAGGCGGGCGACGAAGGCCGCGTGGCCCGCCAGGCCGGTGCCAGCGGCTATCCGCCGAAGCTGGAGGTGCTGGTGGAGGGCGTGCCGGACCAGAGGAGCCCGAAGAAGGCGAAGATCTATTTTCTGCGCCGCCTGCCGCGCGACCCGTTCAACGGCGACCCCGACCTGAAGGATGCCGAGACGTGGGGCAAGCGCAGCTACGCCAGCGAGCCGGACGAGCCGAAGGAGGGCGACGACGTGTACGACGTCTTTTCGACCTCGGGCAAGGTCGGGCTGAACGGCATCCCCTACAACCGCTGGTGAAGACATGAACCTCGAACGACAACGGGGTTTTACCCTGATCGAACTGCTGGTGGTGCTGGGCATCGTCGCGCTGCTGCTCACGCTCGCGGCGCCGCGTTTCTTTCCGAAAGTCGACAGCACCAAGGAGACGATCCTCGCGGAGAACCTGCGCAACACGCGCGCCGTCATCGACCAGTATCACGAGGACACGGGGCGCTACCCGGATTCGCTGCAGCAGCTCGTCGAGAAAAAATACCTGCCGGCGCTGCCGTTCGACCCGATCGCGGACAGCGACTCGGCCTGGACGGTCGTCGCGCCCGAGGATGGCGACAAGGGCGGCATCTACAACATCCACAGCGGCGCGCCGGGCACGGGCCGCAACGGCAAGCCGTATGCGGAATGGTAGAGCGCCGCGGCGCGAGGGCGGTTTTACTTACCTCGGCCTCATCATCTTCGTGACCGTGATCGGTCTCGTCGGCGCGGCCACGCTGAAGGTCGACGCGCTGCTGCGGCGCGCGGCCGCCGAGGAAGAACTGCTGGACATCGGCGCCGCGTTCGGCGAAGCGCTGCGCACCTATGCCGAGGCGACGCCGAAGGGCCAGCCGGCGCAGCCGCCGTCGCTGCAGGAACTGCTGAAGGATCCAAGGGCGCCCGGCGTGCGCCGGCATCTGCGCAAGATCTTCGTCGACCCGCTGACGGGCAAGGCCGAGTGGGGCATCGTGTGGGCCAATCCCGGCGACAAGCGCGGCGTGCTGGCCGTGTACAGCCTGTCGAAGGCGAAGCCGCTGAAGGTGGCGAATTTCGACAAGCGCTTTTCCGGGTTCGAGAACAGGCAGCACGTCTCGGACTGGAAGTTCGTCGCGATCGGGCAGGCGCTGATGCAGGGGCAGGTGCTCGCGCAGGGCAAGCCGCAGATGCCCGGCCAGCCGTCGCTGTTCCAGGAACCGCCCGCGGGCACGCCGCCGGAGCAGCCGTCGCTGTTTCCTGGACGGGGCGCGACGCCGTCCGAACCCGGGCGGCCGGCGGACGAGGCGGCGCCGCAGGCGCCGACACCACCCGCGTCCGAACCGGCCCCGGATGCGCCGGCGCCGCCTCCCGACAAAGAGGAAAAAGAAGGCGAGCCCGCGGCGGAGAACCGCCAGGCCGTCCCGGCTACTTAGCCCGGCGCATGAAGTGGCGCGGCCGGAATCCCAGCGCCAGCAACACGGCGAAATACACGGCGGCGGACACGCCGATGATGAGGAACAGGGCGCCCGCACGCAGCACCGGATGCGCGCGCAAGGCGGCCCAGTCGAGTTGCGCCTGGCTGAACGATGCCACGGCACCCATCAGCGCGACGGCCACGACGACTTTCACGAAGAACGGCAGCCAGCCCGCATGCGGCACGTAGATTGCGCGCCGGCGCAGGCCCGTGAACAGGAAGCCGGCATTGATGCAGGCACCGAGGCCGATCGACAGCGCGAGACCCGCCACGCCCAGTACCGGCACGAACACCATGTTCATCAGCTGCGTGGCCACGAGCACGCCGACGGCGATCTTGACCGGCGTGCGGATGTCCTGGCGCGCATAGAAGGCCGGGGCCAGGATCTTGACGAGGATGATGCCGAGCAGGCCGGCCGCGTAGGCCATCAGCGGCGCGGTGGCGGCCGTGACGGCGTGGGCGTTGAACGCGCCGTAGTTGAACAGCGTGGCGATCAGCGGTTCGGCCAGCGCCGCGAGGCCGACGGCGGCCGGCAGCGCGAGCAGGAACGTCAACCGCAGGCCCCAGTCGAGCAGGGCCGAGTATTCGACGGGGTCGCCGTCGGCATTCGCCTTCGACAGGCTGGGCAGCAGCACCGTGCCCAGCGCCACGCCCAGCATGCCGGTCGGGAATTCCATCAGGCGGTCCGCGTACTGCAGCACGGAGACGCTGCCGGCGCCCAGGCGTGATGCGATGTTCGTGTTGATGAGCAGGCTGATCTGCGCGGCCGACACGGCGAACACGGCCGGTCCCATCTTCCTGAGGATGCGGCGCACGCCCGGATCGGACAGGCCGGCGAACGGATTGAGCGACAGCCGCGGCAGCATGCCGATGCGTTTCAGCGCGGGGATCTGGATGCCGACCTGCAGCACGCCGCCGACCATCACGGCCACGGCCATCGAATAGATCGGCACGTCGAAATACTTCACCATGAACAGCGAGAAGAAGATCGACGACAAATTCCACAGCACGGGCGTGAACGCGGGGATCTTGAATTCGCGCCAGGTATTCAGCACGGCGCCGGCCAGCACGACGAACGACATGCACAGGATGTACGGGAACATCATGCGGGTCATGACGACGCCGGCGTCGAACGCGGGGCCTTCGAGGCCGCTGGCGATGACGTACAGGACGACGGGGGCGCCCACGATGCCGACGAGGCTCGTCGCGAGCGTCGCCCACACGAGGGTATTGGCGACGTGGTCGACGAGGGTGCGGGTGGCGGCGTCGCCTTTCTGGCTCTTGTATTCGGCCAGGATCGGCACGAACGCTTGCGAGAACGCTCCTTCGCCGAACAGGCGGCGCAGCAGGTTGGGCAGGCGGAAGGCGATGTTGAAGGCGTCGGTATAATCGCTGGCGCCGAACGCGCGGGCAAACAGGGAGTCGCGCAACAGGCCGGTGATACGGGACAGCATCGTCATGCTCGAGATGGCTGCCAGGGTCTTGAGTAGGTTCATAGCCCGCGATTATAGCTGGGCTATTGCACAAAAACGAACCAGGATTTGCCCTTCGATGAAACCTTCGCTATAATCGAGGGCTGTATTGAATTCTGTTAGCAGACACTCGTTTGGCAGGCACTGGAATGGGCCGGTTTGAATGTTTGCAAACGCAACTTGACCCCGATTAGGAAATTCCATGGCAAATACCGCACAGGCGCGCAAGCGCGCTCGTCAGGCAGTTAAGCAAAACGCGCACAACTCGGCTCAGCGCTCGACCCTGCGTACCGCAATCAAGGCCGTCAAAAAGGCCATCCAGGCTGGCGACAAGGCCGCTGCCACCCAGATCTTCCAGCAGTCCGTGTCGACCATCGACAGCATCGCTGACAAGAAAATCATCCACAAGAACAAGGCCGCTCGCCACAAGAGCCGCCTGGCTGCCGCCATCAAGGCCCTGTCGGCTTAATACACCCGACAGCAACGCCCGCGCGACACAGGTCGCGCGCTGTGCTTGATTAAGAGCCCGCCCGACGCAAGTCCGGCGGGTTTTTTGTTGCCAAAATTCGGGGTCAGAGCACATTTTTCTCAAAATTCGGGGTCAGAGCACTTTTGGACGACATGTCGCTGAGGCATTGAGTGCACATGGCATAGTGCGAGTGGATGCACTGGATAGGTGGAGCGGCGCGGCGGGAAGGGCGAGGCAGCGGCGGTTCGTTGCCGGCAGAGCATTGCGCGGAAAAGTGCTCTGACCCCGAATTTGACGGGAAATGTGCTCTGACCCCGAATTGAAAAAAAGGCAGCCCGCAGGCTGCCCTGAGTGAGGGTCGGCGCGCTTATTTGCTTGCAGCCGGCTCGGCCGAAGCGGCTGCGTCCGCCGCGGCGGCTTTCTTGGCCTTCTTGTGGTGCTTCTTCATTTTCTTCGCGGGAGCGGCAGGCTGCTCGGCAGTGGCCGATGCGGCCGGGGCGGCTGCGGCGGGGGCCGGAGCCTGCGCGGCGAAAGCGGAAACGGCGAACAGGGAAGCAACCAGGCCAGCGATCAGTTTGGACATTTCGGGTTCCTTTAGAGAAGAAGGTGATCCACAACGGTGAATCTGCCCCCTTAACGGCAGCCCGGAATTGCCGGTTGACAGTTTTTTGCTCGTCCTACATTAACGTTTGGAAAGGTTGATCTTGCTCAAGCGCATCACCGCTTGCTGCCCACGGCCGCGGCCGGCACCTCCATCCATTCGCCCGGCATCAGCGGATGCGTCGCCAACGAAAACGGCCCGATGCTCGAGCGCACGAGACGCAGGGTCGGCAGGCCGACGGCGGCCGTCATCCGGCGCACCTGGCGGTTTTTCCCTTCCTCGAGCGTGATCGCGATCCAGCTGGTCGGCTTGTCCTGGCGCACGCGGATCGGCGGATTGCGCGGCCACAGCCATTCCGGCTCCGCGATCAGCGTCGCGCGGCAGGGCTTCGTGACGAAGTCGCCCAGGTCGATCGGGGCCTGCAGGCGGTCCAGGCTGGCGCGGTCGGCGACCCCATCCAGCTGTACCAGATAGGTCTTTGCTTCCTTGTGGTCCGGATGGGCGATCTGGTGCTGCAGGCGGCCGTCGTCCGTCAGCAGCATCAGGCCTTCGCTGTCGGCGTCGAGCCGGCCGGCGGGGTAGATGTTCGGGATGTCGAGGTAGTCGGCGAGGGTGGCGCGCTCGTCCTCGCGCGAGAACTGGCACAGCACCTGGAAAGGTTTATTGAACAGGATGAGGGACATGAAGGATGGATTTTGGAGCAAAATAGCGAGCCTCTGGCCCGTCGCGATCAATACTGGTGCATAATGTTGTGCCAGTGTTGCGTCTTAGACAAGACGACGGCCAGCCCACTATTCTAATGGAGATCGCAGACCTGGCGGTCCGCCGCCGCCGCGTGCCCACTTCGGAGAACATGATGTATCAACATATCAAAGTACCTACCGATGGTCAAAAGATTACCGTCAACGCGGACTTCTCGCTGAACGTCCCCGACCAGCCGGTCATTCCCTATATCGAAGGCGATGGTACCGGCGTCGACATCACCCCGGTGATGCTGAAGGTCGTCGACGCGGCCGTCGCGAAGGCGTACGGTGGCCAGCGCAAGATCGCGTGGATGGAAGTGTTTGCCGGCGAGAAGTCGACTCAGGTGTATGGCCCGGACGTATGGCTGCCGATCGAAACGCTGGACTGCGTGCGCGAATACGTCGTGTCGATCAAGGGTCCGCTGACCACGCCGGTCGGCGGCGGCATCCGCTCGCTGAACGTGGCGCTGCGCCAGGAACTCGACCTGTACGTGTGCCTGCGCCCTGTGCGCTATTTCAATGGCGTGCCGTCGCCGCTGCGCGAACCGCACAAGACGGACATGGTGATCTTCCGCGAGAACTCGGAAGACATCTATGCGGGCATCGAATGGGCCGCCGAGTCGGCCGATGCGAAGAAGGTCATCGAATTCCTGACCCGCGAAATGGGCGTGCGCAAGATCCGCTTCCCGGAGACGTCGGCGATCGGCGTCAAGCCGGTGTCGCGCGAAGGCACGGAACGTCTCGTGCGCAAGGCGATCCAGTACGCGATCGACAACGACAAGCCGTCCGTCACCATTGTCCACAAGGGCAATATCATGAAGTACACGGAAGGCGGCTTCCGCGACTGGGGCTATGCGCTGGCGCAACGTGAATTCGGTGCCGAGCTGGTCGACGGCGGCCCGTGGTGCAAGTTCAAGAACCCGCGCACGGGCAAGGACATCGTCGTCAAGGATTCGATCGCGGACGCATTCCTGCAGCAGATCCTGCTGCGTCCGGCCGAGTACAGCGTCATCGCCACCCTGAACCTGAACGGCGACTACATCTCGGACGCGCTGGCGGCCCAGGTCGGCGGCATCGGCATCGCGCCGGGCGCCAACATGTCCGATTCCGTCGCGATGTTCGAAGCGACGCACGGCACCGCGCCGAAGTATGCGGGCAAGGATTACGTGAACCCGGGTTCGCTGATCCTGTCGGCCGAGATGATGCTGCGCCACATGGGTTGGACGGAAGCGGCCGACCTCATCATCAGCTCGATGGAAAAGGCGATCGCGTCCAAGCGCGTCACCTACGACTTCGCGCGCCTGATGGAAGGCGCGACCCAGGTGTCGTGCTCGGGCTTCGGCGAGGTGATGATCGAGAATATGTAAGCGCGGTCTTATTGACCGAGATCAAGCCCCGTATGCGTACGGGGCTTTTTTTCTTGGAGGGGAGGGGTGATACTTGGCGGCTGCGCCAGAAAAAAACCCCGCCGGAGCGGGGCTTTCTGCTTCCGGAGGGTGTCGATTACACGCCCACGATGTTGGAAGCTTGCTTGCCTTTCGGGCCTTGCGTGACTTCGAATTGGACTTTTTGACCTTCTTTGAGGGTCTTAAAACCGTTCATATTGATTGCGGAGAAGTGTGCGAACAAATCCTCGCCGCCGTCATCAGGGGTGATGAAGCCAAAACCTTTGGAATCATTGAACCACTTAACAGTACCTGTTGCCATAAAATAACTTTCGATTAAAAACAAATCACACGAGCCATAAAAGCAAGAAGCTTCTTGCCCCCTCCTCAGCCTGCTCACTTCTTATCAACAAGTACATAAGTACATGTCAATAACTGCATTGTTGGTGCAATAATCTTGTAAGTCAAGCGGTTTTGAACGGCCGTTGTAAAAATTTTCACAATCGCCTAAAAACAACCTCTTGATTTTTGCAATCGGACCGCCATCTGCGCACCAACTGGAAAACGCGTAAGATGGAAAGCAAATGGGATTACCCTGAGCGTTAGTTTCCGCACACACGAAGATCGAAAGCAATTTAGAATACCCCTATGGCAACCAAGCACGATACCGAACAGCTGCTGGAGCGGCAGACAGTCAAGCCACCTCCGTTGTATCAGGTGGCGTTGCTCAATGACGACTACACGCCGATGGAGTTCGTGGTCGCCATCATCCAGGAGTACTTCAACAAGGATCGCGAGACGGCGACGCAGATCATGCTTTCTGTACACCGCCATGGCAAAGGCGTGTGCGGCGTGTTTTCCAAAGATATAGCGTGTACCAAAGTGGAGTTTGTATTAACGCATGCGCGCAAGGCAGGCCATCCCCTGCAGTGCGTGATGGAGGAAGTATGATTGCGCAGGAACTGGAAGTATCTCTACACATGGCCTTTGTCGAAGCGCGGCAGGCTCGGCACGAGTTCATCACGGTCGAACACCTGCTGCTGGCGCTGCTCGACAACCCGTCGGCCGCTGAAGTCCTGCGTGCGTGCGCGGTCAATATCGAAGACCTGCGCAAGACCTTGACGAATTTCATCGGCGATAACACTCCGACCGTGCCGGGGACCGGCGAAGTCGACACCCAACCGACGCTGGGCTTCCAGCGCGTGATCCAGCGCGCGATCATGCACGTCCAGTCGGCGTCGAACGGCAAGAAGGAAGTCACCGGCGCGAACGTGCTCGTGGCGATCTTCGGCGAGAAGGACTCGCATGCCGTTTACTACCTGCACCAGCAGGGCGTGACCCGTCTCGACGTGGTCAACTTCATCTCGCACGGCGTGCGCAAGGACCAGCAGATCGACAGCCAGAAGGCGTCGGAGGGCGTGGAAGAAGCGCAGGTCGAAGGCCAGACCAAGGAAAGCCCGCTGGATCAGTTCACCCAGAACCTGAACAAGGCTGCCGCCGACGGCCGCATCGATCCGCTGATCGGGCGCGAAGAGGAAGTGGATCGCGTGATCCAGATCCTGTGCCGCCGCCGCAAGAACAACCCGCTGCTCGTGGGCGAGGCCGGCGTCGGCAAGACCGCGATCGCGGAAGGCCTGGCATGGCGCATCGTCCAGGAAGACGTGCCCGAGATCCTGCAGAATGCCGTCGTGTATTCGCTGGACATGGGCGCGCTGCTGGCCGGCACCAAGTACCGCGGCGACTTCGAGCAGCGCCTGAAGGCGGTGTTGAAGCAGCTCAAGGACACGCCGAACGGCATCCTGTTCATCGACGAGATCCACACGATCATCGGCGCCGGCTCGGCATCGGGCGGCACGCTCGACGCGTCGAACCTGCTCAAGCCGGCCCTCGCGAACGGCCAGCTGAAGTGCATCGGCGCGACCACGTTCACGGAATTCCGCGGCGTGTTCGAGAAGGATCATGCGCTGTGCCGCCGCTTCCAGAAAGTGGACGTGAACGAGCCGTCGATCGAGCAGACCGTGCAGATCCTGCGCGGCCTCAAGTCGCGCTTCGAAGAGCACCACGGCGTGAAGTATTCGGCGTCGGCGCTGTCGACCGCGGCCGAGCTCGCCGCTCGCTTCATCAATGACCGTCACCTGCCGGACAAGGCGATCGACGTGATCGACGAAGCGGGTGCGGCCCAGCGCGTGCTGCCGAAGTCGAAGCAGAAGAAGACCATCGGCAAGACCGAGATCGAGGACATCATCGCGAAGATCGCGCGGATTCCTCCGCAGACCGTCAACCAGGACGACCGCAGCAAGCTGCAGACCATCGACCGCGACCTGCGCAACGTCGTGTTCGGGCAAGACCCGGCCATCGATGCGCTCGCGTCCGCGATCAAGATGGCCCGTGCCGGCCTCGGCAAGCAGGACAAGCCGATCGGTTCGTTCCTGTTCTCCGGTCCGACCGGCGTCGGCAAGACGGAAGTCGCGAAGCAGCTGGCGTTCATCCTCGGCATCGAGCTGGTGCGTTTCGACATGTCCGAGTACATGGAGCGTCACGCCGTGTCGCGCCTGATCGGTGCGCCGCCGGGCTACGTCGGCTTCGACCAGGGCGGCCTGCTGACCGAGGCCATCACCAAGAAGCCGCATGCGGTGCTGCTGCTGGACGAGATCGAGAAGGCCCATCCGGACATCTTCAACATCCTGCTGCAGGTGATGGACCATGGCACGCTGACCGACAACAACGGCCGCAAGGCGGACTTCCGCAACGTGATCATCATCATGACCACGAATGCAGGTGCGGAAAGCCTGACCAAGCGTTCGGTGGGCTTCGTGGATTCGAAGGCGCAGGGCGACGAGATGGCCGACATCAAGCGCATGTTCACGCCGGAGTTCCGCAACCGCCTGGATGCGATCATCAGCTTCCGCGCGCTGGACGAGGACATCATCCTGCGCGTCGTGGACAAGTTCCTGATGCAGCTGGAAGAGCAGCTGCACGAGAAGAAGGTGGAAGCTGTCTTCACCGAGAAACTGCGCAAGTTCCTCGCGAAGAAAGGTTTCGACCCGCTGATGGGTGCCCGTCCGATGTCGCGCCTGATCCAGGACATGATCCGCAAGGCGCTGGCCGACGAACTGCTGTTCGGCCGTCTCGTGAACGGTGGCCGTGTCACGGTCGACCTGAACGAGAAGGACGAGGTGTTCCTCGAGTTCCCGGAAGGCGACGTCCCGCCGCCGCCGGAGCCCGTCGAGACCGTCGAGATCGAATAAGCGATCCCCGATCGCTGCAAAAAGCCCGCCCCGTGCGGGCTTTTTTTTCGTCATGCGCATGTCACAAATGAATGATCAGGTGTCACACATATTCATTTTGTTGTCATACGGCATTTCTATAATCGATCGCATCCCTCCCATCCGGACACAGCCCCATGCGACTCGCACAGCTTTCCACCGGCACCAAGATCATCGGCGCCTTTGCCGTGGTGTCCCTTGCCATCGTCATCATCTCCCTCGTCGCGCTGTGGCGCATGCACGCGGCCGACGCCATCACGAACGACCTCGTCAACAATAAACTGGCCCGGCAACAGCTGACGGCCGAGCTGCTGGGCGTGACGCGCCTGAACGGCGTGCGCGCCGTGGCCATTGCCCGCAGCGACAGCCTGGAAGCAGGGGATTATTTCCAGGCCATGCTGGCGCAGGGCGAAAAGCACGCGGCCGCCCTGGAAGCGAAGCTGAACGCGCTGCCCGCCGTGCCGGACGAGCGCGCGCTGATCGACGCCGCCGCCCAGCGCAAGGCCGCCTACCTGAACGTGCGCCAGCAAGTCTTCCAGGCGAAGGACCTCGGCAAGACGCAGGACGTCGAACAACTGGCATCCGGCGCCATGGCCGCGACCTTCGACGCCTACACGCACGCGCTGGACGCGCTGCTGGCCTGGCAGACCCGCGAAGCCCACGCGATGGCCGCGACGTCCGCGCAGGCGTTCGCCCTCAGCCGCGTGCTGCTGCCCGCGTTCGGCGCGGCCGCGCTCCTGGTCGGCTGCGCGGCCGGGTGGCTCCTCACGCGCAGCATCGTGACGCCGCTGCAGGATGCCGTCGTGCTGGCCGAGCGTGTCGCGACGGGCGATCTCTCCGCCACGATCGACCACGCCAGAGGCGACGAGATCGGCCGCCTGTTCGACGCGCTGAATCATATGACCGGCGGCGTGTCGGCTACCGTGGTCAAAGTGCTGGACAGCGCGCGCATGATCGACGGCGCGTCGGCCGAGATCGCGGCCGGCAACCGCGACCTGTCGCACCGCACGGAAGCGCAGGCGCGCAGCCTGCATGCGACGGTGCAGGCCATGGCCGACCTGACCGAGGCCGTGGAACAGAACCACGTCAACGCACACGATGCGAACGAGCTCGCGTTGGCCGCCTCGGGTGTGGCGAAGGACGGTGCCGGCGCCGTCGGGCAGATGGTCGAGCGCATGGAGACGATCCGCCAGTCGGCCGCGCGCATCGGCGACATCACGGCGATGATCGACGGGATCGCGTTCCAGACGAATATCCTCGCACTGAACGCGGCCGTCGAAGCGGCACGCGCGGGCGAGCAGGGCCGCGGCTTCGCGGTCGTTGCGGGCGAGGTGCGCAACCTGGCCCAGCATTCCGCATCGGCCGCGAAGGAGATCAAGCACCTGATCGGCGAGTCGACGCTCGCCATCGCGTCCGGCGCCGGCATCGCCAGCGCGGCGGGCGACACGATGCGCGAGATTCTCGAGCGTGTCCAGCAGGTGGCCGACCTGCTGCATGCGATCGACGGCGCCAGCTCCGAGCAGGCGGCCGGCATCGCGCGCGTGCGCGGCGTCATCGCCGACATGGACGAGGCGACGCAGCAGAATGCGGCGATGGTCGAGCAGGCGGCGGCGGCCGCGGCCACGATGCGGGCGCAGGCGGAGGAGTTGACGGACGTGGTGTCCACGTTCCGCGTGCGCGGGGAGGGGGTTGCGCGTCACGCATTCGTCCAGGAGAGTGCGGACGAGCGGGGGCTTGCGTTGCCGGCACCGGCGTACGCCTGAACAGTCGATTACCAACCAACGTCGTCCCCGCGCAGGCGGGGACCCAATCTTGCGTGCGCTGCGATAACGCATGCAGAACTTGGGTCCCTGCCTGCGCAGGGACGACGTGCGTATACCTCGTCCTAAATCGCCGCCAGCGCCCGCGCCAGGTCCGCCCGCTGATCCTCCACGTGCTCGATCCCGACCGACAACCGGATCAACCCGTCCCCGATCCCCAGCCTTGCCCGCTGGTCCGCCGGAATGGTCGCATGCGTCATGATGGCCGGATGCTCGATCAGGCTCTCGACGCCGCCCAGGCTCTCGGCCAACGTGAAGATCTCGCACTGTTCCAGGAAGCGGCGGGCGCCGGCGATGTCCGTGTCGAGGTCGATGGAGATGATGCCGCCGTAGCCGTGCATCTGGCGCCGCGCGAGTTCGTGCTGCGGGTGCGACGCCAGGCCCGGATAGTAGACGTGCCGGACTTTCGGCTGTTGCTCCAGCCACTGCGCCAGGTCGAGCGCGTTGCCGTTGCTGCGTTCCACGCGCAGCGCCAGCGTCTTGATCCCGCGGAGGACGAGGAAACTGTCGAACGGTCCCTGGATGGCGCCGACGGCGTTCTGGATGAAGCCGAGGCGCTCGCGCCATGCCTGCTGGTGCGCGTGGCCGCCCACGACGGCGATGCCGCCGATGACGTCCGAGTGGCCGTTCATGTACTTCGTCGTCGAGTGCACGACGATGTCGATGCCCAGTTCCAGCGGGCGCTGGTTGATGGGGCTCGCGAACGTGTTGTCGCACACCGTCATCACGCCGCGCTCGCGGCACAGCTGCGCGATCGCGTGCAGGTCGGCCAGCTTGAGCATGGGATTCGTCGGCGTCTCCACCCACACCATCTTCGTCTCCGGCCGCAGCGCGTTCGCGAGGGCCAGCGGGTCCGTCAGGTCGACGTACGTGAAATCGTGGCCGCTGCTGGCGCGGCGCACGCGTTCGAACAGCCGGTAGGTGCCGCCATACATGTCGTCGCCGGCCACGATGTGCGAACCGGCGGGCAGCAGTTCGAGCACGGCCGCGATCGCGGCGAGGCCGGATGCGAACGCGTACGCGGCGCCGCCGCTTTCGATGTCGGCCACGCAGCGTTCCAGCGCCCAGCGGGTCGGATTGTGCGAGCGGCCGTAGTCCAGGCCCTTGTGCACGCCCGGGCTTTCCTGGGCAAAGGTCGACGTCGCGTAAATGGGCGGCATCACGGCGCCCGTCGTGGGGTCGGGCGCCTGGCCGCCGTGGATGACGCGCGTCGCGATGTGGCGTTGATGAGGGTCGTCTTGATGGCTCACGTGAGAGTCCTGCGCAGATGGTTGAGAAGGTCGAAGCGGGTGATCAGGCCGTAGAAACGGTCGCCGTCGACGATGACGGCCGTCAGGCCGCGGTCGAGGATGTCGCGCAGCTGTTGCATGCTGGCAGAGGGCGCCAGCGTCTGCAGGTCGGACGCCATCGTGCCGGACACCGGTGCCTTGAAGTGTTCCCGGTCACTCGTCACGTGCAGCAGCAGGTCCGATTCGTCGATCAGGCCCACGAGCTTGCCCTTGTCGATGACGGGCATCTGCGCGAGGTCGGCGCTGCGCATGCGGTTGAAGGCGGTCAGCAGGGTGTCGGTCGGGGACACGGTGATGACTTCGCCGTCGTCGAAGCGGCGGCCGATCAGGTCGCGCAGGTCGCCCATGCGGGGACGGTGCAGCAGGCCCTGGTCGACCATCCAGCCGTCGCTGTACACCTTGGTCAGGTAGCGTGTGCCCGTGTCGCACACGAAGGTCACGACGCGCTTGGGCGTCGTCTGTTCCCGGCACCAGCGCAGCGCGGCCGCGAGCAGGGTGCCCGTCGACGAACCGGCCAGGATGCCTTCCTGGCGCAGCAGTTCGCGCGCCGTGTTGAAGCTTTCCTCGTCGCTGATCGAATAGGCCGTCTTCACGCGCGACATGTCGGCGATGGACGGGATGAAATCCTCGCCGATGCCTTCCACTGCCCAGGAGCCGGAGACGTCGCTGACCTTGCCGGTCTTGATGTAGTCGGCCAGGATCGAGCCTTGCGGATCGGCCAGCACGAATTCCAGGTCCGGCTGCACGCGCGCGAAGAAGCGCGACAGGCCGGTGAGTGTCCCGGACGAGCCGACGCCCACGACGATGGCGTCCAGCTCGTGGCGCATCTGGTCCCAGATCTCGGGCGCGGTGGTGGTTTCGTGCGCGGTCGGGTTGGCGGGGTTGTTGAACTGGTCGGCGAACCAGGCGCCGGGGATCTCGCGCGCGAGCCGCGCCGCGTAGTCCTGGTAGTACTCGGGGTGGCCCTTGCCGACGTCGGAGCGGGTGAGGTGGATCTCGGCGCCGAGGGCCTTCAGGTGCAGGATTTTTTCGGAGGCCATCTTGTCGGGCACGACGAGCACGACGCGGTAGCCCTTGATGCGCGCGACGAGCGCGAGGCCGAGCCCCGTGTTGCCCGCCGTCGCCTCGACGACGGTACCGCCGGGTTGCAAGCGGCCGTCGCGTTCCGCCGCCTCGATCATGGCGCGGCCGACGCGGTCCTTGATGGAGCCGCCGGGGTTCTGGGATTCGAGCTTGAGGAACAGGCGGCAGGGGCCCGTGTCCATGCGGGTGACTTCCACCATGGGGGTGTTGCCGATCAGCGAAAACAGTGCAGCTTGCGACAAGTCTTGCATATTGCCTCCGTAGGAACGGACCAGCGTACCGCTTCATGGGCGGCGCGTGCGGAAAACTGGCACCGATCGGGTACCAGGCCGTAATGAAAAAATAATAATACGGCTTTTCACGCGCGTGTGGGTTGGCACGCATTAAGGCGTGCCCGGCGTAGGCGTGGTGGATGGCGGTTCCGAGCGCGTAACCGGCAGCCGGTAGTAGAATCGTCCCATCCCGACAGGAGCTGTCAATGCGACGACGAACGATGCTGGGCGCCGCGCTGTGGGCCGTGACGGCCGCGGCTGCGGGCGCCGATGGAGAACGATCGATGAACGTGCATGCGAGCCTGAGCGTCGACGCCAGGCATGACAAGGTGCTGGTGACGGTCAGGATCGAAAACCGCGGCGAGCGCCCGATCGGCCCGCCGCGCGAGCTTGCCGCCGATTCCGAACTGTCGCGGCGCTTGTTTGATCTGCGCCGGCATCCGAGCGGCGCCGAGTTGCCCTACACGGGCCGCATGGTCAAGCGCTCGGCCCTGACGCTGGACGACTACATCGTGCTGCAGCCGCACTCCGCCCGGACGCACACCATCGACATCACGCGGGCCTATGCCTTCGAGCCGGGCACGCATACCTATGTGATCCGCTACCAGGGGGCGGTGCTCGCGGATGTGCGCCAGCTGGAATCCGCGGCCGAACTTTCGACCGGGCCGGTGACGTTCAGTCATACCGAACGCTGAACGTGGGCACGTGGCATTCGAGGCCACCGGCCTCGAATGCCCACGTTCACAAGCTTATTGAAGCGCCGGGGTATTCTCGCCGAAGTACTCGTGCGAGTCGGCGTTGTCGATCGCCTGCGACGGATTGCTGACCGCCAGGCTGGCCGCGCCCGACTGGCCGTACACCCAGTCGTCGGTGCCTGCCACCACGTTGAAGTGGCTCATCTCGTGCACCAGGGTGCCGCCTTTCGAATCGGTGCCGGTCATCGGCGCGCTCCAGAAGGCCTTGCACACGTGGATGGTGTAGGGCTGGGTTGGATACACATAGGCGTAGTAGGTCTTCTTGCAGCCGCAATCGACCGTGATCGGCTTGGTGGCGAAGGCGTCCTTGATCGCCGCGAAGTGGGACTTGACGGTCGCCACGCGGGCGCTGTCGACGGCGCCGAACCACTTGGTGTAGCGCGTACCCATCGTGCCCTTGGCCATGTAGGCGTCGCCGTCGGTCGCCATGGCCAGCGCGCTTGATACGGCGTTGGTGATGTCGGCTTGCTGCGAGGCCGTGCACTTGTTGAAGGAGAGGGCGCCGCCCGCCGCCGTCACCGTGCCGGCCTGGGCCTGCATCTCGGCCAGCGACTTGGTCTCCTCGTTCGAGCCGCGCGGACGGACGCCGTCGATCCAGACGCTGGCGGCCTCGGACTTCAGCTCGTCGCCGGCCTTGCCGCTGCCGTTGCCGATCCTGTAGCGGATCGCATAGTCGCCGGTAGTGGCCATGTCGTACAGCGCCGACAGCTCGACCTTTGCGGTGTAGGACGCGCCGGGCTTGAGCAGGAAGTAGTCGGCGGCGGTGGGCGCGCCGCGTTTGGCGATCGCACCCAGGTAGCGCACCGGCTGGCCGTCGCGGGTGATCTCGAACAGCGGCGCCTCGATCTCCTCGAAGGGCGTGCGCGACTTCAGCACGTATTGCGGGCTGCCCGAGGTATTGGTGAAGGTAACGTTGACCACCACGTCGTCGCTCTTGCCCAGCGAGGTCTTTTCCGGTGCGACCGAGACGACCACGCCATTGCCGTTGCCGGGTGCGGCGTGGGCGGACACGGCAGACAGCGATACGGCCAGCGCGGCGGCGCCTGCGGCGAGTTTCAGCAGATCTTTTCTCATCGTATTCTCCAATGGTGGCTTTAATTCAGCGCCGGATTGTTCTCGCTGAAGTATTCGTGCGAGTCGGCGTTGTCGATCGCCTGCGACGGATTGCTGATCGCCAGGCTGGCCGCGGCGGACTGGCCGTAGGCCCAGTCGTCGGTGCCGGCCACCACGGTGAAGTGGCTGGTTTCATGGATCAGGGTGCCGGCCTTGGAGTCGGTACCGGTCAGCGGCGCGCTCCAGAAGGCCTTGCATACGTAGATCGTGTAAGGCTGGTTCGGATACACGTAGGCGTAGGCACTGTCGGTGCAGCCGCAGTTCACGTTGATCGGCTTGGTCGCCAGCGTGCTCTTGATGTTCGCGAAGTGCGAGCGGACGGTCGACACGCGGGTGCTGGTCGCCGTGCCGAACCACTTGGTGTAGCGCGAGCCCATCGTGGTCTTGGCCATGTAGGCGTCGGCGTTGTTGGCGTAGGTCTGGGCCGCGCTCAGGGCCGAGGCGATGGTGCTTTGCTGCGAGGACGAGCAGCTGGTGGTGGACAGGCTGGCCGCCGTCACCATGCCGGCGGCGGCCTGCATCTCGGCCAGCGACTTGGTCTCTTCGCGCGAGCCGCGCGGCCGGGTGCCGTCGATCCACATCGAGGCGGTGTCCGACTGCAGCTCGCCGCCATGCGTGCCGCTGTCCTGGGCGCCGGCACGCATCGCGGTCACGTTGGCGCCCAGGCCGCCGTCGGCGAACAGCTGCGGCGAAGCGGCGTGGTAGCGCACTGCGTAGTCGCCGGTGGTGGCCATGTCGTACAGGGCGGACAGCTCCACCCTGACGGTGTAGGAGGCGCCCGGCTTGAGCAGGTAATAGTCGGTGGCGGTCGGCGCCGCGCGCTTGACGATCTTGCCCACGTAGCGCACCGGCTGGCCGTCGCGCGTGACTTCGAACAGCGGCGCGCTGACGCCTTCGAACGGTGTGCGCGACTTCAGCACGTACTGCGGGCTGCCCGAAGTGTTGGTGAAGGTGACTTTCACGACCACGTCATCGCTCTTGCCCATCGATGCCTTCTCGGGCGCGACCGAGACGACGACGCCGTTGTTGCTGGCGGCTTGGGTGGACATGGACATGGCCAGCACGGCGGCGCCGACAGCCATTTTCAACAAATTCCTGCTCATGTGATTTCTCCGTAGGCTTCGTTATTGCTGTTGTGCAGCGTTCGTTGTGATGGGCCGCCGCCACATCCAGAACTTGCTACGGATGTAACAAAAGCCCGGCAACAATCCTCGTAGAAATTATGAGAACACGCAAACAAAATTTAACACTGTTGTATATACGTTTGACATTCTTCAAACAATTCAATCGTGCGCCTGGAAAAACTGTTGAGCTCGTGTTAAATGCGGGCGCGGCGCACGCGCATCAGGCGCTCTTAGTTTCCGGCTTTTAATCTCCGCCACAAGGTCGTGCGGCTGATGCCCAGGTAGCGCGCGGCGGCGTCGCGCTGGCCGTCGAAGCGCGCCAGCACGTCGGCCACGGTTTCCCGGGCCGGAGGCGCAGGCACGGGCGCGGCGGCGGGGGCGGTCGGCGCCGCGCCCAGCTCCGGCGCCACGGACAACAGGAACGCGGGCGTCAGCGCCTGCAGCGGCTCGGCCGCGAGGAACAGCGCCAGACGCTCCATCAGGTTGCGCAGCTCGCGCACGTTGCCCGGCCAGGCATACGCTTGCAACAGCGGGGCGCATGTCGCGATCTCGGCCGCCAGGTTCGGATGCGGCCGCGCGCTCAGCGCGGCGAGGGCGTTCTTCAACGCCCATTCGGCCAGTTGGGGCACGTCCTCGGGGCGGGCGCGCAGCGGGGGCAGGGCCAGGCGCAGCACGGCCAGGCGATAGAACAGGTCGGCGCGGAACCGGCCCTCGCGCACCCGCGCCTCCAGGTCGCAGTGCGTCGCGCTGATCACGCGCACGTCGATGGGCACCGGCCGCGTGCCGCCCACGCGCATCACCTCGCGCTCCTCCAGGACGCGCAGCAGGCGGGTCTGCAGCGCGAGCGGCATCTCGCCGATCTCGTCGAGGAACAGCGTGCCGCCGTCCGCCGCCTCGAACAGGCCCGCGTGGCCGCCGCGGCGCGCGCCCGTGAACGCGCCTTCCTCGTGGCCGAACAGTTCCGATTCCAGCAGCGACTCGGCGATGGCGCCGCAGTTGACGGCGATGAACGGCCGGTTCGCGCCGCGCCGCGGGCTCTCGCGGTGGATGGCCTGGGCGACGAGTTCCTTGCCGCTGCCTGTCTCGCCCTGGATGAGCACCGTCGCCGGCGAGCGCGCGTACAGCACGACCGTCTGGCGCAGCCGTTCCATCGCGGGGGACTCGCCGCGCAGGTCGGCCAGGCCGCGGCGCGCGCGCCGGCTGTCGGCGGCGGCCGGGCGCCGTCCCCGCCCGCTTTCGAGGCGGGTCAGGCGCGCCATCTCGAGGGCGTCGTCGAACGCGCGCCGGATGGAGTCCAGCGAGTAGACGAACACGGCCTTGAGGCCCGCTTCCTCGGCCAGGTCGGTGATCAGGCCGGCACCGACGATCACCTCGACCCCGGCCGCCTTCAGTTCGGCGATGCTCGCGCGCGCATCGTCTTCCGTGACGTAGGTGCGCTGCTCGACGGCGAGGCCGAACGTGGCCGCGAACTCGGCCAGTTCCGCCACGGGCCGCTGGTAATGGACGAGGCCGATGCGCGCGGACATGCGCCGCGCCCGTGCCAGCGCCTGCATCACGTCGAACCCGCTCGCGGTCGCGACGACGACCGGCACGGACACGCGCCCCTTCAGGTACGCCGCGTTGGACCCGGCCGCGATGACGACGTCGCAGTGCTCCGTCGCCATGCGCTCGCGGATGTGGCGCGCGGCCTCGTCGAAGCCCAGGTGCAGCGGTTCGATCTGGGCCAGGTGGTCGTATTCGGGGGTGATGTGGCGGAACAGGTCGGACAGGCGCGACACGGAGACCGTCCAGATGACGGGCTTGCCGGCGCCCTGGTCCGGCGCGGGCGCGGGACGGGTCGGGTAACTCATGTTGCAAGTGTACCGCAATGTGCAACCGGTGTTTCAACCTGGTTTCACCGTGAAACATGAGACCGCAAACATTTCCGCTAGCCGTAAGAATCGGGTAAGGCGGCCCACTTAGGATCGATACCAGCCCGTCCACCTGAGCGGCGCATTACTAGAAGATTGGAGACAAAAGTGGAAGATGATATCGTCCAGCGGGTCAAAGCAGACCCGAATTACCATAAGCTCGTCAAGACGCGTTCCCGCTACGGCTGGACGCTGACCTGGCTCGTGATGATCGCGTACTACGGCTTCACGTGCCTGAACGCCTTCGACAAGCAGTTCATGGCCTCGAAGATCGGCGCCGGCGTCATGTCCTGGGGCGTGCCGCTGGGTCTGTTCGTGATCTTGTTCACCATCGCGGTCACCGGCATTTACGTGCGCCGCGCCAACAGCGAATTCGATGCGCTGACCGACGCCATCCAGCGCAACGCCGCTTCCGGCAAGGAAAAGGTGCGCGCATGAAGACCACGACCCTCATGAAGAGCGCCGCCGCCGCGGCGCTGCTGGCCGCCACCGGCGCCGTCATCGCCGCGCCCGACCTGGGCCAGGCGCAGAAGCAGGCCACCAACTGGACCGCGATCATGATGTTCGCCGTGTTCGTGATCCTGACCCTGTTCATCACCAAGTGGGCCGCCGCCCGCACCCGTTCCGCCTCCGACTTCTACACGGCCGGCGGTGGCATCACCGGCTTCCAGAACGGCCTGGCGATCGCCGGCGACTACATGTCGGCCGCGTCGTTCCTCGGCATTTCCGCCGCCGTGTTCGCCAACGGCTTCGACGGCCTGATCTATGCGATCGGCTTCCTCGTCGGCTGGCCCGTCATCACGTTCCTGATGGCCGAGCGCCTGCGTAACCTGGGCCGCTTCACGTTCGCCGACGTGGCCGCCTACCGCTTCGCCCAGAAGCCGGTGCGCATGTTCGCCGCCTCGGGCACGCTCGTCACCGTGCTGTTCTACCTGATCGCCCAGATGGTCGGTGCCGGCCAGCTGATCAAGCTGCTGTTCGGCCTGGATTACTGGATCGCCGTCGTGATCGTGGGCGCGCTGATGATGGTCTATGTGCTGTTCGGCGGCATGACCGCCACGACCTGGGTGCAGATCATCAAGGCCGTGATGCTGCTGGGCGGCGCCTCGTTCATGGCGTTCTCCGTGCTGGCCCTGTACAACTTCAGCCCGGAAGCGCTGTTCGCCAAGGCCGTCGAAGTGCACAGCAAGAAAGACGCGATCATGGGCCCGGGCGGCTTCATCAAGGATCCGATCTCCGGCATCTCGTTCGGCATGGCGCTGATGTTCGGTACCGCCGGCCTGCCGCACATCCTGATGCGCTTCTTCACGGTCCCGAGCGCCAAGGAAGCGCGCAAGTCGGTGCTGTGGGCCACCACCTGGATCGGCTACTTCTACATCCTGACCTTCATCATCGGCTTCGGCGCAATCGTGCTGGTCGGTACGAACCCGGCGTTCAAGGACGCTGCCGGCAAGCTGCTGGGCGGTAACAACATGGCGGCCGTGCACCTGGCGAGCGCCGTCGGCGGCGACGTCTTCCTCGGCTTCATCTCGGCCGTCGCGTTCGCAACGATCCTGGCCGTCGTGGCCGGCCTGACCCTGTCCGGCGCTTCGGCCGTGTCGCACGACCTGTACGCCACCGTGATCAAGAAGGGCCAGCCGGCTCCGGGCAGCGAACTGCGCGTGTCGCGGATCACGACGGTCTTCCTGGGCATCGCCGCCGTGCTGCTGGGTATCGTGTTCGAGAAGATCAACGTGGCCTTCATGGTCTCGCTGGCCTTCGCGATCGCGGCCTCGGCCAACTTCCCGGTGCTGTTCATGTCCGTCCTGTGGAGCAAGTGCACCACCCGCGGCGCGACCGTGGGCGGCTTCCTGGGCCTGGCCACCGCCGTCATCCTGACGCTGCTGTCGAAATCCGTGTGGGTCGACGTCTTCCACAATACGCACGAGATCTTCCCGTACACGTCGCCGGCCCTGTTCTCGATGACCGTCGGCTTCGTCGGCGTGTGGCTGTTCTCGGTCACCGACAAGAGCCAGCGTGCCGCCATCGACAAGGCCGGCTACGAAGCACAGGAAGTGCGTTCGGAAACCGGTATCGGTGCAGCTGCCGCATCGGCACACTGATCGAGCTTCGGTCCAAGGAACCCGCACGCACCCGCGTGCGGGTTTTTTCTTTCAAGGCGCCACGTCGCCGGCCTTTTCCGCGAACGGCCGCGCGTACTTCACGAGCGAGACGAGCGTCTTGCCCGGTTCCTCGTTGAAGATCTCGTGCGCGGAATCCTCGAACCACACGAGCTGTTTCGACGGCGCCTTCACCTGCGCGAACCATTCCGCCGTAGCGGATGCCGACACGTTGTAGTCATGGCGCCCGTTGAAGATGACGATGGGGCAGCGGAAGGTCGTGTAGACGCTGAAGTCCTGGCTCAACACGTCCGTCAGCATCCGGCTGCTGGAGAATTCCGTCGCGTCCCACATGGTCTTCAAGTCGGCATCCGTATATTCCGGCGCCAGCTTCGCGGCCTTTGACTCCGCATCGAACCCGGTCCGGCCGTACACGGCCCCGCCATAGCGCGCGAGCCATTTGCGCTGCAGGTACAAGTCCTTCAGCACGAGCGGTTTGCCCGGCGCGGCGTACGGCGCGATCGAGGCCAGTTCGCGGATCGCGTCCTGGTTGCCTTCCTTGCGCGCCGCGTCCATCGTGTACTGCCAACCGCGCCGTTCGCTCTCCATCGCATCCGTGACCTGGCCGATGCCGATGTAGGCGTGCAGCCAGTCCGGATGGCGCTGCGCGAGCTGGATGCCCAGCGACGAACCCCACGAGTGGCCGAGCACGAAGATGCGGTCCTTGCCGAATTCCTTGCGCAGGAAGGTCACCATCTCCTCGGCGTCCGCCAGCATGCGCGCCCGCGTCATGGTGGGCGCGATCCTGGCCGGATCGTTGGCGGCATACGTCTTGCCGGCACCGCGCTGGTCCCATTGCACGACCGTGAAATACTCTTCCCAGCCGCGCTGGAAATACCAGCTCGTCGGCATCGCGACATAACCGGGGCCGCCGTGCAGGAACAGCAGCACGGGATTCCTGCGGTCCGTGCCGCGCACGCTGATCCACTGGTCGATGCCGCCGATGCGCACGGCCCGCGTCTGCTCGATGCCTTGCGGCGTGACGATGCGGCGCATGTCGGCGATGATGTTTACGGCTTCCGCGCGGCTGTCCGGGCCGGCGGCGCAGGCGAGCGTGGTGATGGACAGGCCGGCCAGCAGCGCGGCGCACAGCCTCGATGAGCGTTCGAACATGGTTGTCCTTGTCGTTGTGAAGGTCGGGCGCAGTCTGTCCAGTTTCCTTCGGTGTGTCAACGGTGTTTCATTTTGAAACGCGGTGAAACATGGCATGGCGGGATGGCGCGCCCAAGTCCTTGAATATGCAGGCTCTAGCCGTTGGCACGGTCCTTGCACACCCATGGCCACCATCACAGAACGCATCATGAAAGGGTAGGACATGAGCCAACAATCCGCCGGCGCCAAATTCCGCCAGGCCGTCCAGGAAGAACATCCGCTGCAGGTCATCGGCGCCATCAACGCCAACCACGCGCTGCTGGCCAAGCGGGCCGGCTACCGCGCGATCTACCTGTCGGGCGGCGGTGTCGCGGCCGGGGCGCTGGGCCTGCCGGACCTCGGCATCTCCGGCCTCGAAGACGTGCTGATCGACGTGCGCCGCATCACCGACGTGTGCGACCTGCCGCTGCTCGTCGACATCGACACGGGCTTCGGCGCGTCCGCCTTCAACGTCGCGCGGACGGTCCGTTCGCTGATCAAGGCCGGCGCGGGCGCCTGCCACATCGAGGACCAGGTCGGCGCCAAGCGCTGCGGCCACCGTCCGGGCAAGGAGATCGTCAGCCAGGGCGAGATGGTCGACCGCGTGAAGGCCGCCGTCGACGCGCGCACGGACGACAACTTCGTCATCATGGCGCGCACGGATGCGCTGGCCGTCGAGGGCCTCGACAAGGCCGTCGAGCGCGCCGTCGCGTGCGTGGAGGCGGGCGCCGACATGATCTTCCCGGAAGCCATCACGAGCCTCGAGATGTACGCAGAGTTCAAACGTGCGGTCCAGGTGCCGATCCTCGCCAACATCACGGAATTCGGCGCGACGCCGCTGTTCACCGTGGACGAGTTGCGCGGCGCCGACGTCGACATCGTGCTGTACCCGCTGTCCGCGTTCCGCGCGATGAACAAGGCCGCGGAAAACGTGTACGAGGCGATCCGCCGCGACGGCACGCAGAAGAACGTCGTCGACACGATGCAGACCCGCGCCGAACTGTACGAGCGCATCGATTACCACAGCTACGAACAGAAGCTCGACGCGCTGTTCGCACAAAATAAAATCAAATAAACAAGGAGACGCAAATGACCGACGTGAAGACCGACACCCCCACCTTCAAGCCGAAGAAATCCGTCGCGCTGTCCGGCGTCGCCGCCGGCAATACCGCGCTGTGCTCCGTGGGGCGCTCCGGCAACGACCTGCACTACCGCGGCTACGACATCCTGGACGTCGCCGGCAACAGCGAGTTCGAGGAAATCGCCTACCTGCTCGTGCACGGCAAGCTGCCGAACGAGGCGGAACTGCGCGGGTACAAGGCCAAGCTGAAATCGCTGCGCGGCCTGCCGCACGCCGTGAAAGCCGCGCTGGAAGCGCTGCCCGCGGGCGCGCACCCGATGGACGTGATGCGCACGGGCGCGTCGGTGCTGGGCTGCGTGCTGCCGGAAAAAGAGGACCACAACATCGCCGGCGCGCGCGACATCGCCGACCGCCTGATGGCGTCGTTCGGCTCGATGCTGCTGTACTGGTACCACTACAGCCATAACGGCAAGCGCATCGACGTGGAGACGGACGACGATTCGATCGGCGGCCACTTCCTGCACCTGCTGCACGGTTTCAAGCCGTCCGACGAGTGGGTGAAGGCGATGCACACGTCGCTGATCCTGTACGCGGAACACGAGTTCAACGCGTCGACGTTCACGGGCCGCGTCATCGCCGGCACCGGTTCCGACATCTATTCCGCGATCACGGGCGCGATCGGCGCGCTGCGCGGTCCGAAGCACGGCGGCGCCAACGAAGTGGCGCTGGACATCCAGAAGCGCTACGAGAATCCGGACGAAGCGGAAGCCGACATCCGCAACCGCGTGGCGAACAAGGAAGTCGTCATCGGCTTCGGCCACCCGGTCTACACGATCTCCGATCCGCGCAACAAGGTGATCAAGGAAGTGGCGCGCACGCTGTCGCAAAACGCCGGCTCGATGAAGATGTTCGACATCGCCGAGCGCCTGGAATCCGTGATGTGGGAAGTGAAAAAGATGTTCCCGAACCTCGACTGGTTCTCGGCCGTCTCGTACCACATGATGGGCGTGCCGACGGCGATGTTCACGCCGCTGTTCGTCATCTCGCGCACGTCGGGCTGGTCCGCGCACGTCATCGAGCAGCGCATCGACAACAAGATCATCCGCCCGAGCGCGAACTACGTCGGTCCGGAAGACCTGAAGTTCGTGCCGCTGGCCGAGCGCAAGTGAAGATGGACGCCGGCGGCATCCACATCCGTCCCCTCGGCGCCGCCGACGCGGCGCCTTACCGCGCGCTGCGGCTGGAAAGCCTGCGCAACTTCCAGTTCGCACACGGCCCCGCTTACGAAGACGCGCTCGCGCAGTCGGAAGGCTGGCACGCCGACCGGCTGGCGCGGCGCGACTACACGTGGTTCGGCGCCTTCGACGGCGATGCATTGGTCGGCGCCATCTGCCTGCGCGCGAAGGAGGGCAGCCGGCTGCGCCATTCGGCGAGCCTGAACAGCCTGATGGTCGCGCAGAGCCACCAACGCGCCGGCATCGGGCGCCTGCTGACGGCCCACCTGATCGAACATGCCCGCGCGCTCGGCTACGTACGGCGCCTGACGCTGACGCTCATCGACGGGAACGCGCCCGCGCGCCGCCTGTACGATGCGTTCGGTTTTCAACCGTTCGGCGTCGAGCCGGATGCCATTTTTCATGAGGGCGGGTACCGCGCGATCCACCACCTGCACCTCCCTCTCGTTTCACAGGCAATATCATGAACAGCCAATATCGCAAGCCCCTGCACGGTACCAACCTGCATTACTTCGATGCGCAAGCCGCCGTCGAGGAGATCCGGCCCGGCGCCTGGGACACGCTCCCGTACACCTCGCGCGTGCTGGCCGAAAACCTCGCGCGCCGCTGCGATCCCGTCGCGCTGGTCCCGTCGCTGAAGCAGATCATCGAGCGCCGCCGCGACCTCGATTTCCCGTGGTTCCCGGCGCGCGTCGTGTGCCACGACATCCTGGGCCAGACGGCCCTCGTCGACCTGGCCGGCCTGCGCGACGCGATCGCACAGGAGGGCGGGAATCCGGCCCTCGTGAACCCGGTCGTGCCGACGCAGCTCGTCGTGGACCACTCGCTCGCCGTCGAATGCGGGGGCTTCGATCCGGACGCGTTCGCGAAGAACCGCGCCATCGAGGACCGCCGCAACGAAGACCGCTTCCACTTCATCGAATGGACGAACAAGGCGTTCGAGAACGTCGACGTGATCCCGCCGGGGAACGGCATCCTCCACCAGATCAACCTGGAGCGCATGAGCCCCGTCGTGCAGGTGAAGGATGGCGTGGCATTCCCCGACACGCTCGTCGGCACCGACTCGCACACGCCGATGGTCGACGCGCTGGGCGTCATCGCGATCGGCGTCGGCGGCCTGGAAGCGGAAAGCGTCATGCTGGGCCGCGCGTCGTACATGCGCCTGCCGGACATCGTCGGCGTCGAGCTGACCGGCAAGCCGGGTCCCGGCATCACCGCGACCGACATCGTGCTGGCGCTGACGGAATTCCTGCGCAAGTCGAAAGTGGTGTCGGCCTACCTCGAGTTCTACGGCGAAGGCGCCGCGAACCTCACCTTGGGCGACCGCGCGACGGTCTCCAACATGGCGCCGGAATACGGCGCGACGGCCGCGATGTTCGCCATCGACGAGCAGACCATCAAGTACCTCAAGCTGACGGGGCGCGACGATGAACTGGTCAAACTGGTCGAGCTGTATGCGAAGGAAACGGGCCTGTGGGCCGACACGCTGAAGAACGCGCAGTATGAACGGACACTCCATTTCGACCTGTCGACCGTCGTGCGCAACATCGCCGGGCCGTCGAATCCGCACAAGCGCGTGGCCACGACGGAACTGGCGCAGCACGGCATCACGGGCACGGTCGAGAACGAGCCGGGCAAGATGCCGGACGGCGCCGTCATCATCGCCGCCATCACGAGCTGCACGAACACCAACAACCCGCGCAACATGGTGGCCGCGGGCCTCCTCGCGCGCAACGCGAACGCGCGCGGGCTCGCGCGCAAGCCGTGGGTGAAGTCGTCGCTGGCGCCGGGCTCCAGGGCCGTGCCGCTGTACCTGGAAGAAGCGGGGCTGTTGCCGGAACTGGAGAAGCTGGGCTTCGGCGTCGTCGCCTTCGCCTGCACGACCTGCAACGGCATGTCCGGCGCGCTGGACCCAGGCATCCAGCAGGAGATCGTCGAGCGCGACCTGTACGCGACGGCCGTCCTGTCGGGCAACCGCAATTTCGACGGCCGCATCCACCCGTACGCGAAGCAGGCGTTCCTTGCGTCGCCGGCACTCGTCGTCGCTTACGCCATCGCCGGCACGATCCGCTTCGACATCGAGAAGGACGTGCTGGGTGTCGACGCCGCCGGCAAGCCGGTGCGCCTGGCGGACATCTGGCCGAGCGATGCGGAGATCGACGCCGTCGTCGAGCAGGCCGTGAAGCCGCAGCAGTTCCGCAAGGTCTACGACATCATGTTCGCGCGCCGCGAAGCGGGCGACGCGCCCGTATCGCCGCTGTACGACTGGCGCCCGATGAGCACCTACATCCGCCGTCCGCCGTACTGGGAAGGCGCGCTCGCGGGTGAACGGACGCTGAAAGGCATGCGCCCGCTGGCCGTCCTGGGCGACAACATCACCACGGACCATTTGTCGCCGTCCAACGCGATCATGCCGGACAGCGCCGCCGGCGAATACCTCGCCAAGATGGGCCTGCCGGAAGAAGACTTCAATTCGTACGCGACGCACCGCGGCGACCACCTGACGGCGCAGCGCGCCACGTTCGCGAACCCGACCCTGAAGAACGAGATGGTGCGCAATCCGGACGGCAGCGTGCGTGCCGGGTCGCTCGCGCGCATCGAGCCGGACGGACAAGTCACCCGGATGTGGGAAGCGATCGAGACGTACATGGAGCGCAAGCAGCCGCTGATCGTGATCGCCGGTGCGGACTACGGCCAGGGCTCGTCGCGCGACTGGGCGGCGAAGGGCGTGCGGCTGGCAGGCGTGGAAGCCATCGTGGCGGAAGGCTTCGAGCGCATCCACCGCACGAACCTCGTGGGCATGGGCGTGCTGCCGCTGGAATTCCAGCCGGGGACGACGCGGCTCACCCTCGGCATCGACGGCACGGAGACGTTCGACGTCGTCGGCGAACGTACGCCGCGCGCGACGCTGACGCTCGTGATCCACCGGTGCAGCGGAGAGACGGTCGAGGTGCCGGTGACCTGCAGGCTGGACACGGCCGAGGAAGTGTCGATCTACGAGGCGGGCGGGGTGCTGCAGCGGTTTGCGCAGGACTTCCTCGCGTCTTCCAAAGTGGCAGCATAAAAACACCGTCGCCCCTGCGCAGGCAGGGGCCCAAGTTTCAAGCGCCGTCGAGACGCGTGCAAGTGGGTCCCCGCCTCCGCGGGGACGACGAGGAAACGGAAACTCTTATGACTCACGTACCCCAAATCAAAGTCCCCGCCGTCTACATGCGCGGCGGCACCAGCAAAGGCGTGTTCTTCCGCCTGCAAGACCTGCCGGATGCCGCGCAGGTCCCGGGCGCGGCGCGCGACAGCTTCCTGCTGCGCGTGATCGGCAGCCCCGACCCGTACGCCAAGCACATCGACGGCATGGGCGGCGCCACGTCCAGCACGAGCAAGACCGTGATCGTCGCGCCCAGCACCCGTCCCGGCCACGACGTCGACTATCTGTTCGGCCAGGTCGCCATCGACAAGCCGTTCGTCGACTGGAGCGGCAACTGCGGGAATCTCTCCGCCGCGATCGGCCCGTATGCCATCGCCAACGGCTTCATCGATCCCGCGCGCATCCCGGACAATGGGATCGTGACCGTGCGCATCTGGCAGGCGAACATCGGCAAGACGATCGTCGCCCACGTGCCCATCGCGGACGGGCAGGTGCAGGAGACGGGTGACTTCGAGCTCGATGGCGTTACCTTCCCGGCGGCCGAAGTGCAGCTCGAATTCATGGACCCGGCGGCCGAAGAGGGCGATGGGGGCGGCGCGATGTTCCCGACCGGGAACCTCGTCGACGACCTCGACGTGCCCGGCGTCGGCACATTGAAGGCCACCCTGATCAACGCGGGCATTCCGACCGTCTTCGTGAACGCGGCCGACATCGGCTACACGGGCACGGAACTGCAGGACGCGATCAACGGCGACCCGAAGGCGCTGGCGATGTTCGAGACGATCCGTGCCTACGGCGCCATGCGCATGGGCCTGATCGCGCACGTGGAGGAGGCCGCGCGGCGCCAGCACACGCCGAAGGTCGCCTTCGTCGCGCCGCCCACGGCCTATGTCGCGTCGAGCGGCAAGCGGGTCGAGGCGGGCGACATCGACCTGCTCGTGCGCGCCCTGTCGATGGGCAAGCTGCATCATGCGATGATGGGCACGGCGGCCGTCGCCATCGGCACGGCGGCCGCGATCCCGGGCACGCTGGTGAGCCTCGCGGCGGGCGGGCGCGCCCACGAGGCCGTGCGCTTCGGCCATCCGTCCGGCACCTTGCGCGTGGGCGCCGAGGCGCGCCAGGAGGGCGGCGACTGGGTCGTCACGAAGGCGGTGATGAGCCGGAGCAGCAGGGTGCTGATGGAGGGCTGGGTGCGTGTGCCGGGCGATGCGTTCTGAGACCGTTGCTGCGCCGCGTCACACGCTGAATTTCATCTTTCCAGAACGATAAATTACGTTGATTTTCGGCTATGATCCATCCAAAAATCGACAAAGCGCCTTGTCAATAGACGCATTAGGAACTGAGGGATGGATCGGGGAACGAGCACAGCGGCCTTGGTGGCCGATGCATTGGCATTGATCGCCGCGCCGGCCTGCGCCTGCGACGGCGAGGGTACGATCTGGGCCGCGAACGCGGCGCTCGTCGAACTTGCCGGCGGCGACGTGGTGGGGCGGCCGCTGGTGTCGCTGTTCTGTCCACGTACGGCGGCGGCGATGGCGGTCGAGATTCGCCTGTCGCAGGCCGGGGAACGCCGCTGGGACGGCCTGATCGAGCACGGCACGACGGGCCGGCCCGTCGAGGTGCGCGCGAAGCCGCTGTCCCCGGAGGGCGCGACCTTCGTGTTCGGCGACGTGCTCACGTTCGGCGACGGCCAGGCGGCACTGCGGGGTCGATTGCTGGAACAGGCCGCCGTCGTCGAGCATGCGCCGGTCGGTATCGCCGTCACGTTGCCCGACCTCGTCAAGTCGTGCAATCCGCGCATGGCGGAGATGCTGGGCTACGCGCCCGGGGAACTCATCAACCACAGCCCGGCCCAGGTCTTCGCCACGCGCGCCCAGTACGAGGCGTTCATCGGCGAAGCGGTCCTCGTGCTGACGACCGGCAGCCTGTTCGAAAAGAGCGAGGTGCCGCTGCGGCGGCGCGACGGCAGCACGATCTGGTGCCGCATCCGCGCCAAGGCCGTCGACATGAGTGCGCGCGAGGCGGGCACCGTGTGGATCGTGGAAGACGTCACGGAAGCGCGCCAGGCGCTCACCGAGATCCAGTCGATCATGACCAATGCCACGATCGGGATCTTCTTCACGCGCGCCCGCACCATCACGCGCTACAACCACTGTTTCGGCTCGATGTTCGGCTATGCGCCCGGCGAGGTGCTGGGCCGCTCGACGCGCATGCTGTACGCCGACGAGGCCGCGTTCGACGAGATGGGCCGCACCGCGTACGGCGTGCTGGGCCTGGGCGGCTCGTTCAAGACCGAGACGACGATGGTGCGCCGCGACGGCACGCGGATGTGGGTGAACATGATCGGCTACGCCGTCAATGCGGAGGAGCTGGGCACCGGCACGATGATCTGGATGATCGAGGACCGCACGGGCCAGAAGGCGGCCGAGGAATCGCTGCGCAACGCGCTGCTGGAAAACCAGGCGATCCTCGACAACGCCGTGCTGGGCATCGCCGTCGTCGAGAAGGGCCGGACCCTGCATTGCAACCGCAAGATGGAAGAACTGTTCGGCCACCAGGGCGGCAGCATCGAGGGCTTACCGGTGCGCGAGCTGTATCCCGACGACGCGGGCTGGATCGCCGCGCGCGAGCAGACGCGGCGCGATTTCGAGGCGGGCCGCGTGCACATGGCCGAGTACGAACTGGTAAGGCGCGACGGCAAGCGCTTCTGGGCGCGCCTGTCCGGTCGCCCGTTCGACATGGCGGAGCGGGGCGGGCGCAGCGTCTGGCTGATCGACGACGTCACCGCCCAGCGCGAAGCGGCGGACGCGCTGCGCCGTGCGCGCGACGAACTCGAAGTGCGCGTGCAGGAACGCACGGCGGAGCTGCAGGCCGAGATCGTGGAGCGGCGCCAGGCCGAGGCGCGCGTGCACCATATGGCCTATCACGACGCGCTCACTGGCCTGCCGAACCGCGCGCTGCTGTCCGAGCGCCTCGACCGCGCGCTGCTGGCGGCAGCGCGCGACGACATGAAGCTCGCCCTGCTGTTCATCGACCTGGACCGCTTCAAGACCATCAATGATTCGCTGGGCCACCAGGCGGGCGACCACCTGCTGAAGGAAGTGGCGCAGCGCCTGTGCCGCGTCGTGCGCGCCAGCGACACCGTCGCGCGCCTGGGCGGCGACGAATTCGTCGTGCTGGTGCCGGGTGTGCGCGTGGCCGAGGAGTGCGGTCTCGTGGGCGACAAGATCATCGAGGCGCTGGCGGCGCCGATCGAATTCGAAGGCCGCAGCCTGCACATCTCGCCGTCGATCGGCATCTGCCTGTACCCGGACGACGGCGCCGACGCCGCGGGCCTGATGCGCAAGGCCGACGCCGCGATGTACTACGCCAAGGCGGCCGGCCGCAACAATTACCAGTACTACGCGGAGCCGATGAACGCGGCGGCCGCGCGCCATTTCGAGATGGAGACGCGCCTGCGCGGCGCGCTGCTGCGCGAGGAATTCGTGCTGTTCTACCAGCCGATCGTGGGCGTGCAGGACGGCCGCGTGCATGGCCTGGAAGTGCTGCTGCGCTGGCGCCATCCGGAGCAGGGCCTCGTGGCGCCCGACGACTTCATCCCGATCCTGGAAGAGAACGGCCTGATCGTGCCGGTCGGCGAATGGGTGCTCCGGCGCGCCTGCGAACAGGCGATGGCCTGGCAGCGGGCCGGGTTGCCGGCGCTGCCGCTGGCCGTGAACCTGTCGGCGCGCCAGTTCATGCACCGGGGCCTGATCCAGTCCATCCGCGCCATCGTCGACGACACCGGCATCGATCCGGGCCTGCTGGAATTCGAGATCACGGAGACGGCGCTGATGCAGCACGGCGGCCAGACCCTGGAGACGCTGGGCCAGATCTACCGCATGGGCATCCGCCTGTCGATCGACGATTTCGGCACCGGCTATTCGAGCCTGGCCTATCTGAAGCGCTTCCCCGTCCGCAAGATCAAGATCGACCGCGCGTTCGTGCGCGACCTCGAGACGAGCAGCGAGGACCAGGCCATCGTCGCCGCCATCATGGCGCTCGCGGGGAGCCTCGGCATGGCCGTCGTGGCGGAGGGCGTCGAGAACGAGGCGCAGCTGGCGCTGCTGCGCCGGCACGGGTGCCAGTATGCCCAGGGCTACCTGTTCGCGCGGCCGGTCGATGCGAATGCAATTCCAGATTTGCTGCGATGATTCGTAGGGTGGGGTGATTGATGCCCGGGGCATCAATCACGTGCCCACGCGTAACGCCAACATACCGCAAGCGTCCGCGTGGGCTCGGGGAGCCCACCCTACACGAGGGTCGCGATCACCGGGGTGTGATCGGACGGCTGCTCCCACTTGCGCGGTTCGCGGTCGATGACGCAGGCCTCGCAGCGCTTCGCCAGGGCCTGGGACAGCAGGATATGGTCGATGCGCAGGCCGCGGTTGCGGCGGAACGCCATCTGGCGGTAATCCCACCAGCTGTACTGCTTTTCGGGCTGTTCGAATAACCGGAACGCGTCGACGAGACCGAGGCCGCACAGTTCGCGCAGCTGCTCGCGTTCCAGGTCGGAGCAGTGGATCTGGCCGGCCCATAGTTCCGGGTCGTGCACGTCGCGGTCTTCGGGCGCGATGTTGTAGTCGCCCAGGATCGCGAACTGTTCGTGGATGTGCAGCTCCTCGCGGACCCAGGTGCGCAGCGCGGCCAGCCAGCCCATCTTGTAGGCATACTTGTCCGAGCCGACGGCCTGGCCGTTCGGCACGTAGGCGCAGATGAAGCGCACGCCGCCGATGGTCGCGGCGATCAGGCGCTGCTGCTCGTCCTGGTAATGCGGATTGTTGCGCACGACGTCGGCGACGGGAAGGCGCGACAGGATCGCCACGCCGTTGTATGTCTTCTGGCCGCTGAACACGACTTCATAGCCGGCCTCGTTGATCTCGGCCACGGGGAATTTGTCGTCCGTGAGCTTGGTCTCCTGGATGCAGAGCACGTCGACGGGATTGGCGGCGAGCCACTGGAGCAGGTGCGGCAGGCGCACTTTCAGCGAGTTCACGTTCCAGGTTGCTATTTTCATTGATTCGGCTTTGTATTGCGAGTTGTATGGACGTGCGCTATCCGAGGTGAATGCGTCACCATTTCTCGATGGTAACGGAAGGGACGATCTGGGGCAAATTTTGCCTAGAAAAATGCTTCGACGTCGAAGGCGTATGCCGACTACGGCCCGGGTACGCCAGTCGGGCCGCGGCTCGCTTCACTGCTTCTTTGGCCTAATCAGAAATCAGGTGATCCAGGCAAAAACGTCAAACCTTCGTCCCTCTTTCCCGCAACTGACGACGAAGTCGGAAGTTATCTGCTACGACGCCGACAAGAACGACGGTGTTTAGCGTGCTCAGCGCATCATTCCCGAGATAGTGCCAGAACGCCCAAGCCACGAAGGAGACTCCGGCACCTAGAGCAAGCAGCAGTAGAGAATCCTTCATTTGAAGTTCTCGTAGAGCTTGTAGTATTTCCGGCCAGCGACGCTTGGGTCGTAGATGCCCGGCCTTCGATGGAAAAGTGACGTGAGCCATGGGCGACCGAATCCCCACTTTGACGCCTCGAAAAGCACGTCGGCTAACGACGTGCCACCAGCCAGCGTCCGACCTGACGCAACTGCAAGGCTGCCGATTGCCGCCCCTGCGTAGTAGGAGGCCCCCAACGCCCCAAACAAGGCCAATTGCTCCAATCTGGTGCCCGCACCTGCCATCTCCACCACAGTGACTTTTGTCCCGAACTTGTCAATGAAGGCAATGATGGCGCTTATCGTCGATATCGCAAGCTGCTGCGTTCCAAAAAGACTTTCGGGCGGTGCGGTAAGGCCGAGGTCTTCCATGTTCTCTTTGAAGTACTTGTAGAAATCGGACATTCGTAAGCTCCAAAGCGGACAATGGTTATGCAGCTACCTTGTTGGCCGAAAGATCCCACCCGCCCGCTGTCGATCCGCCAGCACCGCCGGAGATTTTTTGCTGGACGTATTTCCACGTCACCTTGCCGAATTTCAGTTGAAAGTGTTCCTGCATTCCGCCCGTCGGCGTCAAGCCCGGCTTGACCGAACCGATGAGCACGTTTTCCAGCACCATTTCAAAGTATTTGACCCGCTCGCCGTTACCATCGGCCCGAAACATC
This sequence comes from uncultured Massilia sp., assembly GCA_966211695.1. Classification (GTDB taxonomy): domain Bacteria; phylum Pseudomonadota; class Gammaproteobacteria; order Burkholderiales; family Burkholderiaceae_D; genus Telluria. Next base: position 46,566 of record CBIHOW010000013.1, on the reverse strand, counting down.
TCGAACTTCGCCTTCGGGATGGTTTTGCCCATCGCACAATGTTGTAACAGGAGTGGCGTAGACAGGTCGGTGAGCTTGGATACCACGACATCGTCGAAGTCGGCACGAGCCGATGTATGACCACCACTGGTCGAGGTGACGGGGCTGCGTGGCTGATCCACCCCGAAGTGCACATTCAGGCACTCGATCCAGTCTTTGTGGGCAGAGTCTTGGGACTCGCCCTTGATGCCTTCGATCTGAAGATAAGCGTCCACTGCCATGATGCCTCCGTTGTTAATTGAGCAAGTTATGCATTCTTGCTCCTCTTCATACCAGCATCGTTGGTTGGCGTCAGTGAGTTGAGGGAGACAGACGAACAGACCTGACATATCGCAGTTGTGGGGGACCATCCACGGTGAAAGGATTGCCTATTCACGCTGGCGCCATCCGACACCGTGGGCAACTCCAGCGCCGAATCACGTACAATCGCGAGCCCGCGCCAGCGGACCGCGTCTCTCGTTCCTGCCTGTTGCTGTTACCCATCATAGCTTCCAAGGCCATGACACGATTGTCATTATTTGTGCGGATTGCAACAAAGATGTCGTAAAATTATTGTCCACGGAGTAAAAATTCGTAACGACGCTGGAAAGTTGCGCCGAACTGTGACAAGATGTAACAATCACAGCAAGACAGGAGACATTTCCGTATTGTCTCCTTCTCGAAAGAAAAAAATTGCAGTAGGCCAACTTTGGTTGTACTATTGGCATATTGCTCTGGAACCAAGTATTCAAAAGCAATCCGTTGCTTTGATTAGATGGTTGCCGTGGTCGGTCGAGCGGCCGGCTTAGGCAGGTGTGTAACGATCGCGGATCCGAGAGCAGGATTTGCACACAGCTTTGTAAAGGACAACAATGCGCCAAGCATTTGAAGCATGGGCCCAACGCGATGGCCACATTGTCCGGCGTCGTGAAGACAAGCCGGAAGAGTACCTCGTGTACGAAACCCAACGCCGCTGGCTGATCTGGCAGGCCGCGCTGGCACATGGACAGAAGACTGCGGCAGAAGCGCCGCAGAAATTCGCGCCGTCCGAGAACCAGCCGCAGAAGATGCAGGCTGACGAGGCGAGCGTGCGCAACCGCGTCCTCAACGAGGTGCTGGACGCGTTCAGCGAACTGGATGACAACGCCGGTATCGAAGGCATCGTCAAGGTCATCCAGAACCTCAAGAAGAGGAATCGCGCCGCGGCCGAAGAAAAGGCCTGATGCGCTACCGCCACTACAAGGGCGGGGTGTACGACGTGGTCTGCGAGGCTATCCTCGAGGCAGACCACACGGCCGTGGTCGTGTATCGCGGGCAGGACGGCAAGACCTGGGTCCGCCCGCGGGATGCATTTTTCGGACTGGTCGACGTGGACGGGGAGCGCATGCCGCGCTTCATGCCAATCGATCCGCTGCCGGCCGCAGCATAGCTACGCCATCCCGGCGATCCCGGGATGCGCTTCGCCTCATGTCTTCCCGATTGCCGCCGTAAACGGATGGTATGCTTTGTACGCATGATCGGTGAAGACATGTCCCTTCTTTATTTCCGTACCGCCTGCGCGCTTGCGCTGTGCACCGCCATGGCCGGTTGCGTGACTGCGCCGTCCGAAGCGCCGACGCAGCAGCTGGAAGTCCACACCATCCTCGCCCACCGCGAGGTGACGGGCGTGGGCTGCGTGCTGTCCAACGCGGCGGGGCGCTGGTTCGTCGTGGCGCCGGGGCGGGTCACGGTCGAGCGCAGCAGGAGTCCGCTGACGATCGACTGCGCGCGCGACGGCACGGGCGGCGCGCGTGAAGTCGCCGACGCGCACGCCACCTCGTTCTTCGACACCGACCGGCTGATCGGCAACATCATCGTCAGCGCCGGCGGCGAGGGCTACGTCAAACCGTACGACGGCAACGGCGTCGCCTACCAGTCGACCCTGACCGTGTTGATGCGGCCGGCGGCTGCACAGGCCGGGGCGGCGGATCCGCCGGCACCCGGCAACGTCGTGTTCTGACGCCCATGAAAAAACGGACGCCCGCGGGCGTCCGTTCTGCATGGGGCCGAAGACCCGCTTACACGCGGTTCAGCAGGAACGTGGTCAGCAGGGGCACCGGACGGCCGGTCGCACCCTTGGCCGCGCCCGACTTCCACGCGGTGCCGGCGATGTCCAGGTGCGCCCACGTGTAGTTGCGCGTGAAGTTCTCCAGGAAGCAGGCCGCCGTGATCGACGCGCCGCCCGGCGTGCCGATGTTGGCCAGGTCGGCGAAGTTCGACTTCAGCTGCTCGTTGTAGTTCTCGCCGATGGGGAAGCGCCAGGCGACGTCGTTCGCCTGCTTGCCGGCGTCCAGCAGTTCCTGGGCGAGGGCGTCGTGGGCATCGTCGTGGCGCGTGAACAGGCCCGACGTGTGGTGGCCCAGCGCGACGATGCAGGCGCCCGTCAGCGTGGCGATGTCGACGACGGCGGCCGGCTTGAAGCGCTCGGCGTAGGTCAGCGCGTCGGCCAGGATCAGGCGTCCCTCGGCGTCCGTATTCAGGATCTCGATGGTGGTGCCGTTCATCGCGGTGACGATGTCGCCCGGCTTGGTGGCGCGGCCCGACGGCATGTTCTCGCAGGCGGCGACGATGCCGACGACGTTCAGCTTCAGGCCCATCTCGCCGATCGCGCGGAAGGTGCCCAGCACCGAGCCGGCGCCGCACATGTCGTACTTCATCTCGTCCATGTTCGGACCCGGCTTCAGCGAGATGCCGCCCGTGTCGAACGTGATGCCCTTGCCGACGAGGACCACCGGCGCGTCGTTCTTCTTGCCGCCGTTGTGCTTCAGGACGATGAACTTCGGCGGCTCTTCGCTGCCGCGCGTGACGGACAGGAAGCTGCCCATCTTGAGGGCTTCGAGCTGCTTGCGGTCCAGGACTTCGATGTCGAAGCCGTAGTCGCCCGCCAGCTTCTTCGCCGTGTTCGCGAGGTAGGTCGGCGTGCAGACGTTCGGCGACAGGTTGCCCAGTTCCTTCGTCAGGTTCATGCCGTTGGCGATGGCCTGCGCCTGCGCCAGCACGGCCTTGATCTGCGGGGTCGTTTGCGGGACGGCGATCGCCAGCTTGCGCACGCCCGTGGGCGCCGGATCCTTCTTGCTCTTTTGCGCGTCGGTGCGGAATTCGGCCTCGTTCGCGGCGAACACGATGCTGCGCAGCGCCCAGTTCAGATCGCGCGCTTTCACATTCTCGAGCGGGAATGCGATAATGGCATCCTGCGCGCCCAGCGAAGCGAAGGTTTTGAGGGCAGCGGTCACGGCGCCGGCAAAGCTTTTCTCGCTCACGGCTTCGTCGGCGCCCATGCCGACCAGCAGCACGCGGGCAGCGGTCACGCCGGCCACGCCGCGCAGCAGCAGGGTGGAGCCGGGCTTGCCGGAGATGTCACCCGACTTGACGGCGGCGCTGATCGCGCCGTTCGGATCGAGGGCTTTCGCCGCCTCCGACAGTTTCTTGTTTTCGAACACCGCGACTGCCACACAGCCCGATTTGGCTGCGGCCAGCGTGTTTTTTGTGTCGAATGCTTTTATGCTAAAGTCCATTTGATTCTCCGTTTCGAGTTTTTGACGCGCGTGCTGTCCGAGGAACCTTCCATATGGCGCCCGCTCGTGACGGTTCCTTTGGGTTCCTTCAAACCAGCAATTATAACGATCGAATGATTTTCCAACGCGCCCTGCAGCGTGAATTGGCCAGCGTGGCCGGTGCCACTTTCACGGTCCTGTTTACGATCTTCGTCACCTGGACCCTGATCTCCATCCTCGGCAAGGCCGCCGGCGGCAAGGTCGCCTCGAGCGACGTGCTGGCGCTGATCGGCTTTTCGGTGCTGAATTATCTGCCAACAATCATCATTCTTACCAGCTTTATCGCGGTCATCGCCACCGTGACGCGCAGCTATCGCGATTCCGAAATGGTCGTGTGGTTCGCGTCCGGCCAGTCGCTGATGCGGTGGGTGCCGCCGGTGCTCGTATGCGGCCTGCCGATGGTGGCGATCGTCGCCGCGCTGTCGTTCGTCGCGACGCCGTGGGCGAAGATGAAAAGCGCGGAATTCGTCGAGCGCTTCGAGAAGCGCGAAGACCTCAAGCGCGTGTCGCCCGGCCAGTTCCGCGAATCGCCGTCGACCAACCGCGTGTTCTTCGTCGAAGGCAGTACGAGCGGCGCGACCGTCGTGCAGAACGTGTTCGTGAATTCCGTCGACGCCGACGGCAATTCGATCGTCGTCGCCAAGGAAGGCGTGATCGAGCCGGACGGCAAGGGCGGGCAATACCTCGTGCTGAAGAACGGCCGGCGCTACCTGGGCCAGCCGGGACGGGCGGATTTCCAGTCGATGGAGTTCGAGCGCTACCGCATGCGCGTCTCCAGCCAGGCGCCCGTGATCGGCACCGAGACGCCGGCCGACGCCTTATCCACGCCGGCGTTGCTGGCGCTGCCGGACAACCGCTTCACGAACGCCGAGCTGCTGTACCGGGTGTCGGCCCCGATCACCTGCGTCGTGCTGATGCTGCTGGCGATCCCCCTCGGCTTCGTCAATCCGCGCGCCGGCAGCTCCGCCAACCTGATCCTCGCGTTGCTGATCTTTTTCACCTACAGCAACCTGTCGAAACTGTTCGAGGCCAGCGTCAAGCAGGGCAAGATGACCTTCGGGGTGGCGTGGTGGCCGCTGCACCTGTTCGCGCTGGTGGTCGTGGCCGGGCTGTTCGCCTGGCGCCTGAACGTCAACCACCCGTGGCATCCGCTCGCCCTGCTGGGGGCCCTCAAGCGCCGCCGCCTGCTGCGCGGCGGCGACAGCCCCGCGGCGACGCAGGAGGGCGCGCAATGAAGATCCTGCAGCGCTACTTCTTCGTCAACATCGCGCAAGCCGTCGCGTTCGTGCTCGTGGCCTTCCTGGGCCTCATCGCCTTCATGGACCTGACCCAGGAACTGCCGGCGGTGGGCAAGGGCGGCTACATGATGCAGCACTCGATCCTGTACGTGCTGCTGCTCCTCCCCGGCCACGTGTACGAGGTGATGCCGGTCGCCGCGCTGATCGGCACCATCTACACGATGGCGCAGTTCGCGCAAAGCTCGGAATTCACGATCATGCGGGCGTCGTCGATGTCGACGCAGCAGGCCGGCATCATGCTGGCGAAGATCGGCGTGCTGTTCGTCGCCATCACGTTCCTGTTCGGCGAATTGATCACGCCGCGCACGGCGCCGATCGCCGAGCGTGTGCGCCTGTCCGCGAAGGGCGCGACGGTGTCGGCCGAATTCCGCTCCGGGATGTGGACCAAGGACACGATCCATACGGGCGGCGTGAAGGGTCCCGTGACGGGGTCGCGCTTCTTCAACGCGCGCCAGATCCGCCCGGACGGCCAGTTGATCGACGTGCGCCTGTACGAGTTCGACAACGGCATGCGCATGCGCTCGCTGATCACGGCCGCCAGCGCCACGTTCAGCGGCAACAGCACGTGGCGCCTGAAGGACGTCACCGAGACGCTGTTCTCCAACAGCCGCGAACTGCCCGCGCCGGGCACGCCGATTCCGGCCGGCCAGACGATCCAGAGCACGTACGGCCAGGACACGGCGTCCGTCTCCACGCGCAAGATCGCGAGCCTCGATCTGGTGTCCGAGATCACGCCGAAGATCCTGTCGGTGTCGCGTTCCGATCCGGAGCGGATGTCCGCCAACGAACTGGCCGTGTACACGCGCCACCTGGCCGAGAACAAGCAGGAGACGGAGCGCTTCAAGATCGCGTTCTGGAAGAAGCTGTTCGACCCGTTGTCGATCTTCGTGCTGATGGCGCTCGCGCTGCCGTTCGGCTATCTGCACACCCGTAGCGGCGGGGTAAGCCTGAAGATCTTCATCGGCATCATGATCGGCGTAAGCTTCCTGTTGATTAACTCGTTGTTTTCGCACGTTGGCATGTTGTCGACCTGGCCGGCCTTCGTGACGGCGGTAGCGCCCAGCCTGCTGTTCCTGCTGCTGGCAATCGGCGCCCTGCGCTGGGTGGAGAGACACTGATGGAAAAAGCACTCGTATTGTTCGCCCACGGCGCCCGTGCCGCCTCCTGGGCCGCGCCGTTCCAGCGCCTGCGCGACCTGACTGCCGCGCGCCGTCCGGATTGCGCCGTGTCGCTGGCGTTCCTCGAACTGATGACGCCCAGCCTGCCGGACGAAGTCGGAGCCCAGGTCGCGCTCGGCGCGCGCGACATCACCATCGTCCCCGTGTTCCTGGGGCAGGGCGGCCACCTGCTGCGCGACCTGCCGCTGCTGCTGGAGCAGTTGCGCGCCACCCATCCGCAGGTGACGTTCCGCACCGTCCCCGCCGTCGGCGAGGACCCGGGCGTGCTGGCGGCCATGGCCGCCTACTGTGCCGGGGCGGCCGCCGCCTGAGTCTTACTTGTTCACCGTCACCGGGCACATCTGGACCGGCGACGGGCTCTTGCCGATCGCCGCCGGATAGCGCTTGCAGCCGGCGGGGTCGAGCGTCAAGCCATAGCGGGCCAGGTTCTGCGTGGCCGCTTTTACGACCGCCTCGTCCTTCGCGGCCTGTTCGCCCGGGTCCGCGGCCAGCATCGCGTAATGCGGACCGGGCCGGCTCGCGATCACGGACTGGATCCGCTCGAGGTAGGCGGGCGATTCGGGGAAGCCCGCGCCAAGCGAAATGACGCGTACCTCGCGCGGGACGAAGGTCGAGACCCAGCCCATCGGCGGATCGCCGTGCGCGGTGAAGACGAGCGTCGACTCCGGATGTTCCATCGGCGGTAGCTGCGCGCTGAAACTCTTCTCGGCCCAGCCGCCGTGTCCCCACGTGATGAACGGGTAGACGTAGAGCGACGTGAACAGCAGCATGCCGCCGGCCAGGTACGGGCCGACGCGCGGCCCGGTCAGGCGCGGGACCAGTACCCACACCATCAGCGGCCCCAGCAGTTCGATGGGCACCAGGTAGCGGTAGATGCTGAACAGTTTCAGCCACACGAGATAGCCGACGATCCCGAACAGCAGCAGGAAGCGCGCGCGCGGCGCCAGGCGCTCGGCCGGCGCGCCGCCGCGCACCGTGTCGAACAGCCAGCGCGCGAGGAACGCGAGGGCCAGCGCGTAGAGCAGCGGCACGATCGCCTGCTTGAACGGCAGTTCCGAGACGCGGGCGAATTCGCGGGTGAACACGAATGGCCAGAACAGGGCTTCCAGCGCACCGTGCGGCAGGTGGTCGGTGTCCATGACGGCGACCTGCTGCGCCAGGGGGCTCTTGAAGATGCTGTTAAATTGCGGGAACAGCGGATTGCCGAACGTCTTCCACATCCGCCACCACCACGGCCCGGCCGCGATGGCGACACCGGCGAGCGTGCCGCACCCGTACGTGAAGGCCGCCGCGATCCCCCGGCCGAACGTGGCGGGCACCGCCAGCAGCGCGACGCACAGCGCGAGCGCATACGACGCATTGGTGAGTTTCAGCCCGGCGCCCAGACCCATCACGAGGCCCGCCAGCAGCAGCGTGGCGACGGCGCCGTTCGACAAGGCCTGCAACCGGTCCCAGCCGCGCAGGACGATGCACAGCGAGGCCAGGATGAACAGGGCGCTCAGGTTGTCGCCCATCGTATTGCCGACCTGCGACAGGAAGCTGGGGCCGCACATGCCCGCGAGGGCCAGCAGGATGCACAGGCGGTTGTCGGCCTTGTCCCGGGGCAGGACGAGGCGCGCGAGCGCGAGCAGCAGGATGAAGTTGAGTCCATGGACGAACCCCATCACGAAGCCGACGGCCCGGCCCGGCAGCCACTGGTTCAGCAGGTAATAGGGAACATCGATGGCCGGATTGAAATAGCTTTGCCAATTCCCGGCCGCCATGTCCATATGCAGCCGGTCATTGAACAAGGCATAGGGGTTGTACCAGTGGTAATTGCGCAGGTCCCAGTTTTCGTCCTGGCCCAGCCCCACGGAGAGCAGGCCGAACAGGACAGGGACGAGCATCGACATGAGCACGGGCGCGCGCTCGTGCCGCAGGAATGCGGTACAGCGATTCAGAAAACGCATGTTGATCCTTCAGATGAAGCGGTAAATCGTGTGAAGCCGTGAACAGGACAGCCCGCCGAGGGCGCTGGGATGCAGGTGCGGGGGAATGCCAGACTGTTGCTCCAAAGATTATAACTGCTCGCGGGCATGGCCGATTCGGCAAGCTGGCGGGTTCGATATCTATGTTGTCACCGTTGAATTTATCTCTGCCAATTCGATTGCATCGGTAGAAATGTTCCGTTGGTTTACGCGCGTCTTTACTGTCGAAAATTACTTTCCTTATTGAATTTAAGCTTTCCATGAGGAATCATATGCGGATGGGGTAGCCACGCTGCCCGCAACCCGCCATCGACTTCCGACGCCATGACCACTCCCACGACCACCCTCTACGTCCGCCCGGGCCAGGCCAGCTCGACCTGGAGCTATGCCGGCGCCACGCTGCCGTCCGGCGCCTCGACGTCCGCCGTTACCGCCGTTGCCTTCGACGCGGCCAGCAGCCTGGGCCAGGCATTCGCGCGTGGCGACGTGCAATACAGCCAGGACAACGGCCGGACGTGGCTCGCCTACACGATGCCGGTCGACGGCCAGGGCGCGTACGTCGCGACGGCCGGCACGCTGTGGCGGTTCCAGGACCGCCTGTCCGGCGACGGGACGACACCGGACACGTTCGGCGTCCACTACAGGTTGGCGGACGGCAGCGTCGTCACGGCCGAGGAGACCGTGTTGCCGGACAGCCAGCCCGTGGGCATCGTCGGCGGCGACGGCATCGTGTTCACGACCGCGCACGCGGGCGACATCGTCGACGTCGTGGCCGGGATCGACACGGGCGACCTGACGGGCGGCCGCTGGGTGATCGAGAGCCAGTCGCATCCGGGCCTGTTCGGCATCAGCTACAACCCCGCCGTCGACACGGCCGCCCGGCTGGTGGTGGCCGACGCGAGCCAGCTGCCGGCCGGCGGCCTGTCGGCCGCGGTGACCGTGCACTACTACGACCGCTACCAGGTCGACGGCAACGGCAACCCGCTCCCGAACACGGGCGTCACGCAAGTCCTCACCTATGCGGTGGAAGACGGCGCGACGGATGGCCTGCCCGGCCTGGCCAACGAATCGAAAGTCGGCGCCGCGCTGGACGCGTGGACGTCCGCCCCGGCGCTGGCCACCCTGTCGGGTGGCGGCGTCGTCGCCGTCTGGCAGGGCCAGGGTGTGGGCCTGTGGGCGCAGCTGCGCGACGCGGCGGGCACGCCGCTGGGCGCCGCGTTCGCGCTCACGCCCAATGGCGATGCCGGTGTCGAAGGCCAGCCGGCCGTCGCCGCGCTGGCCGGCGGCAGCTTCGTCGTCGCCTACACGCTGAACGACGGCGGCGCGAACAAGATCGCGTACCGCGTCGTCGACGCCGGCGGCAGCGCGGGCGCCGAGCACGTGCTCGACACCGGGGTGTCCGGCGATGCCGCCATGCCGACCGTCGCGACGCTCGCCGACGGCTCGTTCGCCATCGGCTGGCGCAGCGGCGCGGCCGTGCACGTGCAGCAGGCCGCCGCGGACGGCACCCTCGCCGGCGCCCAGCAGGTGTATAACGCCCTCGGTTCGGCCTACAGCCCGGCGCTGGCCGCGCTCGCGGACGGCGGCTACGTCGTGTCGTGGGGCGAGATCAACGACGGCAACGTCTACGCCGCGTTGAGCCGCGCACCGGCGTCCGTGTTCGTCGCGAGCGGCGACGGCTACGCGGCCAGCACGACGACGGCCGCACCGCTGCCGCACGTGGCGGCGCTCGCGGGCGGCGGCTTCGTCGTCGCGTGGGACAGCTATGCCAACGACCCGTGGGGCTTCGCGAACAGCGACATCTTCTTCCAGCGCTTCGACGCCGCCGGCCATGCCGTGGGCGCCGTCACCCAGGCCAACGTGGCATCGGGCGGCGGGCATTACGACGCCGACGTCGTGGCCTTGTCCGACGGTTCCTTCCTCGTCGCGTGGCAGGGCGCGGACGGCGACGGCAATGGTATTTTTGGCCGCCGGTTCGACGGGGACGGCAACGCCATCGACAGCCAGGAATTCGGTATCAGCCAGCTGCGCAGCGGCGACCAGGCCAGCCCGGACGTGACGGCGCTGGCCGGCGGCGGCTTCGCCGGGGCGTGGATCGATACGAGCGCGTCCGGCACGGCCAGTGTCGAGATGCGCGTGCTGCCGGGCGCCGCCCCGGTCGCGGCGCCGGCGGGCGAGCCCACGGCCGGTGTCCAGGTCGAGCCGGCGCCCGCACCTGAACCGGCCCCCGCACCTGCACCCGCACCCGCACCTGCACCTGCGCCTGCGCCTGCACCGGCGCCTGCACCCGCGCCTGCGCCCGCGCCGGCCGGCGGCACGTCGACGGCGCTGTCGAAAGTGGCCAGCGTGGCCATGACCAACAGCACCCACGTGCTGGCCGCCGTGGCGGGCGACAGCAAGGTGACGGGGACCGCCGGCGTCGACACGCTCGTGTACACGACCGCGCGCGCCGGCGCGACCATCGTCGCGGACAACGGCGTCGTGTCCGTGAAGGACGCCGTCGGCAACCACGCGACGCTGACGGGCGTCGAGCGCCTCCAGTTCAGCGACGGCATGGTGGCGCTGGACGTGAACGGCAACGCGGGCGAAGCGTACCGCCTGTACCAGGCCGCGCTGGGCCGCACGCCGGACAAGACGGGCCTCGGCTTCTGGATCGATGCGCTCGACAAGGGCACGCCGCTGGCGCAGGCCGCCTCCGGCTTCATCGGCAGCGCCGAGTTCGCCAAACTGTACGGCACCAACGTGAGCGACGCGCAATTCGTGGATGCCCTGTACCAGAACGTGCTGCACCGCGCACCGGACGCCGCCGGCTACGCGTTCTGGACGAATGCCTTGCATTCGACGTCGCGCGCGGACGTCCTCGTCGGGTTCAGCGAGAGCGCCGAGAACAAGGCCCAGGTCGGCAACAGCATCAAGAACGGCATCGACTACGTGACGCCGGCCGGCGGCACCTTGTCGGGCTCGGGCGCGCTGAAGATGGCCAGCGTCGCGTTCAACGGCAATGCCCACGTGCTGGCGGCCGTGGCGGGCGAGAGCAAGGTGGCGGGGACCGCCGGCGTCGACACGCTCGTGTACACGACCGCGCGCGCCGGCGCGACCATCGTCGCGGACAACGGCGTCGTGTCCGTGAAGGACGCCGTCGGCAACCACGCGACGCTGACGGGCGTCGAGCGCCTCCAGTTCAGCGACGGCATGGTGGCGCTGGACGTGAACGGCAACGCGGGCGAAGCGTACCGCCTGTACCAGGCCGCGCTGGGCCGCACGCCGGACAAGACGGGCCTCGGCTTCTGGATCGACGCGCTGGACAAGGGCACGTCGCTGGCGCAGGCTGCCGCCGGCTTCATCGGCAGCGCCGAGTTTGGCAAGCTGTACGGCACCAACGTGAGCGATGCGCAATTCGTGGATGCCCTGTACCAGAACGTGCTGCACCGCGCGCCGGACGCCGCCGGCTACGCGTTCTGGACGGATGCCCTGCATTCGACGTCGCGCGCGGACGTGCTCGTCGGTTTCAGCGAGAGCGCGGAAAACCAGGTGCAGGTCATCGGCAGCATCCAGAACGGTATCGACTACCTGCACTGGGGCTGAGTCGAACGAAGTTTGTCGCGCATCATGGCCGGCGGTTGAGGGAAGCCCGAGACTGCTTCGATGTCCAGCAAGCTCGCCTCCCTGTTCGCCCGCCTGCGCGCGGTTCTGCCTCAGTTGCCTCCTATGCCGCGCGCGTGGGTGGAGCTGCGCTGCGCGCGCCGCCTCGACCGCCTCGCGGGCCGCCTGCAGCGCATGCACGCGCGCATCGCCCGCATGCAGGACCATCTGACGGACGCCGGAGCGACAAGCGGTCCGGCATCCGATGCGGATGGCGCACTGCGGCGCATGCTGGCCGGCCTGCGCGCGGAACTGGCGCGCATGCGCTGCGATCTCGCGCTGTGGCATGTGCGCGAATGCGGGGGAGAATGCGGGGCGCGGCTGGCGGCGGCGCTGGCGCGCCTGAACCGCATCGCGGTGGATACGCATGCGGCCGCGCAGCGGCTCGAGGCCGAGCTGGAGGCGCGGGCGGAATAACGGCCGTCGTTCCCGCGAAGGCGGGAACCCAAGTTCTGCATGCATTGCGACAACGCATGTTACTTGGACCCCCGCCTGCGCGGGGGCGACGGCTGGAAGCAGCAGGCCGGGATCAGGCCGCGCTGTCCGCCCCCACGGCTTGATGCGGCCTAGCCGCCATTGCCTCGCCGATCATGACGAGCACGGGACCATGCGCCACGTCGAGCCCGTGGGCCAGGTCGGCCAGGGTCAGACGGCGCACGCGCTGGTCCGCGCGGCTGCAGTTTTCCACGACGACGACGGGCAGGTCCGGCCGGCGGCCTTCGGCCAGCAGGCGTTCCGCCGTGGCCGCGGCTTCGCGGCCGCCCATGTACTGGACGAGGGTGTCGGTTTCGGGCAGGGCCGGATGGTCCGGCTGGTCCGGGGCGGTACTGGACGTGAAGAAGGCGACGCTGCGCGCCACGCCGCGCTTGGTCAGCGGCTGGAGCGTGGCCGCTGCGGCGGCGACGGCCGTCGTGATGCCGGGGACGACTTCGACCTCGATACCCGCTTCCTCGAGCGCGCGCAGTTCCTCGTCGGCGCGGCCGAACAGCATCGGATCGCCGCCTTTCAGGCGCACGACGCGCTGGTAGCGGCGCGCGGCGTCGACGAGTTTTTCATTGATGACGGTTTGCGCCGTCGAGCGCTGGCCGGAGCGCTTCCCGACCGGGATCAGCTCGGCCTGTTTGCACAGTTCCAGCATCTCGGGGGTGACGAGGGCGTCGTACAGCACGACCTCCGCCTCCCCGAGCAGGCGTGCCCCGCGAACGGTGATGAGATCAGCAGCGCCGGGTCCGGCTCCAATCAGATAAACTTTTCCCAGCGCCGCCATGGATCCCTTTCTATCGTTCGTTACGCGTCAATACGGATCATACCCGCAGCAACGGTCTGATGGGTAACTTCATCGATGAGGATGAAGGCGCCCGTTGCGCGGATCGCATCGTAGGCGTCGGCGGCCAGCGGCTGCTGCACGGCCAGTTCGATCTGGGCGATGTCGTTCAACTTGAGGCCTTCGGCCGGGTTGTCGACCGTGCGGCGGGTCTGCGTGTTGACGTCCAGGACCGAGTCGATGGACTTGACCTTGGCCATCGTCTGGCGCGTGCCGTGCTTGATCCAGTACTTGCGGCGCACGTCCAGGGGCTCGTCGGCCATCCAGCACACGTCCGCTTTTACCTGCTTCAGCAGGGTGGCCGGTTGCTCGGCCGGGGCCAGCACGTCGCCGCGCGAGATGTCCACGTACTCGTTCAACGTGATCGTGACCGACTGGCCGGCGACGGCCTGCTGCAGCGGACCGTCGAACGTCAGGATTTCCTTCACGGTCGCGCTGTGGCCGGACGGCTGCACGACGAGCTTGTCGCCCACGGCGACCTTGCCCGACTCGATGCGCCCCATATAGCCGCGGAAGTCGTTGGCTTCGTGGCCGTTGTGGCGCGCCACCAGCTGCACGGGGAAGCGGAACGGGGCGGCGTGGGTCTCGTCATAGACCGACAGGCCTTCCAGCAGCTCGATCAAGGTCGGGCCTTCGTACCACGGCATGTTGTCGCCGCGCTCGACGACGTTGTCGCCCGCGAGTGCCGACAGCGGGATCGCCGTGATGTCCTTCAGGCCCAGCGTGTCCGCGAACTTCGTGTATTCCGCGACGATGCGGTCGTACACGGTGCGGTCGTAGTTCACGAGGTCCATCTTGTTGACGGCGACGATCACATGCTCGATCTGCAGCAGCTTGGCGATGGTCGAGTGGCGCTTCGTCTGCACGAGCAGTTCGACCGAACCATCTTCGCCCAGCTTCACCTTCGACACGTCGACGAGGATGATGACGGCGTCGGCGGTCGACGCGCCCGTCACCATGTTGCGCGTGTACTGCTCGTGGCCCGGGGTGTCGGCGATGATGAACTTGCGCTTCGGCGTGGCGAAGTAGCGGTACGCGACGTCGATCGTGATGCCTTGCTCGCGCTCGGCTTCCAGGCCGTCCGTCAGCAGCGACAGGTCGATCGTGTCGCCCACGGTGCGCTTGTGCTTGGAGCGCGACACGGCGGCCAGCTGGTCGGCGAAGATGCCCTTGCTGTCGAACAGCAGGCGGCCGATCAGGGTGCTCTTGCCGTCGTCGACGGAGCCGGCGGTGATGAAACGCAGCAGACCGGCCTGGCCGCTCTGGTCGTTATCGTGGTTCAGGTTTTCGTTCAGGGCGTTCATCAGAAATATCCTTGTTTCTTGCGCTTTTCCATCGAGGCTTCCGAGGTCTGGTCGTCCATGCGGGTCGCGCCGCGCTCGGTGATCTGGGTGATCGCCGTCTCGGCGATAATGGCGTCGACGGTGGCCGCATCCGATGCGACCGGGCACGTGCACGAGATGTCGCCGACGGTGCGGAAGCGCACGACGCGGGTCTCGACTTCTTCGCCGTCGCGGGCCGGGGTCAGCGGCGTCAGCGGTACGAGCAGGCCGTTACGGGGGATCACCTGGCGCTCGTGCGCGAAATAGATCGGCGGCAGGGCCAGCTTTTCGCGGGCGATGTATTGCCAGACGTCGAGCTCGGTCCAGTTCGAGATCGGGAACACGCGCATGTTCTCGCCCGGGTGCACGCGGGTGTTATACAGGTCCCACAGTTCCGGACGCTGGGCCTTCGGGTCCCACTGGCCGAATTCGTCGCGGAACGAGAAGATACGCTCTTTCGCGCGGGCTTTTTCTTCGTCGCGGCGGGCGCCGCCGATGCAGGCGTCGAAGCCATATTCGGCGATGGTTTCCAGCAGCGTCACGGCTTGCGCGGCATTGCGCGAATCCGTCTGCGGGTTGCGCAGGCGGACGGTGCCCTTCTTGATCGAGTCCTCGACGGAACCGACGATCAGGCGCTCGCCCAGTTCGGCCACGCGGGCGTCACGGAAGGCGATCACTTCGTCGAAGTTGTGGCCCGTGTCGATGTGGACGAGGGGGAACGGGAATTTACCCGGGCGGAACGCCTTCTCGGCCAGGCGCAGCAGCACGACGGAGTCCTTGCCGCCCGAGAACAGCAGCGCGGGGTTCGAGCATTCCGCCGCGACTTCGCGCAGGATGTGGATGGCTTCGGATTCGAGCGCGTCCAGGTGGCGCGCATTCACGTCGCTGAGGGCGAGCGGGGTGTCACTAAAAGTCGTCATTTGCTGTGCCTGATTGTCTTGATGAAGCCGATTACGCGGCAACGGATTTGATTCGGATGAGCTTGCCGTCCACGAGGTGCAGGCCGCATTCCTTGGAGTCGGCGTTTTCCCACCACCAGCGGCCGGCGCGCACGTCCTCGCCCGGCTGGATCGCGCGGGTGCAGGGCTCGCAGCCGATCGACGGGTAGCCGCGGTCGTGCAGGTCGTTATACGGCACGTTATTGCCGCGGATGTATTCCCACACGTCCTCTTCGCTCCAGTCGGCCAGCGGATTGAACTTGGCCATGCCGTGCGCCGCATCGTCTTCCTGCACGGGCAGGTCGGCGCGCGTCGTCGACTGCGCGCGGCGCTGGCCCGTGATCCACGCCTTGTTGCCGGCGAGGGCGCGGCCCAGCGGTTCGACCTTGCGCACGTAGCAGCAGCCCTTGCGCAGCTCGACGCTGTCGTAGAACGCGTTCAGGCCGTTCTTGCTCACATACTCGTCGACCAGTTCCTGCTTCGGACGCATCACGACGATGTCGTGGCCGTAATGGGCCTTGACCTTGTCGATCATGGCCAGGGTTTCCTTGTGCAGGCGACCGGTCTCCAGCGAGAAGATGGTGATCGGCAGGCCGGCCTTCAAGATCAGGTCGGTGAGGACCATGTCCTCGGCCGCCAGGCTGGAAGCGAACACGGCGGGCGAAAAATCGCGCGCAATGCGCTCCAGGATGCCGCGGGTCTCATTCACCCGCGCGTTCAGGTCGCTCATGGGTTTCCTTGTTTGCTCGTCAGATGCCGGCGCCGACGTCGCTGTGTTCGGGCAGTGCGCCACGCTGGTGGCGGCGGAACAGCGGCAGTTCGTTGTCGACGGATGCCTGGTAGGTTTCCGAAAACACCGTCAGGCCTTTCAGCGCGTCGTGGATGTTGCGATCCTGGCGCGTCGCATAGGCGTTGAAGCCGCAGCGGAACATCTGGAACAGCTGGTCGCGCAGCACGTCGCCGATCGCGCGCAGCTCGCCCTGGTAGCCCAGGCGCTTGCGCAGGTTATAGGCGATCGAATAGCCGCGGCCGTCGGAAAACTTCGGGAAGTCGACGGCGACGACGGCGAACTTGTCGAGGTCGTCCTTGACCGTGTGCGCCAGCTCGTCCGACGCGAACCAGATGCCCAGTTCCTTGCGGGCGGCACGGCCCAGCAGCTGCTCGCGCTGTGCCAGCCAGACTTTCAGGGGGACGATGACCTTGCCGGCCGGGACTTCAACGGTCTCCGGCGTGCCGTCTTCGACGAGTTTCAGGACGCTCCAGTCGTCGTCGACCACCTCGCGGTGCTTGATGATCTGCTTGTGCGAGTGCAATTCGAAATTAGGCATATTCGTCTTCCCCAACCAGTGCGCCGGCCGGGATCGGCGTCGCATAAACATGTTCCTTGAACGGCGCGACACCGAGGCGCTGCGCCACGTCGACGAAGCGTTCGCCCTCGACGCGGTTCTTCACGTAGACCTCGAGCAGGCGGCCGATGACTTCCGGCATCTGCGGTGCCGAGAACGACGGACCGATGATCTTGCCGATGGCCGATTCGTTGCCCTGGGCGCCGCCGATCGACACCTGGTACCACTCCGAACCGTCCTTGTCCACGCCCAGCACGCCGATGTGGCCCACGTGGTGGTGGCCGCAGGCGTTGATGCAGCCCGAAATGTTCAGTTCGATGTCGCCGATGTCGTGCTGGAAGTCCAGGTTGTCGAAACGCTCGGCGATGGCAGCCGCGATCGGGATCGATTTCGCGTTCGCCAGCGAGCAGTAGTCGCCGCCCGGGCACGAGATCATGTCGGTCAAGAGGCCGATGTTCGGCGTCGCGAGGCCGCGGGCCTTCGCCTGTTGCCACACTTCGAACAGTTTCGACTGCTCGACGTCGGCCAGCACGAGGTTCTGCTCGTGCGTCACGCGCAGTTCGCTGAAGCTGTACTTGTCGGCCAGGTCGGCCACGAAATCCATCTGCTCGGCCGTCGCGTCGCCCGGCGGCACGCCGGTCTTCTTGAGCGACAGCACGACGGACGCATAGCCCGGCACCTTGTGCGGCTTGACGTTGCGCTGCAGCCAGTTGGCGAACGCCTTGTTGTCGGCATGCTCCGCGCGCGGGTCGATGTTCGGCAAGGTCAGGTAGGGCTTCGGATTGAACCATTGCGCCACGCGTTCGACTTCCTCGCGGGTCAGCGTTTCCGGACCATCCTTCAGGTCGGCGAATTCCGCCTCGACCATGCGCGCGAATTCTTCCGCGCCCACGGCTTTCACGAGGATCTTGATGCGGGCCTTGTACTTGTTGTCGCGGCGGCCGAACTGGTTGTACACGCGCATGATCGCTTCCGTGTACGTCAGCAGGTGCTGCCAGGGCACGAATTCGTTGATCACGCTGCCCAGGATAGGCGTACGGCCGAGGCCGCCACCGACCATGAACTTGAAGCCGACTTCGCCGGCCTCGTTGCGCACGGCCGTCAGGCCGATGTCGTGGACGGCGATCGCGGCGCGATCTTCCACGGCGCCATTGATCGCGATCTTGAACTTGCGGGGCAGGGCGATGAACTCGGGGTGGAAGGTGCTCCACTGGCGGATGATTTCCGCGTACGGGCGCGCATCGACGATCTCGTCCGCGGCGACGCCGGCGAATTCGTCCGTCGTGGTGTTACGAATGCAATTGCCCGACGTCTGGATCGCGTGCATCTCGACCGAAGCCAGGTCCGTCAGGATGTCCGGGGTCTGTTCCAGCTCGATCCAGTTGAACTGGATGTTCTGGCGCGTCGTGAAGTGGCCATAGCCGCGGTCGTACTTGCGGGCGATGTGCGCGAACATGCGCATCTGCGCCGTCGACAGCAGGCCGTACGGCACGGCGATGCGCAGCATGTAGGCATGACGCTGCATGTACAGGCCGTTCTGCAAGCGCAGCGGCAGGAATTCTTCTTCGGTCAACTCGTCGGCGAGACGGCGCCGTACCTGGTCGCGGTACTGGGCGATGCGTTCACGTACGATGAGATGGTCGTATTGGTCGTAACGGTACATGGGCAAGATTCCTTAGGGGCGGGCCAATCCTGACCCAAACTAAGCCGAATATTAATAAAATCCAGCTATATTCCAAACGACGGAGAATTTATTTGCTTATATGAGCCTGCGGTATAAGCATCCTTGTAAAATGCGGGATCGGATCGACAAGATAAGGGCAATGAACCTACACCAACTACGTTTCGTGCGCGAAGCGGTCCGCCAGAACTTCAACCTGACCGACGCCGCCAAGGCGTTGTTCACGTCGCAACCCGGGGTGTCGAAAGCCATCATCGAACTGGAGGAGGAGCTCGGGGTCGACATTTTCACCCGCCACGGCAAGCGCATCCGCGGCCTGACGGAGCCGGGCCGCCTCGTCCTGCACTCGGTCGAGCTGATCATGCAGGAGATCGACAGCCTCAAGCGCATCGGCAAGGAATATGCCGCCCAGGACAGCGGCAGCTTCACCATCGCCACCACGCACACGCAGGCGCGCTACATGCTGCCCAAGATCGTGCAGGCGTTCATGCAGCGCTACCCGAAAGTGAGATTGTCTTTATTGCAAGGCAATCCGCGCCAGATCGCCGACATGGTCAAGAACGACCAGGCCGACCTCGCCATCGCGACGGAATCGATCGCGGCCGTCGACGGCCTGATCACCTTGCCGTGTTATCAATGGGAACACGTCCTCGTCGTGCCGCACGAGCACGCACTGACGAAGTCGAAGGCGATCTCGCTGGAAGAGATCGCGGGCTACCCCTTGATCACCTACGACGCCGCGTTCGCCGGCCGCAGCAAGATCGACCATGCGTTCGAACTGCGCAACCTCAAGCCGGACGTCCTGCTGGAAGCGATCGACGCCGACGTCATCAAGACCTATGTGGAACTGGGCATGGGCATCGGCATCATCGCCGGCATGGCGTTCGACACCGAGCGCGACCGCAACCTGCGCGCGATTCCCGTGGGTCACTTGTTCGGCATGAACGTCTCGCGCGTCGCGGTGAAGCAGGGCGCCTATCTGCGCAGCTATATTTATACGTTCATCGAGCTGCTGGCCCCCACGCTCAACCGCAAGATGGTCGAGTCCGCGATGCGCGGCACCAGTGAAAATTACGAGCTTTAATATGAATCGACAGAATGATCCCGTCGCGCGCTACTACGCGAGCAGCATGCAGGCCGCGGACGCCGCGCTGTCGCGAGCGGAACGCGCCAACGACTTATCGACAGTGCGCGAACGCATCGCGCAACTGGTGCGCGGACAGACCGTGCTGGAACTGGCTTGCGGCACCGGCTACTGGACCGAGGTGATCGCCGCGACGGCGGACAAGGTGCTGGCCACCGACATCCTCGATACAATGATCGAGCGGGCTGCGACCCGCCGTTTCCCCGAGGGCAAGGTGAGCTTCCGCCGCGTCGACGGCCTTGACCTTCCCGACGACCTGGGCACCTTTACCTGTGTATTCGTCGGCTTCTGGTGGTCGCACCTGAAGCGCGACGAGCAGGACGCGCTGCTGGCCCAGCTGCGCGCGCGGCTCGGCCGCGACGTCACCCTGATCCTGCTGGACGACGCGTACGTCGAAGGCAGCAGCACGACGATCGCGCGCACGGACGCGCAGGGCAATACCTATGAAATCGTCGCGGCGCCGGATGGCGAGCGGTTCGAGTTGCCGAAAAATTATCCGGCCGACAGCGCGCTGCGCAAACGGCTGGGCGGCGAGGTGAGGGAGATCCGCATCGAGCGGTTGACTTATTACTGGCTGCTCACCTGCCGCCTGAAGTGACGCGTGCTTAGAACGTGTGGCGCATGCCGACGGTGAACACCGACGGATCCGCGCCCAGTGCCGTCGCGGCCGGGGTCACGTTGTTCGAACCCGAGTTCAGGCCGAAGGTGGCCAGGCCGTTGTTGTCCATGTTGGCGTAGGTCGCGTACAGGTTCGTGCGCTTCGACAGCGAGTAGCTGTAGGCCAGTGCCCAGGCATTGCCCTTGGCGCCGTTTTCCAGCTTGCTCTGCTGCAGGTTGACGTAGACCTTGCTCGCGCCGAACGGGTAGCCGGCGCCCAGGTTGTACTGCTTGAACTTGTTGTTCGCGCCATCCGGATCGGCCGACAGGTAGTTGGCCTTGATCTCCAGGCCGCCGATGTCGTCGAACTTGTACGCGGCGCCGGCGCCGTATTCCTTGTCGTTGCCCGTCGCAACGCGCTTCAGCGTGTGGTAGGCGGCGCCCAGGTACAGGCCACCCATCTTGTATTCGGCACCGATGCCCTTCAGGTCGCCCGACGGACCGGTCGTCTTTTCGCCGGCCGAGTAGGTGGCCAGCAGGTCGAAGCCATTGAACGATGCGCTCTTGTAGTTGACCGAATTGGCCAGGCGGCGCGTCACGCGGCCCGAACCGAAGCTGGACAGGTTGTTGCCGTAGAAGCCCTGGCCAAATTCGTCGGTGGCGGCGGCAACGGCGGCGATCGGCGAGTATTCGCGGCCCAGCGTCAGGGTACCGAATGCACCTTCCAGGCCCACGACGGCGCGGCGCTGGAACAGGCCGGAAGAGTCTTGCGCGCCGGTGTCGACGGCGACGCCCGCTTCCAGGTTGAAAATGGCCTTCAGGCCGTTGCCCAGGTCTTCCGTACCGCGGAAGCCGAAACGGCTGCCCGACTGGTTGCCGGACTGGACGTTGGTGTGACGGCCGACGGAACCACCCGCGTCGGCGGATTCGATGGCGGCGTCGACGACACCGTACAGGGTCACGTTGCTCTGTGCAGCGGCGAACAGGGGGGCGGCGGCTACCAAGGCGGCAACCAGGCGTTTGACTTGCATTCAGGTTTCTCCAATAAGATTTCGGTCGACTCAAGCGACGTTGGCATCACTTGCTTGATCGGCACGAATCTTATCGAAGCGATATGTCGATTTGATGACACAGCGAAATGTTGTGTAATTACCACATTTGTGTTGTCATCAATCCGTGACGGCGGGATTACACGAGGTGATCGTGCAGCGGCAGCACGATGTCGATGCGGGTGCCGTGCGGTTCGTCGGCGCCGATCGTGATCTCGCCCTTCATGGCCCAGACCCGTTCGCGCATGCCGATCAGGCCCAGCGATTCCGCCTTTTCCATGTCTTCCGGACGGATCCCGCGGCCATCGTCGCGGATCGTGATGAGCAGGTCGCTGTTCAGCCGGAACAGGTTCATCATGACGCGCGTGGCCTGCGCGTGGCGGGCGATATTCGTCAGCGCTTCCTGCACGATGCGGAAGATGGCCGTGCTGGCCGTGTCGTCCAGGCGCAGCTCGGCCTCGTCGGCCAGCAGGGTGGTCGGGATGGCGTAGCGTTCGATGAAATCGTCGCGCAGGCCCTGCAGCGCGAAATACAGGCCGCCTTCGTCGAGCGCGCGCGGACGCAGGTTGGTGGCGATGCGGCGCAGCGACGTGATGGCCGTGAGCAGGTTGTCTTCCATGCCGCGCATCAGGCGCAGGCTTTCCCTGGGCGTGCCGTCGGCCTTCTGCAGCAGGGTGAGGTCCATGCGCAGCGACGCGAGCAGCTGGCCGAGGTCGTCGTGCAGTTCGCGCGCGATGTGGGTGCGCTCTTCCTCGCGGATCGTCTGCAGCGCGGCGGACAGCTGGCGCAACTGGTCGTGCGAGCGCGTGAGTTTTTCCTGCACGCGGCGGCGGTCGCTGACGTCGCGCATGACGACCGTGTAGAAAGGCGCGCCGTCGTTGGTGCGCGAGACGGAGCCCTCGATGGGGAACCGTTCGCCGTCCCCGCGCAGGCCCGTCACGGTGTAGTCGGTGGCGCGGCGCCCGGCGCGGCCGCCGCCCGGGCGGAAGTAATCCACGGGTTCGTCCCCGTCCCCGTCCGGCGACTCGATATAGCGTCCCAGCGGACTTCCCACCATCTGCTCGACGCTCGTGCCGAACAGGGCGGCCGCGGCCGGATTGGCCATGACGATGGTGTTCGACAGGTCGGCGGAGATGATGGCTTCGCTGACGTGGTTGACGGTCTGGCGGCTGGCCTGCACGGTTTCAAGCTCCTCTCGGAAGCGCCGGCCCAGCCAGTAGCCGGCCGCGACCCCGGTCAGGAACCAGGCTGCGGACCTGCCGGAAACGCGGGGGCGGCGCGGTCGTTTCATCGAACTTGCTTGATAGAAAACAACCCGCTTTGCGGGTCCGGCATCTACCTTACCCGCCGTGCAAACTGCTGGCTTGACTTACATCTGCTTGAAGAGGTGCAGGAAGCTGCGGCTGACTTCGAGTTTTTCCGGGCGGCCCTTGATCAGCACCAAGTGGCGGCCGCGGATGTCGCGCGTCACGCCTTCGATGGCGTTCACGTTCACGAGCGTGGCGCGGTGGATCTGCCAGAACAGCGACGGATCGAGCTCTTCGGCCAGGTCGCGCACCGGCTTGCGGATCAGCGCCTCGAATTTCTCGGTCTGAACGCAGGTATATTTTTCATCGGAACGGAAGAACAGGATTTCCTCGACCGGGATCATGCGCAGGTCCTGGCCGATGCTGGCCTGGATCCATTGCAGGTATTTCGGCTTCGGGGCGGCGATCTTTTCCGCCAGTTGGGACAGCATCGCCGTCACCGTGTCGCTGACGTTCACGGATGCGCTCGCGGCCTGCGCGGGCGTGGCCAGGCGTTCCTTCAGGCGCTCGACGGTGATCTTGAGGCGTTCCGGCTCGGGCGGTTTCAGCACGTAGTCGATGGCGCCCCGTTCGAACGCTTCCACGGCGTACTGGTCGTAAGCGGTGACGAACACGACCTGGCTCGCGTCGCCGATGTCGCGCGCCGCTTCCATGCCCGTCTTGCCCGGCATGCGGATGTCGAGGAAGGTCAGGTCGGGCTTCAGTTCGCCGACCAGTTGCACCGCCTCGTCGCCGTTCTTCGCCTCCCCGACGATCTCGAGGTCCGGCCACACCTGGGACAATCGGGTGCGCAGCAGGTCGCGCATCAGTCTTTCGTCGTCGGCAATGATAGCGGTAGGCATGGTCGGGGGCGGGCAGTGAAGGAGTGTCGATTATTCAACGAATTGTCGTTACTAGCAATACCCGGAATGCTTACTTGGGTGCCAGCTGGTACGGCACTTCGATGGTAGCGATCACCCCGCTCGGGCTGTTGGCCGCGATGTGCAGCTGGCCCGCCTCGCCGTGCAGCAGTTTCAGGCGCTCGCGGATGTTGGACAGGCCCAGGCCGGTGCCCTTGCTGGGCATCACGCCGAAGCCGACGCCGTCGTCCGCGACCGTCACGCGCAGCTTGCTGTCGACCACTTCCGCCCTGACGGCCAGGTGGCCACCCTCGGGCTTGCATTCGAGGCCGTGCTTGATCGCGTTCTCGACCATCGATTGCAGCATCATCGGGGGAAACGCCGCGCTGCGCAGGCCGTCCGGCACGTTCAGCTCGACGGTCAGGCGCTCTTCCATGCGCATCTTGAGCAGGTCGAGGTAGGACTTGACCATGTCGACTTCGCGGCCCAGGTTCGTCACGAGGTTGTTGTCGCGCATCTGCGGCAGCACGGCGCGCAGGTACTGGATGAGTGTCCGCTGCATGGCGGATGCGCGCGGCGGATTGGTCTCGATCAGGTGCTCGACGGAAGCGAGCGTATTGAACAGGAAGTGCGGTTCGACCTGGGCCTGCATGGCCTGCATCTTCGCTTCGGACAGCTGGCGCTGCATCGACTCGCGCTCGGCGGCGGCCGTGGCCGACTGCATCTCGGCTTCCGCGCGCTTCTTGCCGCCCACGAGGGCCTTGGTGCCGAACAATGCGAGGATCAGCAGCCAGACAAAGCTCGTGAACCACGTCGACGCCTGCTTGTGGTAGCTGCGCGCCTTGGCTTCGGCGGCGTCGTCGACGGCCGCTTCGATGGCGTTGGATAACTCTTCGCCGATTTGCGGCGGCAGGTCGATGTGGACTTCCTCGCCGTTGGCGCCGCGCAGGTTCTTGGCGACCGGCGCCTTGTTCGCGGCCGGGGCGGGCGGTGCCGGCGGCGCCGGCGGGGCGGGCACCGCGGCGTCGGCGGCGTCGGCCGCGTGTTGCGCTTCGTCGGCCGCCCGCTCCGCTTCGGCTGCCCTGGCCTCGGCCTCTTCGGCCTTGCCCGTCACCGCCGCGTGCGCCGCCGCAGCAGCTTTCGCGGCGGCTTCCGCCTTGGCGGCCTCGACTTCCGGATTGATCGTGATCGTGCCGCGCCGGCTGTTCTTCCCTGGATTGATGTGGATGCCGCTGTCGTCGATCGTGACGGTCGGCTCGGGCCGGCGCGCGCTGTGTTCCGTCCGGGCGATTTCTTCCTCGCCGCCGGAGAACAATTCATCCTGCAAAATCTTACCGGCGACCAGCATCAGGGCGGCGAACAGAAAGAACTTCCACCACGACAACTGCGTGACCCACGTCGCCACCGCGTCGAAGGCCCGGTACAGCGCCGACAGGGTATTCGAGAAAGTTTGCTGGGTAGAACGCCGTGTTTGCATGAAACTGATCTTTATCAAAAGGTGCGCCGAGTGTAACCGCTGCCATCGCGGTCGGCCACTGTTGGGATGTTGCAACTTTAGTTCCGTGGCGCGCGCTTTGCCATCGGTTTGCGACAGCCTGCACGATTCGTGCCCTGGAATGCACGAATTGATGACGCCTTGATGACGTATAGAAAAACTGTTAATCAGCAATATTGCGCGGTATGATGGACGACGTCCTGGCTGCGCCAGCCCATGCTTCATTCTCGACATGAAAGGGGTTTGCCGATGTCTGCCGTTCCCAAGCGTTACCGCCTCGTTACCCGCAGCGATTTCGACGGCCTCGTGTGCGCCGTCCTCCTCAAGCACCTGGACCTGATCGACGAGATCCTGTTCGTCCACCCGAAGGACATGCAGGACGGCAAGATCGCGATCAGTGCGCGCGACATCACGACGAATTTGCCGTATGTTGCCGGTGCACACCTGGCATTCGACCATCATTTGTCGGAAACGATCCGCAACACGGGCCGGCGCGAGAACCATGTCATCGATCCGAAGGCGCCGTCGGCCGCACGGGTCGTCTACGAGCACTACGGCGCCACGCGCGCATTCCCGGCCGCCTGGCGCGACATGATGGATGCCGTCGACAAGGCCGACGCGGCGCGGTTCACGCGCGAGGAAGTGCTGGATCCGCAGGGCTGGAACCTGCTGAATTTCCTGATGGATGCGCGCACGGGACTGGGCCGCTTCCACGATTTCCGCATCTCGAACTACCAGCTGATGATGGACCTGATCGATCACTGCCGCACCCACACGATCGGCCAGATCATGCAGCTGCCGGACGTGCAGGAACGCACCCGGCTGTACTTCGAGCACAGCGAGCAGTGCAAGGAGCAGATCCGGCGCTGCGCCAAGGTCCACGGCAACCTCGTCGTGCTCGACCTGCGCGAGGAACCCGTGATCTATGCGGGCAACCGGTTCATCATCTATGCGCTGTTTCCCGAGACCAATATCTCGATCCACGTGTTGTGGGGCTTGAAGAACCAGAACACGGTGTTCGCGACGGGGAAGTCGATTCTCAACCGCACGTCGAAGACGAATATCGGCGCGTTGATGCTCGAGTACGGTGGCGGCGGGCACGAGAATGCGGGGACGTGCCAGGTGTCCAACGACATGGCGGAAGACGTGCTCGGCGCGTTGATCAAGCGGATCACCAGCGAAGGGTGATCACGCCGGCTGCTGCTCTTCCAGCATGCGCTGCGCCGCCTCCGCCGGGAGCGGTTCGCTGACCCAGATGCCCTGGATCTGGTCGCAGCCATGCGATGCGAGGAAGTCCAGCTGGGGCCGCGTCTCCACGGCCTCGGCCACCACTTTCATGTTCAGGTTGTGCCCGATGTCGATCAGGCTCTTGGCCACGGCCTGGCCGCCGTCGGTCAGCGCCTGGACCGTCGTGTGCGCCAGCTTGACCTGCGTGGCGGCCAGCTGCTGTAAAAAGCCGAGGTCGCACAAGCCCGCGCCGAAACCGTCGACGGACAGGTCGACACCCAGCGTATGCAATTGTTCCGCCAATTCGTGGCCCAGTGCCGGATTGCGGATCAGGGTATCGATGCGCAGGTCGACCTGCAGGCTGCGCGGCGGCAGCCGGTGGCGGGTCAGGCGGTCGGCCAGGCAGGCGAGGAAGCCCGGCTGGGTGTACTCGCGGTGCGAGACGTTGACGGTCACGGGCACGTCCACGTACCCCGCGGCACGCAACCGGGCGGCGAAGGCGCAGGCCTGGTCGAGCACACGCTGGCCGATGGGGACGATCACGCCGCTTTCCTCGGCCTCGGCGAGGAAGCGGGCAGGGGACAGCACGCCCTGGTCCGGGTGGCGCCAGCGCAGCAGCGCCTCGAAGCCGGCGACGCGCTGGGTCGCGATGGCCACGCGCGGCTGGTACAGCAGGAACAGTTCGTCGTGGTCGAGCGCGTCGCGCAGCGCCAGTTCGATGCGGTGCTTCGCTTCCGTGCTCGATTTCATGTCGGCCGAGAAGAAGTGGACGTCGTTGCGGCCGCTGCCCTTGCCGTGGTACATCGCGAGGTCGGCCGCGCGCACGAGCTCCGCCGCGGTGGCGCCGTCGTGCGGGTACAGCGACACACCGACGCTTGCGCCGACGTGGATCTCGCGGTTGTTGAAGGCGACGGGAATCGCGAAGCTCTGGCGCAGCCGCTCGACCATGCGCAGGGTGAAACGCAGCGACGGCTGGTTGGCGAGGACCAGCACGAACTCGTCGCCGGACATGCGCGCCACCGTGTCGCTGTCGCGCACGGATGCCTGCAGGCGGCGCGCCACGACCTTCAGCACGACGTCGCCCGCCTCGTGGCCGAACGTGTCGTTGATGGCCTTGAAGTTGTCGAGGTCGATCAGCACGGTGGCGACCAGCGATTTGTGGCGCTGCGCGAGGTGCAGCGCCTGCTCCAGCCGGTCCCACAGGAGGTTGCGGTTGGCGAGGCCCGTCAGCGGATCGTGGTTGACCTCGTGCTCCAGGTGCGCCGTGCGCAGCATGGTGGCCGTGACGTCCGTGATCACGCCGATGTAGTGCGTGACGACGCCGTGTTCGTCCTGCACGGGGGTGATGGAGAGGTCGTTCCAGAACAGCTCGCCGTTCTTGCGCAGGTTGCGCAGCACGACCTTGGCGCCGACCCGCGCCGCGACCGCGTCGCGCAGCTGGGCGCGTTCCGCGAGGTCCATGCCGGGCGCGGCCATGAAGCGCGGGTCCGTGCCCAGGATCTCGTCCGCCGGATAGCCCGTGATGCGTTCGAAGGCCGGGTTCACGTATTCGATGACACTCTGGCCGTTGTCCAGCCGGGTGATCACGATGCCGTTGCTGGCCGCGTGCAGGGCGCGTTCGCGCAGGCGCAACTGCTGTTCGTGCGCGCGCCGCTCGGCCACGTCGATTCCCGTGCCGAACAGGTATTCGCCGCCGTTGCAGCGGATCTTCGTCCCGTTCAGCAGCACCGGCGTCTCGCGGCCGCTGCGCGCCACGAAGTCGATCTCCAGCTTCAGTTCGCCGTTTTCGTCGAACACGTCGCGAATGCCGTTCGCCAGCGGCGCGCGCTGCGGCAGCTCGATCAGGTCGAGGGCGCGCGTGGCACCCAGTTCGTCCGGCGTCATCCCCGTGACTTTTTCGAGATTGTGGTTCCAGAGGATGAAGCGGCCTTCGCGATTGAGCACGTAAAAGGTGCCGGGGAACGTGTCGACGATGGCGGACAGCGGCGTGCGCGCGACCCGTTCGGCTTCCGTGCCGCCCCGCGCGCAGCCCGTGGCGACCGCGACGGCGCAGCCGTGCTTGCGTCCTTCGGCATCGACCAGCGGCGCGAGCGTCAGCGTGCCTTCGAGCACGCGTCCGTGTGCGCACATGAGCTCGACATGGACCTCGGCGCCTTCGGGATGGCCGGCGAGGGCGCTCCAGCCTGCGCTCCAGGCATCGCGCCCCCGCGGTGTGAACAGCGTGGTGACGGGGCGGCCGAAAACCTGGTCGGCCGCCAGGCCGAATACGGCGGTGCAGCCGTCGTTCCAAGCCTGGATGGTCCCGGTCTCGTCGGTGAGGAAGACGCAGCGGCTGGGCGCTTCGGACTCGGACATGCCGGCTCTCCCGGTGTCGATGGAACCCATTGGACAGCCTGGCCGCGTTTCCGTTCCGCCAAAAGAAAAGGCGTGCCGCAGCACGCCTTTCGGTCGATTATGCTAGCCGTCAGGCGGCCGCTTCCTGGCGGGGCGGCAGCGCGATCTGGTTGTCCACGCTGAACTGGTAATCCTTGAACACGTGTTCGGCGGACAGGATCTGGTAGGTGCCGTCCGACAGCTTGTGCGTCGTGTCCTTCAGGCGGTACGTCGTCGAGCCGCAAGTCCAGCAGTTGAAGTTGCGCATGTGGGTGCACAGGCACGTCTTGTCGAACACCTGGATGTTCTTCTGGCCCGGATTCGCCTGCACTTCGCGGTTGTACGAGTTGATGTAGGCGCAATTGCCCGTCGCGTCCAGCAGGTAGCCGTACGATTCGCAGCCGGGACGGATGCCCGAGCCGATCGCCGGGGTCTGCTTCAGCATCCGCATCGGATAGCCCGTCGGCGAGACGCCGTTGACGATGATGTCCTCTTCGCTGGCGCGGAAGTATTCCTGCTTGACGGCGTCCGGCAGGCCGCATTCGTGGGTCACCGTGAAGCGGGTCGCCACCTGCACGCCGCCCGCGCCCTTTTCCAGGAACGACACGGCGTCGCTGCCCGTGAAGATGCCGCCGGCCGCGATCAGCGGGATGTCGAGCTGCTCGGCCTTCAGGTACGCATGGATCTCGTCCATGATCGTGTGCAGGTCGTAGTCCTTCCAGTCTTCCATGCCGAAGCCCAGGTGGCCGCCGGCCAGCGGGCCTTCCACGATGACGTAGTCGGGCAGGCGGTTCAGGCGCGACACCTTGCGCAGGAACAGTTGCAGGGCACGGACGGACGAGACGATGATGCCCAGCTTGGCGTCGCGGAAGCGCGGATGGTCCTTGATGAGTTCGAACGAGCCCAGGTGCAGGCCGGCCGACATCGTGATGCCGTCGATGCCCGCGTCCAGCGCCGCCGACAGGCGGGTGCGCAGGGTTTCCTTCGGCGCGTTCATCGTCAGCTTTTCCATGCAGTTCACGAAGATCAGGCCATCGCCTTTCTTCGCCGCCATGGTCGCGCCCACGTGCAGGCGCGTCGCTTCGGCCAGGCGTTCCAGGTCGAACTGGACGACCGACTTGTCCATGTTGTTGATGTTGAACTTGTACAGCTTGGTCTTTTCCTTGACGAAGCTGGTGTCGAACTTGCGGTCCGACACGTCCGGCACCATCGCATCGGAAATGTGGCCGATACCGCCCAGCCGGGCCGCTTCCAGGGCCAGTTCCGACGTGGAGATGTCCACGCCCATTCCGCCGATCATGATGGGCACGTATTCCTTGTTGCCCAAACGCAGGCGGAAATCATCAACACGTTTCATTGCTATTCAACTCGTTGTTATAGGTAACGCCGCCGACTGGCGTGCTCTCTCGCCCCGCATTTTACCCCACGCGGGGGTGGGCCGAGAGCACCATTTGCCGCACGGTCGTGCGGAGCGGGCGGGGAACGTTCAGTCGCGGAAGTTGTTGAATTCCAGCGGCAGGTCCTTCACTTCCTTGCGCATCAGCGCGATCGCTTCCTGCAGCGTATCGCGATCCTTGCCGGTGACGCGCACGGTTTCGCCCTGGATCGAGGCTTGCACCTTCAGCTTGCTCTCCTTGATGAGCTTGGTGATCTTCTTCGCGTCTTCCGTCTCGATGCCGTTGCGCACCTTGAGGACTTGCTTGACCTTGTCGCCGCCGATCTTCTCGATCTTGCCTTCGTCGAGGAAGCGCACGTCGACCTTACGCTTGGTCATTTTGTTCAACAGCACGTCGCGCACCTGGCCGAGCTGGAAGTCGGAATCGCCGAACACGGTGATCTCTCGTTCCTTCTGCTCGACCTTGGCCGAGCTGCCCTTGAAGTCGAAGCGGGTGCCGATTTCCTTGTTGGATTGCTCGACGGCGTTCTTGACTTCGACCATGTCTGCTTCGCAGACCACATCAAACGATGGCATCGTATTTTTTCCTTGCACAGTGATGAATGGCGATATTGTAACCACTATAATGCGCCAAACACTACCCGCCCCAGCCATGCCAGCCGAACTGCCCCTGTCTTCCGACGTCTCCCTCGAGTCCTTCAACACCTTCCGCATCCCCGCACGCGCGAAGCGCTACCTGCGCGTGACCGACCCGGCCCAGTTGCAGGCCGTCGCCGCCGACCCGCTTCTCGCCGCGCTGCCGCGCCTCGTGCTCGGCGGCGGCAGCAACCTCCTGATCGCGCGGGACGAGGTCGACGCGCTCGTGCTGCACATGGCCTTGGCCGGCAAGGAGATCGTCGGCGCGACGGACGACGCCATCCTCGTGCGTGCGCGTGCGGGCGAGAACTGGCACGCCTTCGTGGAATGGACGCTGGCGCAGGGCCTGGGCGGCCTGGAGAACATGGCGCTGATCCCGGGGACCGTCGGCGCCTCGCCGATCCAGAACATCGGCGCCTACGGGGCCGAGGTCAAGGACCGTTTCCACGCACTGACCGTGTTCGATTTCGCGGACGGCGCGATCCGCACCATGGACGCCGCCGCGTGCCGCTTCGGCTACCGCGACAGCGTGTTCAAGCATGCGGATGGCAGCACCCTCGTCGTGCTGGACGTGACCTTCGCGCTGCCGCGCAGGTGGACGCCGAACCTGCGCTACGCGGAACTGGCGCAGGCGCTCGCGGGCGTCGACGCGCCCAGCGCGCGCGCCGTGGCCGACGCCGTGATCGCGATCCGCCGCCGCAAGCTGCCCGATCCGGCCGAGATCGGCAACGCGGGCAGCTTCTTCAAGAATCCGGTCGTGACGCGCGAGCACTGCGCGCGCCTGCTGGACGCGTGGCCGGACCTCGTGCACCACGCCCAGCCGGACGGCAGCGAAAAGCTGGCCGCGGGCTGGCTGATCGACCGCTGCGGCTGGAAGGGTAAAACCCTGGGACGCGCGGGCGTCTATCCGAAGCAGGCGCTCGTGCTGGTCAACAATGGCGGCGCGACGGGCGCGGAGATCATGGCGCTCGCGCGCGCCATCCAGGCGGACGTCGAGGCACGCTTCGGCGTGCGGCTCGAGCCGGAACCCGTGCTGGTCTGACTCACCCGGCCGGGGCGACCCGGTTGCGGCCGCCGCGCTTGGCGTCGTACAGCGCGGCATCGGCGCGCGCAACGAGGGCGTCAGGGGCGTCGGGGCCGTCGTCCTCGCCCGGCACGATGCAGGCCACGCCCATCGACATCGTGACGATGCCGCCCGGCGCCCCCGGATGCGGCAGGGCCAGCTGCTCGAGGCCCGCGCGGCACGCCTCGCCCACGCGCAGGGCGCCGGCGAGGCCGGTGTCCGGCAGCAGCAGCACGAATTCCTCGCCGCCATAGCGCGCCGCCAGGTCGGCCGGGCGCTTCAGCTGCCCGGTCAGCACCGCCGCCACCTTCTTGAGGCACAGGTCGCCGGCCGGATGGCCCAGGTGGTCGTTGTACAGCTTGAAATGGTCGACGTCGCACAGCAGCAGCGCCAGCGGCGCCTGCCGGCGTCGTCCCCGGTTCCATTCGATGTGGATGGCCTCGTCGAAGCGGCGGCGGTTGGCGATCCCGGTCAGGCCGTCCAGCGCGGCCAGCTTGCGCAATTCCTCGTTGGCGCGCGCGAGGTCTTCCCGGCTCGCGCGGAGCGACCGGTATGCGGCGTCGCGCTGCAGGCCGCTGATGTAGGCCGCGGCATGGCGGCGGATGCGCGCAACCAGTTCCAGCTCGTCGGGCACCTTGACGAGGTAGTCGTGGGCGCCGACGCCGAACGCGTGCGCCTTCAGCTTCGCCTCGTCGCGCGTGGACAGCACGACCACGGGAATGTCGCGCAGCGCCTCGTCCTCCCGGTAGGACCGGATCAGCTGGAAGCCGTCGGTGCCTTGCATGACGAGATCCTGCAGGATCACGGTCGGCCGGATCCGCCGCGCCGCCGCGTGGGCCGCCTGCGGGTCGGTGACGAAATGGAACTCGATGTCGTGGTGGCGCGCCAGCATGCGGCGCACGGCTTCCACGATGATGAGCTGGTCGTCGACCAGCAGGACGCGCACCTTGTAGTCGGCTTCGTCCCGCTCGCCGACGACGATGTGGCTGACTGCGGACATCGCGGGATAATCGTCGAGGAGGTTGGAGTATGTACGTTGGGCCGCCATTCTACCCCAAGGCGGCAGCAATCTTATCGAGCGGTAAAATCCTGCCGGCGGCGCCCAGTTCCGCCGCCGCGCGCGGCATGCCGTACACGGCGCTGCTGGCTTCGTCCTGCGCGATCGTGGCGTGGCCGGCCTGGCGCAGCGCGAGCAGGCCCGCGGCGCCGTCGCGCCCCATGCCCGTGAGCAGGACGCCGGTGGCGTTGCCGTTCCAGTGCCGCGCCACCGAGTGGAAGAACACGTCGATCGACGGCCGGTAGATCTCGTCGCGCGGATGGGCGTCGTAGACGAGGCGGCGCTCGGGCGTGAGGCGCAGGTGGTCGTCGCTGGCCGCCACCTGCACGATGCCGCCTTCGACCGGCTCGCCGCCGGCGATCGCCCGCACCGGCACGGCCGCCTGCTCGCCCAGCCACCGCGCCAGCTGGCCGGCGAAGGCGGGATCGATGTGTTGCACGACGACGGCGGCCGTGTCGGCCGGCGGACGCCAGCGTGCCAGCAGCCGCGCCAGCGCGATCGGTCCGCCGGTGGACGCGCCGATGGCGACCAGGCGCGCGACGGGCGGAGCGGAAGCCGCGGCCGGCGCGGGCGGGGCGACGCCGGCGGCAGGGGGCGGCGCCCCCGCGACCAGCTTGCCGATGGTGCGGATCTTCGCGAGCAGGGCGGCCTCGCCACCCGGGCGGCCGAGCAGCACGGGCGTCGCCGTCACGTCCAGCGCGCCGGCGCCGAGCGCGCGGAATACCTGGCCCACGTTGTCCTGCGGCGCGGCCGTGACGACCAGGATCGCGCACGGCGCCTCGCGCATGATGCGGCGGGTCGCCTCGACGCCGTCCATTACCGGCATGGCGAGGTCCATCAGCACGAGGTCGGGCGGCAGGTCGCGGCACAGGCGCACGGCGTCGGCGCCCGTGCGCGCGACCCACGCGACCTGGTGCTCGCTTGCGCTCGCCAGCGCGCGGCGCAGCGCTTCGGAAGCGGTGGGGCTGTCGTTGGCGATGCCTATCCTCATGGCGTCCTTTCCCCCTGGGCGCCGCCGACCAGGTCGCGCACCGCGTCGAGCAAGGTGGCGTCGTGGAAGGCGCCCTTGGCCAGGTAATAATCGGCGCCCGCTTCCAGCCCGCGCGCGCGGTCTTCCGGCCGGTCCTTGTACGACACGATCATCACCGGCAGGCGATGCAGGCGCGGGTCGCGCCGGATGCGTTCCGTGAGGCCGATGCCGTCCAGGCGCGGCATGTCGATGTCCGTGATCACGAGGTCGTAGTCGGCACCGCGCAACTGGTTCCAGCCGTCCAGGCCATCCAGCGCCACGTCCACGCGGTAGCCGCGCGCGGCCAGCAGCTTGCGCTGCATCTCGCGCACCGTGAGCGAATCGTCCACCACGAGCACGCGCCGCGCGCGGCCGGCCGGCGACTCCTCCGCGGCGAATCCCAGGCGCAGCGCGGCCCCGTCGTCCAGCAGGCGCGCGATCGAGTGCAGCAGGTCGGGCACGTCGAGGACCAGCACGGGCGTGCCGTCGTCGAGCAGGGCGGCGGCCGCGATGTCGCGCAGCTTGCCGAACGTCGGCTCGAGCGGCTGCACCGTCAGGCTCTGCTCCCCGCGCACGGCGTCGACGACGAGGCCGTAGCGCTCGCGCCCCGTCCCGATCGCGACCAGCGTGAGGTCCGTTCCCGCCACGGCCTCGCCCAGGTCCAGCACCTGGCTGGCGGCGACGAGGCCCAGCTGGCCGCCGCCGTCCGTCGTGTCGACATACTGGCGCCCGTGCAGCGTGCGCACGTCGGCTGCAGGCACGCGGCGCACGCCTTCCACCCGGGCGATCGGCAGCGCGTACGGCTCGCCCGCCACGTCGACGACGAGGGCGCGCACGATCGATTGCGTGAGCGGCAGCGTGATCACGGTGGTGAACCCCGCGCCCGGCGCGGATTCCGCGCGCACGGTGCCGTTCAGGATCCGCACGGTGTCGTGCACGACGTCCAGGCCCACGCCGCGTCCGGACAGTTCGGTCGGGCTCTCCTTCAGCGAAAAGCCGGGCAGGAACAGGAATTCCATCAGCTCGGCCTGGGACAACGCGGCCGCGAACGCGGGCGCGGCCACCTGGCGGCGCACGGCGGCCGCGCGGATGCGTTCCGGATCGACGCCGCGGCCGTCGTCCGCCACGGCCAGCGCCAGCATGCCGCCGCGGTGCCGGGCTTCCAGGCGGATCGTGCCGTGCGCGGGCTTGCCGGCGGCCGTGCGCTCTGCCGGCAGCTCCATGCCGTGGTCGACGGCGTTGCGCAGCAACTGGTGCAGCGGGCCTTCCATGCGCGCCAGCACGTCGCGGTCGACGAGGGTGTCCGCGCCCGCGATCTCCACGCGCACGTCCTTGCCGAGGCCGCGCGCCAGGTCGCGCACCATGCGCGGCAGCGCGTGCACGCCGTCCGCGAAGGGGCACATGCGCAGCGCCAGCACTTCGTCGGCGAGGCGCGTGGACACGCTCTGCGCCTGCCGTTCGTAGTGTTCCGCGCCCTCGATCGTGCGGTGCAGGGTGTCGCGCAGCGGCGCCGCGCGGTCGGCCACGCGCTGCGCCAGTTCGGCCAGGCGCGCGTCGCCCGTCGCGCGGATCGCGTCCCGCAGGTCGTCCAGCGCCTCGTAGACGGCGCGCTGGTGGCGCTTGTAGCGCTGCAGCCCGGCGATCCACGGCCGCAGCTGGCCCGCGTGCAGGCGCGCCTGGCCGGCCAACGTGAGCAGCTCGTCGCTGCCGGCCGGCGGGGAGGGCGGCTCCGGCGCCGGTGGAGGAGCAGGCGCGGGCAGCGGCGGCGCCGGCGGTGCCGTTTTGCCCTTGCCGTGCAGGGCGCCCAGCGCCGCGACCATGGCCGCGATGCGGTTGCCGCGCGGCGCCGCGCCGTCATTGGCTTCCGCCAGCTGCTGCAGCAGGTCGACGGCGCCCAGCAGCACGTCGACGCCGTTCGCGTCGAGCTGCGCCCGGCCTTCCTGCGCCGCGACCAGCACGTCTTCCATGGCGTGCGCCAGGCGCACGGCCGGCTCCAGGCCGACGATCGCGGCGGCGCCCTTGACGCTGTGCGCCGCGCGCATCATCGATTCCAGCCGGGCCGCGTCGACGGCACCCTGTTCGAGCAGCAGCAGGCCCTCCGTCAGCACGCGCATCTGCTCGCGCGTCTCCATGCGGAACAGGTCCAGCATCGAGTAGCCGCTCAGGTCCTCGTTCTCCGTGTTCATCGCAGAAGGCCCTCCAGCTCGGCGCGCAACCGTGCCGTGTCGAGCAGGCCGGCCTCGATGGCGCCGTCGGCGATCATGCCGGCCACGAGGGCGGGCGGCGCGTGGCCCACGTTGGCGGCGGGCGGGCGCAGCGCATCCCGCGCGTGGCGCACCACGCCGTGGACTTCGTCGACCGGCAGCGCGTAGCGGTGCGGACCGAGGGCCAGCACGAGCACGCGCGCGAACGCGTGCCGGCCCTGCGGCGGCGGGACGCCGTCGGTGTCCACGTTCATCAGGCGCGCCAGCGACACGGCCGGCAGCAGGCGGCCGCCGACGTTGACGATGCCGAGCAGAGCGCCGCGGCTGCGGTGGGGCAGCCGGTGCGCGGGCGCCGGCGGGGCGACTTCGACGGCGAGCGCCATGGCCACGGCCAGCCATTCGCGGCCGACGCGGAACGCCAGCGCGGCGGCGTCCGTGCGCGCGGGCGCCGGTTCGGGACGTGCCAGTTCGCGCGCCCACGCGTCGCGGTAGTCCGCGTCGACGGGGCGCTGCAGATTGTGCTGGGCGGCGCCCGCGTACACGGGGCAGTTGCGGCAATGGACGTGGCGCGCGAGTTCGGGGCAGCTGCGGTCGCCCGCGACGCCGATGCGGCGCCAGCACGCGTCCCCGTTCCAGGGGCGGAGGGGCAGGTGCGTCATGCGGTCTGCCTCCCGCGCCGCGCATGCACGCGCGCGGCGCGCTCGCGCAAGCCGGCGCCCTGGGCCGGGTCGCCCCGCTGTTCTGCGAGCAGGGCCAGCGCGCACAAGGCTTCGTAGTGGTCGGGGTCGAGGTAGACGCAACGCCGCCAGGCATCCTCCGCGTCGCGCGGCCGCCCCGCGCATTCGGCCGTGAGCCCGAGCAGGAACCACGCTTCGGCATCGTCCGCGCGCACGGCGAGCCGCGCGCGGCACGCCTCTTGCGCCTCCGCCAGCCGGCCCGCGTCGGCGTGGGCCTTCGCTTCGGCCAGCAGGTCGCGCGGCGCAGGTGCGGGCTGTGGCGACGGCGGCAGGGGCGGGCGCGCCGCGGGACGCGCGGCAGGCCGGGCCGGCGTGCGCCGGACGTCCGCCGCGCGCCGGCCGTGCTTGCGCAGCGCGAACGTATCGTGCGGCGTGCGCGGCGCGAAGCCGTGGCGGCACAGCGCGGGCGCTTCGGCATAGCCGGCCAGCAGCAGGCCGTCGTCGGGCAGCAGCGCGGCGAGGCGCGCGGCTGCCCGCTGCTGCGTGGCCGGGTCGAAGTAGATCAGCAGGTTGCGGCAGAACACGAGGTCGTAGGTGCCCGTGGCGGCCGGGTCGACGTCGAACAGGCTGGCCTGGGCAAAAGCGACGTAGGCGCGCGGTTCCGGGCCGATCACCTGTTCGTCGCCGTCCTCCGTGAAAAAGCGCGCGCGCAGGCCCTGGTCGCCGCCGCGGAACGCGTTGCGGGTATACCTGCCGGCACGGGCGCGGGCGATCGCGGCGCGCGACAGGTCGAACGCGTCGATGCGGCAATGCGCGGGGTCGATGCCCGCGCGCGCCAGCAGCATGGCGAGCGAATACGGTTCCTCGCCGCCGGCGCAGGGCAGCGACAGCACGCGGACTTGCTGCCCGGGGCGCGTCAGCAGGCGTGTCTGCACGAAGCGCAGCGCGGCTTCGAACACGGCGGGGTCGCGCAGGATCCAGGATTCCGGCACGACGACGAGGTCGACGAGCGCGTCGAATTCGGGCGTGCCGGGCTGCGGGTCGTAGTCGATGCCGGCGCCGCTGCTGCGCATGCGCTCGCGCACGGCCCGTTCGACCGTGGCGACGTCCAGGTCGAGGCTTGTTGCGGCGCGCAGGCGCATCGTGAGGCTCATTGTCGGGTGCATGCGCCTTCTCCAAACAGCTGCGCCTCGACGTCGGGCGCCAGCAGGCGGTCCGGGTCGAGCAGCTGCAGCATGCCGTCCGTGCCGGGCGCGACCTGGCCGAGCCACGGCGCGGCGGCCACGCCCGCATCGGCGAGCGCGCCGTCGATGGCCGCCACGCCGATCACGCGCTCGGCCTTCAACCCCAGGCGGCGCCGGCGCCCGGCCGCGTCGATCTCGACGAGGAGGATGCGGGTGTCGTGGCGCACGGCGTCCGGCGGCGTGCCGGCCAGGCGCGACAGGTCGAGCACGGGGATGGCGTCGCCGTGCAGGTCCAGCAGGCCCGGCACGAAATGGGGCGCGCCCGGCAATGCCTTCAGGCGCGCCACCGGCAGCACGCGCAGCACGCTGGCCAGGGGCAGCGCGTAGCGTTCGCAGCCGATGTGGAACACCAGCGTTTTCATGAAGGATTGACGGCGAACGTGGCGACGGACTGCTGCAAGTCGGTGGCGGCATACTGCAGCTGGTGGACGGCCTCGCTGGTCGCTTTCAGGGAGTCCACGGTCTGCTGGCTGGCGTCGGACAGCTGCGTCATCGTCGCCGTGATCTGCGACGCGCCCACGGCCTGCGACTGCATCCCCTGCAGCACGAGGTCGAAGCGGGGCGCCAGCTTGCGCACCTGTTCCGTCATGCCCGACAGCTGTTCGGCCACGTGGCGCACTTCGTCCACGCTGCGGCGGATGTCCTCGGCAAACTTGTCCATGCCCATGACGCTGGCCGAGACGGCGGACTGCATCTCCTTCAGCATCTGCTCGATGTCCCACGTGGACACGGACGTCTGGTCGGCCAGGCGCCGGATCTCGGCGGCGACGACGGCGAAGCCGCGGCCCGCCTCGCCGGCCTTCTCGGCCTCGATCGCGGCGTTCAGCGACAGGATATTGGTCTGGTCGGCGACCTTGGTGATGGTCGTCAGCACGCTGTTGATGTTGCTGGCCTTTTCCGACAGGGTCGCGAGCTTGGCGCTGATCGCGTCGGTGGCCGCGACCATCTGCAGCATCGACTGGTCCATGCGCTTGAGGTTGTCCTGCGCCTCGGTCGTCGCGGCCGTCGTGTAGTCCGCGACTTCCGTCGCTTCTTCCATCGTGCGCAGCAGCTGCGTCGTGTTGGCCGAGATCTCGCGCGTGGTCGACAGCACCTCGACGGTCGTCTGCGCCTGCTCGATGCCCGTCGCTTCCTGCTGGCGCGCGGATGCGGCGATCTGCGTCGCCGACGTGGTGACCTGGATCCCCGCGCGCTGCACGTTGTTCAGCAGGCTGCGCAGGTTGCCGAACATGGTGCCCAGGCCTTCGCCCAGGCGGCCGATGGCGTCGCTGCCCGCGATGGCGACGGTGCCGGTCAGGTCGCCGCGCGCCGCGCGCGAGACGACGTCCAGCAGCGTGTCGACCTTGGCGCGCAATTCGTTCGTCGTCGCCAGTTCCTTCGCCTGGCTGTCCTCGATGGCCTGGGCCATGCGATTGAATTCCAGCGCCACCTGGCCCAGTTCGTCGCGCGACAGCACCTCGGCACGGGCGCCGTGCACGCCGCCGGCGATCTGGCCCGCAGCAATCATCAGGCTGTGCAGCGGACGCGAGATGGCGCGCACCAGCAACGTGGCGATGAGGATCGCCAGCAGCACGCACATGATGCCGCCCGCGGTCAGCAGCGTCCGCATGGTCTGGCGCAGCGCGTCCGTGTCTTTCTGGCGCTGGACCAGCAGGCGGTTTTCCTCGGCTTCCACGTCGTCCAGCACCTCGCGCAGGCCGGCGACGGAACCCGTGCCCGCGATGACCGCGGCCTCGGTCTGTGCCTGCGTGGCCGGCGTGGCCGAAGTCCGGCGCCGTTCGATCTGCGGGGCGACCACCTGGTCCATCCAGGTGACGAGCAGCGTGTCCAGCCGGCGCAGGCGCTCCTGCTGCTGGGCGTTGTCGACGGTGAGGGCCTGGGTGCGCTTCAGGTGGTCGCGCGCCGTCGCGTATTCGTTGCGGATCGGCGTCACCAGGCTCTCGTTCCCGGTCAACAGGTAGCCGCGCGTGGACGACTGGATCTGCAGCACCGACGTCGCGATGGTGTCGAGCTCCCGCAGCACCTCGAGCGTGTGGCGGTTCCACGCATTGGCCTCGGACAGGCGGACGAAGTTGTTATAGGCGAGGATGAGCAGGCACAGGATGATCGCGACGATCGCGCCGAAGCCGGCGACCAGTTTGTTCCTGATGCTCAAGTTATGAAACATGCGCGCTCCAAATGGCGGGAAGACAGGGAAATGTAGCATTTTTGCCCGGATACACGGCGCTCCGGCCGCGTCCGGTTTAAGGCAGGGTGGGCAACGCGTGGCGTGCGCGTGCCTGCAGGCACTTGTCGTCGCCGATCTGGACTTCGCGGCAGGGTTCGGGCCGCTGTTCGTACACGCTGCACGCGTACCGGCCGCCGGGCTCGCCCTGCAGGGCGGCGCACCGGGGCGCTTTCGCATTCGTACCGGCCATGCACGAGAAGTGCGCATTGACCTGCTCCGTGAGCGTGGGCGGCAGGCCGCGCGCGTCGGCATCCGCCCAGTAGAAGGAGACGCGGTAGGTCATGCAGCAGGCGCCGCACGACAGGCAGGGATTCTCGCTGGTGTCGCTCATGCGCATCGTATTCGGCAAACGAGGACGCGATGGTAGCGCGCCGGCGCGCGGCTGAAAAGGGCAGGGCCTTATTGTTACTGCGAATGAGAATGATTCGCGTTTAATTATCCGTTGAAACTTGATACAGTTCATGGCGTTCCGACAAAACACCCAAAAACAATCCAACGACCACGATGAGAACAACGATCACCAGCCGCAAACATCCTTCCGTCCCGCGCCGCGCGGGGGCGGCGCTCGCCCTGCTCGTGCTGCCGCTCGCCGGCCACGCGGCGCCCGATCTTGACGCCGCCGCGGATGCGGACGCCGGCGCCGGCCGCCCGCACCGTGTCCACGTCAACGGCACGCGCGACAACGACTACAAGGCCGACCAGGCGCAATCGGCCAAGTACACGGAAAAGCTGGTGGACACGCCGCAGACCCTCATCGTCATCAAGAAGGAACTGTTCGAGCAGCAGGGCGCCACGACGCTGACGGAAGCCCTGCGCAACACGCCCGGCGTCGGCACGTTCTTCCTGGGCGAGAACGGCAGCACGAACACGGGCGACGCGGTCTACATGCGCGGCTTCGACACGTCCGGCAGCCTGTTCGTCGACGGCATCCGCGACATCGGCTCGATCTCGCGCGACGTCTTCAACATCGAGCAGATCGACGTGCTGAAAGGCCCGGCCGGCACGGACACGGGCCGCGGCGCGCCGACCGGCTCCATCAACCTGAACACGAAGCAGCCGACGCTGAAGAACACCGGCGACGCCAGCCTGACGGTAGGCAGCGCCGACCGCGTGCGCGGCACGGCCGACATCAACCGCGTCATCGACCGCGAATCCGGTACGGCGTTCCGCCTGAACGTGCTGGACCAGGGCGGCGGCAACCCGGCGCGCGACGAGGTACGGGATCAACGCTGGGCCATCGCGCCGTCGCTCGCGTTCGGCCTGCACGGCCCGACCCACGTCTACCTCGACTACCTGCATGTGAAACAGGACAACCGCCCGGACGGCGGCGTGCCGACCATCGGCCTGCCCGGCTACACGAGCCCGGACGCGAAGCGGCCTTTCCTCACCGGCGCGGCGCCCGTCGATCCTCGGAATTTCTATGGCGCGCTGTCCGACTACGACAAGGTGACGGCCGACATGGCGACGGCCATCGTCGAGCACGAGTTCCGCAATGGCATGCGCCTGAAGAACACGAGCCGCTATGGCAAGACGAAGCAGTTCTACCTGCTGAGCGCCTTCATGGGCTCGGCGGCGAACGTCATCGCCCCGAGCGCGACGGACCCGTCCACATGGTCGCTGGCGCGCACCATCCGCACGATCAAGGATCAGGAAAACACGGTGCTCGCCAACCAGACGACGCTCACCACGGACTTCGACACGGGCACCTTGCGCCACACGCTCGTCGCGGGCCTGGACCTGGCGAACGAGAAGCAATCGAACCGCAGCTACGTCGGCGGCGGCACGCTGGCGCCGGCGAATTTGTACCACCCCGATCCGACGCTGCCGATCGCGGGCCTCAACCTGCGGCCGAGCGGCGCCCGCACCCGGGGCGAATCGGCCACGCAATCCGGCTACCTGCTCGATACCATCAAGCTGGGCGACCGCTGGATCTTCAACGCGTCCGCGCGTCTCGATCACTTCGACACGACCTATGACGCCATCGCGCTGTCGACGGCCACGTCGGCGCCGGCGCTCCCCGTGGGCACGCCTGTCCCCACGCATATCGAATTGTCGGACAATCTCGTGAGCGGCAAGGTGTCCGCGCTGTACAAGCCGACGCCGAACAGCAGCGTGTACGCGCTGTGGGCCAATTCGAAGAACCCGCCGGGCTCGAACCTGGCGCTCTCCGGCAACGCGAACAGCGCGGCGAACCCGATCTACGATCCGCAGGTCAGCACGACGACGGAGCTGGGCGCCAAGTGGGAAGTGTTCGACCGCCGCCTCGGGCTGAACGCCGCGCTGTACCGCACGGACGTGAAGAACGAGGTCGAGCAGGATCCCGTCGACCTGAAGTATTACCAGACCGGCCGCAAGCGCGTGCAGGGTATCGAGCTGGCGGTGACGGGCGAGATCACGCGCGCGTGGTCGATCAACGCGGGCTACACGTACATGGACACGAGCATCGAAGCGGGCAAGCGCGTCACGGCGAGCGGCGCGAACGCGCTGTCGTACACGCCGAAGCAGGCCTTCACCAGCTGGACGACGGTCAAGCTCCCGCAAGGCCTGACGGTCGGCGGCGGTGTGCGCTACCAGGGCAAGCTGCTGCGCGGGACGGACGGCGCCGTCGGCACGCCGGCGTACGCAAACAGCTACTGGGTGGCGGACGCCGTCGCGGACTACCGGGTCAACCGTTGGCTGGACCTGCGCCTGAACGTCTACAACCTGTTCGACAAGGAGTATGTCGCATCGATCAACAAGAGCGGCTACCGCTACACGCCGGGCGCGCCGCGCTGGGCGAGCTTGACCGCGAACTTCCATTTCTGAGTTGTGAGCCGGCGTCAGCCGCTTCCGCTTCACATCGCAGCCGTGGGGGCAATGCGGGGTGGGGCGGGGATCGGGCGGCGCGCCTCCCTTTGCCGTCCTTTCGCGTGAGCGGGGGACGGCTTTTTTATTCGGACACGAACACCGGAACGTCGTCCCCGCGTAGGCGGGGACCCAAGTTTGCATGCATTGCGGCAGCGCCAAGAAATTGGGCCCCTGCCTGCGCAGGGGTGACGGTCTTGAGTGTACGTCAATGAAAAAAGCCGCCGGTCCTCGCAGACCGGCGGCTTTCACGTGACCTTCAAACGTTATTGGCCGCGCTTCCTGCGCGCGTTCGCCGCAATCCGCATGCGCAGCGCGTTCAGCTTGATGAAGCCGCCCGCATCCGCCTGGTTGTAGGCGCCGCCGTCTTCGTCGAACGTGGCGATGGTCTGGTCGAACAGCGAATCCGTCTTCGAATCGCGCGCGACGACGATGACGTTGCCCTTGTACAGCTTGACGCGCACCCAGCCGTTCACGCTCTTCTGCGTGTGGTCGATCAGCGTCTGCAGTGCGACGCGTTCCGGTGCCCACCAGTAGCCGTTATAGATCAGCGAGGCGTAGCGCGGCATCAGGTCGTCCTTCAGGTGCGCCACTTCGCGGTCCAGCGTGATCGATTCGATGGCGCGGTGCGCCTTCAGCATGATCGTGCCGCCCGGGGTTTCGTAGCAGCCGCGCGACTTCATGCCGACGTAGCGGTTTTCCACCAGGTCCAGGCGGCCGATGCCGTGCTTGCCGCCCAGGCGGTTCAGTTCCGTCAGCACCGCGGCCGGGGTCAGCGGCTTGCCGTTCAGGGCCACGATGTCGCCGTTCTGGAATTCGATGTCCAGGTATTCCGGCTGGTCCGGTGCCGCTTCCGGCGACACGGTCCAGCGCCACATCGATTCCTCGGCTTCCGCGCTCGGGTTTTCCAGGTGGCGGCCTTCGAACGAGATGTGCAGCAGGTTGGCGTCCATCGAGTACGGCGCGCCGCCGTTCTTGTGCTTCATGTCGATTTCGATGCCGGCGTCTTCCGCGTACTTCAGCAGTTTTTCGCGCGACAGCAGGTCCCACTCGCGCCACGGGGCGATGATCTTGACGTCCGGCTTCAGCGCGTAGGCGCCCAGCTCGAAGCGCACCTGGTCGTTGCCCTTGCCGGTCGCGCCGTGCGACACGGCGTCGGCGCCGGTTTCGTTGGCGATCTCGATCAGGCGCTTGGCGATCAGCGGACGCGCGATCGACGTGCCCAGCAGGTATTCGCCTTCGTAGACGGTGTTGGCGCGGAACATCGGGAACACGAAGTCGCGCACGAATTCTTCGCGCACGTCGTCGATGTAGATGTTTTCCGGCTTGATGCCGAACTTCAGCGCCTTGGCGCGCGCCGGTTCCAGCTCTTCACCCTGGCCCAGGTCGGCGGTGAAGGTGACGATTTCGCACTTGTAGTTATCCTGCAGCCATTTCAGGATGACGGAGGTATCGAGGCCGCCCGAGTAGGCGAGGACTACTTTTTTAATGTCGCTCATGGGAGTTCCAGTGGTGTCAGATGTGGAGGGGGATGATGGTCAGCCGGCCCTCAGCGGGCCGACGATCAGGCTCATGGGTGGGTAATTACTTGTCTTCGATGCGGC
Organism: uncultured Massilia sp.; assembly: GCA_966211695.1. Lineage (GTDB taxonomy): Bacteria > Pseudomonadota > Gammaproteobacteria > Burkholderiales > Burkholderiaceae_D > Telluria. Next base: position 2,267 of record CBIHOW010000013.1, on the reverse strand, counting down.
CCAGCAGCAGGTATTCGATCAGCGCCTTCTGCACGTGCAGGCGGTTCTCGGCCTCGTCCCAGACGACGGATTGCGGACCGTCGATGACGCCGGCCGACACTTCCTCGCCGCGGTGCGCGGGCAGGCAGTGCATGAACAGCGCGTCGCCGCTCGCGCGGGCCATCTTGGCCTCGTCGACGATGAAGCCGTCGAACGCCTTCAGGCGCTCGGCGTTTTCCTTTTCGTAGCCCATGCTCGTCCACACGTCCGTGTTGACGAGGTGCGCGCCGGCGCAGGCGTCCGACGGGTTCTCGAAGAAGGTGTAGTTCTTCGTCGTGACCAGCGTCGGATCGATGTCGTAGCCCTTCGGCGTCGACACGTTCAGGTGGAAGCCGAACACTTCCGCCGCCTGCAGCCAGGAATACAGCATGTTGTTGGCGTCGCCGATCCACGCCACCGTCTTGCCGACGATGGAGCCGCGGTGCTCGTAGTACGTGAAGATGTCGGCCAGCACCTGGCACGGGTGGTGTTCGTTGGTGAGGCCGTTGATCACCGGGACGCGCGAATTCGCCGCGAAGCGCTCGATGATGTCCTGGCCGAACGTGCGCACCATGATGATGTCGCACATGCGCGACATGACCTGGCCCGCGTCCTCGACGGGCTCGCCGCGGCCCAGCTGGCTGTCGCGCGTGTTCAGGTAGATCGCGGCGCCGCCCAGCTGGTGCATGCCCGCTTCGAACGACAGGCGCGTACGCGTGGAATTCTTTTCGAACACCATGACGAGCGTGCGGTCGACGAGCGGGTGGTAGATCTCGTAGTTCTTGAACTTGCGCTTGATGACGGTCGCGCGCTCGATCAGGTACTCGAACTCGTCGCGGGTGAAGTCGGAGAACTGCAGGAAGTGCTTGATGTTGGTGGGAGTCGTGCCAGCCATTTTTGTGCCTGAGATACGATAATCTCTTGGATTATAAGCGTTTTTGTTTATCTTCCGGGAAATTAGGCCCGGAAAGTTGTCAGTACAAGGTCTGCGCCGACTCGTGCAGCAGCTGCGCGTACAGCTCGTGGCGCAGCTTCGCGATCCTGCCGTCCGCGACCGCCTGCAGCACCGCGCACTGCGGTTCCGCCAGGTGGCGGCAGTTGTAGTACTTGCAGCCGCCCAGGTAGGGCTTGAACTCGACGAAGGCCCGTTCCAGCATGCCTTCCGTCAGGTGGTACAGGCCGAATTCCTGGAACCCCGGCGAGTCGATCAGGGTGCCGCCTTCCGGCAATTTGTACAGGCGCGTAAAGGTCGTCGTGTGCTTGCCGGTGTCCAGCGCTTCCGAGATTTCGCGCACGGCGATGTCGGCGTCCGGCACCAGCAGGTTCACGATCGACGACTTGCCCATGCCCGACTGGCCGATCAGGATCGAGGAATGGTCCTGCAGCAGTGGTGTGAGCGTCGCGACCGTCTCCTCGGGATGCGTCTTCGCCGACACTTCGTGCAGCGGGTAGCCGAGGCTCGTGTACAGGCTCGCGCGTTCGCGCGCGCGGGCGAGGTTGGGTTCGAGGTCGACCTTGTTCAGGATGAGGTGGGCGTCGACGCCGGCCGCCTCGCAGGCGACGAGCGCGCGCGACACGAGGTCGTCCGCGAAGCTGGGTTCCGTCGCGATGACGATGAACAGGCGGCTGATGTTCGCCGCCAGCAGCTTGCTCTTGTACTGGTCGGAGCGGTACAGCAGCGTGGTGCGCTCGGCGATCTTTTCGATCACGGCCTGGTCGTTCGACGTGCGCTTCAGGTGGACGATGTCGCCGACCGCCACGTTGGTCTTCTTGCCGCGCGTGACGCACTGGAGGAATTCGCCGTCGACGTCGGCCAGGTAGTGGCGGCCGTGGGCGGCGACGATGGTGCCCGTCAGATCGTGTTTGCTCATGCGCCGGCCCGTCCCGCGTACAGCGCGTCCGCCCTGGCGGCGCAGATAAAATCGTTGTCGGACAGTCGGTTGCCGGCCGAATGCGTCGTCCACGACGCGGTGCAGCGGCGATAACCCACCGTCAGGTCGGGATGATGATTTTCGCGGTGGATCATGAAGGCGAGGGCGTTCACGAATTCCATCGTCTCGTGGAAGTCGCGGAACACGAATTCGCGCTGGAGACGGTTTTCGTCGATGCGCCAATCCGGCACCTCGGCCAGCAGGGCGGGCAGCGCGGCGTCATCCAGCGCGGGCGCGCCGTGCACGCAGTGGCGGTCGACGAGGCTCACTGGACTACCCTCCCTTCTGACGTAACGGCAGACGACATCGAGCTTTGTA
>CBIHOW010000012.1:0-103039 GCA_966211695.1 uncultured Massilia sp. | reverse complement strand
TTCACTCGGCCAGGAACATCTCCTGCAGGTCGTTGAGGAAGCGCTGCCCCAGTTCGGTCGGCCGGATCACGCGAAAGTCGCGGTAGATCAGGCCCTTCGCCTCGGCCGCGTTCAGGGCTTTCTCGATCGCGTTGATCGGCATGCCCGTGCGCTCGCCGAACAGGTTCGGATCGAACCCCTCCGTCAGGCGCAGCGCGTTCAGCATGAATTCGAAGCCCATGTCGGCGCGCGCGATCTCGTGCTCCTCCGCGACCGCATTGCCCTTGCTTGCTGCTTCCATGAACGACGCGGGCTGCTTGTAGCGCGCCTGGCGCAGCACGCGGTGCGGGAACGACAGCTTCGAATGGGCGCCCGCGCCGATGCCGAGATAGTCGCCGAACTGCCAATAGTTCAGGTTGTGGCGCGCGCGGTGGCCCGGCTTCGCATAGGCCGAGACCTCGTAGTGGTCGTAGCCCGCGGCGGCCGTGCGCGCCGCGATCATGTCCTGGATGTCGGCGGTGTCGTCGTCGCCCGGCAGCTCGGGCGGGTACTTCGCGAATACCGTGTTCGGTTCCATCGTCAGGTGGTACAGCGACAAATGCGGCGGAGAGAATCCCAGTGCCGTATCGATGTCGGCCTGCGCCTCGGCCAGCGTCTGCCCCGGCAGCGCATACATCAGGTCGAGGTTGAAGTTGTCGAAATTCGCCTGGGCGATCCCGACGGCCCGGATGGCTTCCTCGGCGTCGTGGATGCGGCCCAGCGCCTGCAGGTGCCTGCTGTCGAAGCTCTGGATGCCGATCGACAGGCGGTTGATGCCGCTGGCGCGGAAGGACTTGAACTTCTCCGCCTCGAACGTGCCGGGATTCGCTTCCATCGTGATCTCGGCGTCGAGGTCGAGGGGCAGCAAGGTGCGGATGTCCGACATCAAGCGGTCCAGCCCCGCCGCCGACATCAGGCTCGGCGTGCCGCCGCCGATGAACACCGTGTGGATCTTGCGGCCCCAGATCAGCGGCAGCGATTGTTCCAGGTCGGCGCGCAGCGCGTCCAGGTAGGCCTCTTCCGGGATCGGTTCCTTCGACTCGTGCGAATTGAAGTCGCAGTACGGGCATTTGCGCACGCACCACGGCCAGTGGACGTACAGCGCCAGCGGCGGCAGCGCGGCCAGGTTCAGCGCGCCCGGTTGCAGGTATTGCAGCGCGGCGCTGGCCGGATCACGGGGCGCGGTGCCCGCGGTGACGGGCTTGATCGGAATCATTTCAGTTTCCCGAGCTTGTCCACGAGCGCGCGCAGCGCCTGGCCGCGGTGCGAGACGGCGTTCTTTTCTTCCGGCGCCAGCTCGGCGGCCGTGCGGCCGAATTCCGGCAGCAGGAAGTGCGGATCGTAGCCGAATCCGCCGGCGCCGCGGGGCGTGTCGACGATCCGGCCGCGCCAGACGCCGTCCGCGATCACGGGTTGCGGGTCGTCGGCGTGGCGCACGTACACGAGCACGCAGTAGTAATAGGCCGATTTGTCGGTGTGCGCGGCCAGGTCGGCGATCAGTTTGTCGTTGTTGCGGGCGTCCGATTTCGGCTCGCCGGCAAAGCGCGCGGACAGCACGCCGGGCGCGCCGCCCAGGGCGTTCACGCATACGCCGGAATCGTCGGCGAGGGCCGGCAGGCCCGTGAGGCGCGCGGCGTGGCGGGCCTTCTGCAGGGCGTTCTCGACGAAGGTGCCGAACGGTTCTTCCGCTTCGGGGACGTTGAACTCGCCCTGCGGATGCAGTTCGAAGCCGATCGGGCCCAGCAGCTGGGCGAATTCCTTGAGCTTGCCCGCGTTGTTGGAGGCAAGGATGAGGCGTTGGGTCATTGCTGTCTCGGTCTGGACGAAGAACTGCGTATTTTACCGCTCATCCCGCGATCGGCGCAGCCGGCCGACGATCAGGATGGCGGCGAGCACGCTGAACGCCGCCCCCGCGTAAAACGTGGCCGCGGCGCCGGCGCGCTCCCACAGCAGGCCGGCGACCACGCTCGCCGCCAGCGCCGCGATACCGGTGACGAGGTTGAACAGGCCGAAGGCCGTTCCCTTCAGGTTGGCCGGCGCCGCCCGGGCCACCATGACGGCCAGCAATCCCTGCGTCATGCCCATGTGGAGCCCCCACAGGCTCACGCCGAGCAGCACGGCCGGCCAATGGCCGCTGTGCGCCAGGACCACGTCGGCCAGCGCGAGGAAGCCGAGTCCTGTGACGAGCAGGCGCATGTGGCTCATCGAATCGGCCAGCTTCCCGAACGGATACGCCGACAGCATGTACACGGCGTTCATGGCGACCATCACGAGCGGCACCAGGGCCGGTCGCATGCCGCCCTGCATGGCGCGCAACACGAGGAACGCTTCGCTGAATCGCGCCAGCATGAACACGGCGCCGATCGCGACGACCCACCAGTAGGCGCCGGACAGGCGGCGCAGGCTGGCCCGGCTGATCGGATTGATGCCTTTCGACGCGGCCGTGTCGTCCGGCTCGCGCACGCCCAGCGCCAGCAACAGGACGGCCAGCGCGCCCGGCACGAGCGCGATCCAGAAAATGCGCCGGTAATCGTTCGCCCACAGGAACATCAGGCCGACCGCGAGCAGCGGCCCGGCGAAGGCGCCGATCGTATCGAGCGACTGGCGCAGGCCGAACGCGGCGCCGCGGTCCTGGGGCGGGGCGAGGTCCGCCACCAGCGCATCCCTGGGCGCGCCGCGGATGCCCTTGCCGATGCGGTCGGCGAAGCGCGCCGCCAGGACGACCTGCGGCGAGCCCGCGATGGCGAAGAACGGCTTGCTGGCGGCGCCGAGTGCATAGCCGGCGACGGCCAGCCATTTGCGGTTGCCGAGATAATCACTGAGGCTGCCGGAAAACACCTTGACGATGGGCGCCGTCGCCTCGGCGATGCCTTCGATCAGGCCGACGGTCGCTACGCTGGCGCCGAGGCCGGCGACGAGGAACATCGGCAGCAGGCTGTGGACGATCTCGGACGAGATATCCATCAGCATGCTGACGAAGCCGAGTATCCAGATCGGGCGCGGGATGCGGCGCAGCGTGGAGAATCGTCGGCCCGTCATCCCGACCACCCTGCGCTAAGCCCGCGGAAACACCATGCTCGCCTCGAAGCCGGGGTCGAGGCGGCGCAGCGCGAGCGTGCCCTCGTGCAGCTGGGTGATGGCGGTGACGATGGACAGGCCCAGGCCATTGCCCGGCAGGTGACGGCTCTGGTCCACGCGGTAGAAGCGGCGCGTGATCTTGTCCATGTCTTCCGGCGGCACGCCCTTGCCGTAATCGCGCACGGTCAATGCCGGCGCGCCGTCGACGGTGGCCACGTCGACGTCGACCCGCCCCCCGTTGCGGCCGTACTTGATGGCGTTGTCGATCAGGCTCGCGAGGGCGCTGGCCAGCAGGTCGCGGTCGCCGCGGATGGTCGTCGGCGTGCCCGTGAAGCGCAGCGCGACGCCCTGCTCTTCCGCGGCCGCTTCGTATAATTCCGTCATGTCGTGCGCGATGGCGGCCAGGTCGAGTGTTTCGAAGGTGCCCGCGCGCACGCCGGATTCCAGCGCGGCGATCTGCAGCAGCTTGTCGAACAGCGAGATGACGCTGTCGATATCCTCGATGGCCAGGCGCGCGTCCGCGACGAGCGCATGCGGATCGGCCGAGGCCTGCAGCGCGCGGTCCAGGCGCGAGCGCACGCGCGACAGCGGCGTGCGCAGGTCGTGCGCGATCGAGTTCGACACGTGGCGCACGCCTTCCATCAGGGCTTCGATGCGATCGAGCATGCGGTTGATGTCGTCGCCCAGGCGCGCGAATTCGTCGTTGCCCATCACGACGATGCGGCTGGACAGCTCGCCCGCCGCGATGCGCGCCGTCGTGCGGCGGATGCGGCCGATGCGCGCTTCCAGGCGCGAACGGAAGATCTGGGCGCCGAAGAACGCGAGCAGGATCGACACGGCGCCGCTGACCAGCAGCGCGCGCTCGACGACGCTGCGGATGGCGTCGAGCTCGATCAGGTCGCGGCCGACGACGAGCCGGCTGCCGTCGTCCAGCCGCGTCGCGATCACGCGCACGGAGACGGGCGCGCCGTTCCGGTCCATCTGGCCGAACGCGAGCTCGCCGGACGCCGGCAGGTCGCCGTACCACCGTCCCATGTTGCCGGCCAGGACGTGCCCCTTCACGTCGACGAGGCCCACCACTTCCGTGTCGGTGTCGATCAGGTCGTGCAGCTGGGCGTCGATCTCGCGCACGAGGCCCGTGCGGCCGTCGCGCACCCACGCATCGGCCAGGTGCATCTCCACGGTCATGATCTTGTTGTCGATCGAGTGCTCGAACACGCCCACCGTGCCGAAATAGACGATGGCGGACAGCGTCGCCATCGACGCGGCCAGCAGCACGCCGTAGCCGACCGCCAGGCGGAACGCGATCGAGCCGCGCAGGCCGAACCGGGTGCTAGCGGGCGGACGGGCCATAGGTCGGCGCGGCGCTCAGCACATAGCCGGCACCGCGCACCGTGTGGATCAGGGCCGGACTGAAATCCTTGTCGATCTTGCTGCGCAGGCGGCTGATCTGCACGTCGATGACGTTCGTCTGCGGATCGAAATGATATTCCCACACGCCTTCCAGCAGCATCGTGCGGGTGACGATCTGGCCTTCGTGGCGCATGAGGTATTCGAGCAGGCGGAATTCGCGCGGCTGCAGGGTGATCGTCGTGCCCTGGCGCGTGACGCGCATCGTGCGCACGTCGAGCTGCAGGTCGGCCACCTGCAGCATGGTGGCCTCGCGCGACCAGTTGTTGCGGCGGCTGAGGTTTTCCACGCGCGCCAGCAGTTCCGACATGACGAACGGCTTGGTGAGATAGTCGTCGCTGCCCGCGCGCAGGCCGCGCACGCGCTCGTCGACGCTGTTCAGCGCGGACAGGATCAGCACCGGCGTGCCGTCGCCGCGGGCGCGCATCTGTTCGAGGATGCCCAGGCCGTCGACCTGGCCCGGCAGCATGCGGTCGAGGACGACGACGTCCCAGCGCGTTTCCTGCAGGCGGCGGTTGCCCTCCTCGCCATTCGTTTCCGCCTGCACGGCATAGCCGGCCGCGCGCAATCCGCTGCAGAGGTAGTCGCGGGTTTCGGTATCGTCTTCGATCACGAGGCAGTTCGGCATGATTCGGCTCTTGGTGTTAAGTGGACTATAGCGCTGCAGTGCAGTATAGGCGAGTGACGGGGCCTAAAAATTACGATCGAGTAATGTCGACACGCAGGGGCACATTACCAAATAGTAATTGCGGCATTGATGCGCTGCAACGTAGAATCCGACCGTTTTCATTTCATGGAGTCCCTTTCATGGGCACTTGTTCGAGTGGCAGTTGTTGCCGGCTGAATGCCGGTCCCGCCCCGGCAAGATAACGCAGGTCCTTCCTCCTGCCGTCATCTCGCCCCGGGGCGGATGATGGTATCCACGACACACGAATCACCAAGCGCGAATGAAAGGTATGCCGTTCACCGACGGAGATACCGATGTTTCGTAGTTCCCTGTTGTACCTCGAGCGCAATGGCCGCTCGTTCCTGACGACGACCCCGAACCGCTGGGACTGGGCGCTGCTGCCGCTCGTCCTCGTCGTGCTGGCGCTGGCCGCGTACGGCGCGATGCAGATGGCGCGGCCGTTCGTGCTGGGCCAGCCGACGCCGATCTCGCTCGACCCGGCGGTCCTGCCCTACTACCTGCTGCGCACGATCCTGCGCATGTTCAGCGCGTTAGGTACCGCGCTGCTGTTCACGTTCGCGTTCGCCGTCGTCGCCACGCGCTGGAAGAGCGCGGAAAAGATCATGGTGCCGCTGCTGGACGTGCTGCAGTCGGTGCCGATCCTGGGCTTCCAGGCCATCGCCATCGCGCCGTTCATCGCCCTCTTCCCCGGCAACCTGCTGGGCGTGGAATGCGCCGCCGTGTTCGCGATCTTTACCTCGCAGGCGTGGAACATGGCGTTCAGCCTGTACCAGTCGATGAAGACGATCCCGCCCGAGCTGGCGGAAGCGGCGCGCGTGTTCCGCCTGTCGGCCTGGCAGCGCTTCTGGCGCCTGGAACTGCCGTACGCGCTGCCGGCGCTGCTGTGGAACATGATGATGTCGATGTCCGGCGGCTGGTTCTTCCTCGTCGCGGCGGAGGCGATCTCGGTGGCGGGCCAGGACATCAAGCTGCCCGGCATCGGCGCCTACATCGCCGTCGCCATCGAACAGAAGAACGGCGGCGCCATCGCCTGGGCCATCGCCGCCATGTTCGCCGGCATCCTGCTGTACGACCAGCTGTTCTTCCGCCCCCTGCTGGCGTGGGCCGACAAATTCCGTTTCGAGGAATCGCAGGGAGAGTATGCCCAGCAATCGTGGGTGCTGGACTGGGGCCGCCGGAGCAGGTGGATCCGCGCCCTCACCGACCGCATGTGGGGGCTGCTTGCGCGCACGCTCGGCTGGTTCGGTACGCCGGAACCCGTCGATGCAGCGCCGCGGGCCGCGCGCTTTGCGCTGTCCGCACGCACGATCGACCGCATCGTCCTCGCGCTCGCGCTGCTGGGCGCATGGCGCTTCATCGTGTTCATCCATGCGCAAGTGGGCTGGGGCGAGGCGTTGCGCGTCGTGGGCCTGGGCTGCATCACGCTCGTACGGGTGATGCTGCTGATCGGCCTCGCGTCGCTCGTGTGGGTGCCGGCCGCCGTGTGGATCGGCCTGCGTCCGCGCTACGCCCAGGCCGTGCAGGCGCTCGCGCAATTCCTCGCCGCGTTCCCCGTGAACCTGATGTTCCCGCTCGTCGTGTACGCGCTCGTGCACCTGCGCCTGAATCCGAATATCTGGCTCAGCCCATTGATGGTGTTCGGCACCCAGTGGTACATCCTGTTCAACGTGGTCGCGGGGGCATCGACGCTGCCGAACGAACTGCGCCTCGCGGCCGACAACCTCGGCTTGACGGGCTGGCTGAAATGGAAGCGCGTGTACCTGCCGGCCGTGTTCCCGAGCTTCGTCACGGGCGCGATCACGGCCAGCGGCGGCTCGTGGAACGCGAGCATCGTGGCGGAATACGTCACGTGGGGCAAGACATCGCTCGTGGCCGATGGCCTGGGCAGCTACATCAAGCAGATGACGGATGCCGGCGACTTCCACCGCATCGCCCTCGGCATCGGGGTGATGTGCGTGTTCGTCATGGTATTGAACCGCTTCTTCTGGCGCCGGCTGTACTTGCTGGCCGAAGACCGCAGCCGCTGAAAGGGAAGAAAATGACCGACAAACTGATCGAACTGCAGGCCGTGCAAAAGGCTTTCCGCAGCGCCGACGGCGCCCCGCGCACCGTGCTCGAAGGCGTCGACTTCACGCTGGCGGACGGCGAGATCGTCGCGCTGCTGGGCAAATCCGGTTCCGGCAAATCGACGCTGCTGCGCATCGTCGCGGGCCTCGTGCCGGCCGACGCGGGCAAGGTCGAATACCGCGGCCGGCCGATCCGCGGGCCGCTGTCCGGCGTCGCGATGGTCTTTCAATCGTTCGCGCTGTTCCCCTGGCTGACGGTGCAGCAGAACGTGGAGCTCGGGCTAGAAGCGCAAGGTGTACCGCCCGCCGCGCGGCGCGAGCGGGCGGACGCGATGCTCGACCTGATCGGCCTCTCCGGCTTCGGCAGCGCGCTGCCGCGCGAGCTGTCGGGCGGCATGCGCCAGCGCGTGGGCATCGCGCGCGCGCTCGTCACGCACCCGGACGTGCTGCTGATGGACGAAGCCTTCTCGGCCCTCGACGTGCTGACGGGCGAGACGCTGCGGGGCGACATCCTCGACCTGTGGGACGGCAAGCGGATCCCCACGCGCGGCATCCTGATCGTCTCGCACAACATCGAGGAAGCCGTCATGATGGCGGACCGCATCATCATCCTGTCGAGCGATCCGGGCCGCGTGCGCCACGAGATCCGCATCGACCTGCCGCGTCCGCGCAATGCCGACGCGCCGGCAGTGCGCGCACTCGTCGACGACGTCTACGGCCTGATGACGATGCGCTCCGCCACCACGCCCGCGACGGCGCGTGCGGCCACCATCGACTACCGCCTGCCGGACACGGACGTGGGCCGCATGGAAAGCGTACTGGAGCTGCTGGCCGGCGCGCCGTACGACGGCCGCGCCGACCTGCCGCAGCTGTCGGAAGACACCGAACTGCCGGACGAGGAACTGTTCCCCACCTACGAGGCGCTGGGCCTGCTGGGTCTCGCGCACGTCGAGCGCGGCGACATCGCCCTCACTGGCCTGGGCCTGCGCTACGCCCAGGCCGACCAGGCGCTGCGCCAGGCGCTGTTCGGCCAGCAGCTGTTGAAAAACGTGCCGCTGGCCGCGCGCATCCGCCGCCAGCTGGACGATGAGCCGGGCGGCGCGCTGCCGGAAGATCCGTTCATCGACCTGCTGGAAGACACGCTGGAAGCGGACCAGGCCAAGCGCATGCTCGAAGTGGCGATCGAGTGGGGCCGCTACGGCGAACTCTATGAATATGACTATCACACTGGCCGGCTGAAACTGCCGGGCACGGGCAACGCGAAGGAGTGACGGATGGAAGCCATCGACATCACGGGCGATTCGAAACTCGACCGCAAGGTCGCGCTGACCGTGGCGCTGCTGGCGTCGTTCATGGGCGTCTGCAAGGTCAAGGACGACAACATCGTGCAGGCGATGCAGCAGGCGCAGGCCGACAAGATCGACCACTGGGCCTTTTACCAGGCCCGCAACCTGCGCCAGGAACAGGCGCATACGACTCTGCTGCAATTGCGCCTCGCGGCGGCGAGCCGTCCTGCGGGCGAGCAGGCCGGCTACGCGGCCGCCATCGCGGAACTGGAAAAGCTGGAGCACGACCAGGCGCAGAAGAAGAACGACGTGCTGGCGCAGGCGAAGCAGGACCAGGTGACATACGACGCGCTGAACTACCGCGACGACCAGTTCGACCTGTCCGACGCGGCGCTGGCGCTGGCCTTGTCGCTGCTGGCCGTCACCACCCTCACGCGGCAGCGCTGGCTGTACCTCGCGGCGCTGGTGCCCACGGCAATCGGCGTGTTCTATGGCGTGGCCGGGCTGGCGGGGTTGCCGTTTCACCCGAGCTGGCTCACCGGGTTACTCTCGTAGGGTGGGCTCCCCGAGCCCACGCGCACGCCGGCGTCACGCAAACCTCCGCGTGGGCACAGGGTGCCCACCCTACATCGATCACATGGTCAGGCCGAGTGCCGTTTTCTGCAGCGTGACCAGCTCGCGAATGCCCTGCTCCGCCAGGTCGAGCAAGCGGTTCATCCCGGCCCGGTCGAACGCCTCTCCCTCGGCCGTGCCCTGCACCTCGACGAAGTGGCCGGCATCCGTCATGACGACGTTCATGTCGGTGTCGCAGCCCGAATCCTCGATGTAGTCCAGGTCCAGCACGGGCACGCCGCCCACGACGCCCACCGAGATCGCGGCGACGAAGTGCTTGACCGGCACGGCCGGGACGAGGCCCGCCGCCGCGAGCTTCGAGAACGCGTCATACGCCGCCACCATCGCGCCCGTGATCGACGCCGTGCGCGTGCCGCCGTCGGCCTGGATCACGTCGCAGTCCAGGTGCAGGGTGCGTTCGCCGAATGCTTCCAGGTCGAACGCGGCGCGCAGCGAGCGGCCGATCAGGCGCTGGATTTCCTGCGTGCGGCCGGACTGCTTGCCGCGCGCCGCCTCGCGGTCCATGCGCGTGTGCGTGGAGCGCGGCAGCATGCCGTATTCCGCCGTCAGCCAGCCCTGCCCTTTGCCCTTCAGGAAGCCCGGCACTTTTTCTTCGATGCTGGCGGTGCAGATCACCTTCGTGTCGCCGCATTCGATCAGCACGGAACCTTCGGCGTGCTTCGTGTACTGGCGGGTGATGCGGATGGCGCGCAGCTGGTCGACGGCACGGCCGCTGGGGCGGAGGGTTTGAGTCATGGATGTCCTTTGCAAGGGTAGTTGGTTATTTCAGGATCTGCGACGACTTCTCGATCGCATCGCGGATCTCGGCGATGGCTTTCTCGATGTCGTCCTCGTCGAACGGGTCGTCGGGTGCCGGCGCGGCGGCCGGGGCGTCCAGGCGGCTCGTGACCTCGCCTTCCGGCACCATCTGCGTGGAGACGACACTGGGATCGCCGGCGGCGGCTGGCGCGCCGGTCCCCTGCCACTGGATGGCGAGGGCGGTCGTGTTGTCGCCGCGGCTGCCGGCGATCGTGGTCGCCATCGCGATCATCTCCGGCACGGCCTGCGTGATCGGCTGCGCGGACAGCCGGTGCGCGATCTCGGTGTCGGGCAGGACGCCCCACAGGCCATCGGAACACAGCAGCAGGATGTCGCCCGGCTCCAGGCTGGCGCTGCGCGACAGCTCGACCTTCGGCGGCGTCGACGCGCCGAGGCAGTTGTACAGCTTGTTGCGGTCCGGGTGCGTGGCGCGCTCGCTCGCGGCGGCCTGCCCTTTCGCGATCAGGTACTCGATGTGCGAATGGTCGCGCGTGCGCCCGAGGACCTGGCCGCGGCGCAGCCAGTACAGGCGCGAATCGCCGCAATGGGCCCAGACGGCGCTGTTGTGCTGCACGAGGCAGGCGACGATCGTCGTGCGCGGGCTGTCCGGCATGGCCTTGTCGCGCGTGTAGCGCATGATGTCGTCGTGGGCCTGCTGCAGGGCCTCCTGGAGGAAGCGCTCGGGCTTGCGCACGTACGGCGTCGCCTGCGCCTTGAAGCGCGTGGCGATGCTTTGCAGGGCGATCGTGGCCGCGACCTCGCCGCGCAGATGGCCACCCATGCCGTCCGCCAGCACGAGCAGCAGCGCGTCGCGCGTGTACAGGTAGCCCATGCGGTCCTGGTTGAGTTTGCGGCCGCCGATGTGGCTCTGCTGGTAGACGGAGAATTGCATGATCGTTCCTCAGGCGCGTCCGCGGCCGAAGCCGATGCGTTCGACGAGTCCGCGCCAGCCGGATGCCGGCACCGCTTCCTCCGGTTCGGGTGCCGCGGCGGCCGGCGTCGCGGGGAGGCCGGCCTGCAGCATCTTCTGCACGGCGAACACGCTTTGCGGCCGCGCCAGCGGATCGAGGGCGAGGCACGCCTTCACCATCGCCACGAGGCCCGGCGTGTACGCGCCGTCCAGCCTTGCAAACTGCTCGTCCATCGTGTCGGCCGCGCGGCGCTGGTCCGCCGGCTGCGGCGGCGCGCCCGCCATGCACGCGAACATGGCGGCGCCGATGCTGTAGATGTCCGTCCACGGCCCCAGCGCGCTGCCCTTCGCGTACAGCTCGGGCGCCGCGAAGCCGGGCGTGTACATGGGCGCCAGCGTGGGCGCGTCGGTGTGGATGGTCTGGCGCGCGGCGCCGAAGTCGAGCAGCATGGGCGAGCCGTCCGTGCGCAGGTAGATGTTGGCCGGCTTGAGGTCGAGGTGCAGCAGCTTGTTCGCGTGGACTTCACGCAGGCCGGCGCAGACGCCATTGAAGACCTGGCGGATGAACGGTTCGCCGGCGCGGCTGCCTTTCGCATAGATGCGCGCGGCGACTTCCTGCAGCGAATGGCCGGATTCGTAGGCCATCACCATATAAACCGTGTCGTTGGCTCGAAAAAAATTTAACACCCGCACGACGTTCGGATGGACGATGCGCGCCAACGCCCTCCCCTCTTCGAAAAAGCATTTCAGGCCGATGCGGAAAACGGGCAGGTTGGCCTTCGGGATCACGGGGACCAGCTCGCCCTGGGCCCGCAGCGCCAGGGCGCTGGGCAGGTATTCCTTGATGGCCACGGCATTGCCGTCGGCATCATATGCAAGATAAACAATACTGAACCCGCCGGACGCAATTTTCTTTACAATGCGATATCCGCCAATTTCCAGCCCATCGGGCAGGGGAGCATTATTCTGGGCAGCCATTTGGGAAAGTATTCCTTGCTAAACACGGCGATTGTGTGGATAAATCACCGCTTTGTAAAGAATAAGGGAATCTCGCAAAACCACAGCGCGCGGCGCCACCCGCACCGCGCTGCGGCCGGCGAAGCAGATTCCGGAAATCGGGGACTCCATTGAGCATTTCTAGCATGACAGGTTATGCGGTCGCCACAAGCGAAGGCGCTGCCGGCACCCTGACGATCGAGATCAAGAGCGTCAATTCGCGCTTTCTCGACCTCCAGTTCCGCATCAACGACGAGCTGCGCGCGCTGGAACCGGACCTGCGCTCCGCCATCATGGCGGCCATCACGCGCGGCAAGGTCGAGGTGCGACTGTCGTTCGGGCGCAAGGCCACGACCGGCTCCCAGGCCCTGAACCATACGCTGCTGGCCGACCTCGCCCGGCTGCAGGCCGAGGTCACGCGCCACTTCGTGTCCGCGCCGCTGATGACGGTGGCGGAACTGCTGCGCTGGCCGGGCGTGATCGAGGAAGCGCAGATCGGCCAGGAATCGCTGCAGGCCGACGTCGCCGCCCTCGCCGCGAAGACGATCGCCGCCTTCGTCGACAGCCGCAAGCGTGAAGGCGCGGCGCTGGAAGCGATGCTGGTCTCGCGCATCGAGGCCATGGAAGCCATCGTCAAGCGCATCACCCCGTTGATCCCGCAGGTCATCGCCCAGTTCCAGCAAAAGGCCATCGAGCGCATGCAGGACGCGCTGGGCCTGGCCGGCCACGGCAACCCGCAAGTGCTCACGCGCCAGGAAGTGTTCGAACGGATCCGCCAGGAAGTCACCCTGTACGGCATCCGCATCGACGTCTCGGAAGAATTGTCGCGCCTGACCGCGCACCTGAACGAAACCCGCCACATCCTCAAGAAGGGCGGCCAGGTCGGCAAGCGCCTCGACTTCATGATGCAGGAACTGAACCGCGAAGCGAATACGCTGGGCGCCAAGGCTTCCGTCAAGGAGCTGGCCGATGCGTCGATGGAGCTCAAGCTGCTCATTGAGCAGATGCGGGAACAGGTACAGAATCTGGAATAATCGTCAAGCCTCGGGCTTGGCAAGGTGGGCACGGGGTGCCCACCCTACGGTGGCGTTCGTAGGGTGGGCACCCCGTGCCCACGCGAACTTATCACACGTAATAAAGGAACCCACCATGCTCACCACCGCTTTCTCCGGCAGCCTGTTCGTCGTCGCCGCCCCGTCCGGCGCCGGCAAGTCGACCCTGGTCAATGCGCTGCTGGCGCTGGAACCGGGCATCAAGCTGTCGATCTCGACCACGACGCGTCCGCCGCGCCCGGGCGAAGAGGACGGCCGCGAATACCACTTCACCACCGCCGAGGATTTCGTCGCCCGCGCCGACCGCGGCGAGTTCCTGGAATGGGCCGAGGTGCATGGCAATTACTACGGCACGAGCCGCCTGACCGTGGAACAGGAAATGAAGACGGGCACGGACATCCTGCTGGAAATCGACTGGCAGGGTGCGCGCCAGGTGAAAAAGCAGTTCCCCGACGCGGCCGGCATCTTCATCCTGCCGCCGTCGATCGCGGCGCTGGAAGAGCGCCTGCACAAGCGCGGCACGGACGAGCCGCACATCATCACGCGCCGCCTGCTGGCCGCCGGGGGCGAGATCGCTCACGCTCCCGAGTTCGAGTATGCTATCATCAACGAAGAGTTCAACGTCGCCCTGTCCGAGCTGCAGGCGATTGTCAAAGCGACACGTGCGCGCTTCGCCCAACAGGCAGCCCGCAACGCCTCGCTGTTTGCCCAACTGGGAATCCACGTTCAACAGCAGTCCTGACCGTCCCGCTACGGCTCGTAACTATTTTGTCTCCCGGAGTATTAATATGGCCCGCATCACCATCGAAGATTGCCTGAAAAACGTCCCGAACCGTTTCCAGCTGACCCTGGCCGCGACCTACCGCGCCCGCCAGCTGCTGCAAGGCCACACCCCGAAAGTCGAAGCCAAGGACAAGCCGACCGTCGTCGCGCTGCGTGAAATCGCCGCCGGCAAAGTTGGTCTGGAAATGCTGAAAAAAGTCCCGATGTAAGTCGGGCGGTGCCAGAGTACGTTCTTGGGGTCAGAGCCCGAATTTCTCGGGTGGGCTCTGACCTCAACTGATCCCAGCCCGTGATTCTGTTATGCTGTTTCCATACCGCGGCTGATTGTCATTACGTATGAGCTTATCCCCACCGGATTCCGTCCACTCGGGCACCAACAACAAGGCGAGCCGGCCCGGCCGGCCCGCCAACAAACCGCAGGAAGCCGAGCCGGCGCCCGCTCCCGGCGTCGCGTCGATCACGCACCTGGCCGGCAAGCTGGCCGAATACCTCACCCCCGTCGAACTCAAGCGCGTCAAGGAAGCCTACCGCTTCTCGGACGAGATGCACCTCGGCCAGGTCCGCAAGTCGGGCGAGCCGTACATCTCGCACCCGATCGCCGTGGCCGAGATCTGCGCCGACTGGAAGCTGGACGCCCAGGCGATCATGGCCGCGCTGCTGCACGACGTGATCGAGGACCAGGACGTCAAGAAGGAAGAGCTGCTGGAGCGCTTCGGCCCGCAGGTCGCCGACCTCGTCGACGGCCTGTCGAAGCTGGAAAAGATCGAATTCCAGAGCGTCGTCGAAGCCCAGGCGGAAAACTTCCGCAAGATGCTGCTGGCGATGGCGTCGGACGTGCGCGTCATCCTCATCAAGCTCGCCGACCGCCTGCACAACATGCGCACGCTGGGCGTGATGGCGCCGGCGAAGAAACGCCGCATCGCGGGCGAGACGATGGAAGTCTACGTCCCGATCGCGCACCGCCTCGGCCTGAACGACATCTACCGCGAACTGCAGGACCTGTCGTTCTCGCACCTGTACCCGCTGCGCTACCGCACGCTGTCGAAGGCGATCAAGGCCGCGCGCGGCAACCGCCGCGAAGTGGTCAAGAAGATCCTCGACGCCGTCAAGAACCAGCTGGCCGCGGCCGGCCTGCCGGCCGAAGTCTACGGCCGCGAGAAGACCCTGTTCGGCATCTATAAAAAGATGCGCAACAAGCACCTGTCGTTCTCGCAGGTGCTGGACGTGTACGGTTTCCGCGTCGTCGTCGACACGGTCCCGAACTGTTACGTGGCGCTCGGCGCCCTGCATGCGCTGTACAAGCCCATGCCCGGCAAGTTCAAGGACTACATCGCGATCCGCAAGATCAACGGCTACCAGTCGCTGCACACCACCCTGATCGGCCCGTACGGCACCCCGGTCGAATTCCAGATCCGCACCCAGGAAATGCACCGCACGGCGGAATCCGGCGTGGCCGCGCACTGGCTGTACAAGACGGGCGACCAGAACATGACGGACCTGCAGCAGCGCACGCACGCGTGGCTGCAGTCGCTGCTCGACATCCAGCAGCAGACGGGCGACTCCGCCGAATTCCTCGAACACGTGAAGGTCGACCTGTTCCCGGATTCCGTCTACGTGTTCACGCCGAAGTCGAAGATCATCGCCCTGCCGCGCGGCGCGACGCCGCTGGACTTCGCCTACAGCATCCACACGGGCATCGGCGACCACACCGTGGGCGTCAAGATCAACCACGAACCCGCGTCGCTGCGCACGGAACTGCACAACGGCGACATCGTCGAGATCGAGACCGATCCCGATTCGCGCCCGAGCCCGACGTGGCTCTCCTTTGTCCGCACGGGCAAGGCGCGCTCGGCGATCCGCCACCACCTGCGCACCGTCAACCTGAACGAATCCGTCGAGCTGGGCCAGGAACTGCTGGGCCAGGCGCTGGCCCAGCTGGGCATCAAGGCGGAACTGACGCCGGCAACGATCGAACGCCTGCTGGCCGAGTCGTCGGCCAAGTCGATGGACGAGGTGTATGCCGACATCGGCATCGGCAAGCGCATGCCCGCGCTCGTGGCGCGCCACATCGTGAGCCTGCTGGGCGGCGACATCACGTCCGTCCCCGCGCAGCCGAGCCACGGCGCCGAGCTGGATCCGGTGACGATCTACGGCAGCGAAGGCGTGTCCGTGCAGCTGGCGCCGTGCTGCCTGCCGATCCCGGGCGACCACATCATCGGCCAGCTGCGCCGCGACCAGGGCCTCGTCGTGCACACGGCCGACTGCTCGCAAGCGAACCGCCTGCGCCTGAAGGAACCGGACCGCTGGATCCCGGTCCAGTGGGGCAGCGATCTGAACCGCCGCTTCGACTGCCGCATCCGCCTGCTGATCAACAACGAAAAGGGCATCCTGGCCCGCGTCGCCGCCGAAATCGGCGAGTCCGACGCCAACATCACGTACGTCGGCATGGACGAGGACGACGAACACATGATGACCCAGCTGCGCTTCACGATCCAGGTCAAGGATCGCGTGCACCTGGCGCACCTGATCCGCAACCTGCGCCGGGTGGCCGGCGTCAACCGCGTGGAGCGCGAGCGGGCGTAACTACAACGGCAGCGTACACCGGAACCCGACGTACGTCCGCTCTGCCTGCGGCCGCTCGTCGACGACGGTGAACACGCCCGCGCCTTCCTGCGACGACCAGCTGCCGCCCCGCGCCAGCGCCCTCCCCCACCAGCTCCGGCCGGCCCGCGGCCACCAGCCCATCCCCTGCTGCATCGGCGCGCCGGACGCCGTCGCCAGCGTGGGCGAGCCGGGCAGGAAACTGTGCGCGACGATGCCCTCGTCATTGCCCTGCACGTCGTCGAACACCCAGCTGAACGCGTTGCCCGCCATGTCATGGATGCACTCGCCGTTCGACAGCACGAACCAGCGCCGTTCGAGCGGATCGGGCGATACCACGGCCGCCGCCTGGGGCCGGTCGAAGCGGCCCTTGTGCAGCCCCTGGAACAGCCGGCCGTCGCCGACGGCGCCCCCGGTCCAGTTGGCGGCCTGGCCGGCGATATCGTGGGCGATGGCCAGCGCCTGCCGTTCCGTCAGCAGTTCGAAGCCGGCGAGCGCGCAGGCCAGGCGCGCCGCGTGGTAGCCGATGCGCACCCACGGCGGCATCGTCTCGCTCAGCACGAGCTGCCCATCCGGTCCGCACGCCGCGAGCCAGCGCGCCACCGCGAAGGCCGGGACCTCGACGCCGCCGGGCAGCGTCGTGGCCGGCACGACGATGAAACCGGCCGGTAGAGGTCCGGAAGGCAGCGCGCGCGCGACCGCCACGGCCGCCATATCCGCATCGAGGTTACCCATGCGCAGCTACTCAGAACATTTGGTAGACATAGGGCGACAGCTCCGCCTGCGGCCGCGCCGCGACGTACAGCGCATGCAGGGCCCGCGCCGCCTCGGCCACCTGGGGCGCGTGCGCGGCGAGCTCCGGGTGCCCGAACGCGCGCCAGTGGTCCGCGAGGCGCGCGCCGAATGCCTCGGCATCCAGGCAGGACGGCACGAGGAAATCGTCGAAGCCCATCGTCGTGCGCGTGCGCTGCGTGTAATAGCTGGCGAGACGCGGATTCGGGCCCAGCGGGAACGGTGCCTGGCCGGGCGCGCAATCTGCGGTCAGGGCATCGAACAGCGGTGCCGCGAGCGCCCGCAGCGCGGTGTCGTCAATCGAGCTCATATGTTTTCCTCCAGTCTTCGTCATCCGGCAACGGCGGCTGCTCGCGCCGCCACAGCACGACGTCTTCCAGCACCAGCACATCCATTTCCGTGCGCATGAAGCAGCGGTAGGCATCCTGTGGACTGCACACGATCGGCTCGCCGCGCACATTGAACGACGTGTTCACGAGCAGCGGGCAGCCCGTCAGGCGTTCGAACGCTTCGATCAGGGCGCGGAACTCGGGATGGGTGTCCTTGTCGACGGTCTGGATCCTTGCCGAGTAATCGACGTGCGTGACGGCGGGGACGTCGCTGCGCGGCTGGTTGATGACCGCCATCATGTCGTCGTCGCCGGCCTCGAACGCGCTCGTGTCCATCGGCCGGCGGCGCGTCGCGTTCACGGGCGCCACCATCAGCATGTACGGGCTGTCGCCGTCGAAGTCGAAGTACTCGGCGCAGCGCTCGCGCAGCACGGCCGGCGCGAACGGGCGGAACGATTCGCGGAACTTGATTTTCAGGTTCATCGTCGCCTGCGTGCGCGGGTTGCGCGGGTCGCCGAGAATCGAACGGGCGCCCAGCGCGCGCGGCCCGAATTCCATCCGGCCCGACAGCCAGCCGACGATCCTGCCGGCCGCGAGCTGTTCGGCCACGAGCGCCAGGCGCTCCTGGCGGCTTTCGATGCGCCGGTACGGATAACCCTTGCGGTCGAGGAAGGCGAGGATTTCCTCGCTCGAATAACGCGGACCCAGGTAGCTGCCGCGCTGGGCATCGCCCTGGCCGGGCGCGCGCGGGCGCGGTGCCTCGAACGCCATGTGGTGCACCAGCAGGGCCGCGCCGAGCGCGCCGCCCGCGTCGCCGGCCGCCGGCTGGATCCAGATGCCGTCGAAGATGCCGGCCGTGGCCAGCTTGCCGTTGGCGACGCAGTTCAGCGCCACGCCGCCCGCCAGCACGAGGTTGCGCTCGCCGCTCAGGCGGCGCAGGTGGCGCGCCGTCCTGAGCACGATCTCTTCGGTCACCTGCTGGATGCTGGCCGCGAGGTCCATCTCGCGCCGCGTGATCGGCGTCTCGGGCTGGCGCGCCGGGCCGTCGAACAGGTCGGCGAAGCGCGCGCCGGGCATCGCCATGCCGTCCAGCCAGCCGAAACAGGACATGTCCAGCCGGTACGAGCCGTCGGCCCGGATATCGATGAGGTGTTCGCGGATGCGGCCGGCATAGCGCGGCCGGCCATAAGGCGCCAGGCCCATCAGCTTGTACTCCCCGGAATTGACCTTGAAGCCGCAGAAGCTCGTGAACGCGCTGTACAGCAGCCCCAGCGAATGCGGATAGTCGATCTCGGCGAACAGCTCCAGTGTCCTGCCGTGCCCCGTGCCGAGGGTGGTCGTGGCCCATTCGCCGACACCGTCGATCGTGAGCACGGCGGCACTGTCGAACGGCGACGGATAGAAGGCGCTGGCGGCGTGGGCCATGTGGTGCTCGGCGAACAGCACGCGACCGGCGCGCCCGAGCGTGCCGAGCGTCGCGCGCACGTGCTCGTTCACCCAGATCTTGTCGCCCAATACCGCGCCCGCCGCCTGGACGAACAGCTCGCGCGCGCCCGCGGCATCGCCGTGCCGGGCGCCGGCGCACGCGTTCTGCACGACGCGGTCGAACGTCAGCAGCGGATTGTCGTAGAAGACGATCGCATCGAGGTCGGCCGCGTCGACGAAGCCTTCTTCGAGGCAGTAGTTGATGGCGTTGACGGGAAACGACGGGTCGTGCTTGCGGCGCGTGAAGCGCTCTTCCTGCGCGGCCGCGACGATCTCGCCGTCGTGCACCAGCGCCGCCGCCGCGTCATGGTAATAGCCGGCGATGCCCAGGATGGTCTTGCCCATGTTGCCTCCTCAGCTGGCGCGGGCCAGGCCTGCGCCCAGCATGTCCGCAATGACGGGCTCGAGCGAACGCGCGAGCGCGTCGTGGCCGGCCGGCGTGAAATGGATGTCCTTTTCCCAGCGCAGCCGGCGCCGCGCGGCGGGCGCGATGCGCAGCAAGTCGGGCAGCGGGTCGTGCAGGCGGCAGCCGAGGTCGGCGGCCAGTTCCGCGAAGCGGGCCTGGTAAGGCGCGGCATCGCATGTCTCGTCGAGGTGCTGCGGCAGCGGCAGCGGCATCAGGAGCACGGGCCGGTCGAGCGCGCGGATCCATTGCGTCAGGATCGCGCGCATCAGGCACCAGGCCGGGTTGTCGGCCGAATCGTAGTGCGGCAGCGGCTGGTACTGCGTGAGGTGCTGGACCATGTCGCGCATGCCCAGCTTGTTGACCATCTTGCGCAGCATGAGGAAGCGCCCGCCCTGGTCCACGGCGGCGGCCTGCGCGGCGTCCAGCTCGTGTTCCTCGTACGGTTCGCGCCGGGGCGGCACCTGGCACAACCGCAGCGTGCCGTTCTCGAGCCGGTAATACGGCTTGGCATAGAGGCGCTCGACGCCGTGCTCGTCGTGGTGCGGACGGAATTGCGCGACGACGCGCCGGATGTTTTCCACGAAGACGGCAATGACGACGAGGTCGTGCTCGATGTCGCGGGCGAATTCGCGCCAGATGAGGTATTGCTGGTCCGTCCCCGTCGACGACAAGCCGAAGTTGTAGACCTCGACGGGCGGCGTGCCGGCGGCGGGCAGCCGCGCTTCCAGCAGCTCGGTATAGCGCTGGCGGTTGGGCACGGCATCGCCGGCCGTGAACGAATCGCCGAATACGAGGACGCGCCGGTGTCCGGGTGTGCGCGCCCGCGCGAAGGGCCGGTCGGCCCGGAATCCCTGTTCGTTGACCTGGATGAGATAGCCGCCGCCTTCGTGCGGGATCCTTGCTTTCAGGCCCGGAATATAGCGATAGCCGACGACAGGGTGATATTCGTAAAGTTGCCTCATCATTTCCTCGTGTGCTTTTTCGGTCGAAACGATGATGCGTTATTTGAATACAAGGATTTTTATGCAACCTCAACTTTCCGGGTGCGATGTATTTACTCTTCTCATTGGTTTTCGAAAATAGCGATTTATTTCCAAAACACATATTAATTTCGGAAACATTTAAACGCGGAAAGCAAATACACACTTTTGGCGCCGCACAAACCGCAAGAGGACGCGATCCCTCATATTGGTTCGGCTGGAGTGCAGCGCAGGAGGGGAAATGGACCTTCCGGCTTGGATAATGATTAGAAGAAATGGAAAAGAGCATGCGGCCCTCGATCGCTGAACACCATGCCTTATTGATCCGATACCTGATGGTTTTTCTGATCGGCTATGTTTTATTGAATGTTCACGCCGGGGCGGATATTCGTAAAAAGACGGATGCCGGCGATCCGGCGCCGCAGATTGAACCGGGAAAAGCGAAATTGGTCGACCTGGCATCGCTTCCGCCGCAATTGCGGCGCACGGTCGACGAAGAAATCCGCCGCCTGCGCGCGGGTGACGGCGTGTTTTATGGCGATATGACATCGGAAGAAGCGCACAGCCTCGAAAGCGCCGACGGGCAGGCGCAGCCGCTGGATGGCGTTTTTACGCACGCGACAGTGCCGCTGGCGGACGTTTCAGGCAGCGATCTGGCCGGATATACGCTGGCGGGTGTGGTGCCCGACGGACCGGGCAAGGCGGACCCGTGGCGCAGCGTGAAGCGCGTGTACCGGCGTCCCGACGGCGTGCTCGTCATGTTGCACGAGTGGGCCTATGCGGCCGAAGGCGGCGGCGTCCTCGGCGTACGCGAGCTGATGAATGCCTCCGTGCGGCACGGCGGCACCCGTTGCCCGGCCCAGTTCGCGATCCGGCGTGCGACGACGGGCCAGGTCGTCTCCGAGCTGCGCTGGTTCACGGATGCCAAGGTCTTCACGCTGAGCGTGGCACAGGACGTGCTCGCCGACGGGGGCAAGGATCACGGCAAGGCGTGGATGCTGCACCTGGCCGAAACGATCGAGTGAGCGGCCGCCCCGCTCAGGCGGCGCCGATACGCGGCTCGGGCGAATCGAAGCGCAGTTCGAGAATCCGGTCGAAAGCGGCGCATGCGCCGGCGCAGGCGTCCGCGATCTCGGCCGGCGTGCGCACGCCGGCACGCAGTGCCTGCATGAAGAGGCGCCAGCGCGGGCCGGGACCGGCGTCGTCGCCTTTCAGGTAGCGCAGCCGGTGCGGCGCCAGCTGTTCGCGCAGGCGTTCGTACAGCACGGCACCGCCCAGTTGCGAGCCTTCGATGACGTAGTGCACGCCCCACCGGTAGGCGGGACTGGCCGCTGCCGACCAGGGGGCGCCGTCCCGTGTGCCCGGGGCCGCGTATTGCGCATCGGCGAGATCGGCGTCGATCCGGGCGAGGCGCACCGAAATGTCGAACTCCGGACCATCCGCGAATCCGTCCAGCCATGCATGCAGGGGCACGAGCCACGTCCGCAACAGGACCAGGTGGGCGATGTAGTCGTGCAGGGAGGCGTCGGGGGCGCCGATCGGCAGCCCGGCGTCCAGGGCCGCGTGGCGGCTGGCGGTGGCTGCGCGCAGGGCGGTCAGCGGGTCGGCTTCGGACGCAACGTCGGTGGAACGGTTCATGGGATGCGGGAAGCTGAAACCGCCATCTTATCAGCCGTGGCCTCGGTGCGCCCGTTCCATCCGCGC
This sequence comes from uncultured Massilia sp., assembly GCA_966211695.1. Lineage (GTDB taxonomy): Bacteria > Pseudomonadota > Gammaproteobacteria > Burkholderiales > Burkholderiaceae_D > Telluria. The sequence goes on along the minus strand of CBIHOW010000012.1, from coordinate 81,024 downwards.
GCCGCAGCCCGGCGGCGGATCAGTCCGCGACAGGTTCCGGATACTCGACGCTCAGGATTTCCAGTTCGTCATTGCCCTGCGGCGTATGCAACGTGACGACGTCGCCTTCGCGCGCCTTGGTCAGCGCGCGCGCCACCGGCGAAACCCAGCTGATCTTGCCTTTCAGCGGGTCCAGTTCGTCGATGCCGACGATGGTGATTGTGTGCTCCTCGCCCGCCTTGTTGACATAGCTGACGGTGGCGCCGAAGAACACCTGGTCGTTGCCGTAGTGGACGGACGGGTCCACGACGAAGGCGGAATCCAGGCGCTTGGTGAGGAAACGGATGCGCCGGTCGATCTCGCGCAGGCGGCGCTTGCCGTAGATGTAGTCGCCGTTCTCCGAGCGGTCGCCGTTGGACGCGGCCCAGTGCACGACGCGCACGACTTCCGGACGGTCGACGTCGATCAGCTGCAGCAGCTCGTCCTTGATGGCCTTGTGGCCGGCCGGCGTGATGTAATTCTTGGACCCGGCGGGAATCGCCTGGGCGAGCGCCAGGGCCTCGTCATCGTCGTCGTTGTCCGACTCTTTTACAAATGCCTTGTTCATGCGTCTATTGTAGCGCCTTCGACAACACGCGCGCGCCCCTGTGCCACGCAGGTTTTCCCGTATCATGGGGCCATGACACGAGCCCTTCCACGCAGCCGGATGTTCGCGCCGCTGGTGTACCTGGCGGCCGTGGTGTTGCTCGTCGAGGAATGGTGCTGGGATACCGGCATGCGCCTGGCGCGGGCGCTCACGCGCTGGCCCGTACTGGCGGCGCTGGAAGCCCGCGTGCGCACGCTGCCGCCGTACGCCGCGCTGTGCGCCTTCGTGCTGCCCGGCCTGCTGCTGCTCCCGGTCAAGTTGCTGGCCCTGCTCGCGATCGCCCACGGTCATGCACTGTCCGGTATCACGACCATCGTGGTGGCAAAGGTGGGCGGCGCGGCCGTCGTGGCGCGGATTTATGTGCTGACCTTGCCGACCCTGCTCGCGGTCGGCTGGTTCGCGCGCTGCCACGGCTGGTTCATGGGGGCCAAGGCCCGTTGCCTCGGCTACCTGCGCACGAGCCACGCCTACCACGCGACCGGCCGGGCCTTGCGCGCGCTGCGGCTCGGTTGCAAGCGCCTGCTGCGCCGCCTGCGCGCCAGGCCGGCCGACGCAGACGGCCGCCATGCCAGCCGCACCCGGCGCGTGCTGCGCCGGTTCGTGGTCCAGTGGCGTGCGCGCCGGCGCCAACCGACAGACCGATGACATGACCATGAGTCCAGACACTTCCACCCCTGTCCCCGTCCTCGCTCCGGCGATGCAGGCGTCCACCACGGAAATCTATCTGTTCGACGCCGACACGCTGCGCCTCGTCGACGTCAACCAGGCCGCGCGGCGCAACCTCGGCCACGAACTGAAGGCCTTGTGCGGCATGACGCCGCTCGACCTGGCGCCCCAGCTCGACCGCGCCGAGCTCGTCGGGCTGCTGGCATCGCTGGGCCAGGAAATCGGCGACCAGGTGAGCCTGCGCACGCGCCACCGCCGCGCCGACGGGACCACGTATCCGATCAAGCTGTGCTTCCTGCGCATCGTGCGCGACGGCCGGTCGCTGATCCTCGCGATCGGCGACGACTTGTCGCTGGAACTGGCGGCCGGCATGGCGCTCGAGCAATACCAGGCGCGCTTCAACGCCGTCGTCAACCACACGCCCGGGCTCGTCTACCAGTTCGTGCTGCATGCGGACGGTACGATGGCCTACCCATACCTGAGCGAGGGCTGCACGGCGCTGCTGGGCCTGTCGGTGTCGGAACTGCAACAGGATCCCGGGCGTTTCGTGCGCCTGATCCTGCCGGACGACCGCAAGGGTTACCAGGATGCGATGGCAGCGTCCCAAGCGACCATGGCCGCGTGGAACTGGGAAGGCCGCATCTGCGTGGAGGCGTGGAACGACGTCAAATGGATCAGTTTGCGCGCCACGCCGCTGCCGCTGTCGCCGGACAGCAGCGGCGGGGTGCAATGGGACGGCATCATGACGAATATCACCGCGAGCAAGCTGGAACAGGAAGAAAACCGGCGGTCGCGCGCGCGCCTGGCCGAACTGACGGACCACATCCAGCAGGTGAAGGAGCAGGAACGGGCCCGCATCGCGCGCGAGATCCACGACGACCTGGGCGGCAATCTCACGGCGATCAAGATGGCCCTGTCCATGCTTGCGGCGCGCCTGCCGGACGATCCGGCCCTGCGCGACAAGGCGGATTACCTGGACGACCTCGTCGACCGCACGATCGAGGCCGTGCACCGCATCTCGCTGGACCTGCGTCCCAGCACGCTCGACCTGGGGCTGGTCGCCGCGCTCGAATGGCAGGCGCGCGAATTCGAAAAGCAGATGGGCATCGCATGCGTGTTCCGCAGCGCCGACAAGGAAATCGACCTCGATCCGGACCAGGCGGCCGCGCTGTTCCGCATCTTCCAGGAAGCGCTGACGAATATCGCGAAACACGCCGGCGCCACGCGGGTGACGGTCAGCCTGCGCCGCCAGCGCCAGCACCTGACGCTCAGCATCTGCGATAATGGCCGCGGCATCACGCCCGCCGACCGTCTCAAGCCCCAGTCGTTCGGCCTGCGCGGCATGAGCGAACGCGCCCGGGCGCTGGGCGGCACGCTCACCTTGTCGCAGGCCCCCGGAGGCGGCACGATGGTCGTCGTCAAGATCAGGCTGGCCGCCCCCGCGGCCGGACGCAGCGAATCCACCCGAGCATGACAGAAAAAGCCAGCATCCGCGTTTTTATTGCAGACGACCACGCCATCGTGCGTGAAGGCCTGAAACAAATCCTCGCCGAACAGCGCGACATCGTTGTCGCGGGCGAAGCCGAGACGGGTCTCGACGCCGTCAAGCTGTTCCGCAAATCGCGCTGCAACGTGGTGCTGCTCGATATCTCCCTGCCCGACCGCAACGGCATCGAGGTGCTCAAGCAGATCAAGGGCGAACAGCCGGACCTGGCCGTGCTGATGCTGTCCATGCACCGCGAAGACCAGTACGCGATCCGCTCGCTCAAGGCGGGCGCGGCCGGGTATCTGACCAAGCAGAGCGCGCCGAAGGAACTCGTCAACGCGATCCGCCAGGTGGCGAGCGGCCAGCGCTACGTCAGCGCGCAACTGGCCCAGGTGCTGGCGGCCCAGCTCGGCGAGAACCACGAAGCCCCCGTCCACGAGTCGCTGTCCGACCGCGAATACCAGACCCTCACCCTGATCGCCTCCGGCAAGACCGTGAGCGAGATCGCACGCGAACTCTCGCTGTCGGTGAAGACGGTCAGCGAGTACCGCTCGCGCCTGCTGGCCAAGATGAAACTCAAGACCAGCGCCGAACTGACCCACTACGCCATCCGCAACCAGCTCATTGACTGATCTGAGCTTCGTCAATACAGTCGTCAGGACTGAATGGTAATTCCGCGCTTTATCCGCGATTTGATTTTTTGGCAGCGGCTTACCATGGCGACAATAAGAATTCCATATTGCAACGTCCAAAATGTCCAGTCCATCACGCCCGCCGGGAGTTCCCGGCCTGAACCCGGCGGAAATCGCACGCGAAGCGTTCCGTCGGCTTGCCACGCGGCGCATCGCGCCGACGCCGGACGCCTACCGCGAGATCTATAACGAGATCGCCGGCGTCGACGTCTTGCCGCCGCCAACGCCGCCCGTCGACCCGGGCGCGGAAAACGTCCTGTCCGGCTTCGCGCACAAGCTGGCCGACACGCCGGGCGAACTGGCCGAGTTCGGCGCCCGCTTCAACCGCGCCGTCAAGCAGCGCGACTGGGACGGCTACGCCCGCACGCTGTCGCAACTGGCCGAGAAGCACCTGCGCCGCCACACGCACCCCGCCCTGTCGCTGGGCGCGGAGAACGGCGAAGCGAAGCTGCTGCGCGACCTGCTCAGCCGCACGCTGACGTTCGCCGTCGCGTCGCTGCTGTCGGGCACGCCCCACCTGTCCGGCGAAGCGGAATCGCTGGGCGCCGCCGTCAAGGCCGCGCACAGCGAGGAAGCGCTGCAGGAAATCGCGACACGCCTGAAGGACCTGTGCTACCAGATCGAACTGAAGAGCGGCGACACGGCCGAACAGCAGGAACTGCTGCTGCGCCTTTTTAAACTGCTGCTGGAAAACGTGTCCGAACTGCTGGACGACGACAGCTGGATGCGCGGCCAGATCGCCGCCGTGCAGGACCTGATCGCCGGTCCGCTCGACCATCGCGCGCTGGAAGACGCCACGCGCAGCCTGAAGGATGTCATCTACAAGCAGGGGCAACTGAAGCACGGCATCGCGGACGTCAAGGCGACCGTCAAGAACATGATGATGACGTTCATCGACCGCCTCGGTTCCGTGGCGGCGTCGACGGGCGATTTCCACGAAAAGATCGGCGGCTTTTCCGAGCGCATCCGCGGTGCCGGCAACATCGAGGAACTCAACGAGGTGCTGGAAGAAGTGCTGCGCGAGACGAAGCTCGTGCAGGCCGAGGCGATGGCGTCGCGCGACCGCATGCTGGCCGCGCACCAGGAAGTGCAGGAAGCGGAGGCGCGCATCAAGGATCTGGAAGCGAAGCTGCAGCACATGAGCGAACTGGTGCGCGAAGACCAGTTGACGGGCAGCCTCAACCGGCGCGGCCTGGACGACGTGTTCGAGCGCGAAAGCGCGCGGGCCGACCGCCGAGGCACACCCCTGTGCGTGGCCCTGCTCGACCTGGACAATTTCAAGAAACTCAACGACACCTACGGCCACCTCGCGGGCGACAACGCCCTGCGCCACCTCGTGAAGGTCGTGCGGGACACGCTGCGCTCGATGGACGTGATCGCCCGTTTCGGCGGCGAGGAATTCCTCATCCTGTTGCCGGAAACGAATGTCGAATCGGCATCGGCCGCGATGGTGCGGGTGCAGCGCGAGCTGACGAAGCATTTCTTCCTGCACGAAAACGAGAAGATGCTGATCACGTTCTCGTGCGGCGTCGCGCTGCGGCATCCGAACGAGGACCAGGCCAGCCTGATGGCACGGGCGGACAAGGCCATGTATCGGGCCAAGCAGACCGGCAAGAACCGCGTGGTGGTGGCTGACTGACAACCACGGCCACGGAAAAATAAATTTTTTTTCGCCCTAAAGTTCCCGAATTCGTCGCCGCCAAGGCAGGCCCGCTTCCGGCGGCGACACAAAAATTTCGATTTTTTTCGCTCTTCCCCTCTAAACTTTTTCCGTAGAGCACCGTTACCTGCATCAACAGCGGTTTGAATGTCACAGAACAGCGTGGCAGACCAAAGTGATTATGAGTGGCACGTCGCCACGCCCTGTAAGACCAAGTCTGGAGAGACACCATGTCGTCCGTTATCAATACCAACGTTGCATCCCTGAACGCTCAGCGCAACCTGTCCACCTCGCAATCTTCGCTCAACACCTCGATCCAGCGCCTGTCGTCGGGCCTGCGCATCAACAGCGCAAAAGACGACGCCGCCGGTCTGGCAATTTCGGACCGCATGAATTCGCAGATCCGTGGCATGAACCAGGCGACCCGCAACGCGAACGACGGCGTGTCGATGGCCCAGACGGCCGAAGGCGCCTTGGCAAGCTCGGGCGACATGCTGCAGCGTATCCGCGAACTGGCCGTGCAGTCGTCGAACTCGTCGAACTCGGCCAGCGACCGTAAAGCCCTGCAGACCGAAGTGTCGCAGCTCACCTCGGAACTGAACCGCATCGCCAGCACCACGGAATTCAACGGCACCAAGCTGCTGGACGGCTCGATGGGCACCGCCAACTTCCAGGTCGGCGCCAACGCCAACCAGCTGATCTCGATGACCGGTTCGAATTTCAGCACGTCCGTCTATGGCAATAACACGACGAGCACCGACGGCCTGATCGATGCCGGCGCTTCGATCACCGGCGGTGTAGGCGCAATGGTCATCAACGGCAGCCAGGGCACGGCAACGATCGACATCTCCGCGAACAGCACCGCCAAGGATGCGGCTGCCGCCATCAACAACAAGTCCGCCGATTCCGGCGTGACCGCGACTGCAACCACCAGCGTGGGCTTCCAAGGCACGGCTGGCACCGCCTACACGCTGGCGCTGGGGTCCGACAATACGGGTGCCGACATCAGTGTGGCGTTCAAGATCGGCTCCGGCACCGGCACGGCGGACGACTACGCGGCGGCAATCAGCGCGTTCAACGCGCAGAGTGCAAAGACGGGCGTGACGGCATCGTACGATGCGGACGCCAAGGGCCTGAAGCTCACCAACGCCAGCGGCAACGATATCAAGCTGACCGAACTGGACACGGCTGCGGACGGCAAGATCGCCGCCTACGACGGCGCAGGCGCCGCCGGTGCGTTCGCCGCGGTGTCGGCGGTCGTCGGCACGCCGAGCATCGCCAAGGGCACGATCACGCTCGACTCGAGCGAAAGCTTCTCGGCCACCGACACCAGCGGCTTCGGTCTGGCAGCCTCGTCGGATCTGAAAAAAGTGTCGGAAATCGACGTCAGCAGCTTCGCCAACGCCCAGCAGGCAATCAAGATCGCCGATGCCGCCCTGGCCAAGGTCAACGACCAGCGCGCCCAGCTCGGCGCACTGCAGTCGCGCTTCGATTCGACGATCTCGAACCTGCAGGCGACGAACGAAAACCTGTCGGCATCGCGCAGCCGCATCGTCGACACCGACTTCGCTTCGGAAACCGCGAACATGACCCGCGGCCAGATCCTGCAGCAGGCCGGTACCTCGATGCTGGCCCAGGCCAACTCGCTGCCGAACGGTGTCCTGTCGCTGCTGCGTGGCTAATCAGTAGTGCAATAAGCCACCAATAGCGGCGTAAAGTGATTCCTCGGCTGGAGTAATTCAGCCGGGGAATTTTTGCTAGGGAATTCATCATGAACATACAACCAGTGGGTTCACCTGTTTCTCCCCGTGTGGAGGACCGTCCGGCCCAGCCGGCGACGCCAACGGGTGAGACGGAGTCGGCCGGCAAGAGCAAGCTTGCCGACGTCGCCAAGCCGTCGCGCGAGGATGTGTCGGCCGCTGTCAGGAAGATGAACGACGCCATGCTGGGTTCGTCGCAAAGCCTGCAATTCTCGATCGACGAGGACAGCAAGGACATCGTGGTCAAGGTCATCGACCAGAGCACGAAGGAGGTCGTCCGTCAGATCCCTTCGAAGGAAGCGCTGCAGATCGCCAAGTCGATCGACAAGATGCAGCAGGGCCTCTTCATCAACCAAACGGCCTGAGCGCTCGATGTCCGCCTCACCGTGAAGCGTGGGCCCGCGGTCCGCGCTTCTCCCCTATTTCCTTTCTCTATTGCATTTTTTCCCACCAGATTGTTCGGCACGGAAATAACGCACATTTCCCACTCTCAAGTACCGTTTGCTTCTGTCGATAATGACTTACATTATCGCTTTCACAGGAGAAACAAGTGGGAATCAGCTCACCTGGTATCGGCTCCGGCCTCGACATCAACGGTCTCGTCAGCAAGCTGATGTCGGCCGAATCGGCGCCGCTCGACAATTACGACAAGAAAACGACTGACTACCAGACCAAGCTGCAGGCATACGGCAAGGTCAGTGCGGCAGTCGGCGTCTTCCAGGGTGCGCTGACGACGCTGAACTCGGCCAATACCTTCAGCGCGCTGACCGGCTCGTCCAGCAACAAGGATCTCCTGACCGCCACACCTGGCGCGGGCGCCGTGCCCGGCAAGTACAAGATCAACGTCAGCCAGCTCGCGCAGGCGCAAAGCCTCATGACGAGCGGCCAGGCCAGCAATACGGCGCAGATCGGCGACGGCGCCAAGACGACGCTCACGTTCCAGTTCGGCAGCATCGGCGGCGGCACGTTCGGCGTGGCCGGCTCCGCGCTGAGCCTGGCCACTGCCACGTCCGGCATCGCCACCGGTTCGCTGACCATCAACGGCACGGCGATCAGCACCAACGGCACGACGCGCAGCGCGCGTGACCTGGCCTCGGCCATCAACGACGAAACGGATACGACCGGCGTCACCGCCAAGGCCGGCATCACATCCACGTCGGCCACGCTGTTCGGCGCTTTCGGCGACGTGGCCGTCGGCGCCGGCGGCAACTATGCGTTGACCGTGGGCGGCGTCCAGCTGGCCAGCTCGGACGGCAGCACCACCGTCACGGCCGCGTCGCTCGACACCGCGCTCGGCACCAACAACGTCAAGAACCAGCTGGCCGCCGCCAACATCACGTTCACCGGCTCGGCCGCCAACGGCGACCTGCAGTTCTTCGCCGCCGACGGGTCCAACATCAGCGTCACGGAAGCCGTCAGCGGCACCGTCACGGGCGGCATCGGCCTGGCCGCCGGTGCGGCCAACACAGGCTCGGACACCACCAGCACGGCCGGCATTACGCTGAGTTCCAAGGACGGCAGCCAGATCCTCGTCGGCGGCAACAACCCGGCCGCAGCAGGCCTCACGGCGGGCAGCGCCGGCAGCTACATCGGCGCCGGCTTCACCCAGGACGGCGCCCAGGCCAGCGGCACCGTGACGCTGGACACGAAGGACCAGACCCTGCAGGGCATCCGCGACGCCATCAACAAGGCCAACGTGGGGGTCACCGCCACCATCGTCTCGGACGGCAGCGCCAACCCGTACCACCTCGTGATCACGTCGAACAAGACGGGCGAAAAGTCGGCCATGAAGATCAGCGTTGACGGCGCCGACGGCGGCCCCGTCAACGCCGGCATCGCCAGCATGCTGGCCTACGATCCGAACGGCACCCAGGCGCTTACGCAGACGAGCGGCGCGCAGGATACCAAGCTGACCATGAACGGCATCGCCGTCAGCAGCGCCGACACGACGGTGGAAGACGTCATCCAGGGCGTAAGCCTGGACCTGTCCACGACCGGCAGCACGACGCTGACCGTGTCGCAGAACAAGAGCGCGGTGACGGATGCCATCAACGGCTTCGTCAAGGCATACAACGACCTGAACAAGACGATTTCCGGTCTCTCGAGCTACAACGCCGACACCAAGACGGGCGGCGTGCTGCAGGGAGATTCGGCCGTCCGTTCGATCCAGACCCAGTTGCGGCGCGCGCTGGGGACCAAGGTCGAAGGCCTGGACAGCAGCCTGTCGAACCTCAGCCAGATCGGCGTCTCGTTCCAGAAGGACGGCAGCCTGGCGCTCGACTCGACCAAGCTGAACAAGGCCATGGCCAGCAATTTCAGCGACATCAGCGGCCTGTTCGCGGCCGTCGGCGCGGCCAGCGACGGCAACATCACGTTCGACAAGTCGACGGCGGCCACCAAGCCCGGCGAGTACGCCGTGAACATCACGCGCATGGCCACGCAGGGCACGCTGACCGGCGCCAATCCCTTGTCCGGCTCGACGACGATCGCCTCGAACACGACCTGGACCGTCACGCTGAACCAGACGGATCCGGCCTCGGACAAGAAAGTCCAGAACATCACGATCCCGGCCGGCACCTATGCGAATGACCAGCTGGCCTCGATGCTGCGCGCCGCCATCAACGGCAACACCACCTTCGCAGGCGAAGGGGACGCGGTCGAGACCTCGGTGGACGGCACCGGGCACCTGACGATCTCGTCCAGCAAATACGGCTCGGCGTCGAACATCGCGATCGCCAGCGTCACGGGCACCGCCGTCAGCGACCTCTTCGGTAGCGCCACGCCGGCCGTCGGCCTCGACGTCGAAGGCACGATCGGCAACGTCGCCGCGACCGGCAACGGCCAGTCGCTGACGGCGGCCGACGGTTCGCCGGCGGCGGGTATCCAGATCACGGTCAAGACCGGCGCCATCGGCGACCGCGGCACCGTGACCTTTTCGCAAGGCTATGCCTACCAGTTGACGAACCTGGCCACGAGCTTCACCGGCAAGGACAGCGTACTCAACAGCAAGACCGACGGCCTGAACGCCAGCATCAAGGCGGTGGCCAAGCAACGCGATGCTTTCAGCACCCACCTGACCCAGCTGGAAGCTATGTATCGAAAACAATTTACCTCTCTCGACACCATGCTGCAGTCGATGCAGAGCACCCAAAGCTATCTGACCCAGCAACTGGCGGCCATCACGGCGAACCGGTAAAGGATTATTGGAGAACCATCATGTTTGGAACCATGAAACGCGGCGTCAACGCCTATCACAATGTGAACATCGAGACCGGCATCGCCTCGGCCTCGCCGCACAAGCTGATCGTCATGCTGTACGACGGCGCCCTCGTCGCGCTGCTCGGCGCCAAGACGAACATCGCCGCCGGCAACATCGCCGCCAAGGGTTCGGCCATCTCGAAGGCCATCTCGATCATCGACAACGGCCTGCGCGCCTCGCTCGACAAGGACGCCGGCGGCGAGATCGCGGCCAACCTGGACGCCCTGTACGACTACATGAGCCGCCGCCTGCTGCACGCGAACCTGAAGAACGACGTCACCATCATCGACGAAGTGCACGGCCTGCTGGCCGACCTGCGCGGCGCGTGGGTGGAGATCGGCGACAAGGTCCAGCAGCCGCAAGCCGCGGCGCCTGCGGCCATGCCGAAAGCCCCGACCCTGGTGAGCGCATGATGGGGAGCACGATGATGATGACGAACACCGAAATCGCCGCCCTGTACGAAGCCATGGTCGGCATCACCGACCAGATGCTGGCCGCCGCCACCGCGGCCGACTGGGACCGCCTGCTGCAGCTCGAGCACCAGTGCGCCGCCTGCGTGCGCCAGCTGAAGGACAACGGGGACACCCCGCTGGCCGGCCAGGAGCGCCTGCGCAAGGTGAACGCGATCCGCAAGATGCTCGATTCCGACCGCAAGATCCGCGACCTGACCCAGCCGTGGATGGCCAAGCTGCAGGCCATGATCTCCAACAAGACCGTCGAACGCCGCGTCGCGCGCGCCTACGGCGTCTGACCGCTGAACGATGCTGCCGCGCGATAGCGTCTCGCTGACCCAGGTCGCGGCAACCCGTCCCGCCTTACCCGTCGGCGATCCGCGCCAGCAAGCCTTTGCGCGCGCGCTCGCCCATCTCGTCGGCCAATCGATGCAAGCCGACGTGTTGACGAAGCTACCCGACGGCAGCTTCGTCGTCCGCATCAACGACATGGCGGCGCGCATGCCGCTGCCCCAGGGCGCCCAGGTCGGCACGCAGGTGCCGCTCACCCTCGTGACAGTCGCGCCGCGGCCCACCTTCCAGGTCCAGACGGGCCAGGGCGCCTCTGCCTTCGCCGAAGCGGGCCCGCCGCTGCCGGAAGGCGCCAGCCCGCGGGAGTCTCCGCTCGCTTACCTGGAAGGCAAGGATGCCGCCGCGCTGACGCGCACGGCCGCCCTGCTGGCCGGCACGCGTGGCCTCGCGCAACTGCCCGGCGGCGCTGCCGACGGTGCGAACACGCAGATCAGTACGGCCGGCAAGGTGCTGGGCGACGTCATCGCGGCCGCCCAGAAAGCCGAAACACAAGCCAGTGCCGCCGTCGGGCGCACGCCGCTGCTGGGCGGGCCATCGCTGGATGCCGGCGCCATCGCGCAGGCGCTGAAGGATGGCCTCGGCAAGAGCGGGCTGTTCTACGAATCGCACGTGGCCGAATGGGCCGAAGGCGCCCGCCCCCGCGCCGACCTCGCGGCCGAGCCGCAGGCGCGCGGCATGCCGCCGCCCACGGATCCGAACACGGCCCAGTTCATCAACCTGCAGCTGAACGCGCACGAACAGGGAAGAGTCGCCTGGCAGGGCCAGTTGTGGCCGGGCCGCGACATGCAGTGGGACGTCGAACGGGACGCTTCCGGCGGCCAGGATCATGGCGACGGCGACGACGGCGGCACGTGGCAGAGCAGCCTGCGCCTGCGCTTCGGCGCGCTGGGCGAGGTGGCGGCGCGCGTCGTGCTGTCCGGCGACCAGTTGCACATCCGCCTCGATGCGCCGGATGCTGCGATCGGGAGCCTGCTGGACGCACACCGCACACGCCTGGCCGATGCGCTCGACGCGGCCGGCACGCCCCTCTCCACGCTGACCATCCACGACGATGGCCAAGGATGATGGACAAAGATAAGCTGACGCGCCGCCAAAGCGCCGTGGCACTGGCCTACGGTGCCGGCGATGCGGCGCCGAAAGTCGTCGCCAAGGGCAAGGGCCTCGTCGCCGAGCAGATCATCGGCCGCGCGCAAGAGGCCGGCGTGTTCGTGCACGAATCGAAGGAACTGGTGGCGTTGCTGATGAAAGTCGACCTCGACCGCCAGATCCCGCCGACCCTCTACCGCGCCATTGCCGAACTATTGGCCTGGCTCTATTATATTGAATCCGCGCAAGTTTCCGGGCAGACACCACCGCCCGCACCGGACACGGCACGCCTCCTCCCACCCCAAGAAAGCATTCCGGTTGACACAGATGCAAGCAATCACTGACGCCGAATTAGAAGCCTGGCACGACTACGAGGTCGAGTCGCCCAGGGAAATCGTGGCCCTGCTGCGCCAGATCGCCGAAAAGAACCAGCTGATCCGCATGCTGATCAAGGGCGAGGCCGACGTCTGCGTCACGTCGCTGCTGGAGGTCGATCCGGACGCCGGTACCGTCATCATCGACCGCTCCGTCAGCCCCGAGCAGAACACGCGCATCGTGGCCGCCGGGACGGTCCGGTGCGACACGTCGCTGGACAAGATCCGCATCGTGTTCGGCCTGGACAACCTGCGCGAAGTGCAATTTGAAGGCGGCACTGCGCTGTCGGCCGCGATTCCCGCGAGCCTGATCCGCCTGCAGCGGCGCGAGTTCTACCGCATGCCGACGCCGGTGACGAATCCCGTGCGCGCGACGATCCCCCTGCCGGCCGAGCTGGGCGGCGGCACCGCCGTCTTCCCGCTGGCCGACATCAGCTGCGGCGGCGTCGCGATCCACGACAGCAAGCTGCAGCTGGGCACGACCATCGGCGAGACGTTCCCGAACTGCCGCATCGACCTGCCGGAAATCGGCCCGGTGACCTGCTCATTGCAAGTCCGCAACTCGATGGACATGACGCTGCTCAACAACAAAACGAGCCGCCGCCTCGGTTGCCAATTCGTCGACATTTCGCGCGGCAACCTGGCCGCCGTGCAGCGCTACATCACGAAGCTGGAACGCGAGCGCAACGCCCGCCTGGCCGGCCTTGCCTGACAATTCAATTCGGGGTCAGAGCACATTTTTCGTGGAATTCGGGGTCAGAGCACTTTTTTGAACAATTGTTCACGGCCCCGCTTTCAGTGCTCTCTGCCCGCTTCGAGGCTGTAGAGGCACTGCGAAATAGTGCTTGGTCTCACCAAACAATTCCTGTTTGCTCTTGCTCGAAAAAGTGCTCTGACCCCGAATTTCTGTCAAAAAGGGCTCTAACCCCGAATTTGTGCAATGGCCGGGGATATCCTGACGGCGGGAACGCGGAGCTTCGGCCCTGCATCCAATCGTCAGGCATACGACCAGGAGATCCCATGCAGGCCGCCGCACCGAATCCCTCTTCCCTCGACGACGACGCGCTGCTGCAGCGCATCCGCGTCGGCGACCGTGACGCATTCACCGATCTGATGCGGCGCTACAACCGCCGGCTCTACCGCGTCGCGCGCAGCGTCCTGCGCGACGATGCGGAAGCGGAGGATGCGCTCCAGGATGCCTATTTGCAGGCCTTTCGCGCCCTGCCCACGTTCCGCGGCGAATCGGCGCTGGGCACGTGGCTCACCCGCATCGTCGTCAATGCCGCCCTGATGCGCCAGCGTAAGACCGGGCGGCTGGCCGACGTCATCGAACTGGGCGCGGATTTTGGAGCGGACGACGCGGCCATACCGCGTCCCGCCCATGAGCGCCTGGACGAACCGGCGCAGCCGGAACTCGCCGCGCTGCGCGCCCAGACGCGGCGCCTGATCGAAACGGGGATCGACAAGCTCCCGGCCGCCTTCCGCACGGTATTCGTGCTGCGTGCGGTGGAAGAGCTGACCGTGGAAGAGACGGCAGCCACGCTGGACATCCCCGAAGCCACCGTGCGCACCCGTTATTTCCGCGCGCGGGCCATGCTGCGCGAGGCGCTCGCGCGCGAGATCGACTTCGCGATCGAGGATGCATTCGGATTCGACGGCGCGCGCTGCGACCGGATCGTGGATGCGGTCCGACGCCGGCTGGACGCGGAACCGTCTGCCTGACGGAAAGCGGGAACGCGCGCGCGATGGCGTGCATCGAATGGATTGTTTCACCTAAACCATTCATTCAAGGAGTCCGCCATGAACAAATCCGCCCCGCTGCTGCTGTCCGCCCTGCTCGCCCTGAGCGCCACCGCCCACGCGGCCGGCCCGAACGACGCGCAGATCGCCGCCATCGTCGTCGCCGCCAATGCGGTCGACATCGACGCCGGCAAGCAGGCCGAGACGAAAACGCAGAACAAGGACGTGCGTGCCTTCGCCCAACGCATGGTGGCCGACCACGCCGGCGTCAACCAGCAGGCCGTCGCGCTGGTGCAGAAGTTGCACGTGACGCCCGAGGACAACGACACCAGCAAGAGCCTCACGAAGGACGGCGCCGCGACGCGCACCCGGCTGGCCGCCCTGTCCGGCAAGGCATTCGACAAGGCCTATGTCGACAACGAGGTGACGTACCACGAGACCGTGCTCGGCGCGCTCGACAAGACCCTGATCCCGAATGCATCGAATGCCGAACTGAAAGCCCTGCTCGTCAAGGTCCGCCCGGCGTTCGTGGCGCACCTGGAGCATGCGAAGCACATCCAGGCCGAACTCAAGTGAAGGCGCTGCTTGCCGCGCTGTGTGCGCTGCCCCTCGCGGCCGGCGCGGCGGAACATCACGTGGTCATCGACGGCATGAAGTTCACGCCGCAGGTCGTGCAGGTCAAGAAGGGAGATACGATCGTGTGGGAGAACCGCGACATGTTCGTCCACAACGTGACGGCGGCCGGCGTCAAGTCGGGTGACCTCCAACCCGGGAAGACCTGGCGCTGGGTGGTGCCCGCGAAGATGTCGTTCGACTATCTCTGCACGCTGCATCCGGTGATGAAGGGACGGGTCGAGGTGAAGTGAACCTTACACCTGCATGTTCATGATGTCGTGATAAGCCGACACCAGCTTGTTGCGCACCTGCACCGTGGCCTGGAAGCTGATGCTCGCCTTCTGCATCGCGATCATCGTGTCGGACAGGCTCACGGAATCGTCACCCGCGGCGAACTTCTTGCCCATGTCGTCCGCCTGGACCTGGGCGTTGCTGACGTTCTGCAGCGACGCCTTCAGCGCATCCGAAAAGCTGACCTTGGTCGATGATTCGGCCGCATCGGGTGCGCCCAGCTTGCCGATGCCGCCCAGCCCGCCCAGCGCTTCCGCGGGCGACCCTGGGCCGGCCGGCTTCTGCGCCGCCGACTTCAGTTGCGCCATCATCGCCTCGATCCGGCTGCTGTCGATGCCGCCGATATTCATGTCCGTTCTCCCAGTGCCTGTCAAACAAATCGATTCAGGCTGTCAGAATATCAGCGCCCCGGCAACGATTGCCTTCGAGCAGCACGGTAAACAGGGTCTTATTCCGGGGTTTGAATGTTGCCGTACGGCTCCATAATGGCGTCCATATACCCATTCCCTCCCCCCAACATGGCAACGACAGCGGAAGAACTCCTCGACAGCGACATCGCAACCCCGGCGGACGAGAAGCCGAAGTTCTGGCAGACGACGAACGGCAAACGCATCGTCATCGGCGGCGCCATTGCCGGCGTGGTGGCCATCGTCGCGGCATTGTGGCTGTGGACGTCGGCACCGGAATACCGCGTGCTCTTCTCCAACTACACCGACAAGGATGGCGGCGCCATTACCGCGTCGCTCGACCAGATGGGGGTCAAGTACAAGTTCTCGGACAGCGGCAGCGCGATCCTCGTGCCGGCCGACCGCATCCACGACCTGCGCCTGAAGCTGGCCCAGCAGGGCCTGCCGCGCGCCGGCAATGTCGGCTTCGAACTGCTGGAAAACCAGAAGCTGGGCACGTCGCAATTCGTCGAGCAGGTCAACTACCAGCGTTCGCTGGAGGGTGAGCTGGCCAATTCGATCCAGTCGCTGGCCGCCGTGAGCTCGGCCCGCGTGCACCTGGCGCTGCCGAAGCCGTCCGTGTTCGTGCGCGACCAGCAGAAGCCGACCGCGTCCGTGTTGCTGAACCTGCAACCGGGCCGCGCCCTCGACCAGGCCCAGGTCAGCGCGATCGTGCACCTGGTCGCGTCGTCGATCCCGGAACTGACGCCGGCCAACGTGACCGTCGTCGACCAGAACGGCACCCTGCTGTCGGACAACGCCAACAAGAACGGCAAGCAACTCGACCCGAACCAGCTGAAGTATGTCGAGGCGCTGCAGCAGAACATCGTCAAGCAGGTCCAGTCGATCATCGCCCCGCTCGTGGGCCAGAACAACGTGCGCGCCGAAGCGACGGCCGAAGTCGACTTCGCCCAGACCGACACCGCGGCCGAGATGTACAAGCCGAACTCGCCGCCGGAACCGCAGGCGATCCGCAGCCAGCAGACGTCCGAGCAGACCGGTCCGGGCAGCACCAACCCGTCCGGCATCCCGGGCGCGCTGTCGAACCAGCCGCCGGGCGTGGCGACCGCTCCGCTCGAAGGCGGCGCCCAGCCGCAGGCACAATCGACCACGACCGGCCCGAGCCGCAAGGATTCCACAACCAATTACGAAGTCGACAAGACCATCCGCTACGAGCAGAAGCCGATGGGCGGCATCAAGCGCCTGACGGTCGGCGTGGTGGTGAACTACCGCCGCAGCGTCGATCCGAAGACGGGCAAGGTCGTCGTCAAGCCGCTCAGCGCCGCCGAAGTCGCGCAGATCAACGAACTGGTCAAGCAGGCCATGGGCTACAGCCAGGCGCGCGGCGACACGCTGAACGTGACGAACGCCCCGTTCGACGGCGTCGACAAGCCGGACGAGCAGGCGCCGGAATGGTACAAGGACCCGGCCAACCTGCCGCTGGCGAAGGACATCGCACGCTACGTGTTCATCGCCCTCGTGCTGGCCTTCCTGTGGTTCCGCTTCGTGCGGCCGCTGCTCAAGCCGGCGATCAAGAAATTCGACGAAGCCGTGGCGATCCCGCCCGAGCCGGAACCGGAAGAGCCGGAACCGGAACCGGAACCGGATCCGGAAGAGGAAGCCCGCGCGCAGCGTGAGGTGGAAGAACAGCAGAAGGTCCAGGTCTACAAGAGCAACCTGGAAATGGCGAAAGACATGGCCAAGAACGATCCGCGCATCGTGGCCAACGTGATCAAGGAATGGCTGGGGACTGAGTAATGAGCGACAAGGACAAGGACAAGGAAAGCACGACCAAGGCGGCCATCCTGATGCTGGCCCTGGGCGAGGCCGAAGCCGCCGAAGTGATGAAATTCCTCGGCCCGCGCGAGGTCCTGAAGCTCGGCGCCGCCATGGCGCAGATGAAGGCCGTGCAGCACGAAGAAGTCCTCACCGTGCTGGGCGAATTCCGCGAGCGCGTGGACCTGCAGTCGACCGTCGGCCTCGATTCCGACGAGTACATCCGCCAGGTGCTGACCAAGGCGCTCGGCGACGACAAGGCCGCCGTGCTGCTGAACCGCATCCTGGGCGGCAAGGACGCCTCCGGCATCGAAAGCCTGAAGTGGATGGATTCGCAATCCGTCGCCGAACTGATCCGCAACGAGCACCCGCAGATCATCGCGACGATTCTCGTGCACCTCGAGCGCGACCAGGCCTGCGAAGTGCTGGCCCACTTCACGGACCGCCTGCGCAATGACGTCGTGCTGCGTATCGCCACGCTGGACGGCGTGCAGCCGGCCGCCCTGCGCGAGCTGAACGACGTGCTGACCAAGCTCCTGTCCGGTAACGAGAACATCAAGAAATCGTCGCTGGGCGGCGTACGCACCGCGGCCGAGATCCTGAACTTCATGAGCGGCGAGCAGGAAAGTTCCGTCATGGAGAACATCAAGAATTACGACAACGACATGGCGCAGAAGATCATGGACGAGATGTTCGTGTTCGACAACATCATCGACATCGACGACCGCGGCATCCAGTTGCTGTTGCGTGAAGTGCAGTCGGAGATGCTGATCATCGCGCTGAAAGGCGCGTCGCAGGACTTGCGCGATAAAATCTTCAAAAACATGTCGCAACGTGCGGCGGAAATGATGCGCGAAGACCTGGAGTCGAAAGGTCCCGTGCGCCTGTCCGAAGTGGAAACCCAGCAGAAGCAGATCCTGCAAATCGTCCGGCGCCTCGCCGACGAAGGCCAGATCGTGCTGGGCGGCAAAGGTGAGGATTCGTTCGTCTGATGGCCATCTCGAAAGAGTTTCAATCTGCATATCAACGCTGGGAAATGACGTCGTTCGGCGACGAGCGGCCCAGCGTCCGAGCCCAGCGCGAAGCGGAGGCCGCCGCTGCCGCGGCCGCCGCGCGCGCGTACGAGCCGCCGCCCCCGTCGGAGCCCATGATCCAGCTGCCGACCGCGGAAGAGCTCGAAGCGATCCGCGCCGCCGCGCGCGAGGAAGGCTATGCGGAAGGCCTCGAGGCGGGCCAGGCCGACGGTCACGCCGCCGGCTACGAAGAGGGTCTTGCGCTGGGCCGCGCCGAAGCGGCCGAGGAACTGGAGCACCTGCGCGAGCTCGCCACGACGTTCGGCGATGCCGTCACGCAAGCCGACGAGGCCATCTCCAACGACGTGCTGGAACTCGCGCTGCACCTGGCACGCGGCATGGTCCGCACGGCGTTCGACGTCAAGCCGGACCTGATCCTGCCCGTCGTGCGCGAAGCCATCGACTACCTGCCGAACCTGCAGCAACCGGCCCTCCTGATGCTGCATCCGGAAGATGCACTGCTCGTCAAGAGCAGCATCGGCCACGAGCTCGACAAGACCGGCTGGCGCATCGTCGAGGATGACAGCATCGCCCGCGGCGGCTGCCGCGTGGACACGGCCAGCAACCAGATCGACGCCCAGATCGGCGCGCGCTGGCAGCGCCTGGCGCATGCGCTGGGCAAGGACCTGGACTGGCTCGAATGAACGCCGAATCGTCAGACCGGCACACCGGCCGCTGGAAAGCGTACCTGAACGACTGCGGCAACGTGGTCGATCTCGTCGAACCCATGCAAGTGTCCGGCCGCGTCACGCGCGTGGCCGGCCTCGTGATGGAGTGCGTGGGTCTCAAGCTCGCGGTCGGCAGCGCCTGCATGATCCCGGTCGCGTCCGGAGCCAGGATCGAGGCCGAAGTCGTCGGCTTCGAAGGCGAACGCCTGTTCCTGATGCCGCAGTCGGACGTGGAAGGCGTCGTGCCCGGCTCGCGCGTGTTCCCGGTGGAAGCGAGCGTGCCGAAGCCCGGCACCGTCGCGCATCCGCGCCGCCGCCCGATGGACCGTGCGCGCCACCTGCCCGTCGGCTGGGGCCTGCTGGGCCGCGTCGTCGACGGCGCCGGCCGCCCGCTGGACGGCAAGGGCCCCGTCAACACGGAACATATGGGTCCGCTGAACGCGCGCCCCATCAACCCGCTCGACCGCGCGCCGATCTCGGAAACGCTGGACGTGGGCGTGCGCGCCATCAACTCCATGCTGACGGTGGGCCGCGGCCAGCGTCTCGGCCTGTTCGCCGGTACCGGTGTCGGTAAGTCCGTGCTGCTCGGGATGATCGCCCGCTACACGACGGCGGACGTGATCGTCGTGGGCCTGATCGGCGAACGGGGCCGCGAGGTGAAGGAATTCATCGAGCAGATCCTCGGCGAAGAGGGTCTCGCCCGCTCCGCCGTCGTGGCCGCGCCGGCCGACGCGCCGCCGCTGATGCGCCTGCAGGGCGCCGCCTACGCCACCGCCATCGCCGAGCACTTCCGCGACGAGGGCCGGAACGTCCTCCTGATCATGGATTCGCTCACGCGTTACGCGATGGCCCAGCGCGAGATCGCCCTCGCCATCGGCGAACCGCCGGCAACGAAAGGCTATCCGCCGTCCGTGTTCGCGAAACTGCCCGTGCTGGTGGAACGCGCCGGCAACGGCCAGGCGGGCGGCGGCTCGATCACGGCGTTCTATACCGTGCTGTCGGAAGGCGACGACCAGCAGGACCCGATCGCCGACGCGGCGCGCGGTATTCTCGACGGCCACATCGTGCTGAACCGGAAGTTGGCCGAGGCGGGCCACTACCCCGCCATCGACATCGAACAATCGATCTCGCGCGCGATGCACGGCATCACGTCGCGCGAGCACCAGCAGGCCGCGCGCACACTGAAGCAACTGTATTCGCGCTACGAGCGCTCGCGCGACCTGATCAGCGTGGGCGCCTATGCGCCGGGCACGGATCCGGTGCTGGACAAGGCGATCGCCCTACACGAGCGCATCGAGGCCTTCCTGTGCCAGGAAATCTACGACAACGTGGGCATGTTGCAGAGCTTGGGGGAATTGACCTCGCTGTTCGGCTGATTGGCCGGTAAAGCTCATCGGTATACTTGACCTACCATGGCCAACGCATCCGCACTCGAAACCCTGATCGACCTCGCCCAGCGCGAGTCCGACGCCTGCGCGAAGCGCCTGGGCGCGGCGCTGAAGGCCGTCGACGAGGGCGAGCAAAAGCTGCAGATGCTGCTCGGCTACCGCGACGACTATGCGAACCGGCTCGACGCGGCCCAGATGGCAGGCATCACCCCGTTCGCGTACCAGAATTTCGTCGCCTTCCTCGGCAAGCTGGAACAGGCGATCGACGGCCAGCGCGAAGTACTGAAGCACGCGCGTGTCAAGGCCGACATGGAAAAAAAGGGATGGCAGGAAAGCGAGCGCAAGCGCCTGTCGTATCGGACCCTGAACGAGCGCGCGGCCGCCGAGGCTCTTGCGATCGAGAACAAGCGCGACCAGAAGATGATGGACGACCACGCGGCCAGGACAGTCCGCGCCAGGCGCTGACCGGCGCCACCAACCTGAGCGACTAGCGACATGAACACGACCTCCCCTCTCCAGCTCAACACGGCCAACAGCATCAACCAGCGCCCGAACAACCCGGGCAATGGCGGCAGCGACGGCAGCCAGTTCAGCGCCCTGCTGAGCGGCGAACTGGAGCGCAGCACACTCGCGTCCATGCCGGCGCCCGCCCCCGCGCCCGCCGCGAAGCAGGAAGCCAAACCGGCCGAAGCCGAGAAACCCGCGCAAGCGGACGACGCCGCGCCGCAGCAGGCCGCCAAGCCGGCCGACAGCAAGACGGACGCCGCCGACGCGAAGGACGATGCGGCCGCCAAGGCCGACGACGACAAGTCCGACGACGACGACACGGCCAAGTCGGGCGACCCGGCCAGCGCCATGCTCGCGCTGATGGCCAGCCTGCACAAGCCGGGCGCGGACGCCGGCAAGACGACCACCGTGGCCCAGGCCTTCGACGCCCTGTCCGGCAAGGGCAAGCGCACGGACGCCGGCCAGCTGGCCGCGCTGCAGGCCGCGATGAAGTCGGTGGCCAAGGAAGCCGGCACGGACGTGGCCGGCGCGAAGACCTTCTCGGCCACGTCGATCAAGAACCCGGCCCTCGCGGCCGCCGGTGCCGACCTCGGCGCGGACAAGGCAGCGGCCGCGTCGGCGGACCTGCGCGCCGCGCTGGGCAATGGCAAAGTGGAGGTCAAGCCGCAGCTGGACGCCGCCGAATTCAGCCTGCAGCAGGCGCGCGACGCCGCGCTGCTCGCCCAGAAGGAACAGGCACCGACGGCGACCGTCGCGACCGCCCAGCTGCAGCCGGCCATGCTGGAGGCGGCCCAGGCCGCTGCCGCCGCCAGCGAAGAGCTGTCGGCCCACGTCGGCACGGATGCGTGGAACGACCAGGTCGGCCAGAAGGTCATCTACATGGTCGGCGCCGAGGACCAGACCGCGTCGCTGACGTTGAACCCGCCGGACCTGGGTCCGCTGCAGGTGGTGCTGTCCGTCTCCAACGGCCAGGCCGACGTGACGTTCTCGTCGAACCAGCTGGAAGTCCGCCAGGCCCTGGAAAACGCCCTGCCCCGCCTGCAGGAAATGATGAGCGAGAGCGGCATCGCGCTGGGCAATGCGACCGTCAACGCGGGCATGTCGAACGGCGGCCAGGCGCAGCAGGACCAGGCGATGGCATCGAGCGGTTTCGGCCGGGGCAACAACGGCCGCGGCAATGGCGGCAATGGCGAGAACGGCACGGTCGTCGGCGAAGCGACTGTCCGGCCCGCCACGCGTACGGCGATGATCGGCGATCGCGGGATGGTGGACACGTTCGCGTAATCTGGTCTGGCGAGATTGACAACCGACGGGGTGATCGGTGCGCGGCATCGATCACCCCGTTTTACGTCTAGGGATACAGCCTCGACAACAAATCCGTCAAGAAACAACGAGATACCCCAGGTTCCTCCCTCTTTTCGACCGTTGCCGCTGCTCACTTTTTCCCGATAATGACATAATGACGGAACGATCCAACAGCGGGACCGAAGACTCTTGAAAGCGAATCCAAAAATCAAAGCCGATCCGAAAGCGGATGCGGCACCGGCAGCCAGCGGCGGCAAAGGCAAGCTGTTCATCATGATCGGCGCGGCCGTGGTCGTGCTCGGCCTGGGCGGAGGTGCCGGCTGGTACTTCATGCACGGCAGCAGCGCCGAGGCGGCGGCCGAGCCGGCCAAGAAGGAACACTCGAGCAGCAAGAAAAAGAAGAAGGAGGAGGCGCCGCCCGAATACGTGAACATCGACTCCTTCACGGTCAACCTGCAGCCGGAACATGGCGACCAGTATCTGCAGGTCGCGTTCACCCTGCAGGTCGAAGGACCGGAGCAGGTGGAGCTCATCAAGGCCAACATGGCCAAGGTGCGCAGCCGCGTGCTGCTGCTGTTGTCGGGCAAGAAGGCGTCCGAGATCAGCACGGTGGAAGGCAAGCAGCAACTGGCCGGCGAAATCCTTGCGGCGGTCAACGAACCGTTCGTGCCGCACGGCGACGAACAGGAAGTGACCGACGTTTTGTTCACTTCCTTTATCATCCAGTAAAGCAGACGTCATTAACGGTAGAGCAGCATGGCCGATAATTTTCTCTCACAGGAAGAAGTCGATGCCCTCCTCAAAGGGGTCAACGGCGATCAGGACGACGTAGCGACGCCTGAAGACACCTCGGGAGTTCGCACGTATAACCTGGCAACGCAGGAGCGGATCGTCCGCGGCCGCATGCCGACGCTCGAGATCATCAACGAGCGTTTCGCCAGGTATCTGCGCGTCGGCCTGTTCAACTTCTTGCGCCGCTCCGCCGAAGTGTCGGTGGGATCGGTGCGCGTATCGAAGTACAGCGAGTTCATCCGTAACCTCGTCGTGCCGACGAACCTGAACCTCGTCCACATGAAGCCGCTGCGCGGCACGGCCCTGATGGTGTTCGACCCGGGCCTCGTGTTCCTGCTCGTGGACAACCTGTTCGGCGGCGACGGCCGCTTCCACACGCGCGTGGAAGGCCGCGATTTCACGCAGACCGAACAACGCATCATCATGCGCATCCTCGACATCGTGTTCGAGGCGTATGCCAAGTCGTGGGAACCGGTGTACCCGATCGAATTCGAGTACATCCGCTCGGAGATGAACACGCAGTTCGCGAACATCGCCACCCCGAACGAAGTCGTGGTATCGTGCACTTTCACCATCGAGCTCGGTTCGGTGTCGGGCCAGATCCACTTCTGCATGCCTTATTCGATGGTCGAACCGATCCGCGACGCGCTGACGTCGAGCATCCAGGGCGAAGCGCTGGAAGTCGACAAGCGCTGGATCCGCCTGCTGACGCAGCAGATCCAGGTGGCGGAAGTGGAACTGGTGGCCGTGCTGGGCCACGGCAAGGCCAATTTCGACGAGATCCTGAACATGAAGGTCGGCGACGTGATCCCGATCTCGGTCCCGGAAACGCTCCAGGCCACCGTGGACGGCGTGCCCGTCATGGACTGCAGCTACGGCGTGTTCAACGGACAATATGCGCTGAAGGTCGAGAAACTGCTGGCGAACAGCGAAACCTTCAACAAGTAAAGCAACACAGGAGAGAAACATGTCCGACACTCAAGACGACCAAAGCAGCCTCGACGACGATTGGGGCGCCGCGATCGCCGAACAGGCCGCCGCGGAAGCTGCTGCGCTGGCCAACCAGCAGCAGGCGGCCTCGGCCGCCGTGTTCAAGGATTTCTCGAACAAGGGCCCCCGTCCGGAAACGCCGAACGACATCGACTTCATCCTCGACATCCCCGTCCAGCTGACGGTGGAACTGGGCCGCACCAAGATCGCCATCAAGAACCTGCTGCAACTCGCGCAGGGTTCCGTGGTCGAACTGGATGGCCTGGCGGGCGAACCGATGGACGTGCTCGTCAACGGCTGCCTGATCGCCCAAGGCGAGGTGGTGGTCGTGAACGACAAATTCGGTATCCGCCTCACCGACATCATCACCCCATCCGAGCGCATCCGTAAGCTCAACAAATGACGGCGCGCCTGCTGACCACCCTCGCCCTCGCCCTTCCACTGGCCGCCTGCGCGGCCCAGCCGGGGCCTGGGCAGGCAGCGGGACGGTCGGCCGAGGCCGCATCGACGGCTGCGACGACGGCAGCTGCGCAGCCGTCCGCGCCTGCGCCTGTGCCTGTCGTGACGGAACCCGCAGCGGCACCGGCCCAGCAGGCGACCCAGCAAGCTCCACAAGCGACGGCACCCGCGGCGCCTGCGAAGGCACAACCGCGCGCCATGGCCGGCACGGGCGCGCCCTCCGCCGCAGCACCCGCCTCCGTTCCCGCGCAGACGCCTGCCGCCCAACCCGACACCACCGCTCCGGCAGTTACCGCCACCCCGGCCGCGCCGGACGTCGTCGCACCGCGCCCTGCCGCCCCCAGTGCCACCGTCCCTCCGGTCACGATGCCGGCCGGCTCGTCGACGGGCAGCCTGCTGCAGACGCTGTTCGCGCTGATCCTCGTGCTGGCCGTGCTGGGCGCCCTCGCCTGGTTCCTCAAGCGCTACGGCCCGAAAGTCGGCGGCGGCAATGCGAACCTGCGCGTCGTCGGCTCGCTGAACCTCGGCGGGCGCGAGCGCATCGTGGTCGTGGAAGTGGGCAATGAATGGATCGTGGTCGGTGCATCACCCGGCCGCATCAACGCGCTGGCGACAATGCCGCGCCAGGACGGGCAGAATGGCGACACGACGTCCGGCAACGCCGCGCTGGCGCCGCACGCGCCGGCCGCGCACAGCTTCGCCGACTGGCTCAAACAAACGATCGACAAGCGCAAGTGATATTGAATAAACGACTCCTGCTGAAGGCAGGACTGCTGGGCCTGGCAGCCCTGCCGCTGGCGGCGGCGGTGGCGGCACCCGCCATCCCCGCTTTCACGACGAGCCCGGCCCCGGGCGGCGGCACCGCCTACTCCCTGCCGGTGCAGACGCTGCTCCTGATGACGGCGCTGACCTTCATCCCCGCGGCCCTGCTGATGATGACGAGTTTTACGCGCATCATCATCGTCCTCTCACTGCTGCGCCAGGCGCTCGGCACGCAGACGGCGCCGCCGAACCAGGTGATGGTGGGCCTTGCCCTGTTTCTCACCCTGTTCGTGATGGGGCCGACGTTCGACCGCGTCTACACGGAAGCGTACGTGCCGCTGCAGGAAAACCGCATCCAGATGGGCGAGGCGATGGACAAGGCCGCGGCCCCGCTGAAGGGCTTCATGCTGAAGCAGACGCGCCAGTCCGACCTCGCCCTGTTCGTCAAGATCTCGCGCACGCCCGCGCTGCAGGGCCCGGAAGACGTGCCGCTGCGCGTCCTGATTCCCGCCTTCATCACGAGCGAGCTGAAGACCGCGTTCCAGATCGGCTTCGCCATCTTCATCCCGTTCCTCATCATCGACATGGTCGTCGCATCCGTGCTGATGTCGATGGGTATGATGATGATGTCGCCGGCCGTGATCTCGCTGCCGTTCAAGCTGATGCTGTTCGTGCTCGTCGACGGCTGGCAGTTGCTGCTGGGCTCGCTGTCCCAGAGTTTCTATTGAGGAGGCCGGAATGACCCCGGAAAGCGTCATCGCGATGGGCCGCACGGCCATGGAAGTCACGCTGATGGTGTCGGCGCCGCTGCTGCTCGTCGCGCTCGTCATCGGCCTCGTCGTCAGCATCTTCCAGGCCGCCACGCAGATCAACGAACAGACCCTGTCCTTCATCCCCAAGCTGATCGGCGTGTTCATCGCGCTCGTGCTCGCGGGGCCGTGGATGATCACGGTCATGACCGACTACATGCGCAACCTGTTCAGCGGCATCCCGCAGATGATCGGGTGACGCTGTACCCGCGATGATCTCGTTCACCACGACGCAGCTGTATGCGTGGATCGGCGGCCTCCTGTGGCCGCTGACGCGCATCCTCGGCCTCGTCGCGGTGGCGCCCGTGTTCGGCAACACGGCCGTGCCCATCCTCATCAAGACGACGCTCGGCGTGCTGCTGGCCGCGATCATCGGGCCCACGCTCCCGCCCGTTCCAGCCGTCGATCCAACGTCGTGGGCGGGCATCCTGATCGTCGCGCAGGAACTCCTGATCGGCGTCGCAATGGGCTTCGCCATGCGCCTCGTGTTTGCCGCCGTCGAATTCGCCGGCGAGGTCGCCAGCTCGACGATGGGCTTTTCGTTCGCCACGTTCTTCGATCCCAGCTCGGCCGGCCGCTCGTCGGCCATCAGCCAGTTCCTCGCCCTCGTCGCGACGATGGCTTTCCTCGCCATGAACGCCCACCTCGTGCTGATCGAGGCGCTGGCGGAAAGCTTTTTCACGCTGCCGATCTCGGCCACGCCGATGTCGCTGTCCGCGCCGCTGGAAATGGTGCGCTGGGGCAGCCGCGTGTTCTCGGCCGGCCTGCAGATCGCGATGCCGATCGTCGCCGCCATGCTGATCACCAACATCGCGCTGGCGATCCTCACGCGCGCGGCGCCGCAGCTGAACCTGTTCGGCATCGGATTCCCGATCACCCTGGGCGCCGGCTTCCTCATCATCAGCCTCACGCTGCCGTACCTTGGCACGCCGCTGCAGAACCTGTTCAACCAGGGGATCGAAGCGGGCCGCAAGATCCCGCGCGTAGGCGGCCAACGGCCGGGACAGCCACCACCCGCCACCCCACGATAAAAATTCGGGGTCAGAGCACATTTTTCGTGAAATTCGGGGTCAGAGCACATTTTCGAGCAATGTCGCCGAGGCCATATCCGCTTACGGCCACGCGTTCATTCCTTCATTGACTACAAGGCCGACGCAAGAACCAGTGCCGCCGAACGGCATCGGATGTCATGGCGATGATGCCCTGAGGCATTTACCCCAAAATGTGCTCTGACCCCGAAGTTTCCCAAGAATGGGGGCTGACCCCGAATTGGGGAAATTTACGAGATGTAATTGAAGAGAGAGAGGCCCGACAGTGTCTTGAACGACACCTGGGCCGCCTGCAGCGTCTGCTGCTGCTGGGTGTACAGGGACACCGCCTTGACCATGTCCAGGTCCTGCAGGCCGCTCAGCGTCGTCTGGTACTGGATGTTGAGGTCGTCGCCCGTGCTGTCCAGCGAATCGACTTCCTTCAGGCGCGCGCCCACGGAGGCTTGCACGGTCAGCACGTTGTCCAGCGCGTTCTTCATGTTCAGGCTGGCCGTGTTCAGGTTGTTCGCCAGCGCGGCCTTGCCGGCCGAGCCGACGGACGGGCTGCGCAGGGTCTGGATCAGGTCCGTGATCGTCGTGAATACCGACTGCTTCTGGCTCGGCTGCACGCTGAACTGGTCGCCGTTGGCCGGCGCGCCCTTGACGTCGAACGAGATGCCGTCGAAGGCGATCGCCGCGCCCGGCGTGTAGGGCTGGTTGCTCAGCACGGCGCTGGCCGGCGACGTCGAATTGTCCGTCACCGTGTACGTCGTCACGGCCGGCGTGCCCGTAACCTGGAAGGCGATTGCGTAATCGTGGCCCGTCACCTTGGTCGCGTCCGTCACGGCGCCCGGGGAGATGATGCCAGCGCCCGTATTCGTGCCGGCGGCCTGCGTGACGAAGGTGCCGTTGCCGGTGACGTTCGCCTCGAAAATGGCGCTGCCGCTTTCGCTGATCGGCATCTTGCGCGCCGAGCCCACCTGCAGCATGCGCTGGCCCTGGTCGCCCTGGTAGGTGGCGCCCGTCGGGGTCTGCGTGAACGGTTGCGAGGTCGTCTTGTAGCCGGAAAACAGGTAGGTGCCCGTGCCGTCCGTCGTGTTGGCCGAGCCGAGCAGGTCGGCCATGCGCCCTTCCAGTTCGGTGGCCAGCGCCTCGCGGTCGCTTTGCGTGTAGCCGCCGTTGCCGGCGGTGACGATCAGCGTCTGGATGTCCTGGATCTGGTTCGAGACGTCGGTGAGCGTCTTGTCGACCAGCGACAACGACGATTTCGCGTTCGTGCGGTTGGTGCCGAACTGCGTGTTCATCGATTGCGACTGCGTCAGTTCGAGCGCCTTGGCCGAGCCGATCGGGTCGTCGGCGGCCGTCAGCATGCGCTTGTTGGTCGACAGCTGCATCTGCGTCTTGGCCATCTGGCCCTGCAGCGTGTTGATCTGCGTGGTCCCGGCCTGGTAGATCGCGTTGGTGCTGATGCGTAAGGTCATGGCGTGGCTCCGTTAATCAATGGCCGATCTGCAGCAGCGCGTTGAAGATCGTGTCGGCGATCTGCATCACCTTGCCCGACGCCTGGTAGGCCTGCTGGTACTTGAGCAGGTTGGCGGCCTCTTCGTCGAGGTTGACGCCGGAGACATTGTTGGCGGCGGCCTCCGCCTGCGTCAGCTGGGCCGCCGCGGCTTCCGCATTGGCCTGCACTTCGCGCGTCTTGTTGCCGATCGTGGAGACCAGCGTGGCATAGGCCGACTGGTAGGTGGCCTTGCCGCCGTCGAGGATGTTCTTCGATTGCAGGTCGCCCATCAGGCCGGCATTGCGCGTGTCGCCCAGGCCCGTGTTCGGCGCGATGGTGAACTTGTCGCCGTTGCCCGGCGCACCGTTCATGGTAAAACTCATGCCGGCCACCGTGTAGCTGGCGCCGTCCTTGAAGGGCGGATTCGTACCGGCCGGGTACGTCGTCGTCGTGCCGTTCAGCGTCATGCTGACGCTTTGTCCGGCCGGGAAGCCGGACAGCGTGCCCGTCGCCTTGTCGAAAGCGAGCGTGACGGTGCCGGTCAGCGGCGAACCGAGGTAGTTCTTGTCGACGGAACCCGCGCTGATCTTGCCGGTGCCGCTATTGGTCAGCGGGACGCTCGTGGCGATCGGCGCGGCGGCCGCGATCTGCGCGCCGTCCGTCAGCGCCAGCTTGAAGTTGGCGGCGCCGTTCTGCGTCGGGCGCACGAGGAAGTTGTCGCCCGAGTCGGCGACACCCTGGATGTCGAACGCGAGGCCGTCGATGACTTGCGGCTGGGTCTGCGGGAACGGCGAGATCACCGTCTTCTGGTTGTCCGACAGGCGGTACACGTTGAAATTCGTGCCGTCGAAGTCGACCTTGTAGTTGCTCGTCGTGAGCTTCGTGGCGTCCACGACCGTGGCCTTGATGGCCGTCGTGCTCGTCTGGTTGTTGTTGACGTTCTTCGTCACGTCGGCCGGCGCGATGCTGAAGATGTCGCCGCCCGGATTGCCGTTGGCGTCCAGGCCGAGCCTGTTCTGGTCGTTCATCGTCGTGGCCACGGCGATCGCGACGCGGCCCAGCGAATTCTGCGCCAGGTCCAGCGACTGGCTGCGGAATTGCAGCACGGCGCCCAGTTCGCCGCCCGTGAGCGCGCTCTCGGCCATCGGCGTGACCTTGCCGTGGGTGATGTAACCGATCGTCACGCGGGTCTGGTCGGTCGGCGAATTCGTCGCCGCCAGCTCGAAGGCGTTCACGCCGACGACGAGCGGCTGGCCGTTGCCGATCGATACGGTCAGGCTGTAGTTATCGCCCGGCACGACGGTGGCCTTGACCTGCTTGTTCAGGTCCATGATCAGCTGGTCGCGCTTGTCCAGCAGGTCGTTCGGCGGGTTCAGGCCGCCGGCCTCCGTCAGCTGGCCGATCTTGTCGTTCAGCTGGGCGATCTGCTTGGCGTACGTGTTGATCGTCGTGACGCTCGCGGTCAGCTGGGTGTTGACACCCTTGCGGATCTCCTCCAGGCGGCCGGTCATGCTCTGGAAGCGGGCGGCCAGCGTGTCGGCCGACGTCATGAACGAGCCGCGCGACGACACGCCCGCGCCGTCGCCCGTGAGGTTCTGCACGGCCGAAAAGAAATCCTGCAGCGCCGGCGACAGGCCCGACGTCGTGTCGGCCAGCAGGTTGTCGATCTGCTGCACCTGCGCCTGGTAGGCGTCCAGCCCGCTGCTCGCCGCCTGGGCCGTGCGCACCTGCGCGTTCAGGAAGTCGTCCGAATAGCGCTTGACCTGGGCGACCTGGGTGCCGGTACCGATGTAACCGTTGGAGCCCCCCATCGAGATCGCAGTCGACTGCACCGCCACCTGGCGGCTGTAGCCGGCCACGTTGGCGTTGGTGATGTTGTTGCCGGTCGTCGCCAGGCCTGCCTGGGCGGCGTACAAACCGGTTTTGCCGATGCTGAGGAGGGACATGGTGGTTTTCTTTCTGCTATGTCATTGACGGCAAGTTCCGCCAAAACTTTATTCTTGTTCTTTTCTTATCACCCCGTTACGCCAGCGAATGCTTGATGATGCGCGACAGCTTGGCCGCGTACTGCGGGTCGGTTGCATAGCCGGCGCGCTGCAGGCCATGCGCGAACGTGGCCGCGTCGCCGCCGTGCGCCAGCACTTTTTCGTAGCGCGGGTTGTTGCTCAGCATGCGGGCGTAATCCTTGAACGCGTCGGCATGCGAATCGTAGGAACGGAATTTTTCGACGCGCGTGTGCGGCTTGCCGTTGATGTATTCGGTCGTGACGGCCGTCGCCACCTTGCCCTTCCAGCCCGGGCCGGCCTTGATGCCGAACAGGTTGTTGCTGGACGTGCCGTCCGCATTGCGGATCACGCGGCGGCCCCAGCCCGTTTCGAGCGCGGCCTGGCCCATCATGAATTTCGCGGGCACGCCCGTCGCCTGTTCCGCTTCCTCGGCGGCGTCGGCCAGCTTTTCCTGGAAGGCGCGCACGTGCGCCGGCTTGTTCGCATTGTCCGTGCCGCGCGCGGCGCCCGTCACGCCGGCCGCGCCTGCCCTTGCCACGCCGTCGGTCGGCATCGTGTCCGGGTCGGCCTGCATGCGCAGGGCGGCCGCGCCACCGGCAGGACCGGCCGGCTGTTCGCCGCCGATGCCCAGGGCCTGCTTGTTCATGTCCTGCATCAGCTGCTGGCCCTTCTGCTGCACGGTCAGCTGGCGCACCAGCACGTCGGCCAGGCCGATGCCGCGCTTGGCCATTTTCTGGCTCATCTGCTGGTCCAGCATGCTCGTAAACGTCTTGGTTTCCTGGCTGTCCGTCATGCCGTCCTGCGGCGTCGCGTCGCGCATGCTCTTCATCATCATGTTGACGAACATGGATTCGAACTGCGTCGCGGCACCCTTCAGCGCTTCCGGCGAGCCGGACTTCGCCGACTGCTTGAGGTCGCCGAGGCTGTTGGTGTCGAGCGCAAATTTACTGGACAGGTCGGAAGTGGAACCGAGCATGGTGGCCTCGATGGTTAGATGATCTCGAGTTCGGCGCGCAGCGAACCGGCGGCCTTGAGCGCCTGCAGGATCGCGAGCAGGTCTTGCGGCGTGGCGCCGATGGCGTTCATCGCCTTGACGACTTCGGCCAGCGACGCGCCGCCGTTCAGCATGATGACCTTGCCGGCATCCTTCTTGACGGACACCTGCGGGGTCTGCGTGACGACGGTGCGGCCCAGCGAACCCGGGTTCGGCTGGCTCACCTGCGTGTCGGCGCCGATGCTGACGGACAGGTTGCCGTGCGAAATCGCGCACGGGTCGAGCGTGACGGCACGGTTCATGACGACGGAACCGGTGCGCGCGTTGAGGATGATCTTGGCGGCCGCCTCGGCCGGCTTGACGTCCATGTTTTCCAGGATGCCGAGGAAGCTGACGCGCTGGTCGCTCGACGACGGCACGCGCACGCGGATCACGCGGCCGTCCAGCGCCGTGGCGATGCCCGGGCCGAACTTGTCGTTGACGGCTTCCACGACGCGGCTCGCGGTGGCGAAGTCCGTCGTGTTCAGTTCCAGCTTGACCTGGTTGTCGGCGCCCAGGTTCGACGCGACCGCGCGCTCGACCGTGGCACCGGCCGAGATGCGGCCGACGGACAACTGGTTCACCTGCACCTGCGCACCGCCGCCCGACGCACCCGCGCCGCCCACCAGCACGTTGCCCTGGGCCATGGCGTACACCTGGCCGTCCGCGCCCTGCAGCGGCGTCATCAGGAGCGTGCCGCCGCGCAGGCTCTTCGCGTTACCCATCGACGAGACGGTCACGTCGATCGTCTGGCCCGGCTGGGCGAACGCGGGCAGCGACGCGGTCACCATGACGGCCGCCACGTTCTTCAGTTGCAGCTGCGTGCCGGGCGGCAGGCTGATGCCCTTCTGCTGCAGCATCGCCGTGATCGACTGCACGGTGAACGGGGTCTGCGTCGTCTGGTCGCCGGTGCCGTCGAGGCCGACGACGATGCCGTAGCCGGACAACTGGTTCTGACGGACGCCGCCGATGCTGGCGAGGTCTTTCAGGCGCTCGGCGTGGGCGGTCGTGGCCACCAGCGGACCGAGCAGAGCAGCGCAAAGGGCGAGGGTCTTGAAGTTCATGATCAGAACGGCAGCAAGGACTGGAAGAAGCGCGACATCATCGAGGTCATCTCGGCGCGGTCGATCTGGCTGTTGGTGCGGTATTCGACGCGGGCGTCGGCGACGAGCGTCGACTGCACGATGTTGCCTGCCTGGATCGAATCCGGATTCACCATGCCCGAGAAGCGGATGAACTCGACACCCTTGTTCATGGCGATCTGCTTCTCGCCGACGACGATCAGGTTACCGTTCGGCAGGACTTCGGACACCGTCACGCCGATCGTGCCCGTGAAGGCGTTCGATGCGGTCTGGGTGTCGCCGTCGGAATACTTGATGCCGCTGCTCGTGGCGAGGTTACCGCCCAGGCGGCCCTGCAGCGGGCCGGGCACGGCAAGCTCGGCGCTGCCCGACTTGTTGCCGGTGCTGGCGCCGCTCTTGTTGGCGGCCGTCTTCTCGACGATGCTGACCGTGAGCACGTCGCCGATGTGGCGCGCGCGGCGGTCTTCGAACATCGGACGGAACGTGTTCGCGTTGTAGATCGCGCCTTCCGTCGGCGTGCCGGCATCGGCCAGCATCGGACGCACGGAGGTCGGGCCCTTGACGATCGACGTCGGGGTGGCTGCGCAGCCGGCCAGGGCCAGCGCGCACACGATGAAACCAAGCGTTTTCATAATTGGGAAATCTTCGCCAGCATCTGGTCGGACGTGGTGATGGCCTTGCTGTTGATCTCGTACGCGCGCTGCGTCTGGATCATGTTGACCATCTCTTCGACGACGTTCACGTTGGACGTTTCGACATAGCCCTGCATCAGCACGCCGGCGCCGTTCGTGCCCGGGGTACTGGTCTGCGCGGTGCCGGACGAGCCGGTCTCGGCATACAGGTTCTCGCCCAGCGATTCCAGGCCGGCCGGGTTGACGAAGTTCGACACCTGGATCGAACCGATCTGCGTGGGCGCCACGGTGCCGGGCGTCGTGACGGACACGGTGCCGTCGCGGCCGACAGTCATCGTCAGCGCATTGCTGGGCACGGTGATGGGCGGCTGCAGCACGTAGCCGCTGGAGGTGACGAGCTGGCCGTTGTTATCGGTCTGGAACGCGCCGTCGCGGGTGTAGGCCGTGGTACCGTCCGGCATCAGGACCTGGAAGAAGCCCGAGCCGTTGATCATCACGTCTTTCGAGTTGCCGGTCTGCTGGGGATTACCCTGCGTATGGAGGCGCTCGGTCGCGACGGCACGCACACCGGTACCGATCTGCAGGCCGGACGGCAGCTGCGTCTGTTGCGAGGATTGCGCGCCGGGCTGGCGCACGTTTTGATACAGCAAATCCTCGAACACGGCACGCGACTTCTTGAAGCCGTTCGTGCTGACGTTGGCGAGGTTGTTGGTGACGACGTCGAGGTTGGTCTGCTGCGCTTCGAGGCCGGTCTTGGCGATGTAGAGCGAACGGATCATGGTGTTCTCCTTTGGCGACGGCAAACCCGTCACCCACCATGAAATTATGTCCCAGCAGAAATCAAGTCAAAGCGAGGATCTGCGTCGCTTTCGCCGCGTTATTCTCCGCGTTCTTCAACAGGCTCATTTGTGTCTCGAGAGAACGTGCCAAAGAGATCATGTTCACCATCGAGTCGACGGCGGAGACGTTACTGCCTTCCAGCGCGCCGCTCGTCACCGTCACGGCCGGGTCGGCCTGGGCCGGGGTGCCGTCCTGCTGGCGGAAGAAACCGTCATCGCCGCGCACGAGCTGTTTCTGGTCCGGATTGACGAGCTTGAGGCGGCCGACGATGGTGGACGTCGCGGGCACGGTGTCCGTCGTCAGCGACGCGATCGAGCCATCCTTGCCGACGGTCACCGTCGTATTCGGCGGAATCGCGATCGGACCGCCCTCGCCCATCACCGTCTGGCCGTTCGCCGTCTGCAGGATGCCGTTCGGGCTGACCTGCAGCGAACCGTTGCGCGTATAGGCCTCGGTGCCGTCCTGCATCTGCACGGCGATCCAGCCCTGGCCCTTGATGGCCACGTCGAGATCGCGTCCCGTCACCTGCAGCGGGCCGGCCGTGAAATCCGCGCCGACCGTGTTGTCGACGACAAACGCGCGCGTGGGCAAGCCTTCGCTGACGACGGGCACGGCGCGGAACGTATCCAGCTGCGCGCGGAAACCCGTCGTGGAGAGGTTGGCCAGGTTGTTCGACGTCGTGGCCTGCTGTTCCAGGATGTGCTTGGCGCCGGAGGCGGCGGTGTAGATCAGACGGTCCATCTATAGTTCTCCGAAGTACTGTCACAAATTCGGGGTCAGAGCACGTTTTTCTCAAAATTCGGGGTCAGAGCACTTTTTCGAACAATGGTCAG
Source organism: uncultured Massilia sp. (assembly GCA_966211695.1). Classification (GTDB taxonomy): domain Bacteria; phylum Pseudomonadota; class Gammaproteobacteria; order Burkholderiales; family Burkholderiaceae_D; genus Telluria. The sequence continues at coordinate 46,037 of CBIHOW010000012.1, read as the reverse complement.
CAAGCACTGTTTTAGCGTGCGCTTCCCTCGATAGGCAATGGATCTTGCAGAGCTCTTCAGCCATTTCAAGCAACAGAAAAGAATGTGCTCTGACCCCGATTTTTCAGTTAAATGTGCTCTGACCCCGAATTGATTAGCGCAGGTTGACCAGGGTTTGCAGCACCGAGTCCTGCGTCTTGATGGTCTGGGCATTGGCCTGGTAGACGCGCTGGGCCGTGATCATGTTGACCAGTTCGGCCGTCAGGTCGACGTTCGAGCTTTCCGTCGCCGACGACTGCAGCACGCCGAAACCGCCCGTGCCCGCCGTGCCGAGCAGCGGCGTGCCCGATGCCGACGTTTCGGCCCACGAGTTGTTGCCGATCGGTTCCAGGCCGTTCGAGTTCGTGAAGTTGGCGAGGACGATCTGGCCCAGCGGCTTGGTCTGGCCGTTGCTGTACTGGCCCAGCAAGGTGCCGTCGGCGGCGGCCGAGAAGCGCTGCAGGTGGCCCGGCTTGTAGCCGTCCTGCGTCGTCAGCTTCTCGCTCGTGTCGGCGCCGTACTGGGTGCTGCCGTTGAAGCCGAGCTTGATCGACAGTGTTTCCTTGGCGCCCGTCGCCGGATAGACCGGGAAGGTCACGGCCAGCGGCAGCGTCTGCGGCGACATCAGGGCGGCCGACAGCGCGCCGTTCGAGTCGAACTTCAGGGTGCCGATCGGAACCGACGGCACCGACACGGCGGCGGCGATGTCCTTGTCGACCTGGTCCGGGGTATAGCCGGCCGTGTTGCCCGCGTCGGTGGCGGCGGTCTGGATGGCGGTGACGGTGGCCGCGGTGGCACCGGCGGTGCCCGCGGCACCGCTGACGGCCGCGGAAGCCGCGGCGGCATAGCTGGCAAGGGCCGCGGCGACGGCGGCCGGGTCCTGGGGCGATGCCTTGGTGGCCGCGGTCCACGCGTCGCGCGCCGTCTGTGCCGCCGCGTCGCCGGTGGCGGCCTTGGCCACGTTGACGTTGGTGAGCTCGGTGCCGTCGGCGCCGGCATACACGTCCCAGGTGCCCGAACCCGTCTTCACGTAGAACATCGACATCGTGTGCTCGTTGCCCAGGGTGTCGTACACGCTGACCGGCACCTGCTTGTTGTACGTGGTCGCGTCGTTGGCGTTGAACGGGAAGTTGGTCGGGACGGTCTCGCGCGAGTCGAGGTTGATCGACGTATCGACCTTGGTGGTCGCGACCGGCTTCATGTCGGCCGTGCTGATCTTCAGCGGGGTCGGCGTGCTGGCCAGGATCTGGCCGTTCGCGGTGACGCCGTAACCCGTCACGTTGGCGCCCTGCGGCGTGACGATGTAGCCGTTCTTGTCAAGCGAGAACTGGCCGTTGCGGGTGTACTGGACGGTGCCCGAAATCTCGGTGCGGAAGAAGCCGGCACCGTTGATGGCGATGTCGAGCGGGTTGGCCGTCGTCTCGATATTGCCCTGCGTGAACTGCTGGGAGATGGCCGCCACGCTCACGCCGATACCGGCCTGGGTGGCGCCCGCGCCGTTCAGCGAGCGGGCGTAGACGTCCGCGAATTGCGTGTGCGAGCCCTTGAAGCCGACGGTGCTCGAGTTGGCGATGTTGTTACCGATGACGTCCAGCGATTTCGCGGCGCCGTTCAAGCCGCTCAGGCCTTGTTGGAAGGACATGTTGTGCTCCTGTTATTCGTTCGTTTCGCGGTACCGACCGCGCTTAAAGGACTTGCTTGATGTCGGCCAGCGTGAGCGCGCCCTTGCCGGACAGGCTCAGCTTGACGCCATCGGCGCTGTTGGTGGTGACGCTCGCGACGCTGTCGAACGACAGGCCCTTCGCGTCGGTGAGGTTGGCGCCGCCGCGCGTCGCCACGACCTTGAACGTGTAATTCCCGTCGGGCAGCGTGACCGGCTTGCCGTTGCTGTCCAGGTTCTTCGGATCGGGCACGCCGTCCCAGGCGAGCGGCACGACGCCGGCCTTCTGCGCGCCCATGTCGACCGTGTCCACTTCGTTGCCCTTCGCGTCGCTGATGACGATCTTGACGTTGTCCGCATCGGTGGCCAGTTCCGCGCCCAGGATCGCCTTGCCGCTCGACAGCGTGACACCGCTGCCGTTGACGAGCACGCCGTGGCCGATCAGGCCCGTCGCCTGCATCGCTTCCGAGCTCTTGTAGCTGGACTGCAACGATTCCAGCGTCGTGTTCAGCTTGTTCACGCCCGTCACGGTCTGGAGCTGCGCGAGCTGGCTCGTCATCTGGGCGTTGTCCATCGGGTTCAGCGGATCCTGGTTCTGCAGCTGGGTCACCAGCAGGGTCATGAACTTGTCGGTGTCGGCGGAGACGCTATCGGTGCTGGTCGCCTTCTTCCCGTTCATCGTCGACATCAGGTCGGTGATGGGGGTGCTGGTGGTATCGGTTACGGTCGCCATGGGAGCGTGTCAGAAAGTGGATTGGATTACTGGCCGAGGGTCAGTGTCTTGAGCAACATGGTCTTGGCCGCGTTCATGGTCTCGACGTTCGTCTGGTACGAGCGCGACGCCGACAGCATGTTGACCATTTCGTCGACCACGTTCACGTTGGGCATCGACACATAGCCCTTGTCGTCGGCGAGGGGATTCTTGGGGTCGTACACCTGCTTCAAGGGCGAGGCGTCCTCGACCACTTCGCGCACCTTCACGCCCGTGCCGCTGTCCATCGGGACGGCCTCGAACACGACCTGCTTGGCGCGATAGGCCTCGCCCGTGGCGCTCGTCGCGCTGTCGGCGTTGGCGAGGTTGCTGGCCGTCGTGTTCAGGCGCTGGGCCTGGGCGCTCATCGCGGAGCCGGCCACGTTGAAGACATTAAACAAGGACATGATTACTGGCCTCCCTGGATGGCTGCGAGCATGTTGCGGATCTGCTGGTTGATCATCGTGATGCCGGCTTCGTAGCGCAGCGCGTTGTCGGCGAACTGGGTGCGTTCCGTGTCCATGTCGACCGTGTTGCCGTCGACGGCGCCCTGCGTCACCGTGCGGTACAGCACGGGCGTGGCGCCGTCGCCCAATGTTTTTCCATCGGCAGCCGCCTGGCCGTTCGGATAGTGGGCGGCGGCCGTCGTGTTCAGCGGCCCCGTGTTCGTCGCACGGGCCAGCGCACCCTGCAGGGCGCTGGAAAAATCGATGTCGCGCGCCTTGAAGTTCGGCGTGTCCGCGTTGGCGATGTTCGACGCGAGCAATTCCTGGCGCTGCGAACGCAGGCTGAGCGCGGTTTCATTGAAGCGCAGGTACTCGTCGAGTTTGCCGATCATGATTACTCCAGGCATCTGGTGGTGGACAGGATGGATCATACGGACCGGCGGACTCTTCCAATCGGGCAATAAAGCGACCCAAAACCCGGCTATTCGGCGATTCGATGGCGGCGTGCGGGACCTAAGATGGCACCGTCGCAAAAACCCGTATCGCCGGACTATTCATGAAACGCACGCTCATTACCGCCCTGCTCCTCGGCACCGCCGCGCTGTCCCACGCGCAGACGGCGCCCGCCGCCGGCCGACAGAATGTCAACGCCCTGCGCACCGTCGTCGAGCAATTCCTGCAGACGCAGACGGCCGGCCTGCCCGGCACCGTGACGGTGAAAGTGGGCGCGATCGACGCCCGCACGGCCCTCGCCGCCTGCCCCGCGCCGGAAGCATTCCTGCAGCCGGGCGCGCGTGCCTGGGGCAAGACGACGGTGGGCGTGCGCTGCACGGCACCGTCGAACTGGACGATCTTCGTGCAGGCACAGGTGAACGTGCAGGCCGATTACGTGGCGGCCGCGCTCCCGCTGGTCCAGGGCCAGCCGATCGAACAAAGCCAGCTCGTGTTGGTGAAAGGCGACATCGCCGCCATGCCGAACGGCATCATCACGGACATGACCCAGGCGATCGGCCGCACCCCGACCGTGTCGCTGGCGGCCGGCACGCCGCTGCGCCTGGACACGCTGCGCAGCCGTCCCGTCGTGCAGCAAGGCCAGGCCGTACGCCTGGTTTCCAGCGGAAATGGATTTTCGGTATCAGCCGAAGGCAAGGCCATCGGCAACGCCGGCGACGGCCAGATCGTGCAGGTGCGCACGCCGTCCGGCTCGGTCGTGAGCGGCACGGCGCGGGCCGGCGGGATGGTCGAGGTGGCGTTTTAGTCACAGCAAGAGGAAGCAGCGCCTTTGAAAGTGTGGCTTGCGCCCGCACTTTCTTTGATGTCCCCTAAAGTTTTCGGCAACAGGGCCGATACTGAAGGCAGATCCCGGGCTTTCTGCTCCGACCTGAGAAGGATGATGCTGTGAAAATCAACGATACACTCAAGAACAACGCGAGCGTTCAAGCCAATAACACGCCGGCCACGACTGCGAAGAGCAGCGACGCGGCCGCCGCGAAATCGGTCACGCCCGCAGCGACCGACACCGTGCGCCTGTCCTCGCAAGGCCAGGCCCTCGCGGCCGGTGGTAGTACCAGTCAAGTGTTCGACAGCAAGAAGGTCGAACGCATCAAGGCGGCCATCGCGGATGGCCAGTTCCACGTCAATTCCGAGAAAGTGGCGGACGGCCTGTTGGATACGGTGCGCGATCTGCTGCATTCCCGCAAACAATAGATAACCAATGGCCATAGCATCCCCTGGCGCAACCCTGCGCGACGAACAGCAAGTGATCGGTTCCATCGTGGAGCTGATGAAAACCGAGCAACAGCTCCTGATCAGTGCGGATGCCGATGGTCTCTCGACCCTCACCCCCAACAAGCTGCAGTTGGCGCAGCGTGCCGCGACCCTGTCGCGCGTGCGCCACAAGGCCCTCGGCGCCGCCGGCTTTCCCGCCGGCGAAGACGGTATGGAACCGTGGCTGGCCGTGGGCGGCAATGCCGAACATCGCGACGCCTGGGACCGTCTGCTGGAACTGACCCGCGAAGCGAAGGAACTCAACCGCGTCAACGGCATGCTCGTCAACCGCCAGCTGGGCCAGACCCAGGCGGCACTCTCCGAATTGCGCGGTCCCGGCGGCGCCGGTGCCGGCGTGTACGGACCGGCCGGCCAGACGATGTCGACGGGCCCCTCGCGGCGCTTCGTCGTCGGTTGATTCACTCGTCGGTTAATTCACCGTCGCGCCGCTGGCCGTCGTTTCGGCGAACATCCGCTCGATCTGCTCCGGCCACACCGGCGGGCTGAAGTAATAGCCCTGGATTTCATCGCAGCCATTCTCGCGCAGGAAGGCCACCTGCTCGGCCGTCTCGACACCCTCCGCCACCGCTTCCAGGTTCAGCGTATGCGCCAGCGCGATGATGGCGCACGCGATCGCCGCGTCGTTCGGGTCGGTCGTCACGTCGCTGACGAACGAGCGGTCGATCTTCAGCACGTCGATGGGGAAGCGCTTCAGGTAGCTGAGCGACGAATAGCCGGTGCCGAAATCGTCGATCGACAACGCGACGCCGAGCGCCTTCAGCGAGCGCAGCACGCTCGCCGCCTCGCCCGTGTCGCGCATGACCGTGGACTCCGTGATCTCGATCTCCAGGCAATGCGGCGGCAGGCTGCTCTTCGCCAGCGCGGCCTGGACGCGCTGCGCGAGGCCGGCCTGCTGGAACTGGCGCGCCGACAGGTTGATGGACACCCGGACGGGCGGCAACCCCTGCGCGCGCCACGCAGCCGCGCGCGCGCAGGCTTCGTCCAGCACCCACATGTCGAGATCGTCGATCAGGCCCGTCTCTTCGGCCAGCGGGATGAAGCGCGCCGGCGGCACGAGGCCCAGCACCGGATGGCGCCAGCGCACGAGGGCTTCCACGCCGATCACGGCGCCGCTGGCCAGGTCGATGCGCGGCTGGTATTGCAGCGCGAACTGGTTGCGCTCGATGCCATGGCGCAGCAGCGCTTCCAGGTCGACCCGCTCGCGGATCGCCTGCGCCATCGCGTCCGTGTGGAAACGGTAGCGCGCGGGCCCTTCCGCGCGCGCGGCGGCCATCGCCACCTGCGCCATCTGCAGCAGTTCGTGCGCACCGCAGCCTCCCGGAGGCAGCAGTGCGATGCCGACGCTGGCGGCCAGGAACACGCGCTGGCCGTCGAGCAGGAACGGTTCGCGCATCGACTCCAGCAGGCGGGCGGCCAGCGCCGCGGCGGACGTCTCGCCGGACTGTTTTTGCACGACGATGAATTCGTTGCCGCCCTGGCGCGCCAGCATGTCGCCGCCGGCCAGCAGACCCGACAGGCGGACCACGCATTCGCGCAACACGTCATCGCCGCCGCCATAGCCGTAGCCGCTGTTGATCTTGCGGAATTCGTGCAGGTCGAACACGAGCACGGCGAGCGTGCGCCCGTCCTGGCGCGCGGCGGCGATGGCCTCGTCCAGCGTCTCGAGGATGCGGTTGCGGTTCGGCAGGCCCGTCAGCGCATCATGGGTGAGCTGCTCGACGAGCGCCCGTTCGAGCCGGCGCCGCTCCGACAAATCGCGCACGATGGCCACCTGCTGCCCGCTCGGCATGCCGGCGCGGCGCACCTCGGCCGGGAAGGCGGCGCCGTACAGGCGGCGGCAATCCAGCTCGGCGTCGCCGGCGACGACCGGCACCAGCACGTCCAGCGGCAGGCCGGCGGCCGTCTCGCGCGCGACGCCGAACAGGCTTTCCGCGCGCGCATTCATCATCGTGATGCGTCCTTCCGCGCCGACGAGCAGGATCGCGTCCGGCGCGCATTCCATCAGGCTGCGAAAGCTCGCCTCGCTCTCGGCCAGCGAACGCTCCGAACGCTGCAGCCGCAGGTAAGGCGCCTGCACGGCCGCCACCCAGATCGCGCGGTGCAGGCACAGGTAGGCGATCACCTTGTACATGTGGCCGACCATGTTCACGACGTCGTCCGGACGGGCATACAGCGCGAAACTGACGCCGCCCAGGGCCATCACGGCGGCCGTCGCGGCCAGGTAACGGTCGGTGCGCAGGCGCGTGACGAGTGCGCGGCGCAGCAGGAACAGCGCGGCGACGGCATTCAGCGCGATGAGCACGAGCTCGCAACCGATCTTGAACGGCGTCAGCCCCTGCCCCGGCACGTAGGTCGCCGGCAGCGCCAGCGGATCGGCCACGGCCAGCCAGAAGCCGAGGACGACGATGCCCAGCGCCGCCAGCAGCGCCCAGCCGCGCACGCGCCGGCTGACAGTCCGCTCGCGCGGCGCGAACGCGGCGACGAGCAGCGCCGCCGCACTGACGAGGCGGGCCAACAGCCAGAATTCGATGCCGCGCCCCACCGACCCCGGCCCCGCGACACCCGGCATGCCGTCGACGGACATCAGGTGGCCGATGTCGAGCAGGCCGACGGCCAGCGCGGAGGGCGACAGCAGGGCCACGCGGATCGGCATGTCGCGGCCGATGCCATGCCAGCCGGTGGAAAACACGAGCATCGCGACGACGACGGAGAACACTTCCATCGCCGTGTGCGCCGTCAGGTACCAGTGCGGGTTCCACGGCAACCGCGCCGCGTTGCCGAGCGCGAGCCAGGCCATGAACAGCGCCAGCAAGGTGGTGAGGATGGACAGCCGTACGGTGGACGGAATCTTGCGCGCGTGCCGCCTCATGCCGCCCTGCCCGCGATAGGCCGGCTGTGCGTGCAAAGTCCGCTCGTGCGGGATACCTGGCTGTCGTGCTCGATATTCATGTGCTGAAGCGAAAGACGCCGTGGGCAAGGCCGCACCGGCATGGAAGGAAGAGATTCCTAGATGTAACTTTCATATCCAGAGAATCAACATATGATAACAGTTTATTAAATGTAGATCGAGCAATACTTACGCCAATGGACGGTATGTTGCGTCAATGTATCAAATTAAACGTCAACGAGGCGATTTCGCGGCGATAAATATTGTGAATTTGCAAGATCCGGCAACGCGGTTCGCGCTACAAGAAAGGTTTCGACTGCACTGGAGGATGCCATGCACCGTAACGCATACCGGGCCGTGAATCTGCTGACCCTCCTGCTGGCCACCCTGCCGGGTGGCGTCGGCCAGGCGGCGCCTTCGGGCGGCATCGTCGTCGAGGTGACGCCCGCGCAGCAAAACCTCACGCGCAACCAGGACATCATCGTCACGGTGACGATTCGGAACACGTCGCGCACCTGGCAGTATTTGCCGAAATGGCAGACGCCGTTCGCCGGCGTGCAGGCGCCGCTGTTCAACGTCACGCGCGACGGCCTGCCCGTCAGCTATCTCGGCATCCAGGTCAAGCGGGCGCCGCCCACGTCCGCCGACCTCATCGCGCTCGCGCCGGGCGCGGCCCGGAGCAGCCGCGTGGAATTGTCCGCGCTCTACCGCATGGACATCACGGGCGCCTACACCATCCGTTACCGGACCGAGGGGCTTCAGGCCGCGACCGCGCCACGCGCCGCGTCAATCTGGATCGATGGCCGGCTGCCGCGCGGCATGCCGGAGTCAAGCTACGAACCCGGCGCAGGCGCCGCACCCGTCGGCAGCGGTCTCACGTTCAGCCACTGCTCGAACGCGCAGCAGGACGCCATCGCCGCCAGCGTCCAGGCCGCCCAGTCGATGGCGCAGGATGCGGACGCCTACTTGCGGGCCGGTGCGCTGGCGGACCGCTACACGAACTGGTTCGGCCCGCTGGACGATGTCCGCGCGGCGACCGTGGGGCGCCATTTCGACGCCATCCGCGACGCCTTCGCCACCCGGCCCATCACGGTCGACTGCGCTTGCACCCTGTCGTCGTACGCGTATGTCTATCCCAATCAACCGTACACGATCCACGTGTGCAAGGCGTTCTGGACCGCGCCCCTGACGGGCACGGATTCCAGGAGCGGCACCCTGGTGCACGAGATGAGCCATTTCACGGTCGTGGCCGGGACGGACGACTGGGCCTACGGCCAGGTGGCGGCGGGCGCGCTGGCGAACAGCAATCCCGACCGTGCGATCGGCAATGCGGATTCGCACGAATACTTCGGCGAGAACACGCCCTACCGAAGCGTACGCCGCCGTTAAGGCGTGATATGGCGGAACAGCACGGATTCGGTGACGAGCGGCGTCGTCGCTTCGGGATGATGGATGTCGGCCAGCGCCAGGCCGGCGTAGCGTAGTTCATAGGTGTGGTCGCCGGGCCGGAACGCGTAATCCGCCGTGATGTCGACCGTGTGCGTGTGCGCGGAATGCGGGGGCAGTTCGAACCAGTCGGCGCCGCCGCGCGCAGCGTTGGCGCCGACATAGGCGATGGGCGCACCGCCGGGATGCACGCGCACGTCGAACACGCGGCCGCCGGGCCGGGGATCGTCGGTCAGCGCGCGCGGCAGCCACACCCGGCGCTCGCCGCGGTTTTCCGCCTTGAAGGTGATCCATACCTTGTCATGCCTCGCGTCGACGCTCAGGCTTGCGTGCAGGTTCATCCACTCTCCTCGTTCGAGCGACATTGCTGTCGCGTTGGAACGATTGTAGCGCGGCCCTGTCAGGTATTGGCGCCGGACAGGATCGTGACGGCCACCCGCCGGTTGCGGGCCCGGCCGGCGGGGTCGTCGTTCGACGCGATCGGCCGGTTGGCCCCGCGCCCGACGGCGGCCAGGCGCGCCTCGGCGACGCCGTTCGCCGCGAACAGGCGCACGACGGTGGTGGCGCGCACGGCCGACAATTCCCAGTTCGACGCGAACGCCGGGTTGCCGATCGGCGTGTTGTCCGTGAAGCCTTCCACTTCGATACCGTGCGGATCGTCCTCCAGCAGGCCGGCGACGGTGCGCAGCGTCTCCTGCGCGGTGGACGTCAGGGTGGCATCGCCCTCGTCGAACAGGGCACTGGCATTGATCTCGAGCGTCACGCCGCGCGCGGTCTGCGTCACACGCATCTTGCCGCTGTTGACCAGGGGCTTGAGGATGCTGTCCAGCTTCTGCGCCAGCAGCTCGAGGCGCTCGCGGTCGCGCTTGGCGGCTTCCGCGCGCTTACGGGCGAGGATGGAGGTCAAGGGCAGCGCCTCCACCTCGACCATCGTGTTCGACTTGTTCGCGGACCCGCGTCCGCCGAACGCATCGCCCAGCGCTTCCGACAGCACCGTGTACTTGCCAATATTAACCACGGACACCGCGTACATGACGACGAAAAACGCGAACAGCAAGGTGATGAAGTCCGCGTAGGAAATCAGCCAGCGCTCGTGGTTCTCGTTGTCCTGTTCGTACTTCTTGCGGCGCGCCATGGTCGCGATCAGTGTTCGGCCAGCAGGCACGCCACGCGCTCGTCGAGCACGCGCGTGTAGTCGCCGGTGGCGATGTCGTGGAAGACGTCGGCCAGGATCTCGTACTGGGCCACGCGCTCGGAGACGATGCCCTTGATCTTGTTGCCGACCGGGTAGAAGAACAGGTTCGCGAGGCCGACGCCATACACGGTCGAGACGAACGCGACGGCGATGCCGGCGCCGAGTTTCGACGGATCGGACAGGTTTTCCATCACGTGGATCAGGCCCAGCACGGCGCCGAGAATGCCGACCGTCGGCGCATAGCCGGCCGCCGATTCCCAGATGCGCGCGGCCTGGCGTTCGCGGAATTCGTAGTTGTTGATTTCCGTGTGCATCAGGCTGCGCAGCTTGTCGGGCTGGATGCCGTCGACGACGAGGCGCAGGCCCTTCTGGATGAACGGATCGGCCTTGGCCATGTACTGTTCGAGCGACAGCAGGCCGTCGCGCCGCGCGGACAGGCTCCACAAATGGATTTCGCGGGCCAGCGCCTGGCGCCGGTCCGGCGGGGTCACGAACACCCAGCGCAGCATGCGCACGCCGCGCACGAAGGCCTGCGACTTCGTCTGCAGCAGCACGGCGCCGAACGTGCCGACGACGACGATGGCAAAGGCGGCGGGCTGGATCAGCGAGGAAAACTTGCCGCCGTCGAGCGTGTGCCCGACGAAGATCCCGGCCAGCGCCAGCAGGAGACCGAGCAGGCTGGTCAGGTCCACGAACGCTCCCGCAGATAGGTACGCAGGCGCGCGACGGCCTGGGTGTGCAACTGCGAGACGCGCGATTCCGACACACCCATCACGGCGCCGATTTCCTTGAGGTTGAGTTCTTCTTCGTAGTACAGGCCCATCAGCATCTTCTCGCGCGGCGGCAGCGCGTCGATGGCGTCGATGACGGTCTGGCGGAAGTCCGTGTCGAGCAGGCTCTTCAGCGGGTCGTCGTCGTCCACGGCATAGCGGTCGAGGAAGCTGTCGCTGCCCTCCTCGTCGTGGAAGTCTTCGTAGTACACGAGCTGGTGGCCGCCGGAATCGCCCAGCAATTCCTGGTAGTCGGCCAGCGACAGCTTGAGCGACTTCGCCACCTCCGATTCGCTGGGCGGACGGCCCAGCTGCTGTTGCAGCGTGGCCATGGCCTGCTCGACCTTGCGCATGTTGGCGCGCGTGGAGCGCGGCATCCAGTCGCTGCTGCGGAGTTCGTCCAGCATCGCGCCGCGGATGCGCAGCACCGCATAGGTCTCGAACTGCGCGCCGTGGTTCTCCTCGTAGCGGTTGATCGCATCGAGAAGGCCCATCATGCCCGCCTGTACCAGGTCATCGACTTCGACGGACGGCGGCAGCTTGGCCTTCATCTGGTGGGCGAGACGCTTCACCAACGGCATGTGTTCCGTCAGCAAAGAATTCTTGTCCGCTTTCCCTTTGACCGTGTACATGGTTCCAGTAATTAATTGTTCTTCGCCGCTTCAGGCGGCCCGTCCCTGCTGCATGCCGGTGCGCGCAAAACGCCCGGCCAGGCGGCGGAACGCCACCGAAGCGCCGGCCAGCGGGAATGCATCGACCACGGCGCGACCGAGGCGCGCGGCGCGGTGCAGGTACTCGTCCGCCGGCACGGAGCCCATCGAGGTCAGCGTTACCGCCAAGTAACGAGTTGCTGCAGATGACATATTATCGTATACCACCTTCGCCTCGGCTTCGGTCGCGCCCGTGACAAGAATACCGAACGGACGGCGGCCGAGGTGCTGCGACAACCGCTTGATCAGCGCATAGGCGTTCGTGATCGACGTGGCGCTCGTCGACACCTGCACGACGATCTCGGACGAGGCCATGATCGGCACGGGGAACGTGCCATCCTCGGAAAATTCGCCGTCGACCATGATGATGCTGCCGGACGATTGCTGGACCAGGACATCGAAGGTTTTCGCCAACCGTCGCATCTCATCCGTCGCCCCCGCGAAGGCAGGGGCCCAATTTTGCTGGCGCACTCGGCTGCTCGAAGAAACTTGGGGGGAACAGTGCCGCTGCACTGTTCCCGCCTGCGCGGGGACGCCGTTTTCATGTGCCATCTTCACGACGGAAAAGCCCTGCCGCACCGGGTGGATGACCTGGTTCAGCGCGCATTCCTGGCGCGCCACCTGCAGGAGGCTCGGGCCGCGGTCGACGCCGAGGCGCTGGGCGACGCCGTAGTCGCGCGTGCAGGCGTCGACGATCATCACGTCATTGCCGGACTGGGCCAGCGAGGCACCCAGGTTGACGAGCATGGCGCCCTTGTCGTCTTGCGGGGTAGCGGACAGGAAGGTCACGATGCGCGGCTTGGGGCCGGCCAGCATCCGGCGCAGGCCCTCCGCCTGGTCGAAGTCGAAACTAGCCAACGTACACCTCGCGTAGCGAACGGTCGTTGTTCAGGTTGCCGAGGCCGGCCATCATCAGCGGCAGGTCGGCGTCGGCGAACTGTGCGGCGGCGTCGCGCTTGGTGCGGAAGGCGCGGTCGACCAGCATCGCGCGGTCGGCCAGGTGCAGGTCTTCCGGCACGCGCTGGCCGTTGGAAATGTAGTGCAGGTTCAGCTTCTGGCGCACGAGCACGTCCAGCACGTTGCCGATCGATGCGGCTTCGTCCATCTTGGTCATGATGCAGCCGGCCAGGCCCGTGCCCTGGTAGGCGCGCACGACTTCGTTCAGCGTCTCGTTGGTCGACGTCGCGTTCAGGCACAGCAGGCGCTTCACGTCCGCGCCGGACTCCGTCAGCATGGCGACCTGCTCCGTCACCATCTGGTCGCGCTGCGACATGCCGATCGTGTCGATCAGCACGGTGTGCTTGTTGCGCAGTTCTTTCAGGGCGATGCGCAGGTCGGCCTCGTCCTTCACCGAGTGCACCATCACGCCCAGGATCTTGCCGTAGATGCGCAGCTGCTCGTGGCCGCCGATACGGTAGGCATCCGTCGTGATCAGCGCCAGCTTTTCCGGGCCGTGGCGCATCACGCAACGGGCCGCCAGCTTGGCGGTGGTCGTCGTCTTGCCGACACCGGTCGGGCCGACCAGCGCGAACACGCCGCCGCGGTCGAGGATCGCATCCTCGTCGGCCATCGTCGTGATGTTGCGCGCCAGGACAGTCTTGACCCAACGCAGCGACTCGGCGGCATCCTTACCGGCCGGCAGCTTGTCGATCAGGTAGCGCGACAGGCTCGCCGAAAAGCCGGCGGCCAGCATCTCGCGCAGCACGGCGGCCTTCTGCGGCTCGCGCTGCTGGGTGGTGCCCCACGACAGCTCGGCCAACTGGGATTCCATCATGCCGCGCATGGCGCGGATCTCGTTCATCATGCCGTGCATTTCGGCGGCGGCGGATTCCTTCGCCTGGGCGATTGCGGCCGACATCATCGCGGTCATCGCGGCCATGTCGAAGGCCGGCGCTTCCGGTTGCGGGGCGCGGCGGTTGGCGTAGGTCGGGGGCACGGCCGGTGCGGCCGGCTCGTCCATGTCGTACAGCGAATTCAACGGCTGGCGGGCGGCCGGGGCTTCCTGGAAAGCGCGCGGCGCCGGGCGGGCTGCCGGACGCGGCGCCGGTGCGGGGGCCGGTGCCGGTTCGAGGTCGTCGAACGTCGGTTCCTGCATGCGCAGGTTCGGGCGCGGCGCGGCCATTTCCGATTCCGGCGACGGGGAAGCCAGCGAAGCGACGTCGTCGTTGTCCAGGGCCAGGATTTCCACCACGCCGTCGACCGGGCGGTTCGACAGGATGACCGCGTCCGGGCCCAGGGCCTCGCGCACTTTGCGCAGGGCCTCACGGGAAGTCGCCGCTGTAAATTTCTTCACGTTCATCGTTGTTCTCCGCTCTTGCTGGCTTGGTTCGCTATCCGGTCACGCGGGCACATTAGCCCATTCACGGAGAGGATTATTGACGATGCCGGTGGGAAACGATCTTGGGAAAAGGACGGGGAAAGGCGCTTATTTCATCCGCGCACAGAGATGACACAACTGACGACATCACATAGACAAGTCAGCCCGAATGTAAATACAATAATGAAACACTGAAATACGAAAACAACAGCCAGGCTGCCAGGACAGGCCACTCTGACCCATCTGTGCGACAATTCGCACACAGTCAATTGTTTAATCTCTAAGGCCTGTAGCAAATCTGGCATAAGAACACAACGAATCAGTGTCTTGATCGCAAATTGTGTTCAAATGTAACAACAGATTTTAAGCTCGTGCTAGACTGCGTAAACACCGTGTACTTGGCTTACATTGAAAGGCCAGCAGATGAAACTGAGAATACCGAAGCGCCAACCCGGTACCCCGGGTGCTGAAGCGGCTCTCGTACATTTATGCGAGATGCTGGACCGCTGTATTCCCATCCTGCGTACCGCCCTCCTCATCGCGGGCGTGCTGGCAGCCGCCCTCAAAGGAGGCAGAATCGCCGACTTCCTGTTCGCGACGGGCCTGCTCTTCCAGTTCGTGATCTGGTTCGATTACTGGTGGGTCACCAAACGGGCGCGCTGATACGCGTCTCCTCCCGAATCTGTTCAGAAAATAAAAAACCGCGGTTTCGACATGAAACCGCGGTTCTGCATGGCCGGGTGGCGCCGGCTGTTCACCGCACTTCCACCTCGGCGTCGAGGGGCAGATCCGCCCTGCTGCCACGCCCTGCCGTCCAGCGTCCACGGACGAGACGGCCATACACCGCGACATACAGTACGACCTGGACGAGCACGATCGTCATGGCCGCCGGGGTCGATTGGCCGAACCAGACGCTGGCCGCCACACAGGCCGCCACTGCCGGGGCGATGAAGCACGGCACGACCGCATTACGCTTCCATGGACGGTCGGCATCACGCGGCACGTATCTGGAGACGAGGCGGCGGAACACGAGGCCGTGCAGGTGCAGCGCATCCGGCGCCCCCGGGCTGACCTTGCGGATGACCTTGCGGCGATAGATGCTGAACAGCACTTCGATGATCGGATAACCGCAAATCGCGAGAATTTGCCAGGCGCTCAGTCCCGGATGACGCACCAGCAGGAGGACGGCCATCTCCGACACCCAGAACCCGAGGAAATATGCGCCGCCATCGCCAAGGAACATTTTCCCCGACGGATAATTCAGCATCAGGAAGCCCAGCGTGCCGCCAATGCACAGCGCGCCGAGGACCGCCACGAAGCTGTCGCCCACTTGCAGGCCGACGGCCGCCAGGCCGGCCGCCATGATGATGATCGCACTGCCCGACAGGCCGTTGAAGCCGTCGATGATATTGATGGCGTTGGAACCGCCCGCCACGAACACGGCCGTGGCAACGATGGCCAATGGCGTGATCGCCAGCAACGCATCCAGGCCCCAGATATCCAGTTCGTTGACGGTCGCGCCCAGCGCAAAGCTGGCGGCCAGAGCACTCAAGGCAGTTGCGGCAAGACGCACCCGAACCGACACGCGCTTGGTGAAATCCTCGATCAGGCCGGCCAGGAAAGCGGGCAAGCTGGCACCGAGCAGCAAGTAGATGCGCGACGCGCGGCTGGCGCTCACCTGGCCCGGAAACATCTGCTGGAACAGAACCAGGCCCAGCAGGATGCCGCCGACGACGGCCAAGCCGCCGATACGCGGCACAGCGGTGGTGTGGACCTTTTGTACGCCACCCAGGTCATGGTCGTGCGTCAACTTGCCGTGCCACTTCTGTGAACGGACGATGAGCTGGCTGATGGCAAAACTTGCCACCCATGCAACCAACCCAAGCATTACAAACTGGTATTCCGGCATCTTTACTTCCTGTACATTCGCAGACTGTCTTTGCAGTGTGTTAGGCAAATGACGATTAATTTTGAGTACATGACCGCTCCGCGACCCGGTCGGCTCCGTTCGATTTCGTTAGCGTTCCGTCGGCTCAAGCGCAAGAATGTTAGCATAAATCAACTGCTCCAATTGACTTTTGGCTCCGCTTGCAAAGCGTTTGTTGCGTTGCGGCCTCGAAAATACGGAACTAATTTCATTTGACCAATTAATTTGCGCCCACGAGGCTCGTGACCCGAATCGTCTTGGATTCCGGAATTTCCGAATGTGACAAGACCTTGAGCTGCGGCAACGCGCGGCGCAGGAAACGCGACAACAGCGTGCGCAGCGGTCCCGGCACGAGCAGCACCGGCGTCAGGCCCATCGCCTCTTGCTGCTGTGCAGCATTGGCCGCCTGCTGGACGATGGTATCGGCCAGGCCGGGCTCGATGCCCGTGCCGTCGCCGCCGGCGTTCAGCGCCTGCACGAGCAGGCGCTCGAGGCGGTTGTCCAGGGTCATCACCGACAGTTCGTTCGTGCCCGGGAATAGTTGCTGGACGATGGCGCGGCCCAACGACACGCGCACCAGCGCCGTCAGGTCGTTCGGGTCCTGCGTGCTGCCCGCATGCTCGGACAGCGTCTCGATAATCGTACGCATGTCGCGGATGTGCACGCCTTCCTGCAGCAGGTTCTGCAGCACTTTCTGCAAGGTCGACAGCGACACGACCTTCGGCACCAGGTCCTCGACCAGCTTCGGCGCATCTTTGGCCAGGTGGTCGAGCAGCGCCTGCACTTCCATACGGCCCAGCAATTCCGACGCGTGCGTCGTGATCAGGTGGTTCAAGTGCGTGGCGACGACCGTGCCGGCGTCGACGACGGTATAGCCCATGCTCTGCGCGTCGTCCTTCAGCGCGGCGTCGATCCAGATGGCCGGCAGGCCGAACGCGGGATCCGTCGTCACGAGGCCAGGCAACGTGCCGCTCGCCATGCCCGGGTTGATCGCCAGGTACTGGCCGTTCATCGCCTCGCCGCTGCCCACCTCGACGCCCTTCAGCGTGATGCGGTAGGCCGACGGTTTCAGCTCCAGGTTGTCGCGGATGTGCACCGGCGGCGCCAGGAAGCCGACTTCCTGCGCGAACTTCTTGCGGATGCCCTTGATGCGCTTCAGCAGTTCGCCGTTCTGCGTCTTGTCGACGAGCGGGATCAGGCGGTAGCCCACTTCCAGGCCGAGCGTGTCGACCGGCATGACATCCTGCCAGCTCGCCTCTTCCTGCTCCGCGGGCGTGGTGGCCGCCGAGCCGCCGCCACCGCCGGGCGTGCCTGCGGGCCCCGCACCACCGGCCGCGCCTTGCAATTCTTCAGGCGGCATGTTCTTGCGGCGCTTCTCCAGCAGATAGCCGCCGCCGAACAGCGTGCTGCCCAGCAACAGGAACACGAGGTTCGGCATGCCCGGGATCAGGCCCATGCCGCCGATGATGCCGCCCGTGATGTACATGACTTCCGGTTTCGCGAACAGCTGGCCGACGACCTGGGCGCCCACGTCCTTGTCGCTGGCGACGCGCGAGACGACCATACCGGCCGCGATCGAGATGATCAGCGACGGGATCTGCGCGACGAGGCCGTCGCCGATGGCCAGCAACGTGTAGTTCTTGATGGCGTCGCCAAAGGCCATGTCGTGCTGGACCATGCCCACGATCAGGCCGCCGACGACGTTGATCACGGTAACGAGGATGCCGGCCACGGCGTCGCCGCGCACGTATTTCGACGCACCGTCCATCGCGCCGTAGAACTCGGCTTCCATCGACACTTCGGAACGGCGGCGCTTGGCGTCCTGTTCGCCGATCAGGCCGGCGTTCAGGTCGGCGTCGATCGCCATCTGCTTGCCGGGCATCGCGTCCAGGGCGAAGCGTGCGCCCACCTCGGCGATACGGCCCGCGCCCTTGGTGACGACGGTGAAGTTGATGATGGTGAGAATGATGAAGACGACGAGACCGACCGTGTAGTTGCCGCCGATCAGGAAGTGGCCGAATGCCTCGATCACCTTGCCGGCCGCCGCGCCGCCGGTATGGCCCTCGGTCAGCACGACGCGCGTGGACGCCACGTTCAGCGACAGGCGCAGCATGGTCGTCACGAGCAGCACGGCCGGGAAGGCCATGAAATCGAGCGGCTTGACCGTGTACAACGCGGTCAGCAGCACGATCACGGACATCGCGATGTTAAAGCTGAAGAACAGGTCGAGCGCAAACGCCGGCAACGGCAGGATCATCATTGCCAGCAGCAGGATGATCAGGATCGGCGCCGCCAGCGCGTTGCCGCGGGCACCGATCTTTTGCAGCCAGGAAGGCAGTCTGAAACCGTTCATGCGTACTCCATCATTCAGGGATACGCCATTATTGCTGATGCCCCACGGAAACTATGCAGGAAAGAGACGGGAAAAACCGCCGTATTTCAATGACGTGGTTCGTTCGGCTTCTGCGACGCCGGGTTGAACGGGTCCATTTCCGGCGGAACCGGCAGTTTCTTCGGACGGTCCGGATACTGGTCGAGCGTGCCCTTGCTGTACGCGCGCAGCTGGTAGACGTAGGCCAGCACTTCGGCCACGGCCGAGTACAGGGCTTCCGGGATCTCGTCGTCGATCTCCGTGTGCTTGTACAGCGCACGGGCCAGCGCCGGCGCTTCCAGCATGGCGACCTTGTTTTCCTTGGCAATCTCGCGGATCTTCGCCGCGACCTCGTCGGTACCCTTGGCCACGACGCGCGGCGCGCCCCGCTGCCCGTCCGCGTACTTGAGCGCGACGGCGAAGTGGGTCGGGTTGGTCACGACCACGTCGGCGGTCGGGACGTTCGACATCATGCGCTTCTGGGCCATCTCGCGCTGCATCTGGCGGATCTTGCCCTTGATCTGCGGGTTGCCGTCCGATTCCTTCGATTCCTGGATGACTTCCTGGCGCGTCATCTTGAGCTTGTCGGCGTAATGCCACATCTGGTACGGACCATCGAGGATGGCGATGGCGCCCAACGCGCCCACCATGGTCAGGAACGCCTTGGCAAGCAGGCTGCCCAGGTGCGGCGCCGCCGTGCCGAACGGTTCGACGACGAGGCCGATGACCGCATCCTTCTGGCTCATCACGACGAACCACCCGACGGCACCGACGAGCAGCGTCTTGGCGACGGCCTTCAGCAACTCGACGAGCGCATTGGTCGACACCATGTTGCCCAGGCCGCGCATCGGATTGAGCTTGCCGAAATTGGGCGTGAATGCCTTGGCGCTGAAGTTCCAGCCGCCGATCAGCATGGGCGACGCCAGCATCATCAGCATGACGGCACCGGCCAGCGGCAGGCAGGCCAGCAGCACACTGCCGACGTCGGCCAGGATGCGTTCTATGAGGACGTTCGGGTTGTAGACCTGTTCACGGTCGAGCGACAGGCCGCGCTCCAGCACGGACGACAGCTTGTTGACGAGCCCGCCGCCCATCATCCACAGGCCGGCGCCGGCCGTCATCAAAACGGTAAAGGTGGCAACTTCGCGCGAACGGGGAATGTCGCCGTCTTCGCGCGCTTGCCTCAGCCGTTTCTCTGACGCTGGTTCGGTCCGTTCCGCGTCGCTGTCTTCCGCCATCCTGCACTCCGTTACCTTTGTTCAGGCTGGCATTATTCCAGATGTTACTGCGGACCTAGAGAAAAAGAAGGACGGCAAACAGGCTGCATATCGTGTTTACGATGTGCATTCTTCCCGGGTCCTACCAATGTGAACACACAACACACTCAGTAAAAGTGATAGGAATGTCTTGCAGTATCTGTCAAAATTGCAAATTGCTTATGTCGAAAAAAGATCACATTTTCGGCTGAGCTAGCTTTAAAACCGGCATTTGATGAATCAAGGCAATGTTAGCTTGCGATATAATGAGCCAAGCAACATTGCCCTGCGCAGGTGCTCCGTTAATTGAACAAAGGATACGAAATGAAGAAATTTCTCGTCACGACCGCCATTCTGAGCCTGCTGTCGGCCCAGGTCCTGGCTCAAGAAGCCGCTACCGCCAACGCAGGTAACGCTGCCGGCCAGGCTGGCGCCGCTTCGAGCTCCGCCGCAGGCACCGGCGCCGCTGCCGGCACCGCTGGCACCGCCGCAGCAGGTACGGGCTTCGCGGCAACTTCCGCGATCGCCGGTCTGTCGGT
This sequence comes from uncultured Massilia sp., assembly GCA_966211695.1. Taxonomy (GTDB): domain Bacteria; phylum Pseudomonadota; class Gammaproteobacteria; order Burkholderiales; family Burkholderiaceae_D; genus Telluria. The sequence continues at coordinate 25,956 of CBIHOW010000012.1, read as the reverse complement.
CGGCACCGTGGCTGCAATCGGCGCCGCTGTTGCCGCCGTGGCTGTCGCCTCGTCGGATAACGGTTCGACCACCAATCACTCGGCAACCAGCCACAAGTGATCTTGCAACGGAACGCCAACGCGTTCCGTTAATGCAAAAAATAACGGCCGCATGCGCGGCCGTTATCTTTTGCCAGGTCGTTGCGCGATCTCAGTCGAACAACTCGGCCTCCGCCATCAGCTTCCCCGCCTGATCCTTGGCCGCGAGTTGCGGCTGTCCATCGATGGGCCATTCGATGCCGATGGCCGGATCGTTCCACAACAGGCTGCGCTCATGCTCCGGATACCAGTAATCCGTGGTCTTGTAGAGGAACTCGGCCGACTCGCTCAGCACCACGAAACCATGCGCGAAACCGGGCGGCACCCACATCTGCAGACAATTTTCCGCACTGAGTTCAGCGCCCACCCACCGGCCGAAGGTCGGCGACGATTTCCGCAGGTCGACGGCCACGTCGAACACCCTTCCTTGCACCACCCGCACCAGCTTGCCCTGCGCATGCTGGATCTGGTAATGCAGTCCGCGCAATACCCCCTTGGCCGACTTGCTGTGATTGTCCTGCACGAACTGCGCATCGACGCCGGTGGCCTGGGCAAAGTCGCGCGCATTGAAGCTTTCGAAAAAGAAGCCGCGCGCGTCGCCGAAGACTTTCGGCGCCAGCACCAGGACATCGGGAATGGCGGTCGGGGTAACGGTAAAAGGCATGTGTTCGGATTATTTCAACAGGTTTAAAAGGTAACTGCCGTAGCCGTTCTTGGCCAGCGGCGCCGCGAGTTTCTGCAGGTCGGCGGCCTCGATCCAGCCCTGGCGATAGGCGATCTCTTCCGGGCACGCCACCTGCAGGCCCTGGCGTTTCTGCAGCGTTGCGATGAAGCTCGCGGCCTCGAGCAGGCTGTCGTGCGTGCCGGTGTCGAGCCACGCGAAGCCGCGGCCCATGATCTCGACGTTCAGTTTGCCGCGTTCGAGGTAGCAGCGGTTGACGTCGGTAATCTCCAGCTCGCCGCGCGCGGACGGCTTGATGTCGGCCGCCACGTTGCAGACGTCGTTATCGTAGAAGTACAGGCCGGTCACGGCATACGACGACTTGGGCACCTTCGGCTTTTCTTCGATGCTCAGGGCGCGCTGCTGCGCGTCGAACTCGACGACGCCGTAGCGCTCGGGATCGTGCACGTGATAAGCGAACACGGTGGCGCTGTCGGTGCGCTCGTTGGCGCTGTGCAACTGCCTGACCAGGTCATGGCCATAGAAGATATTGTCGCCGAGCACAAGCGCACTCGGATCGTTGCCCACGAAATCCTTGCCGATGATGAACGCCTGGGCCAGGCCGTCCGGCGAGGGTTGCACGGCATACTGGATATTCATGCCCCAGCGGCTGCCGTCGCCGAGCAGTTCGGCGAAACGCGGCGTGTCCTGCGGCGTGCTGATGACGAGCACGTCGCGGATGCCGCTCAACATCAGCGTGCTGAGCGGGTAATAAACCATCGGCTTGTCGTAGACCGGCATCAGTTGCTTGCTGACGGCCTGCGTCACCGGATACAGCCGCGTACCGGAGCCGCCGGCCAGGATGATGCCTTTACGCTTGATTTGGGACATGGCTGCCTCTCACAGGATTTGCCGGAGCACGTGACGCACGCCTTCCTGCCACGGCGGCAGGCGCAGGTCGAACGTCGTACGGAAGCGGGTCGTGTCGAGCCGCGAATTGAGGGGACGTTTGGCCGGGGTCGGATACTGCTCGGTCGCCAGCGGCGCGACGGCGTCGACGGTCGCCTTCAGCGTCTTGCCTGCCGCCAGCGCCTCGCCGATCACGAACTGAGCATACCCGTGCCAGCTCGTCTCGCCGCTCGCCGCGACGTGATACGTACCGTAGGGGAAGCCGGTGCCGCGCGCACGCGCATGCTCGCGCACGAGATGGGCGCTGAGGTCGGCCAGCAGCGCTGCCGGAGTCGGTGCGCCGAACTGGTCCGCGACGACGGTCAGCTTGTCGCGCTCGCCCGCCAGGCGCAGCATCGTCTTGGCAAAATTGCCGCCGTGCGCGCCCACGACCCAGCTCGTGCGCAGGATCAGGTGGCGCGGATTCGCGGCCGCCAGGCCTTGCTCGCCCTCCAGCTTCGTGCGGCCGTAGACGCCCTGCGGTGCCGGCACATCGTTTTCCGTATAGGCGCCCTGCTTCGTGCCGTCGAACACATAGTCGGTCGAGTAGTGCAGCACGAGCGCACCCAACGTGGCGCCTTCCTCGCCCAGGACGGCCGGGGCGACGGCGTTGACGGCACGTGCCGTCGCTTCGTCGGACTCGGCCTTGTCGACGGCCGTGTAGGCCGCCGGGTTCACGATCACATCGGGAGCAACGCGGCGCACGAGGTCCCGCAGCGCGTCGGCATCGGCCAGGTTGCAATCCTGCGTGCCGACGGCAACGACCTCGCCGAGCGGCGCCAGCGCGCGCTGCAGTTCGAAGCCGAGCTGGCCGTTCTTGCCGGTCAGGAGAATCCTCATTCAGGCACCGTATTGTTGGCCGACCCAGGCGCGGTAGCTGCCGCTCGTCACGTGCTGGACCCACTCCTGGTTGTCGAGGTACCACTGCACCGTCTTGCGGATGCCCGTCTCGAACGTCTCGGCCGGCTTCCAGCCCAGCTCGCGCTCGAGCCTGGTCGCGTCGATCGCGTAGCGGCGGTCATGACCGGGGCGGTCCGTCACGAACGTGATCTGGGTCGCGTACGACTGGCCGTCCGCGCGCGGGCTCAGTTCGTCGAGGATCGCGCACAGCGTCTTCACGACGTCGAGGTTGGCTTTCTCGTTCCAGCCGCCCACGTTGTAGACCTCGCCCAGCTGCCCCGCTTCGAGCACACGGCGGATGGCCGAGCAGTGGTCCTTCACGTACAGCCAGTCGCGGATCTGCTGGCCGTCGCCATAGATCGGCAGCGGCTTGCCGGCCAGCGCATTGTGGATGCACAGGGGGATCAGCTTTTCCGGGAAGTGGTACGGGCCGTAGTTGTTCGAGCAATTGGTGGTCAGCACCGGCAGGCCATACGTGTGATGGTAAGCGCGCACGAGGTGGTCGCTGGCTGCCTTGCTGGCGGAATATGGGCTGTTCGGTTCGTAGCGGTTCGTCTCGCGGAAGGCGGGGTCGTCCTTGCCGAGCGAGCCGTAGACTTCGTCGGTCGACACGTGCAGGAAGCGGAACGCGGCCTTGCGGTCGTCCGGCAGCGCGCCCCAGTATTCGCGCACGGCTTCGAGCAGGTGGAAGGTGCCGACGATGTTCGTCTGGATGAATTCGCCCGGGCCGTGGATGCTGCGGTCCACGTGGCTCTCGGCCGCGAAGTTCACGACGGCGCGCGGTTGATGTTCCTGCAGCAGGCGCCGCACGAGGTCCACGTCGCCGATGTCGCCCTGCACGAAGATGTGCTTCGGATTGTCGCGCAGGCTCGCCAGGTTCTCGAGGTTGCCGGCATACGTCAGCTTGTCGAGGTTGATGACCGGCTCGTCGTTCAGGGCGCACCAGTCCAGCACGAAATTACTGCCGATGAAGCCCGCACCGCCTGTCGTCAAAATCATCTGTTGTCTCTCCAGTTTGGCGGGGCGGCCGGCGGTCCTGCCCTCCCCGCTCGATTATCAATAACTGCCGAACCAGGCCAGGCCGACAGATTTCGCACCCGGCGTCACGGCGAAGTTCGAACGCACATTGTCGCGCTGCGCCTGCCACAGCCAGCCGCCCACGGCCATGCCGAGCAGGCCGCCGGCCACGACGTCGGACACCCAGTGCTGGCGTCCCGCCGTACGGCCCAGCGAACCGGCGGCGGCGAGGCCGTACAGCCAGGGCGCGTCGTATTCCTGGGCGAACGGCGTCACCGCCGCGAACGCCACGCTGGCGTGGTTGGACGGGAACGATGCGTTCGACCGGTCCGCCGCCTTGCCCCACTGGCCCTTCTCGTCGATCGGCCGGGCACGCCCGGCGATATGCTTCGCCCCGATCGACAGGGCCGCGGCCCCGACGACCGATTCCAGCGAGATGATACCAATGTTTTGCATGCGCGCATCGCCAAACGCGACGGCCCCGGCGGCGGCACCGGCCAGCACGACCGGCGTCGCCTTGCCGATATTGTTCCAGGCGCGCGTGAGGCTGGATTCCTGGTGATTCTTCATGAAGCGCGCGACCGGCTTGTCGAGCAGCGCGCCGGCCAGGATCGCGCCGCCGCCGATGACGGCGCCGTTCGCCCATTGCGGCAACGTCGGCGTCGACTTGACGGACTGTTCCACGCGCATGCGGAACAGCGGCCACGGGTTCGGCAGAGCGTCCACGGGCGGATTCACGGCGGGCAGGTTCTGCTCGTCGCGCCGTTCGGCGAAGTTGCCTAGGCCGTCGAACGTGTTCATGTCGCGACGCGGCTGCTCGACGAGGTCGTACAGGTCGCCCGGACTTGCCACCATCTGGCCGACGTCGCGCGTCCATGGCGACAGGGCCACGCCCGCGGCGGCCTGCGTGTCGGACAGCAGCATGATGTTCAGCGGCACCGACAGGAAGATACCCTTGTCGTTGTACGGGTTCGACGGCGTGCCGGGATTCGTGATGTCCTTGCCGCTCGTCTTGGTGTACCAGGCGCCGATCTCCACGCCGGACGGGAAACGGCGCTTGAATTCCATGCGCACGCCGTTGTCCTTGGCGAGGAAACGGCCGGCGCGCGCCGTTGCGGTGATGTCGTACGGGAGCTTGTAATGCAGGGACGCGAAGCCGCTGACGGTGTGGTAGTCGCGCTTGTCGAACCACCCCTTCACCCCGCGCTGCTGGAGCGCATCGACGTTCACGTCGGCGGCCCAGCGGCTGTCCTTCGGCAGATACAGCACCTGGCCGCCGACGCCGCGGTACATTTCTTCGTACAGGCCGCCGGAGACGCGCGCGTACACCCGCTCGGACGGCATCATGTACTTGTTGAGCATCAGGCGGTTCAACTTGAAACGGCCGCCGCGCTTGTAGTCGGCGATGTCCGTGCGCACGTGCGGCAACAGGCTGTTGGAGGGCTGCGTGACGCCGGACACGGTCTCGTAGACCGTCAGCTTGAGGTCGCTGTTCAGGTACAGGCCCGGCGCCAGGCGGCGGTCGTAGTTGGCCGCGGCCCACAACTCGTAGCGCAGGGCGCCGCTCGGGTCGTTGAAGAACATCGAAATCTTGGGGATCACCTTGAAGCGGTTCGCCTCGCGGTCTTCGGACGACAGTTGCACCGTGTTGCCGTCCTGCCCGACCTGGACTTGCAGGCTCCCTTCGTCGCCGACAGCGGCCAGCATGCCATGCTGGTCTTCGCCGACCTGGTCGCTCGGCTCGGCGTAGCGCACGACGACGGTTTGCAGGAAGCTGTCGCGGTCAGCCAGTCCGGTCAGGTAATCGGTCAAGCGCGGCAGATCGACGAACTCATAGGTCGCGATGGGCTGTTCCAGCTTCGTGTACGTGATCTGGATCCTGCGCGTGCCTTGCGGCGCAAACGCCAGCGCGGTACGCGCGGCGCGGCCGACCGCCCGCCCAAGGTTGGAAATACGACTATTGGTCAGCGACAGCTTGAGCGTGCCGTCTTCGAACAACACGCGGACGTTCTTGAAATCCTGCTTGACCAGCGCTTGCACCAGCGCGGCACCATGGCCGGGCTGCTGCTGCCATTCCTCGCCCGAGACGCGCGGCGGCGCCTGCTTGGGATCGAACGGGGCGGGCTCGTACAGCTTGGGGATGAACTCGCGCTCGGAGAACGGGATGCTGACATAGGCATTGGCGCTGAAGTGGTCGCGATGGCGGGCGACCTGCGCGCCCAGCCATCCCCAGCGGTATTCGAGGCCGACGGCGGGGCCTTGCCGCCGCTGGCCGGCGGCGGTTTCCCGGGCACGGAAGTCCTTGCTGTAATCGTTGGCATCGTATTCCGCGACGACAGCCCAGCGCGGCGCCGCCAGCGGTACCCAGCGCACGCCCGCGAACACGCCATCCGGTCTGCCGTGGCCAACACCCACGCTGGCCTCGATGTTACGTGCGGCCCCGAACGTCTTGGTCGCTACGACGTAATGACCCTTGAATAGTTCAGTTCCCAGCGCATCGGTGGTACCGACGGCAACGCCAGGCATCCACCCGGATTCTCCAAGAAGCTGCAGCTTGACGTCCACGACCTTGTCTTTGTAGCGGCCGTAACCGCTACCATATGTTCCCGACCGGTCATTGAAACCGGAAATACCATTGATCGCCACATATCGGCCGGTCACTTGCAGAAACGGAAGCACCGTTGCCGTTGCCCAAAACGTGGCATAAGGCTGATCGTAACTGTAGCCAGTGTTGAATGTGCCGTCCGGCTCGACCCATGCCGCCGGCATGTTGATGTAGCCAGACTGTCCCTGAACCGTCGGCGTCGCCCCCATGGCATTTGCTGTGCCGAGCAAAATCCAACCACACCACGAGCGCTTTAAAGAAATTCGTAATACGGATAACACATCAAATCCTATTGACATTACCGGCAGAACTCTCTGTAGAAATGCGTGCCGAAGCCGGCAAACTTAACATTGTACCAAGCCCAAAATTTGACAGCAATTACTTTCCCACATCATTGCCCGTTATATGCTTGGGTTAGCCAATGTGAAGCTATCAGAAGGATTCTTGAGGACCTTGCGAAGTTACTCACAAGTTTTACTTGCGTGCATCCCGATCGAAACCCGCCTTGCGGCTGACTGCCGTGGGGATCGACAGGAGGCCTGCTTTCGTCAGAATTCGTAGTAATTACCGTCTTTCGCCTTGATAAACGAAAGCATGCGGTTTGGCCCAAGACCGGTTCTCGAGATGGGTCGCCCCGACTTGCTTCGAATATTACCCGACGTCAAGAGTGTTATTTCGGCGCCTCCTTCAGGAAACAGCAGAAATATTGGCGAGCCATTCAATCCGTCCTTAAAATTCCTGATTACGACATCATGGCGTGCCGCGGCCAAAGTAGTGAGTTGATAATTTGCAAAACTTAACCCATCAACAGGATCGACGGCATCAGGGGACTCACCCATTAATGCTCCGACGTTTCCGCTTTGCTGCCAGAACTTGAAAGCGTTCTCTCGTGCGCATCCGACGATCCCACTCTTCGGCTTGTAAGTCGCCAGCGGTTCCGATTTCCGTTGAGGAAGTGCAATTATTCCCTCTCCGCCGTGATCCGAATACTCCAGCCCATCTCCGTGCGCATCGGCCGTCGAAAAATTGGTGCAGGTAATACCATAATCGCGCGTAATCGATCGGCGGTTATCCTTGCCACCAGCGACCGTCAACCTCATCGAGTTGCCGACGCCCGCCGCCGGAATATTGCCCAACATGACCTGTCCAACAGTTTGGAAGACACGCACATCGATGACAGCAGCGTCGATACCGCTGCCAAAATCGATGCTCCCGCCGTTGCAGCCCCGGATAACGGTGTCGATCTTGTAGCCGATACAAGTCTTGGTACCGCCCACGAATTCAATTCCCTTGGCGTTCGCTCCGCCCGGCGCGAACAATTCGCCACCGAGGATTTCACATTCTCCCGCAGCGATACGCATTTGCGAAATCGCGCCCCCCTCCAAAGCAGAATTCGTCAGTTTGACGGCGCCTTCAGCCATTAATACGACACCTGACGTGCTTCCCCAGGCATGCAGCTGATCGATATATTGCGGATTCGCTTTAGTGGTAAGCCATACATTGGGCTTGAGCGCACTTTTATCCCTGAGATTGTTATTGAAGCAGACCACCCGGCTCCATTGCGCATCATGCGGCCCATCGATTTTCATCGCAGACAGGCCACAGTTGTAAACCTTCAGGCAATCGTACCGGGCCTCCACGAACCCGTCTCGATATCCGCTATCCGGTGCGGTACCCGGAGTTTTCCATTCAGTGATGATCCCGCAGCCACCGAAGGCACGCACATGCAGATCGTCCGCCAGGGTAAATCCATAGCCGTACAATTGGATTCCGTGCTGGCTGGTGCTGCCGGATGGGACGCCGTTTGCGTTAAGAACGCCCTCGAGTGTCATGCGGCGAATTGCACAACGGCTGACGCCTCCAGGACTACCTGTCCCGGTAAGTGATGAATAATCCTTGGACTGGACGAGAGGCAGCGCGGAATTTACCTGCCTGAGAGTGGTGCCGGCCGACGATGCACCTTGCCATTCAACCTTGCTGTATATGATGAGCGTGCCGTCGACGTAAATGATCCCGCCCCCTGGGAACTCCAGCATACCGCCACCGACTTCGCTCAAGAAGCGCGAAGCGGCATTGATTGCGGCCGCGTTCTGGCGGGCCTTCGCCGGATCTCCCACCACGACACCACCGGCGAAGCGCGCCTCTCCCACATGCACGCCGGCCTTGCCACCGAGTGACGTTTGCAGGGCACTGTCGGAGGTTCCTCTTCCTTTTGACTCCGATGTTTCGGCTTGCATCGTCCTTGCAGCGGTCTTTCGGCTAAGTAATGCAGCCGTGACGCCAAATCCCAAGAATATCGAGCGCCGGGCTTTGCTGAAAATATCCGTCATGGCAACCCCTATAAGTTCACTTACCGGGTTCCTGTGCCGCAAGATTACCTGACGTCACGGTATCAGGCACCGGTAATATCGTTGATGAATCGATATGCAAGCCCCTGAGTCAGCAGCAAACCCGAGAAAAGGTTGCCTTGTTGATTGCGGAAACAACAATCAGCTGCCGCTCCGCTGCCCCGACAAATGCCTTTTCACGAACTGCTGAAAAACCCACCAAATGTAGGACGACAATCTGGCCTGCCGCCGGATACGTTTCACGGAAAAATCCGTCCTGAGACGGTAGAGCCATTCGAGGGCGAGCCGCTGCATCCACCGCGGAGCACGTTTAACACGTCCGGAACAAAAATCAAGAGCGCCGCCATTCCCGAAAACAACTTTTGCTTCCAGGAGGTCGCGATGCGCACCGATCCATTGCTCCTGGATCGGATTTCCGAGACAGACCATAAGGAAAGTCGGCTTGACCCGGTTTACCTCTTCCACCACCTTGTCGAGGTCGTTTGTGTATCCATCAATCGCCCCGACAATTTTAATGCCGGGGTACGCCTTCTCCAGCTCTGCTTTTGCGGCCGCCGCTACGCCGGGACGTCCACCGAACAGGAACAAGGAGTGGGAACGACGGGCACAGAATTCCGCCATGCGATAAACGAAGTCGGTGCCGGTCACGCGCTCGGGCAATCCCTTACCCAGGAGCCTCGACGCGGCCACCACGCCAATGCCGTCGGCCAGGTTGTAATTGACGCGGTTCAGATAATCTCTCAAAAATCCGTTTCGCTGTGCCTCGATGATAAATTCCGGGTTACTGAAGGCCAGCGTGATGGATCGATTTTTCGACAGATCGGAATCAATGCTTTCCATCAAACCGTCCATGGTCAAGGCATTAAACTTGACCCCAAAAAGAGTTTCCTCTTCGACTACGTTCAACATTTTCCCTCGCACTTCACTTAACTTAACCGACGGTTGCATGATAAACATCCGCAAGATTTCGAGAATACGCTGCAGCGTTATAATGAGCGTCATAGCTCGCTCTCGCATTCATTCCAAGCTCGGCGCGGAGATCGTCGTTCTCGAGAATTTTTGAAATTCCCAGCGCCATGGCCTCAGTATCGCCGGGCGGGGACAATAATCCCTGTTTGCCGTGACCGACGAGCTCCGGAATTCCACCTATGTCTGAAGCAATTACCGGCTTCCCATGCATGAAAGATTCCAGTATCGACAGCGGCGCGTTCTCGAAGCATACTGACGGAAAAATAACGACGTTCGCATTCGCTATTTCATCGGCAAGTTCCTCGCCAAAGCGCGGTCCCACGATCTCCAGATTACTTGCATGAGAAGCGGCCAGTTCTTCGAGCGTCTGGCGCAACGGGCCATTTCCAACGACACGAAACCGGACATGCGGCAACGCGGCAGCAATCTTCGGTAAAAGGAGAACACCTTTTTCTTCGGACAGTCGTCCAAAATACAACACGTAATTCGACTCCGCCGGCGCACGTATACGTTTGGGCGCGTCGGCGAAATTCGGAACGATCCGGGCATTAATTTGATAGCGGGCCTTCTGCGTCCAATCCATCAAGAATTTACTCGGAAAAATATAGGTTCGTACTGTGGAGGTATCTTTTACGATTTGCCTGCGAAGCACGAACTCGACAACGCTGTACGCAGTCATCGATGTCGAGTTACCCACGCACTTCTTGTTCAATGCGGTTTTAAACGAGCATCGATTCAGCTTGCAAAAACTTCCATCGCCCTGGATTCTCGTCGAGTTGAGGCACGTCAGATAATGATCGTGAATCGTGGCGACAGTCGGCAAACGAAGCAACTTAACAGCCAGGTAAAGCAGCGGAGACAGCTGCTTCACTTTATGAAAATGCACGACTTCAGGCTTTGCTTTTACGAGAAACAAAAGTGTGCGTATAAACAAAGGAACATCGAACAAACCGCGCGTCGCAGTCATCAGCTTTTTCAATATTCCCTGCTTGCCCAGTTCCGCGTAACTTCTGACACGCTGCCGTTTGAGCGCCAGCCCTTTCGCTCCCGGCACGGCGGAAAAGTCGCCGATCAGCGACACGTCATGGCCTTCCCGGCTCAGCAGATTGTACTGCTCTGCAGCGGCTTTTTCAGCGCCTCCATTACTGGAAAACTCCTGCGCAACGATTACAATCTTCACGACTGCCCTTCCCCGACACGATCAGGCTGCCGAATATTGCGCAACATCATTTTTGCAGTGAGTATAAACATTAAATTTGCAAACCAGAAATACTGAAGATCAACCACAAAATTCAAGAGCAAGAACAATGGAATCAAAAATAGCGTGCGGCGCAAGAGAACGAAGAAACCAAGGAGATACACGACAAGAAAAACGAGGCCGTGGTCATACAGCAACGTCAAAAACGCGTTATCGGAAAGCACAACCCAGTCGTGTCCTGCACGGTCAATTCCGCCCCACAATATCAACGACAATGGCTGATACCTGAGGTTCAAGAAGTAAAACGTGTACTTGATGATTCGAACGCTTTCCAGAATCCCCCATCCTTTTACATACCCATAGGTTGGAAGAATTGTTATTGCCGCGAGAACACATAGCAGCCGCCCGAATCCGTTGCTGAGCTTTGCACCGATCAGATATAACAAACCGATCATGCCGGAATACGATGCCGACAGCACAAGCGAAAGATAACCGAGCATCATCTCTTTTCGCCGGACACCGAGATATGTCAGGCAGAACATGAGAACCGAGGTACCGATCCCGTAAGCGTTGGCGTTCAATACCGCGCCCTCGAAACGCAACAGAGTGACACCGCCCACCTGAATGTATTTTCCTCCCGCTTCCGCTTGATATACCAGGGAAGGAAAAAGCACATACAGGACGTAAAAGCCGGCGCCTACCAGAAACGGAAACCAGAATACGTAACGAAATAAAAACCTCGGATGATGGGCCCATTTCGACACGGCAATGTATGACGAAACCACGATGATGATAGACGAAAACAATAACGAGTCCCCACCGATGAGGGCCCAAATTGCGCATATCAACATCAAAGTGCTCGCCAATAACTCCGTCGGCGAAAGAGGAATCCTGAAAAACAGCACAGATCCGAAAACGCCGGCGGCGACCACGATGCAAAGAAAAATCACCGCAAAGGTTCCAAAACCGACTTCGCCAACGCGAAATCCATTCAGGCCCACGCAAAACATCAACAACGAGAAATACAATTTTGCGAATAAGGGCGGCGGCTTAAGGTCGTGCTTTTGTATCAAAGGGTGGGCAAAAGTTTCCACTACGGCTTTTCTTCATAAAGGTCAATTACCGCTTGCCCTGCGCCTGGCCACGAATAGCCAGATCGTATTTGGTTTTTACCATTCTCGGCGAGCTCGGACGCCTGCTTCGGATTCGACAGTAGCTGATCGATCGCCGCTGCCCACTGTTCAGGGGTATCAGCCAACAGGTAGTCTTTCCCGGCAGTTAGATCAATACCCTCCACGGCGATCGCGCTCGCGACGACAGGGCGCGATGCGGCCAAGGCTTCAAGCACTTTGTTTTTCATACCGGCGCCGCTCAGGAGCGGCGCAACGACAATATCGATATCATTCAGATAATTCGCAACCGAAGGAACTTCACCAGTCACGATGACTGAGTCGCTTGCCAACTTCCGCAATTCATTGCTTGGCTTCTTGCCAACGATAAAAAACCTGACGGCTGGGTGTTTCTGTCTGAGCAGAGGCATTACAAGCTGAGCAAAAAAAACTGCTGCCTGCTCGTTCGGCGCGTAATCCATTGCTCCGGTGAATGCTACAGCTGGACTGTCTCCCGTCGAAGCCCTGGGCAGAATGTTAAGGAATTCTTCAGATACACCGTTAGGGATGACGCGAATGCGGCCGCCACTGCCGGGGTAGCGGGTTTCTATGTACCGTGCATCAATGTTAGAGATCAGGATCAGTTTTTCGCAGCGGCGAACGATCTGTGCCTCGATCGTACCAACCAAACGTCCCTTGATCAATTGCATCACCTTACGCCCGTTGGTTTCGTACAACCTACGATAAAGTAATGACCACGAATCGCGCAGGTCCATTACAACGTTGGGCGTGATGGCTAACGCGACGTTGTAATAATTGAAGGCAGGAAGGCCGTCCAGATGAACTACGTCATAAGTTCCCTTTTTCTGACTTCTCATCCAGCCGGTGAGACCCGCAGAATTGGCCATTTTATAAAACACTGGTGTAAGTGATAATAGCGCACTGATCTTCGTGCCCAGGTCGTTCTGGCATTTTTCGTATGGCAACCATCTTGTCGAAGATGGAAAAAGTCTTGCCAGCGACTCGGGGAGCTCGGCGGGGCCAGGGTGTGCTATTGTCAATTCTGTATTCTGCGCAAGCTCGCGGACAAAATTAAATGTCCGCAATCGTTCTCCATCGGTCGGTGGCCATGGAAAGCTCGAACAGATAAAAAGTACTTTTTTCATATAATGAAGCCAGCAGGAAGTGCTGGCGCACCTCCGCCTTGAACTAAATGTCTCCGGCACTTTCTTGCCCGTATATTTTCCAGATTGCCGCGCGCTGCGATTCGATAGTGAAATCACGAGCGCGCTCGACTATACGGGACGGGTTATACCGAAGGTCGCTAATTGAATATTGAAGTGACTGCATCAAGGAATTTGCGCATCCCGCTTCGAACTTCTGTCCTACGGACGCATTCGATATGATTTCCGCGGGCCCGCCAATTTCTGGTGCAACAGCCAGTTTCCCCCGAGACAAAGCCTCGACCAGTACCATACTGAAAGACTCGTAACGTGACGGAACCAGGATCAAATCCATCGAGTCGATAAATGCGGCAGGCTCCTTGATGAATCCATGCCAGACTATGGTCATATTGGGAACGGCATCGCATGTGGAAGCAAGTTTTTCCAACTCGCGCTGATATTCCTTGTCTTGCTGACTAGACAGATCTACCGAGCCGCCAAAATGCAGTCGGAAGCTTCGCGTTGGATTTTGTTTCGCCAAGCCAAGCACGGCCTCGATCGCGATATCCTGTCCCTTTACACGCTGTATCCGTCCGAGGACGCCAATGTTTAGCGTCTCGAGATCATGTAATGTCTTCGTTTCGTCAGGAAACGTCAGACAGTCTGCGTTTCGAACGGCCCCGAGTGGAACGACAGCCAGTTTTTCCGCAGGAAAATTGCATGCTCGAGCAACGTCAGTGGACACAGCGATCGTTTTTTTTGCATAACGCGCGATCACTTTCGCACGCAATCCCCATGGTTTCTCCCAAGGCCCATGCACAGTCCAGAACAATCTCGGATGTCCAAGGAGAAATGGCAAGATGTGTAATGAATAAGCGTGAACGATATCAAAACGGTCCAGTATTCTCTTATCCCCTCCCCAGGCGATTGGAAGTCCTTTCAGCCATCTGCTGCGAACGCCCTTCATCGTTATTGTATCGATGCCGTTTGCTGCTGCCGCGTCCAGGAGCGCGCCCGGTGGCGCGACAATGGTAACGGCACAAAGAGAAGAGAGGGATTTGGCGAGCCTGACTAGATTTGACTCCCCTCCGCCGTAAATGACCTGATCACTGAAAAATCCAACCTTAACCATGGTGTTCTAAATGAAGCAAGAATTCATCGGTGGCGCGACGCCATTCCGCTTTATCCAATGGCTGCTTGGGCAGGTTGATGCCATCGCCCACGACGATAGGGGAATACTTTTCTGAAAAGCCGACCATCTCCAGGAACCCCAGACCTTTGTGATGATAGACGATCGGCAGAAACGGCACCCCCATCGCATATGCCAGTATGTTGCCGTGAAGACGAAAACTGATGATACCTTTGCACGAGGACATTTCACGGAGTGCCTCCTTATAATCGCTCGGGTATACCGCCTCGACGTTACAAGCGGTTTTGAGCGCGTCGGCCAGGTCTTGTTCTATTTCAGGTTGAAAAAAGATCAGCTTGACGGGAATATTCTTCTCTTGAACAGTCCGTATTTGCTCGACGAAACAATCGAACAGGATCGGCCACTGGCTTTGCGCTTCACCGAAAATTGGCCGATCGAAATATTTTGTGTAAATTATTCCTATGTGTGTCTGCGCGACACCTTTTTCAAAGTACGGCGCAACGTTCATTTTTGCAACAGGGTCCACCTTGATGTCGACGAGGTCGGCATTGACGTGACAATCGCTGACCAAGCAGTCGTACGAAGCATGGTCGCGGACGGTGATTTTCTCGACGTAATTGTTAAGATAATGCGCGACAGTATTCCGTGCCGCCGGCGTTTTAAATGGTCCGGCACCAATACCGTAAAGCAGGGTTCGTTTCCCCAGGAGTCTTGCCAACCGAAACTGTTTAAGCCATCCTTTTGGCACAGCCGGGTCCCAATCGGACAAGAATCCTCCCCCACCCATGACGAAAATATCGCATTGGAGGAAAAACCAGATTGTTTTCAGCCACCGGAACTTGATGATCCAGGATAACCACGATATGGTGGTAAACGGCACTTGATGAGCGGCGTCCACTCCTTGCACTCTGCGAGTATAGGCCGGGCGGTACGATAATGCCGTAATGATTGGATCATCGTAATCCTTTTGAAACTCATCGATCAGCGCCTGCAGAATCGCCTCATCGCCGACATTTCCGAAGCCGTACCATCCGGAAATCAAAATACGTTGCTTTTTCATACGAAAATTTCTTGATTAATACACAGAAAATACCGGGCCTGGTCACGCACCGCCGCCCGCGCCACCTTCGGATGCGCGTGGCATGTCAAAATATTTTATCTTCGACTGTCTCTTCAGTTTAAGATAGAACTCGCCCTTGGCGATCAATTCTTCGGTTCTTTCCGGATTATTTCTGCGTTTGATGACCTTTGCCGGATTTCCGCCTACGATTGAATGACTAGGGACATCCCGAGTCACTACACTTCCCATTGCGATTACTGCGCCTCGACCAATACGTACGCCTGGACAAATCATGGCGCTATCGCCGATCCACACAGCTTCTTCTATGATCACCGGACGCAGGCACACTCCGCCATCATAGGGAGCGCTTTGTTCGGATTCATAATTATGGTTGGATGAGTGAATTGTCACACGCGGGCCAAAAATAACGCCGTCGGCAATCGAAATACCTCCTCGACCATGAATGCTTGCGCCCGGCCCAAAATAAATATGGCTCCCAATTGAAATATTTTGTGGATCACTGATGGTTCCATTATGCCATTCGACATTATGCCCTTTTGACAAGAATTTGCATCTTTTAAATTTTATTCTCTGCAAAACTATGCCAGGCAACCGAAAGATATTTATCATTTCATCCTCGGCGTTATCTTCACAAAATAAACCCACAAAATAAAAGCCGCTCCTACAATCCTGGTCATGAGGTTCGATATGCCCGGGCCCAAAGCGCCTTGACTGGGCACCAAGGCGAAGTTGACGCATACAGCCAATATAAACTGGACAACATTCATATACGTCAGGTATTTTGCGCAACCCAAATTATAAAAAACATAGCTTAAAGGATTCACAATCAGTCCGATTGCGAAAGAAAAAGTCAGCCATTGCGCAATAATTACCGACTGCTGGTACTGTTGACCAAAAAAATTAACAAGCAGGTAATTTGCTGCGAGCGCCAACACAAGCACAGGAGCCGCAAATAGCAGAGAAACCTGAAGTGAAGAGCGCACGTATTGGCGTAATGCCTGTGAATTTTCGATATGCGCTGCGCGCGGCATTAATACTACCGAAAGAGCCGAAGAAATGATTGTTCCGACAGCTGCGTATTTTTGCGCGGTCGAAAAGATCCCGAGCTGCGTATTGGTCGATAACGAGAGAAGAAAAAAAA
Organism: uncultured Massilia sp.; assembly: GCA_966211695.1. Lineage (GTDB taxonomy): Bacteria > Pseudomonadota > Gammaproteobacteria > Burkholderiales > Burkholderiaceae_D > Telluria. The sequence continues at coordinate 9,588 of CBIHOW010000012.1, read as the reverse complement.
TGTCCATCTTCATCAGTAACACGACGACAAGGGAGGACACCGAAGTCCATCGCGTTACCGATTTAATGTCAGAAATTACTTGCTCGTAATAAACTGCGTTCCGAAATGAGGTCCATACGCTTTTCCAGTCCATAGTGCTGAACACCATGCCCACCAGAGTGGCAGTCACAGCCATGCTATACAAAAAGATAGCGCTGTATAGACCCAGCATGCCAGTGGCGGTCAAGATTGCAATCGCGCTCAAACGTACTGCCGGCAATACCACCCTGTAGAACGCAAGTTGGACATGTGCTTCGCGACATTGATACAGTGCCAGCAAATTTTGATAAAGCACTTCCAGGCAGGCGCAACCAAATCCCACGACCAACAACCAGTTTTCAACGACCAGTTTTTTCGTATAGACCAGGTATCCAGCAATCAATATGGACGAGATTAACCCGATTACAAGCTTTATTAATGCAATGGCTTTCACAAGAAACGCAATACGTTCCTCATTGCCGCATTTCCTGTATTTTACGTAGAGGTTAATTAAAGCAACGGTCGTCCCCATGTCGCCCAACATGATGACTGTCGAGAGACTTTCCAATAAGACGTTTACTATGCCATAACTCTCGACAGTTAAATTACGCGCCAAAAAGACGTGAGTCAAAAATGTCAGGGCGCTGGCTGCAATGGACGACACAAACACCAGACCTGTGCTACGGAGGAGACGATTACTGCCCGATATTACCCTCTTTACTTCCATTATATTAGATAAACAATTAATTTTACTGCCTGCCCAAGCAAAGCGACGCGCTCGCACAAATCCTCGTTACACGGCTTCGTCGAGGCTACGTGAATATCCGATCGATCTCGCCATTAAATGGATCGCACCGGCAGCCGACTGCGTCGCGGCATCAGGACAAAAAACCGGAACAATCGTTCCGGTTACCGCTGGATGGTGATCACACTGGCAAAAATGCAATCAGACCAGTTCATCCTGCCGGGACTTCATGATTTTTTTCGCCCGATCTTTAGCGTCGAGAACGAACGCTATCATGATCGCGATCACCGCGCCAATGAAGCCGGACAATATGACGATCAATGTCCGTTTCGGTTTGAATTTCTTTTCCGGCTCGACTGCCGGGTCAAGAACTTGAATGGTGGCTGGATCTTTTGCTTCATCAAGCCGTGCTATCTCATACTGTTTTGCCAACAGTCCGTACAGCATTTCAAAATATTTGACGTCTCGCAATAGTTTTACACTTTCAAGGCCTGACTGTCCGGATTCCGCTGATGAGGACGATTGGCCCATCTGAGTTCTGCCGTTTTCCAGTTTGGACAATTCAGCTTTCAAACTGGACAATTCTTGCTCGACTTGTCGAAAATCCGGATTGTTCGGCGTGACGAAAGCACGCATTGAGTTCAGCTGAATTTCTTTAGCGGACACTTGCGCACGCAGACGCCCGACCGTTTCCACTGCCGCCCTGCTTTCACCCTCAACGCTGATAACCCCATGCGTTTCGAACCGGTTCTTCAGTTTCGCCTCTGCCTCGGCCAGGTTATTCTTTGCCCGCTCCAGTTCGCGTTCATAGAATAACCGTCGTTGCGATGCCTCGGTAACCGCGAGGACCTTGGTCAACTGCAAAAGTTCGTCAGCGTATGCATTCGCCAAAGGAGCGACGAGCGCCTTATTTTGGTCCTCAACATCGATCGTAATGAAACCGTCCTTGCCGGAGGTGATGTCGGTATTGTCGTTCAGCGTTTTCCGAGCGACTTCCTGTGAATCGGTGTCGTACGCCTTTTTTAAGTTGAATTTCGCGATCAACTTGTCGGCGACGGTACGGCTTTCCAGCATGCCCACATATAAATCGCTTGGACTCTTGAGTCCCGGGACACCTGCCGCCCCGCCCGCCATGCCGGTAAGTTGCGACAAGAGCGCCGTTGCACTCGACTGTGCCTGCTGAGGTGGCAGCAGCTTTGTGCTCGCCTTGTAGACGTTAGGAAGGACCAGGCTGATCAATGCAGTTAACACAGCGATCGCGACAGGTAACCCGACAATCAACTTTCTATATTTTGACAACACGACGATTACGTCGATAACGCTTATTTCCTCGTTAAGCTCGTCCAATTGTTCACGCGTTGTCCTGGACAGTTTCGTCATACTGTTAAGTCTTTCATTCTGGTTTCGCTGATTCAAGAATAGCGGTCATTGACCCGTACGTTCGGATCAGTCACGCAATGTCTTGACCGCAGCTGCACCCAACCCGAAGTTCGCAAGGATCTGCGTCCATTCTCGTGCGCCTTGGGTAAATTTGCTCCACGCCGTCTGGCGATCGAATTTTTCCGGCACGACAATCGTGTCACCCGGCATGGCTTCGACGCCGCCGATCTTGCCAAAGAACCAGCCTTGCGAATCCGCCGAGACAACGGTACCGTCGACGCGCATGACGAACACATTATCGACGTCGGCGTCCACCGTGGTACCAGCCATCTTCAGATAGTCGCTGATCCGGGTATTCGGCTTCCACAACGGAGAAGCCTCGACGTTGACCGCGCCGAACACGTGCACAAATGCCGGCTTCGACGGCACGACAAGGCGATCGCCGTTTTTCAACGTGACCTTCGGAAGGTGTGCAAACGAGCGATCGTTTGGATCCAGTCCGAACGCGATGCGGCCGGTCGGCTGCAGGTTGCGGAAGCGAGCTATGCGATCCTGTGCGATCTTGCGCTCCGCCTCGAGCTGTGCAGTAGCAGCGGCTGCGTCCCCCGCGCTCATTGCCCGCAAGTTGGCCGCTTGCGTGGACTCTTCACTACGCATCTGTGCTTCGAGACGATCGGCTGCCCGTTTCAGGTTCGCCTGCTGTTCCTTACGGACCTCCTCGCGATAGAACGCGGTACCGAACATATATGCGTTGGATGTCGGCCCGCCGGCTTTCGCAATCAGGGTCTGCAAGGTATCGCCCGCGGTCATCTGATATACGCCCGGCACTCTCACTTCACCTTCGACGCGAACGAACACCTGGCGCTTGTCCATCGGAACAGCCACGTCCTCCTGCGAGAAGATCGTCACGGTATCGCCGGGTTGCAGCTGGAGGTTGTCAGGTGAGTTAGGATTAACGAACACATTACCTAAGTTAAAAGGTATCAACTGAACGCTCAGGTCCGAGCGGTTCACCCGCTCGACGACCGCGTAATCCCAGTTGACAGGATCGATGAGACCGCCAATACGGTCTGCGATGCTGCCGGCGTTTTCGGACGTATCTTTCTGGTCGTTGCCAGCTGCGATTGCACTGTTCTGCCGTTTGATCGATTCACGGGAGATCAGATATTCGCGGCTCGGAATCAGGTCGGTGATACGCATGCCCTGCTTGAACGGCGCACGAAGCGGCTGGTCGACGTTGCCGCGCAAGACCACGGCATTCGAGAAGTCCGGGGTGATCGAAGTCACGTTGAGCACGTCACCATTCTTCAGTGAGCGCTTGAGCCCGTCACTGTTCAATGCGAATTCTTCCACGCTACGCGGACGATTCCTGTTTGGGTCGATACGTTCCAGGAAGGCACGGCGCGGATCCGCGACGACCGGCAAGCCGCCAGCATAGTCAAGCAGGGACTCGACGGTCTCGTTATTATTCTTCAGCTCGTAAATCGCGGGGCTGTTCACCTTACCGACCAATGCCATGAAACCACCCGCCGGCGGGATGTAGATGGTATCGCCGTCCAGCAGTTTGATGTCCGCCGATTTGTCGCCTTTGGCAATGAACGAATAGAGATCGAGTTCAGCAGCAACCTTGCCGCCACGCTTGACCTGCACGCGTCGCATGCTGCCGTTCGCGTTGGGGCCGCCGCTGGCAAACAAGGCGGTCACCAGGGTCGACAGACTCGACACCGTGTACGTGCCCGGACGGTTCGCCTGGCCGACCACATACACGGTAATGGCGCGCAGTTGGCCGAAATTGACGCTCACCGTCACGCCCTTGTACAACTTGGAAATGGCTGTGCGAATGACTTTTTCAGCGTCGCCCGCCTTCACCCCGGCCAACACGACCGAGCCGACGGTAGGGATATTGATCGTACCGTTGCGGTCCACGGTGGCACGGTAATCGATGTCGATCGTGCCCCAGCCACGGATCATCAATTCGTCGCCCGGGCCAAGCGGATAATCGCTGGGCACCGGCGAATTCGCGATCGGAGCAAACGTGGACGGTCCATTGGCAAAGAATCCAGAGCCGAAAATCGGCAAGATCTGGCCGGTGTTGTCCGCAATAAATTTCTGAAACTCGCTGAGCTCAGGAATTTTTTCGCCTGTCTGGTTTCCCAGGACAGGCTGCGGCGCCATACCATTGCCGTTGATGTTGCCAAGACCGTTGACGTTGGCGGCGGCACCGGGAGGCAGGCCTCGAACGGCCGCGGCCGCGGCCGCCTGGCCAGCCGGTGTGTTAGCGATGATCACCTTACGAGACGACATCGCTCCAAGGTTGTTCCCGGAAGTCATCGAACCAGTCCCCATGGCCCCGGAAGGCGACGTGGCATTGTCGGCGCCAGTCTGGTTGTACTGATCTTGACCGAACAGGTCGGACTTGTTGGTGGAATCTTGGGCGGACGCGCCAATAGAAGCCATAGCCAGCGCCACGGCCAGAAAATTCTTCGTGAACTTGAACATTGGGTCTCGGGAGGAATGAGCTAGATACATCGCAAACAGTCTGCCATTTTACCTTAGGGTAATGTATGAGTGAAAGACTTTGTTATATTGTTGATTGTTGGTATCTTTCTTGATCAGTATGAATTCCGCATAGTTGCCCCGTCGTCGTTGCGATCCAGAAAGAGACCATCCGCCGTTGCAAGACGTCATTATTTTTCTGCAGTTTGTTTTTAATTATGTAACAACCCGTGAATTTTAGGTGCTTCAGATGAAGTAATTAATTCACAAGTAATTCTTTCTATGCGTGCAAAGGCAACAATAGAATTGACAGTGCACTCAGTCTGAGGCTTGTTTTTATTATTGTGCCTTTCTAATTCGTAATTACATCCGGCTCCGCCCAACGGCTGTGGGCTATCGCCGACGCCCTGAAGTTACGAAAAGAAGCGCTCCATGGCCAGATGCATGATTGCGGCAGACCCCAACCTTTGGCCAGTTCGGACGGGGACACGTGGCGCGGCGTGACGTCGTTGACCAGCATCGGCAGACGGCTCTGCTGCGCGGCGATATCCGCGTCGCTCCCCTGGCCCTATTGCCCGTCATTACCGCGATGCCAGCCCCGAAATCGACGCGCCACTCTTACAGCACAGTTGTAGTCCAGCGCCCCGCTCAGAACGTCCCGAGCAGCCCCAGCCCCACCGCGTTCTGGTAATAGTTGTAGTCAATCAGGCTCTGTCCATAGCCGGAAAACACATGGGCATAGCCCTTGATGTGCCCCGCCAGGGGAAACGCCCAGCTGAGCTGGACCGCACCGCGCTCGGTCGAGAAGTTGCGCCGCAATAATGCCGAGTAATCGTTGCCATTGCTGCGGTAGGTGACGACGACGTCGCCGCGCCCCAGGTAATCGACGATGTCGCGATTGTCGTCGTCCGCAGTCGCCTCGTTGATGCGCTTCCAGACCCGTCCCAGCACGGTCCACCCTGCCCGCTCGAGTCCGACCTGCGCGTAGACCCGGTTCCAGCTGCGCGACAACGTCGAGGTCTGGCCGTTCGACTGGTGCACCAGACCGAGATTAAGAAAGCGCGCGTTCATCCCCAGTACACTGAAATGCAGTGGGGTGACGGCCATCAGCTCGGGTTGATAGTTCGTCTCGCGGAAGGGGCTGGACGCCTCGTGATTGCCGGCTTGCCAGAAGCTGTTCTGTGTATAGCCGAACCACAGATCGACCGGCTTGTCGAAAGCGCTTTCGACAAGCTTCATCTTGAATCCCAACTGGAACACGAGTTCCGAATGCGCGAGGTCGCTCGTCAGGTCGGCGATGCGACGGAACGGCCGGTAGGGCTCGTTGTTGGGATGCGCGGTACGAGTCAGCATCAGGTAGTTCACCTGGTGCGGGCGGAAATTGAATACGCCACGCTTGTGTTCCTGGTCCAGCTCCCAATGATCGGCCAGGCTGAAACCCCGCATCGTTTCAGGCGAGGCGTCGACCGCGGCCGGAATGGGCGGTGCGTCGACCGTTGCCGTCGCGGTCGCCGATGTGCCCACCCGGGCATCGGGCGCATCGGCATTCCGGATCGCCGGTGACGGCGCCGGCACGGGCGGAACCGCGGAAGAAGGCGTAACCCCGGCCAGCCGGTCGTAGCATGCCAGCCGCTGGGCGGCATCGGTCACGCGCGCGCAACCTGCCAGACCTGGATCGGGCTGCTGAGCCATGGCCGGAGGTATTGCGAGGAAGGAAACCAGGAAAAAGAAGCGGTGATCTGCGGCGGGCATCGTCATCATTGAGGTTGGACAGCACTCTTGCCTGGTTCAGTGAACTATTGTCAAGAGTCGAATGACGAGTGTCGCGGAAATCCGCTCAGCATGTCGCACGGCAGTGCGAAGTTGCACAGCGCGCACGGCGCTACGGCATCACTGCATCAGCCCGGCACCAGCAAATCCAGCTGCGCCTGCTCCAGATAACACCACTCCCCTTCTTGCAAACCGAGCGACTCGAGCGTCAGCCCGCCAATCTGCGAGCGATGCAATGCGGCGCAATGATTGCCGGCCGCGGCCAGCATGCGCTTGACCTGATGATATTTGCCCTGCTCCAGCACGATCTCCAGCTGATGATCGCCCCGCTGCACACAGGACTGGGCCGCCAGCGGCGCCGGCTCGTCGTGCAATTGCACACCCGACAATAGCTGGTCGACGAGCGCCTGGGTGACCGGCTCCTGGGTGGTCGCCTGGTACACCTTCGGAATATGCCGCTTGGGCGAAGATTGCGCGTGAATGAAAGGGCCGTCGTCCGACATCAGCAGCAGGCCCGTCGTGTCATGATCGAGCCGGCCGACAGGTTGGACGTCGCGCCACGTAAATTGTTCCGGCAACAAGGTCAACACGCCCGGATGATGGCTCGGCTTGCGCGAGCACTCGAAGTTGGAGGGTTTGTACAACGCGATGTAGACGTGTTCGCGATAGACCCATTCTTCGTCGAACACGGTGAGCACGAGGCCGTCCGTCTCCACGAGGGTCTTGTAGTTATCATGGACTTCGCCGTTGATGGCCACGTCGCCGTCTTCGATCAGGGCCCGGCAATACTTGCGTGTGCCAAAGCCTTGGGACTGGAGCACGCGGTCGAGGGATAGTTTACTCATGGGGCGAGACTGTAGCAGAAGGATTGCAAGCGTCAAAGTTCAGCAATCCGGGGGTTTCAACTCGAAGCAAGAACTCGTTTGACACATCTCAAGAATTGACTATGTCCCGTTGATACACTGAAACCTGATTAGGAATCGACCTACAGTTACTGAGTGTAGGACTAAAGGTGGGCCGCACCATCTGGCACATCGGATTAACCCCCAAACCACGAGGCAAACGTGCAGATCGAAAAAAAACAGAACCACAGCACCCCGTCTTCGTCCGCAGCCAAAAGCAGTGGGACGAAGATGGCCCAGGAATATGCCGCGATTTTCCCGACCCGGCTTGCGCTGGCGCGCTGGACGCGCGGTGGCGACATCCCGCATGTACATTGTTTCGAACACCAGCTACCGATGCGTGCTGCATGGTATGAGCAGGCTCAGCGCCGTTTTCAGGCCTGGCTCGAGACAGGCGGCTTTCATCAACCTGAGCCCGACAGTCTTGATAGCGTTATCGCCGAGGCGCCACAGCAAGCGGACAAGACCACTTTACTCAGCAGGAAGGTTGTCGTGCACGGCGGCCCACGATCGACGTCCCGGCCGTCAGGCACACCGTTAACGAGCTTGCAATCGATTCCACGCGCACCCGAGGACGGGCGCCAAAAATGAAAACGACGGCATACGCCGTCGTTTCCTTCCCGATTGGGACTCCAGCTTGAGGAATTGAATTCTCTCGAAACCGCACGGATGCGGGTCTGAAGCGGTTCCGGCAACGCCAGGAACAGGCTGGTTTCCATGTCGTTAGCGCCGAAACAGCTACACACCAACTATAGCCCACCGTTCGTAAGATTCAAGCCCTATATTGAGACATATCAGATCACCATGCCGGTGCTCAGCGCAAGCTGGGCACGGCACCCCGGTAGATCGAATGCACCGCACCGGCGCCGACCGACGCGCCAAATTTCTTCAGCACACGCTCCGGCAAGCCCTCGTGCGCCGTGTAATCGATGATGTCTTCCGCCTTCACGACATCGCGCGCGACCGTATCCACGGTGCCGAAGCCATCCGCAAGCCCCATCTCGACCGCCTTGGCACCGGTCCAGTAAAGGCCGGAAAAGATTTCCGGATTCTCTTTCAGACGTTTGCCGCGTCCGGCACGCACGACGGCAATGAATTGCTCGTGGATTTCGTTGAGCATCTCGAGCGCGTGCTGTTTCTGCTTGTCCGACTGCGGGCTGAACGGATCCAGGAAGCCCTTGTTCTCACCCGCCGTCAGCAGGCGGCGCTCGATGCCGAGCTTGTCCATCAAGCCCGTGAAGCCGAAGCCATCCATCAGTACGCCGACGGACCCGACGATACTGGCCTTGTTGACGTAGATCTTGTCGGCCGCCGCGGCGATGTAATAGCCGCCTGAAGCGCAAATCTCGTCCACGACCACGTACAGCGGCTTGTTCGGATAGCCCTTCTTGAGGCGCTGGATTTCGTCGACGATGATGCCCGCCTGCACGGGACTGCCGCCCGGGCTGTTGATACGCAGGACGATGGCCGCCGACCCCGGATCGGAGAATGCCTTGTTCAGCGACGGGATGACGGTATCGGCGGCGCCGCTGCCTTCGTCCTCGATGGCGCCGTCGATCTCGATGAGCGCGGTGTGACGGCCCAGCGCCTCGATATCCGAACTACCGAAGTTGAAGTCGAAATAAGCCCAGATCGCGAAGAATGCCAGCAAAAGAAAGGACAGCTTGAAGAAGATGCCCCAGCGGCGCGAGGCGCGCTGCTCGCGTACGGTGGCAAAGACGAGACGCTCCAGGGTCTCGCGTTCCCAGTTGCTGAAGGTCGCCGGGGCGGCCGTTCGGTTGTCGTTCGGATTGTCGTTCCTGGTGTTGTCGCTCATAAATACCTGGTGTGGTTACCCCATCTGGCTGTCGGTCAAACCGGATGCCGGCGGACGGATATGCTGGTCCGGTTGCCAATAAATCCGGTTATCGGCCTCCCGCACGGCAATCGGCCGCAGTTTGCCGCCACGGCAAGGTCCGCCTGCGCAGGCGCCGCTCTCGGGCAGGTAGATGGCGCCATGCGTGGAACACATGAGATAAAGCTTGCTCGATTCGAAGAATTCGCCCTTGAACCAGTCCAGCTCGATCGGCACGTGGGCGCAGCGGTTCAGGTAGGCGTAGATCTTGCCGCCAAAGCGCACGACGAAACCGGTCGCGTCGTCACCGAACGCCAGCACGGGGAATCGGACGCCCTTGCCGCCATCCTCGACGGTCGCGGAATCGCAGATGTAGACGTCTTCGGTATCGCTCACTGGACTACCCTCCCTTCTGACGTAACGGCAGACGACATCGAGCTTTG
>CBIHOW010000011.1:0-103711 GCA_966211695.1 uncultured Massilia sp. | reverse complement strand
CCGAGCATCGCGCTCGACACGATGTGCTCGTCCTCGCTGACGGCGATCCACCTGGCCTGCGAAGAGATCCGGCGCGGGAACATCGACGCGGCGCTGGCCGGCGGCGTGAACCTGTCGATCCATCCGCAGAAGTACCTGAACCTCAGCCAGGGCAAGTTCGCCGCGAGCGACGGCCGCTGCCGCAGCTTCGGCGCGGGCGGCGACGGCTACGTGCCGGGCGAAGGCGTCGGCGCGGTGCTGCTCAAGCCCCTCGAGGATGCGCTGCGCGACGGCGACCAGGTGTATGCCGTCATCCGCGCGAGCGCGCTGAACCACGGCGGCAAGACCAACGGCTATACGGTGCCGAATCCGAATGCCCAGGGCGACCTGATCCTGGACGCCATGAAGAAAGCCGGCATCGATCCGGACAGCCTCGGTTACGTGGAGACGCACGGCACCGGCACGGCGCTGGGCGACCCGATCGAGATCGCCGGCCTGCAGCAGGCGTTCAGCGCGTTCGCGGGCCGGAGCACGCCCCTGCCGATCGGCTCCGTGAAATCGAACATCGGCCATCTCGAGGCGGCGGCCGGCATCGCCGCGGTGACCAAGGCGCTGCTGCAGCTCAAGCACGGCCAGCTCGTGCCGTCGCTGCACGCCGAGCCGCTCAATCCCAACATCGATTTCGCCAACTCGCCGTTCCGCGTGCAGACCGCGCTCGCCGACTGGACGCGCAGCGGCACGCAGCCGCGCCGCGTGGCGGTGAGCTCGTTCGGCGCGGGCGGTGCCAACGCGCACCTCATCCTGGAAGAGCATGTCGAGTCCGCGCCCGCGCAGCGCGCGGCGGCATCCGGCACGCCGCACGTGTTCCTGCTGTCGGCACGCGATCCCGGCGGGCTCGCGCGCCATGCCGCCGGCATGGCCGCGTTCCTGGCGGAGGGCGCGGACGGCGCGGAACTGCGGCTGGCGGACATCGCGTACACGTCGCAAGTGGGGCGCACGCACATGGCGGCGCGCCTGGCGGTGATCGCCTCCAGCGTCGCCGACCTGAAGGACAAGCTGGAGCGCTGGATCGCGGAGGGCGAGGCCGCCGACGTATTCCACGCGAACGCGAACGACAGGGCGTACGATGCCGGCCAACTGATCCAGGGCGAAGCGGGCCACGCGTTCCTGCGCGACGTGCTGGCGGGCGGCGACCTGGCGAAAGCGGCCACGCTGTGGACCATGGGTGCGGACATCGACTGGTCGCTGGCGCATGCCGGCACCCGGCCGCGCAGGGTGAGCCTGCCCGCCTACCCGTTCGCGAAGGAACGCTACTGGATCCAGGCCGCGGCCCGGCCGGATGCGCCCGCGGCCGTGGAAGAACGGCGCAGTGTGTATTACGGTCCGCAATGGATCGCCCGGCCGCTTGCCGGCGCCGCGCCGCTGGCCGGCCCGGTACTGGTCCTCGACAGCTCGGATGCGTTCTTCCGGACGCTGGCAGCGCAGGCCGGGGACGGCAGCGTCACGCTGGCGATCCCGGGCAGCACGTTCGCCGAAATCGCACCCGGCGTGTTCACGCTCGATCCGGGCAGCGAGGACGCGTTCGGCCAGCTCGTGGCCGCGCTCAAGGCGAGGGACCAGGCACCGCGCGTCATCGTGCACCGTTTGGCACCCGCCGACGCCGCCGAGGCGCAGCGCCTCGGGATCGGCGCCCTGCACAACGCGTGCAAGGCGCTGATCGGCCACAAGGCTGCCGGCCAGGTGCGGTTCCTGTCGTTCTTCGACGGCGGCGACGAGGTCGCGCTGCCGTTCGGTGCGGCGCTCGCCGGCTTCTACCGCAGCCTGCACCTCGAACATCCCGGCTGCACGGCGAAAGTGCTGGACATCCGTGCGGCGTCCGCCGCGCCGGAGGATCAAGTCCACACCGTGCTGGCGGAGCTGGGCGGGAACGATTGGGCGGTCGACGAGATTCGCTACCCCGGCGCCGGCGTGCGCCAGGTGCGCGAATACGTGGCGTGCCTGCCCGATGCGGCAGCGCCCGCGCCGCTCAGGCAGGGCGGCGTGTACCTCGTCACGGGCGGCCTGGGAGGACTGGGCCGGATCGTCGCCGGTCACCTCGCGCAGGCGGTCGGCGCCAGGCTGGTGCTGGTCGGACGCTCGGCCCTGTCCACCGGGCACGCGCAGTGGATCGAGACCCTTGCGGCCGCGGGCGGCGAGGCGATCTACGTCCAGGCGGACGTGGCCCGCCTGGATGACGCCGAGGTGGTCGTACGCGCGGCGAAGGCACGGTTCGGGCGCATCGACGGCGTGTTCCACAGCGCCGGGACGACGCGCGACGCTTTCCTGCTCAAGAAGACGGCGGACGACCTGGCCGCGGTGCTGGCGCCGAAGGTCGACGGCACCCTCAACCTCGAGCATGCGACCCGTGCCGAGGCGCTCGACCTGTTCGTGCTGTTCTCGTCGGTCGCCGGCGCCTTCGGCAACCTGGGCCAGTGCGACTATGCCTACGCCAACCGCTTCCTCGATGCGTTCGCCGAACAACGTGACGCGCTGAGGGTGGCGGGCCGGCGCAGCGGCAGGACGCTGTCCATCGGCTGGCCGTACTGGGAAGAGGGCGGCATGATCCTCCCGGCCGCGGCGCTCGCGTTCTCCGCCGACCAGATGGGCATGATGCCGCTGCCGACGGGCGAGGGCATCCGCTGCCTGGACGCGCTGCTGGGTACGGGCCTGGCGCAGGCGGCGGCGTTGTACGGCGTGCCGTCCCGCATCGAGGCGTTCATGGCGCGGCGCGCCGCCCCCGCGCCGGTGAGCGGCCGCGCAGCCGGCGCCGTCGTCGACACGGCGCAGCGCCTGGCGCAGACGCAGGACTACCTCAAGGCCCTCGTCGGTGCCGAGATCAAGCTCGATCCGGACCGGATCGACGGGCGCGAGCGGTTCGAGTCGTTCGGCATCGACTCCATCGCGGTGGGCCGCCTGAACGACGCCCTGGCGCGCGCGTTCGGTGCGCTGCCGAAGACGCTGTTCTACGAGTACGAGAGCATCGACGACCTGGCGCGCTATTTCGTGCGCGAGCACGCGGATGCGCTGGCGCGCCTGTTCGGCGCGGACGTGCCCGTGCAGCCCGCCGCGCCCGCCCCGGAACCGCGCAGCGCGGACCCGGCACCGGCCGCCACGCCGGCGGATGCCGCGGAACCGGTCGCGATCATCGGCGTGCACGGCTATTACCCGCAGTCGCACGACCTGGACGACTACTGGGCGCACCTGCGCGAAGGCCGCGACCTGGTCGGCACCGTCCCGGCCGAGCGCTGGGACGCGCAGCAGTTCTACGACGCCGATCCCGACAAGGCCGCCGAGGGCAGGATCTACTGCAAATGGGGTGCCTTCCTGGACGACGTCGACAAGTTCGACGCGCCGTTCTTCAACATCGACCGCGACGAGGCGCGCGCCATGGATCCGCAGGAGCGGCTGTTCCTGCAGTCGGTGTGGTCCGCGTTCGAGAACGCCGGCTACACCCGCGAGAGCCTCAAGCGCCGCTTCCCGGCCGGGCGCAGCGCCGGCGTGGGCGTGTTCGTGGGCGTGACGACGAATTCGTATCACCTGCTGGCCAGCGAAGGGTCGGCGGCGAGCGCGCTGCCGTGGTCGATCGCGAACCGTGTCTCCTACTTCTTCGACTTCCAGGGGCCGAGCATGCCGGTGGACACCGCCTGCTCGTCGTCGTCGGTGGCCATCCACCTGGCGTGCGAAAGCCTGCGCAAGAACGAGTGCCAGGTCGCGGTGGCGGGCGGCGTGAACCTGTACCTGCATCCGTCCAAGTACCAGGGCCTGTGCCGCAAGCGCATGCTGGCGCGCGAAGGCAAGTGCCGCAGCTACGGCGCCGGCGACGACGGCTTCGTGCCGGGCGAGGGCGTGGGCACGCTGATCCTCAAGCCGCTGTCCAGGGCGATCGCGGACGGCGACACGATCCACGGGGTGATCCGCGCCAGCGCCTGTGATCACAGCGGCCGCTCGAACGGTTATTCCGCGCCCAATCCGAATGCGCAGGCCGGCCTCGTCGGCCGCGCGCTGGCCACGGCCGGCATCACGGCGGAATCGATCAGCTACGTCGAGGGACACGGCACCGGCACCCAGCTGGGCGACAGCCTGGAAGTGGCCGCGCTCGCGCAGGCGTTCGGCAGGCACACCGACAAGCGCCAGTTCTGCGCGCTCGGCTCGGTGAAAGCGAACCTCGGACATGCCGAGTCGGCGGCGGGCGTCGCCGCGGTCACCAAGGTCCTGCTGCAGATGAAGCACCGGCAGCTGGCGCCGTCCATCCATGCCGACGTCGCGAACCCGAACATCGAGTTCGAGCGCTCGCCGTTCTACCTGCAGCGGCAACTGGCCGACTGGACGCCGGCGCCGTCGCATCCGCGGCGCGCGCTCGTCAATTCGTTCGGCGCCGGCGGCGTGAACGCGTGCGTGGTGCTGGAGGAATACGTGCCGGCGCAGGCGCCGCAGCCCGGCGCGGCCGGTCCGCAGCTGATCGTGCTGTCCGCCCGCACCGGCGCGCGCCTGCGCGAGCACGCGGCGCGCCTGCTGGCGCACCTGCGCAAGACGGCCGACGTCGGACTCGCGGACGTGGCCCACACCCTGCAGACCGCGCGCGAACCGATGCCGGAACGCCTCGCCTTCGTGGCGCGGGACGTGGCCGACCTGGCCGCGACGCTGGAACGCTGGACCGGCGACGACGCCGGCGCGGGCGTGCATCGCGGCAGCCTCGATCCGCGCCATGCCGCGCCGCGCCTTGCGGAGGACGAGCGGCAGCGGCTCGCGGACCTGACGGCGGCGCGCGACCTGGACGCGCTGGCGCAGGCCTGGGTTGCGGGACGGGCCATTGCCTGGGACAGGCTCGCCCCGGACCACGCACGGCGCATCCCGCTGCCCGCCTACCCGTTCGCGCAGGAGCGCCATTGGGTGGAGGCGGCGCGGCACGTGGCGCACAAGCCGGCCCAGTTGCACCCGCTGGTGTCCCATAACTCGTCCACGCTGCGCGAAGTCAGCTTCACGTCGATGCTGTCGGGCGACGCCTTCTATGCGCGCGACCACCAGGTGAACGGACGGCGCATCTTCCCGGGCGCCGGGATGCTGGAGATGGCCTGCGTGTCCGGGGCGCTCGCGGCGGGCAGGAGCGTGCGCAGGATCCAGAGCATCGTGTTCGTCCAGCCGCTCGTGTTCACCGGTGCGCAGCAGCCGATCCAGGTGTCGCTGCGGCCCTCGGACGACGACGCGGAATACATCATCACGTCGTACGACGCGGACCGCGAGAAGGTCGTGCATTCGGAAGGCGTGCTCCGCTTCCAGGACGGCGCGGACGAATCCCGCCCCGACGAGTACCTCCCGGTCGCGGAGCTGATCCGCGCATCGTCGCGCGCGGTGGACGGCAGCGAGTATTACCGGCGCTTCGCGCAGGCCGGCATCGGCTACGGGCCGGCGTTCCGCACGATGCAGACGCTGCACATCGGCGCGTCGTTCGCGCTGTCGACGCTGTCGATCGCGGAGCCGCTGGGCGACGGTTTCGAGGATTACACGCTCCACCCGAGCATCCTCGACGGCGCCCTGCAGACCGTGGCCGGCATGGCGGGAGGCGGCGACGCGTCGGCACCGTACCTGCCTTTCGCGATCGATGAAGTCGAGATCCTGCACCCGCTGTCCCGCACCTGCTACGTGCACGTGGAAGAAGCCGAACCGCAGGCGGCGGGCCGGGCCGACATCCGCAAATTCGACATCAGGATCGCGAACGAACGGGGTCTCGTGCTGGTGTCCATGAAGAAGTTCTGCGTAAGGGCCTTCAGGGCCGCCCCGACGAGTTCACCGCAACGCCCGGAACGTAACACGGGCGCCAACCTAGCCTAGAGAATGCCATGAAAAGAGTATTGAACTGGACGTCGCACTACCTCACCGGTATCCCCGATTGGGTCCGGCAACGCAAGGCGCTCGTGTTGTTGACCTTCGCCGTCGCAACCGCCTTTTTCATCTACGGGATGTCGAAGCTGCAGTTCGACTTCACGATCGAACGCTGGCTCAAGCAGGACGATGCGGCGTTCGTGGCCTACAACGAGTTCCACGACCAGTTCGGCAGCGACGACGGTGTCGTGATCGTCTACCGCCCGAAGGACGGCAACGTGTTTTCCGCCGCGTCCCTGCAGGCGGTGAAGGGCATCCGCGACGAGCTGCTCAATTACCACGCGAAGGTGAAGGCGGGCGAGAGCTCGGCCCTCGAGCACGTCGTCAAGGTGGAGACGCTGGTCAACGCCCCGGTCCTCACCGTCAAGCAGGATTCGATGGTGTCGCATTGGCTGGTCGGGACGACGATCCCGACGAGCGCAGCGGCGCTGGCCGAGATCCGCAGGACCGCCTGGTCGGAACGGGATTTCGTACTGAAGTATTTTTCGAAGGACGAGAAGTACGGCGCCATCTACATCAAGACCGATTTCGGCGCGATTCCGTTGAATGCGGAGAACGCGCCCGCCACCGGCCAGGCCGTCAACCTGACGGTGGGTGAGCCGCAGCCGAAGGCGGACGGCAAGGAAGAACCGCTGCGCTTCAAGCCGACCGACACGGGCGATTACGTGGCCCTGAACGCGGCGCTCAACGAGATCCTGGCCAAGCCGGAGTATGCGGCGCACCTGGAGTACTACAAGGTCGGCAATACGATCGACTCCGAGAACCAGGTCAAGATGGGCAAGGAAATGGGCCTGCTTTACATGATCGGCATGCTGATCATGCTGGCGACGTTGTTCGTGATTTTCCGCTCGTTCGCGGGCGCCCTGTGGCCGGCCGTGATCATCGTCCTGTCCACCATCTGGACGTTCGGCATCGCCGGGTGGACCGGCTTGTCGATCTCGCCGTTCGTGATCCTGACCATCCTGCTGATCCTGACGATCGGCATGGCCGACGTGACCCACATGACGTCCAGCTATCTCTACTTCCGCACGGAGGGCCACGAGCCGGCGGCCGCGATGCGCGAAGCCTATGAAAAGGCCGGCTTGGCGTGTTTCCTGACCACGATCACGACGATCGCGGGCATGCTGTCGCTGCTGGGGGGCAGCCTGGTCCCGGTGGTGAATTTTTCGCTGATGTCGGCCATCGGCGTGGGCGTGGTGTTCCTGCTCACGATGCATCTGCTGCCCATCCTGCTGGAGATCTGGTCGCCGGTGCCCAATCCGGCGAAGCGCAGCGGCGGCGTGGCCGGCGTCATCGCGCGGCTGATGCCGAATTTCGTGCCGGCCCTCCAGCGCGCCCTCGACAGGATCGTGCCGATGGTGGAGAAGAAGCCGTGGGCGTTCATCGCGCCGTTCCTGCTGGTGTTCGCCGCGTCGATCTGGGGCGCGGCGCACGTCAAGGTCGACTACAGCGTGTACGACCAGTATTCGAAGGAATCGAACTTCTACCAGGCCATCAAGCTGCTGGACCAGAAGCTGGCGGGATCGTCGCAGATGTCGCTGTACGTCGACCTGGGCGAGGACAACGGCTTCCAGGATCCGGCGGTTCTGCGCGTCGTCGACGACCTGCAGCGCAAGCTCGAAAAGGACTACGGCAAGTACGTCGCGAGCACGGGGTCGATCGTCAACGTCGTCAAGGACGCGTACCAGAAGCAGAACGACGGGCACCCGGACATGTACGTCATCCCCGCGAAACGCGAAGTGCTGTCGCAGACGCTGTTCACCTTCAACGTGGCCAACCCCGAGGAGCGCGAGAAGCTGGTCAGCGAGAGCTACCGCAAGGCCAACATCACCGTGACCCTGCGCGGCTACGGATCGTCCGAGTACACGAAGGTGTTCGAGCGCATGAAGCAGGACATCCATGCGTCCCTCGACCTGATCAGGAAGGACTACCCGGACGCGAAGGTCTCGATCACGGGCCTGTTCGCGATGGGGATGAAGGCGGCCGATTATCTCGTCATGAACGAGCTGCAGAGCTTCGGTCTCAGCCTGCTGGTCATCTCCGGCATGCTGCTGGTGATCTTCAATTCGCTCAAGGCCGGCGCGGTTTCCCTGATTCCCAACGTGGTGCCGTCGTTCCTGGTGCTGGGCGTGCTCGGCTGGATGAACATCCCGCTCGATTTCTACACGATGATGCTGGCGCCGATCGCCGTGGGCATCGCGGTCGACGACACGATCCATTTCGTCTCCGTGTACCGCACCGAGGTCATGCGCGACGGCGACATCCGCCGGGCGCTGGTCGATACGGTCAAGGAGTGCGGCCAGTCGACCGTCTTCGCGTCGATGATCCTCGGCTTCGGCTTCGGGATCATGTCCGTCGCCACCACGCCGGGCCTCGCCAGTCTCGGCAAACTCGGTTTCCTCGCCATTGTCGCCGGCCTCGTATGCGAATTGTTCCTGACCCCGGCCTTGATCCTCGTGTTCAAGCTGCGGTTCCAGGCGAAGCAGGGCGAGTCGGCCGCGCAGCTGGCCACCGCGCATTGAACGTCACAACGAAAGGATCAGTCATGAAGTTTGCTTTTGGCGCGCACCTGCGCACCGCCGCGATGGGAGCCGTGCTGGCCATGCCGGGCACGCTGTATGCGATGACCGCCACCGACATCATGAAATCGTCGGACGACATGTACCGCAAGGCCTTCACCACCGCCGTCATCAAGGTGAAGCTGTCGACCTGCCGTTACGTGGTCGGCAACGGCAGCATGAATTGCAAGGAGCAGCCGCGCGTGACGGTGCTCGAAGTCGGCGAGAAAAAATGGGGGAGCGACAAGAAGGACTCGCGCGCGATTTCCCTCGTCCTGCAGCCGGTCACCGACAAGGGCATCGGCATGCTCACGTACGAATATGCCGATTCGGACCGGGAGAACGACGTGCTGCTGTACCTGCCCGCGCTGGAAAAGGTGCGGCGCGTGGTCTCGGGCGGCGACGGCAACGAGGACGGCGGCAGCTTCTTCGGCACCGAGTTCTTCGTCGACGATACCCAGTTGAAGAAGGTCGACGATTACACCTACACGATGGTCGGCGAAGAGGTGCAGGACGGCCGGCCCGTGTGGGTCATCGAATCGGTGCCCACGGAAAAGCGGTCCAGGAAGACGCAGTACGGCAAATCGCGGCTGTGGGTCGACAAGGAACGCAAGCTGATCCTGCGCGAAGACATCTACAACCGCGCCGGCAAGCTGTATCGCCAGCGCCTGAACAAGGACTTCGCCCTGATCGACAACGTCTGGATCGCGCGCCAGCAGACGATGAACAACCTGTCCACGAACCGCATCACGGTGATCCAGAACCTGTCCGCGGCGTACAACAAGGAGGTGCCGGACGAGCTGATGACGGAACGCAGCCTGACCGATTTCACCTTCAAGGAAAAAATCCTGGCTACGCTGCGCAGCCACTACAAGTAAGCCCCCGGGGACGATCATGACCACTACCAGCAACATGGAGCAGGGCGCGCCGGCGGACGGCGACATCGCGGTGATCGGCATCGACTGCCGCTTTCCCGGCGCCGGCGACGCGGCGCAGTTCTGGGACAACCTCGCGGGCGGCGTGAACAGCATCCGCGAGGTGCCCCCGGGGCGTTTCGACTGGCGCAAGTACTTCGGCGACCCGCGCGAACCGAACAAGACCAACAGCAAATGGGGCGGCTTCATCGACGACGTGGACAAGTTCGACAGCGACTTTTTCCACGTCTCGCCGACCGAAGCGCAACTCATGGACCCGCAGCAGCGGCTGATGCTCGAGCTGTGCTGGGGGTGCCTGGAGGATGCCGGCTATCTGCCGGCCAGCCTGGCCGGCAGCGACACCGGGGTCTTCGTGGGCGTCGCGGGACTGGACTACCGCGAACTGCTGGAGGCCAGGCTGCCGTCCGTGGAAGCGCACCGCTCGACCGGCAACTACCTGTCGCTCGTCGCGAACCGCGTGTCGTACTTCCTCGACCTGCGCGGCCCCAGCGTGCCCTACGACACGGCGTGTTCGAGCGCGCTGTTCGCCCTGCATTACGCCGCGCAGTCGATCAACAGCGGCGAATCGGGCATGGCGCTGGTCGCGGGCATCAACATCATCCTCACGCCGACCACCTTCATTTCGTTCTCGAAGACCGGGATGTTGTCGCCCACGGGGCAATGCCGGACGTTCGACGCCAGCGCGGACGGCTACGTGCGCGGCGAGGGCGGGGGCGTCATCCTGATCAAGTCGCTGAAGAAGGCGATCGAGGACGGCGACCATATCTACGGCGTGATCAAGGGCTCCGCCATCAACCACGGCGGCCGCTCGCAGACCTTGACGTCGCCGAACGCGTTCGCGCAGTCGCAGGTCATCCAGGACGCGTACAAGCGCGCCGGCATTGCGCCCGACAAGGTCAGCTATATCGAGGCGCACGGCACCGCCACGCCCAAGGGCGATCCGCTCGAGATCACCGGCCTGAAACGCGCGTGGCGCTACCTCGAGCGGCATTTCAAGGTGAAGGCGAGCGAGGGGACGTGCGCCATCGGCGCCCTCAAGACCAACATCGGCCACCTGGAGACGGCGTCCGGCATCGCGGGGGTCATCAAGGTCCTGCTCGCGTTCCAGCACCGCCAGCTGCCCCCGCTGGTCAATTTCAAGCAGCTCAATCCCAACATCGAGCTGGGCGGCTCGCCGTTCTACCTGGTGAAGGAACTCCAGGATTGGCGGGCGTCCGGACCGCAGGCATTGGTCGCCGGCGTCAGCTCGTTCGGTTTCGGCGGCACCAATGCGCACGTCGTGCTGCAGTCGTACGAACCGGTTCAATAACCCCGGCTTTACCGGATTCCGAGAGACAGTCATGAAAACAGTCGACGCAGAAAAATTCCATAAATTGTATGGCGCGGAAAAACGGCGGATCAATTACCAGGACAAGGACTTCGTCGACTACGCGCTGATGATCCTCGTGTGCGCGGCGCTCGTCTGGTTCGCGTATGGACCGCAGAACGTCCTCACCCTCATCGGCCTGCCGCTCTGCGCGTTCATGCTGCTGACGTTCCCCGTCCGGCACGGGGCGAAGTGGCGGGTGCCGCTCGTGGTCAAGCGCCCGCAGGAGGTCGTGTATTCGCTGGTCCACAAGGTCCAGAACCTCAAGCCCCAGTATTTCATCGCGCTGGCCCTGCTGGCGCTGGAAAACTACCTCATCACCGTCACGCCGGACCTGCCGCACCACGTGGAGTGGACCCGCCAGGCCGCGCTGGGACTGTTCTGGGCGCATTTCGCCTTCATCGCGTGCTACCGCACCGTGATCCTTGCATCGCACGTGATGAAGAAGGACCACGTGCGCAACGTGCTGATGGAGTCGGTGTGGAAATCGAGCGTCGAGCGCGAGTCGCGCGTGGTGCCGGAAATCTTCCACGCCTACTGCACCGGCATGCTGACGCACATCGTCTACCTGATCCCGTGGTATCTCGTGATCCGGTACGCGAATTTTTCGCTCGTGTTCATGCCGGTAACGTGCGTCCTGGCCTTCGTGATCCAGAAGTACAGCGTGAAGAACCTGAACGACTGGTTCTATCGCGACCACTGGCTGGGCCACAACTCGGAATTCGATTTCGTCTACCTCCACGGCACGCACCACGACGCGCTGCCGTGCGCGCTGATCGGCGTGGCCGGCAATGGCTATCTCGAGGGATTCTTCCGCAGCGCGCTCGCGTTCCCGATCCCGTTCTTCAACCCGCTGCTGGCCGCGTTCTTCTACACCGCGGACGTGAAGGTGGACATGGAACTGCACCAGTACATCCCGGGCGTGTACCCGAAGCTGAGCCGGGAATTCCTCTCGGTGATCCAGCACTCGCTGCACCATTACGGGCGGCTGGAACCGTACGGCTTCGCCATCAACCTGGACCAGCCGATCTCCGACGAACTGAAAAAGCGCACCAGCGTGCTGCCCGATGAGCTGAAGTATTCGATCCGGCTCGACGAGGAGTTGAACGGGTACGAATGGGACAGCCCGCGGTTCAGGTGGTTCCTCGACCTCGTGAACAAATACCACGACACCCCGGACGTGCCGCCGCAGGAACAGGCGGGCGAGCTCGATGCGCGGGCGCGGGGCTGAATCGGCCATCCGAGCGGGAGACGACATGAAGACCGACTGGGTAGCGGAGATGTTCGCCGCGCTGCGCGACTGCGGCGAGAACATTTCGATCGTGTTCGGGCAAGCGCATCATCCGCTTGCGCCGGACGGCAAGCCGCGCTGGTTCGAGCTGCCGCACGACCGGTACGACGGCGTCAGCGGGCTGGCGCACCTGCTGGCCGACGAGGGCGCGCCGGTCGCGCGCCTGCCCGAATGGCGCGGCGACCGCTTCACGTTCTTCGGCGGCTTGCGCGGCGTGCTGTCCGTCCTGCATGCGCTGCCGGTCCGGCGCCAGCAGTGGAAGAGCGCATTTCACTGGACCCGGCCGGTGGCGTTCCTGCCGGTCGAGCAGCGCATGGCGTGGCGGCTGTTCACGCAGGAGGAGACCGCGCAGATCGTCGCCGCGGCGCGCCAGGCCGGCGTGACGGTCAACAGCTATCTGCTGGCGCACCTGGACCGGGCCGTGTCCGCCGAGCTGGTGGCGCCGGGCGCGTCGCGGCGCTGGATGGTGCCGGTCAACCTGCGCGGCGCCGTGACGCGCCCGACGATGCAGGCGCCGCACATGGCCTTCTACGGCGTCGACCTGGAAGGCGAGGCCGCGCCGCGCACGGTCCAGCAGCGCGTCGACCGCCTGCGGCGGCGCCGCTATCACTGGGGCATGTGGATCCTCCTTCACCTGGGACGCCTGCTGGGCAAGGAAGGTATCCGCAACGACATCCGCAAGCGCGAACGCCAGAAGCACGGCGTGACCGGGATGTTTTCGAACCTGGGCACCTGGGACGTCGGCGGGGCCGGCAGCTGGCTCTTTTGCCCCGCGATCACCCGCGTCTATCCGATCGGCGCCGGCTGCGTGACGATGAACGGCCGGATGGCCCTGACGATCCAGCTGCACGAAGCCCTCGGCAAGGATCTGCACTGCACCTGGTCGCTACTGAACAACTGGAGCCATGCCTGCCTGCCGCAGGCGGGGGACGCCGCGGCCGCCCGTCCGGCGGTTGCACGCGTCGACCTGGTCTCCTGAATCTTTTTGCCAACCCAAACCACCAACAATCCATTGAGGCACCAGTCATGGTCAAAGCAGGAATCGAAGCAATGAACGTATTTGCCGGCACGGCGTTTCTCGACGTCGAAAAACTCGCCGTGCACCGGGACCTGGACCGCACCAGGTTCGACAACCTGATGATGCGGCAGAAGAGCGTCGCGCTGCCGTACGAGGATCCGATCACGTACGCGGTCAACGCCGCGAAGCCCATCATCGACAGCCTCACGCCCGAAGAGAAGAACCGGATCGAGATGGTGGTCACGTGCACCGAATCGGCGTTCGATTTCGGCAAGTCGATGAGCACGTATTGCCACGACCTGCTGGGCCTGAACCGCAATTGCCGGTTGTTCGAAGTGAAGAACGCCTGCTTCTCGGGTGTCGCGGGCCTGCAGAACGCGATCAATTTCGTCCTGGCCCAGGTGTCGCCGGGCGCCAAGGCGCTCGTGATCGCGACGGATATTTCGCGCTTCATGCTCGAGGAGGGCGGCAACGCGTTCAAGATGGAATGGGCTTTCGCCGAACCGAGCGGCGGCGCCGGGGCGGTTGCCATGCTGGTCAGCGAAACGCCGCACGTCTTCCAGGTCGACGCGGGCGCGAACGGCTCGTACGGCTATGAAGTGATGGATACGTGCCGTCCGTCGACCGATTCGGAAGCGGGCGACTCCGACCTGTCGCTGCTGTCCTACCTGGACTGCGCCGAGAACGCCTTCCTCGAGTACCAGAAACGCGTACGCGGCGCGGATTATGCCAGTACGTTCGGTTACCTGGCCTATCACACCCCGTTCGGCGGCATGGTCAAGGGCGCGCACCGCAACATGATGCGCAAGTACGCGCGCGGCTATTCGCCGGCCGATATCGAAGCCGACTTCAAGCGCCGCTTCGGTCCCGGCATCACGCATTGCCAGCGCGTCGGCAACATCATGGGCGCGACCGCCATGATGGCGCTCGCCAGCACCATCGACAACGGCGATTTCGAGCGTCCGCAGCGCGTCGGCGTGTTCTCCTACGGGTCGGGCTGCTGCTCGGAGTTCTTCAGCGGCGTGGTCAACAAGGAAGGCCAGGAGCGGATCCGGCAAATGCGGATCGGGCAGCAGCTCGACAACCGCTACGAGCTGACGATGGACGAATACGAGGACCTGCTGCGCGGCAGCATGGCGGTGCGCTTCGGCACCCGCAACGTCGTGCTGGACACCGGGTTCGTCCCGCAGGCCAGGAAGGCACTGGGCAAGCCCGTGCTGTTCCTGAAAGAGATCAAGGAATACCGCAGGATCTACGAATGGATTTCCTGACCGAACCCATGCCGCGCGAGACGCTCCGGGTCAGGTTCGACGGCGACATCTGCTTCATCCAGATCCACCGGCCCGGCGCCAACAATACCATCGACGACCTGCTGGTGCGCGAGTTCGGCGAGGTGCTCGATGCGTGCGAGGCCGGCGTGAAGGTCGTCGTGCTCGAAGGTTTGCCGGAAGTGTTCTGCTTCGGCGCCGACTTCAAGGCGATCCAGCGGCGCGTGGACAGCGGACAGTCCGGCCAGATCTTCGACCCGGGGCCGATGTACGACTTGTGGCTGCGCCTGGCGATGGGGCCGTACGTCACCGTCGCGCACGTGCGGGGTCAGGCGAATGCCGGCGGCATCGGCTTCGTGGCCGCCTGCGACATCGTGCTGTGCGACGAGAGCGCGAGCTTCGGCCTGTCGGAACTGCTGTTCGGCCTGATGCCGGCCTGCGTGCTGCCGTTCCTCGCGCGCCGGATGGGTTTTGCGAAGGCCAATTACATGACCCTGATGACCGAGCCCATCTCCGCGCGTTGCGCGCACGAGTGGGGCCTGGTCGACGAGGTCGCCGCCGACAGCCAGAACCTGCTGCGCAAGAAGCTGCTGCGGCTGCGGCGCCTGTCCAGGCCGGGGATCCTGCGCTACAAGCGCTACATGAACGCGCTGGACGATTCGCTGGCCGCGTTCAAGGACAAGGCGCTGGCGGCGAACCTCGAGGTGTTCGGCGACGAGGACAACCTGCAGAAGATCGCCCGTTACGTGAAAACCGGGCAGTTTCCCTGGGAAGGAGGCTGACCATGGCCGAGCAGGCAATCGAGACGAAGGAGATCGAACCGGGCATCGTGCAGATCACGATGCAGGACCGGGTCAACAAGAACACCTTTTCGCGCGAGCTGGCGGAGGGCCTGATCGACGCGTTTGCCGGGGTGCGCGACGACCCCCGCTACCGGGTCGTGATCCTGACCGGCTACGACAGCTATTTCGCCAGCGGCGGCACCAAGGAAGGCTTGCTGTTGCTGTCCGAGGGCAAGGGGCGCTTTTCGGACCGGGATTTCTACAGCCTGGCGCTGAATTGCCCCATTCCCGTGATCGCGGCGATGCAGGGCCACGGCGTGGGCGGCGGGTTCGTGCTCGGGCTGTTCGCCGATTTTCCCATCCTGAGCCGGGAGAGCGTGTACACGGCCAACTTCATGAAGTACGGCTTCACGCCCGGCATGGGCTCGACGTTCGTGCTGCCGCAGAAGCTGGGCATCGGCCTGGCGGAGGAAATGATGATCGTCGCCAGGACTTATCGCGGCGAAGAGCTGCAAAGGCGCGGCATCCCGTTCCCGGTGCTGCCGCGGGCGGAGGTCATGCCGTATGCACTGGAACTGGCGCGCACGATCGCGGAAAAGCCGCGGGTGTCGCTGGTCACGCTGAAAGACCACCTGGTCGCCCCGCTGCGCCAGGGACTGCCGCCGGTGATCGACCAGGAACTGGCGATGCACGAAAGGACGTTTCACCAGCCCGAGGTGAAGGCGCGCATCGAGGCTTTGTTCGGGAACTGAAGGGAAGTCATATGGGGACGAAGAGCGAGGATTTTGTGCGACGTACTGTTCATTCAAGAGGTGATGTCATGGACTCCAGAAACTATTACGTGTTCGGCGTGGGCTCGGGTGCCGACGATCTCCACTACATCGGCTGGACCGAAAGGTCGCCCGGCCAGGACCAGCAGCAGATCTACTCCGACCTGGCCGGCAGCGGCCGGGACGACGTCGCGCGCTGGGTCACGCAGGCGCTCGACACCGGCGCGATCGATATTTTCGAGATCGAGACGGCACGATCGGCCGAGGATGCGCGCGAATGTGCGCAGTTCTGGGGGGAGTATTACCGCTGGCTCGGACTGGACGTCAAGGCCGTACTTTGCTGACCGGGTGCCGGACGCCACGGCGGCGTCCGGCACGCGTCGTTTTAGAAGTGCAGCGCGACGCCGAAGGTGAGGGCTTCGATCTTGTAGCCGACCCCGCCGCTGTCCGTGCCCTTGAGCAGGCGCGCCCATTCCACGTTGGCGGAGACCGAATCCGTGATCGGGACGTCGACGCCGATGCCGTAGGACACGCCGTGGTCGGCCGCCGACATGCTCAGGCCAAGGGCCTTCACGCTCGCCGTTTCCTTGCCTTTCGAGTAGCCGACCAGCACATACGGCGCCGCGGCCGCCAGCGGCAGTTTTCCTTTCGCGTACAGGCCGTACACGTAGTCGACCTTGAGATCGAGGTTCATGCCGTTGAACATCGTGTCGTCTTTCTTGATGCCGGCCCCGTAACGGCCCTCGATCGCGAAATTCGGGGTCAGTTCGATGCCGCCCTTGATGGACAGCGCGAGCGGATGGATCGCGGACGCTTCGTCGCCCTTGTCCGTCATCCGTGAAAAATTCGCGCCGACATACAGGTTGTCGGCGGCCTGGGCGGCGGGGGCGGCGGCCAGGACGACGGTGCCGGCCGCGACGGCGCTGATGATCTTCTTGAGCATGAGACAGATTCCTTCACTGTTGATGAAAACGCGGAATATATCTCGCGCGAGTTGCCCGGGTAACTACACAAGAATGTAGTCAGGCAGGCGCGGCCTGTTCGTGATGTTGTTTGCGGGTAACATTAGTAGTTCCATTCGGAAACAATGCGTGACGCAATGCTAAGATGGATGCCGGCTTCTTCGCGCGATCATGCAAATCTTCAATTTTCTCTTGTTGGCCGGTGCGGTCACCGCATTGCTCCTGGCGGCCGTCGCCTGGAGACGCCGTCGCGCCCCCGGTGCGCCGGCGCTGCTGGCAATGCAGCTGTGCGCGGCCTGGTGGCTGGCGTGCTACGCACTGCCGTTCGCGCGCCTGTGGCCGGACGGTGGGATGTTCCTGCGGATGCGCGTCATCTTTCCCAGCGTCGTCGCCATCGCGCCGCTCACGCTGGTCTTCGTGCAGAGCTACACGCGCGGCACGAACAGATGGCGTTTGTCGCGGCTCGTGGCGCTGGGCATCGTGCCCGCGGCCGTGCTCGCGGTGGCGCTGTCGCCGCTGCACGACCTGTGCTTCGGCAGCTGGCGCGGCGTGGCGGCGGATACCATTTTCCAGATGGGGCCGCTGTTCTGGGTCCATTGCCTGTACAGCTACGTCCTCGTTGGCGCAGCGGTGCTCGCGCTGCTGGCGGCGCACGAACGGGGTACGCCGCAGGTGCGGCGCCAGACGCGGGTGCTGCTGGGCGCGCTCGTCGTGCCGATCGTCTGCAACACGAGTTTCATCGCCGGCGTGTCTCCGCCGGATATCGATCCCACGCCGCTCGGGCTGGTCGCGAGCGGCATCCTGGTGTCGCTGGCGATCTTCCGCCGCGGGCTGTTCGATCTCGCCGCCGTGGCGCGCGAGAAGATCGGCGCGGCGATTACCGACGGTTTCATCGTGATCGATGCACGGCGGCGTATCGTCGAAAGCAATGCGGCGGTCTGGAAGATCTTTGAAATCGGCCAGCCCATCAAGCCGGGGCAGTTGCTCGGCAAACAATTGGCTGAGCTCGATGAACGGGTCGGCTCTATCGGCACGACCCCGACGACGACGGAATTCGTGCATGGCGGTGCACAGCATCTCGAACTGCGCACGTTTGCCATCTGCGATGACGACGGCAACATGCTCGGCCACGTCCTGATCGTACGCGACGTCACCGAGACGAGAAAAACGTCGCTCGCCCTCGAACAGGCAAACGAGCAGCTCAGGGCGCAGCTGGACACCATCCGGTCCATGCAGGCGCAGCTGCAGGAGCAGGTCATCCGCGACGCGCTGACCGGGCTCTATAACCGCCTGTACCTGGCGGATGCGCTGGCCCGCGAATTGACGTGCAGTGCCAGGACCCAGGGATCGTTCGCGGTCGTCATGATCGATGTCGACCATTTCAAGTCGGTCAACGACGTCCACGGCCATGCGCTGGGCGACGCCATGCTGAGGGCGCTCGGCGGCCTGCTCCGGCAACAGGTCAGGCCGACGGACTCCCCATGCCGCTACGGCGGCGAAGAGTTCGTCATCATCATGCGCGACGTGACGCTCGACCTGGCCGTCGAACGCATCGACGAACTGCGGGCCGCGTTCTCGGCGCTGCGGTTTTTATCCAACGGCCTCGATGTCAGCAGGACGTTCTCGGCGGGCGTCGCGCTGTTTCCGCTGCATGGCCGCGACGAAGCGACGCTCCTCGCCGCGGCCGATGCGGCGCTGTACGCCGCCAAGACGGCCGGCAGGAACCAGGTGTGCCAGGCGACCGCGCACGTCGAGTCGTGATCCCTGCGCGCTCACACCTTGGCCAGGAAACTCGTCAGCGTATCGAACAGCTTCATCCCATCCGTTCCAGCCGGATCGGCCTCGTCCACCGTGGCCGGAATCACATCCGGGTCATACCCCCCCACAGCGGCTTGATCAGGCCCGTACCATCTTCTCCCGTCAGGTTGCGCACGACGCCGAACGCGGTCCGCGGCAACTCCAGCGCGGCCCATTCCGCGGTCGCGTTGGCGGGCCCCGTCCCGACCGGCACGCCCAGCCTGGTCGCCATCAGCGCGCGGCGGAACTGGCTCGTGCGGGGTAAGAGGGATTGAGCTATAAATAACAATTCTTGCGACTTGCGCTCGATTGTTGGCGTGTCATATCGACGAGATCAGTTTGGCGCCACAGGCAGTGAGATCCTGGTCGAATGCGACCCGCTTGCCATGGCGCTTGCGCGAGTCGGCTCCAGGCTGGATGGAAAATTTGCCCTTACATTGAGGGCAATACGTGGAATCGCCTTCGAGTGCGACCCGCTTTCCGAGCACGGTGAAATCCGGTGCCGCCGAAATGACTTCTCCGCCGTGGGTGGTCTTGTCACCGAGGCGAATGACACCGCGTCCTTTTTCGTCCTTCATATTGCCCTCGTTCGAATCTGTCACGCGATGCTACGCGCCGTATCGGTATCCTGATTCGCCGCTACGGTGTGGTCGTCACTGCCCAGGAAGACTCGTCGGTAACGCCAATAGCCTGTCATTTCGCATTTCGGGGAATTGAATCCGGCGAGCGAATCATGGACGAAGCAGTCAAATAGAGCGGCAACGGAGGGCGGTGTCGGCTTCGCGTGCTGGGCCTGCGCAAACACCTGCCGGGCTTCCGGCTCCAACGCGGACGTTGTCAGAAGATCCTTCCTTGCGCCCGTATGAAGTATGTCCTTGAAGACCGCAAATGTGCGTTCGCTTACGCTCATCGAGGCGGATCGCTTCATGGCAGCGGCATCATTGATCAGGCTTTTGTTGAACGAGATCAGAATTTCGCGTTCGGCAGGGCTTGCCCGCTTGACCTGATTCGTCAGGTGAAACTGGTCGTGTATCTGCCATCGCCAGTTGAGATAAGGTTGGAGCCACTCGTATATTGGCCGGGGCGCAGGTGTGGCTTCTTTAACGAAATCCGCATAGGCTTTGGTCAAATCGGGGTGAACGGCGAATGTACCGAAGTGGTCGGAGGTCGGCTGAGGTCTATCTAACGGGACTCCGGCGGCGATCGCGCAGTCCAACATGTGATTCAGTGGAATCTGGGATAGCTTTAAACTGTCGCTGCCGACCGAGATGCCGAGTTCACCCGGACGGTAACCCCCTCCAACATCGCTATGTGCCCCCGGATAGGCGTGTTGAACCCATCCAGCTTGCAACTTGCCATCGACACCGATTTCGTCTAGGGGGAAATTTCGCCGCAGCTCATGCATTGCAACCATATGAACGCAGTTTTGCACGGAGGCGGGTACGCGCAGTGACTCGGCACTTGCCCAGGCGCCATGGCCGCCGGTCGAGTTCGTGACCAAGGCCGATACGCCTGACCAGAACCCTGCGGATGCAACCGTGTCGAAAATTCCTAGAAATCTGAAACGCAAGGGTACCCCGGCCAGACGCCCCCCAATGAGCAATTCGTCCAGCCAGTTACAGAATACACGCGCTTCTGCTGCACCTCGGGAAAATCCGAATACATCGACAAAACACTCGACCACGCGGGGCTTGCCATCTCTAAGTTTTGCTTCCAGATGTCCTGCTTGCCGCGTCAGGAAGTCACGGCGGATATTGTTGCTGCCAATTTTTGTTTGTAATAGCCCGCTTTGTACGCCGAGCTTACCCAGGCTCTCGCGGTCTTTGCCGTCAGATACATTCAGACTATTACGGCATAGTGCGAGGATGGAGTCATTTTTTAAAAAATTGCTATTGTAGCAACGTCGGTGTAGAGCGTTGAGCACGGCTAAAATCCCAAAAATAACGCGGCCTTCACAACCAAACGCGCAGCCAGCACCTAGTTTACTTTCCTCATCTTCCCCAATTTCTGGAAATTTCGTGCCTACACCTGGGATATAAATTGCGAAGTTTCCGGTCGTCGTATCGTGGCTATAAATACTGTATAGGCGTGCAACGTTGGTGTGCGCATGTGTGGGCGCGTCCCTGTCCATGTTGTTATTTGTGCCGTCAAAAAAGAGTCCAATATTCAATGCCGCTTCACATTTTTTGAAGTCGTAGCCGCGTTCGGACACGACGCGCTTTATGTCCTTGACCGGGGCGCTATTCGTAGCGGTAAGAATCACATCGGCTCGTTTCATCGCCAGTCTCCGAATTGTGCTCGTTCACGTGAGGTTTTGCGCTCAATTTCAGCGAGTTCTTCTTTAGTGTAAGAAGATTCAATAATTTTGCCTGCAGTTGCCATTTGGCTTGCTTCGCTGTCTCCCGACGCAATCGGATGCTGTTTCCCTTCGGGACCGAAATCGCTCACGACAATACGCACCCGACCGTTTGCAAAGAAATGAACGTAGAGTTCGCCAGTATCTGCGTATGGCTCAACGGGGACCTGAGCACGGTAAATAGCGACAAGCTCTTCCCTTTCTACCGAGATGCCGTCAGGTTGTCTGATGATGTGCCGTACCTCCCATCGCACATCCGCTGTGAGCCCAGGAAACCATTTTTTCGGAATCATTAAACAACATACCATGCCACTACCCCCACTTGGAGCAATGTTGTCGCCGATTTCTCGATTAATCGAGAAGTGACTGATCAAGTAATCACTCCCCATGTGATGGACGCCCGATACCGTAACCGGAATATGGGTTTCTACCTTGAGGTAATTAATTTTTAGATAATGATACGTGAATGTGCAGAATGCGAAGAATATGCCGCTCAACAAGAGCGATGCGATTGGATGCCAGCGTATGATATTTGGAATTGGAATTTTCATGGTGAATCTTTGCAAAAAGGACTTCTGCAACGTTCTCGGTTGCTCTCATAAATAAATTTCGCGACTTATTGTCACCAATTCGAACGCCCGTCGATGAGCGTATTTAACCTGTCTCGAAATGCGTTCACCTCATCCATGACTAGGGAATTTTGTATTTCGTGTTTCCGAAGAACTTCTCCCCGACTGACGAGAGCTGCCTCAGTCAGGAATAGCAGGATCATTGAACTAGAATTGCCAGCGGCACGCCATGCCGTACGCGCAGCCAGAGACCATGCGTGTTGTTCTTCCGTATTGCCGGGCAAGGGCATGCCATTACGCATAACTTTTACTTTGGCTATGTAATGATCGGGTTCACTGGCCTCGTCGAGCGCGGCCAACTGATCGCGATCCAGGCGGAGCGGTGTCGGTGCGTCTGCAGCCGGCTCGGCCAACGGCAGCTGAATAAGCGTTCCCGAACGGTCATGGATTCCCCATCGTAAGATAGGGCCTTTCATGGTCGTCCATTGGGCCGCGGTCAGTATGGACGCCAGCGGAGCGAGGACCGCACAGTCGGCATACCTGAGCGTAAACTGCTTGTGTTCAGGCGAGACGATAAAAATGAACCGACGCAGATGTTGGGCGATCTGCTCAAGGTTCAGTTCGGTTTCGATGAACGACACGTGCAGTGCGGGTTGGCGCGCGTTCACGTAGCTCATGACCAGGTCGATGTCGCCGGCTTCATACGCGGCTTCGACGTCGACGAGGAGTGGGCTGGCCGCCATGGCATAGTCGGCGTAGATCGGCTCCAGCCATGACGGACGATCTTTCGAATCCCCTTCGGCGTAGCTTCTCGACACTTCGTCCAACAACCCGTTGTCGATCAAGAGGTACACGGACAGGTTCTGATCTCCAGTATTCATTTAGCCTCCACCAGTGGGCTGTGCGCGCGTGCTGCCATGAGGAGACAAGGAACGCAAATGTCATGGTGCGGCAGTTCGTCAGGGAACTGCACTTGTGTCGCCTGCTTGGCGAATGTCTGATGATCGGCGGCATACATGTGGTTATTGCCTGTCGTTTTACCGATAATGCCTTCGGCGCTGATCCGTAGTTCACTGCCGCCGCCATAGATACAGACCCCTTTCCTGGCCTTGATGTTGATCCAGTCTGTCGTGCTGATCAGTTCCATCACTTTTTTGCAAGCACTTCAATGCTGCCGTCCTGCGCTTCAGTTCGCATATCTCCACGCGCAGCGATATGCTTCATGCCGCCGTCGTTTGCAAACACGCTGACTCCACGGGCTGCATGTGTGGCAGTTCGTCCTCCCATGGTGAAATGCATATCAGCTGCCGTGAGCAGGTCGATATCTTTTTCGGCGCCGACAACGAGATTCTCGTTGCTCGCCATGATGATTCCTGCCGGCCCGCTGATCGCGACGATAGGGGCGCCGCCTGAATCGCTGTCCGTCTCCGCGACATTCGACCCGCTGTCCAGATGTTTGAGCTTGTCGACCAGTCGTGCCAGTTGTGGTCCTGCGGCGGGGTCTTTTGCATGTGTTTCCGCGAGTTTCGCGAGCTGGTCGGCGATATCGTGCAGCCCGTCAGCGAGGCCGATGAGCTTTGCCCGATCCAGTTGGCTGCCTCCAGCGCGATCGCTCGCCTCGGCGGTTATCAGGACGCCTTTGCCACCACGAATAGCCACGGCTTTGTCACTCCGCAGTTCGGCGCCTTCACCACGGGGCTGACGACGGTCGCCCCTTGGATGAGTCAGCCAGCCGAGGTTCAATTGCGAAGCCCCATCGTCACTTGCGAGCTGGGCGCTGATTTCGCGTGGCGTATCGTCGAAGCGAAGTTGATTTGCGCGCGTACCGTGGACTTCCTGACTGCGCATGCCGGAAAGAAAACACGTCACAGGTAAATTGGCGCGCTTGCTCAAAGGCGGCGGTAGCGCATGTCCATTGAAGAGCTGACTGATGATGATGGGCTTGTCGGGATCGCCGCCGAGAAAAGCCACGAGAACTTCGGTTCCGACTCTCGGCAGAGTCAACGTGCCGCAATGCGAATCGCGACTGCCAGCCCAAGTGGTGGCGACTCTCACCCAGGCTGAATCGGTACCCGCTTCCGCGGTCGTGCATGCAGCCGGAAACCGAATCTTCACGCGGCCGTATTCGTCGCAATGTACGACGTCGTTTTCTGGCCCAACCACGACTGCAATCTGTAGGCCAGGCTCAGGCAGGTCGAGACGCGGGTCGAATGGCGGAACGATTGGAATACACCGGCGTACAGCTTCGAATCGCATGTGGAAAGGAAAGGCATTTCCATGGTCAGTGGAAGCGGGAAGAGGGCCAACGGCACCATGCCAGCCATTGCACACGAACAGCCGTTGCGCCCGCTCCTCCAGGCTTTTTGGCAAGTTATTCCTCGCCTTGACTTCAAGCGACGTGATGACGAAATCGCGCTCGGCAGCGGGATGCCGGTCGATCTCGGGGTGGTCTTTGATCGTGAAGTACTCGCCTGCGCAAAAATCCCGGACGCTACCTTCTCCGGTAAAGTGTTTCGTTTCGAGTTCCTTGCGTTGCATGCGTAGTAAGCCGAGGCGCTGCAGATGCCGGTCATCCGCACCGACATGGGGCGATTCGACGATGAACTCCTGCATTGCGTTTGCCAGTGCGTTTCCGGTTTCGCCCTGATCAGCATTGGAAGGTGCTTCGGCGACCATCCTGGGCGCGTTTCCCGGCTGCTTGTAGTCCCAGCTGAAAATGCTCGAGCTACCTGCTTGAAACTTGCGTACCGCTTGCCAACGCGTCACCGAGTCCCGCTCTTCGGTAGCGGCGTCGCGGTGATAGCGGACGACGCCGGCCGCGTTTCTCGCCAGGTCACTCTGGTCATCGAAAAGCACAAGGGTATGTGCTGACGAGATTTCTGTTCCTCGTTTCTCTTCCCTCCACGCCCGATTTCGGCCGGGACGGAAGCACCACGCGACGCCGGAACGTGCCAACAGCCGGCGCACGAATGCCGCATCAGATTCGTTGAACTGTATCGTCTGTTCGCGTTCGGGATACCGATCGAGACGGAATCCCGGTGCAAACTCGAAGTCGAAATTCCCGGTCATTGCGCTGTTGAGCTGCGTCCATTCCTTCAACACAGCAGTGACGATCTGCGGCCAGCTCATTCTTCGGAAGACACGCGTGTTGACGCGCTGCTCCATGAACGCCATGGCGTCGCGGATGACGAGCTGGTAACTGGCGATCGCGCCATCGGAATCGCCCGCGCTGGCTCGTGAAATCAAGCCGTTGACTCGACGTAACTGTTTGCGATCGGTAACGAACTCGAGCGTGGCCGGTAAGCCGATGAACTCTTTTAACGGGAGGGTAAAAGAGGTTGCAACGCAATTGACCTGGTATTCGAATCCACCGCAAACGGACTCTGTTCCTGTGATAAGTTGGGGAAGCAGAATATCGTCGGTCTGGGCCTGCGGGTGGAAGATTTTTAAGCGGATGGGACGATGATTGGAATTGAGCCACTTTTTCTCGCGCATGAAGTTACGCAGCTCGTTAGCATCTTGCATCGCCACCTCCCACAGTTACCTATCGGAACAAGCGAGCATTGTGACATCTGATGTAAAGATGGAATTGCGTATTGGCAAACCCTGTCGTCAGCTGGTAAACAGCTTAGCCATGAGTAACCAAAGCCCGGAAACCGTCACCGGCTTCCGGGCTCCTTTCAAGCCTTCAGGAGGACTCAGAACCTGCGTACTTCACGCTGACGCCAGGCCACCATCGCCAGCACGGCAACCACCATCAGCGCCGCCGTCGACGGTTCCGGAATCTTCGCCACGCTGCTGACCCGTGTCGAAGGCGCCGCCACGAAGACTTGCTGGCCCGCCGGGGCAAACGGCTGCAGGAACAGGTTGCCCAGGTCGCCGTCGGCGCCCAGGTAGTGCGTCGCGTCGAACAGGGCCCAGCCGAACGTCGTGCCGATGTCGCCCGGCGCCATCGTGAAGCTGACGTCGAAGCTGAACTTGCCGCCGAGCTGGATGGCCTGGACCAGTTCGCCGCCGCCGCTGGCATTGCCGAACACGAACGGACCGGACGCGCTGCCCGCGACCGTGCCCGTCAGGTCCGCCGGTCCGGCGAGCGCGCCCGCCAGGTGGTCCACGATGGCGGTCGCGGCCGGCGCGCCGTCCAGGCCCAGGAAATACAGGTCCAGGAAGGCCGGGCCGGCGCCGAGCGACGCCGTGTCGATGTCGACGTGGTAGAGCGGCGTGGCCGCGGCCTGGCCGCAGGGGCCGGTCATCGCGGCCGCGAGTGCCAGCCACGAGAGGAAGTGCTTGAAGCGAATCATGGTGATGTCCTTTACTTGATGCTGAAGAGCGTCGGCGTATAGGCGATGCCGACCTTGTTCGGGTTGGAGAAGGTGGTCGTCAAGGTGACGCTCTGGCCCGCGGCCAGGCTGGCGTCCGGCAGCGCGATGTACGGCACGCCGTCCTTCACGCCGGTCTGGTTGTCCAGCGTGACGCCGGCCGTCAAGGCCTGCAGGCGGAAATGCAGCGGACCCGCCAAGGTCTGGCCACCGGTATTCGTGATCGTCACCGACCCCGTGTACTTGTTGGTGAAGCGGTTCACCGTCAGGCCCGAGCGCGCGATCGACACGGAGGACGTCACGTCCACCGATTTGTCGACCGACACCGTCACCGTGTGCGGCTGTTCGCTGTTGCCCGCCCAGTCCTTGCTCCAGTAGCTCACCGTGTGCGTGCCGCTCGTGGTCAGCGTGATGGTGTTGCCCGTCTGCTGGGCGCCGCCGTCGACCGTGTAATAGGTCGCCGCGATACCCGAGCCGCCCTGGTTGTCCGCGGCCGCGAAGGTGATCGTCGCGTCCGTGGTCACCGTGCCTTGCGGCGCGGTGGCCGTCGTGCTGGGCGCGGTCGTGTCCGGGCCGTTCACCGTACCGTACAGGCGCAGTTCGGTCATGTTGCCGAACCATGCGTTGGCGTTGGTCATGCGGATGTAACGGTATGGCGTTGTGTCGGTGATTTTCAGCGACTGCCACTCCGGCGTATTCCCGGCGAAGGTCGAGATGTTGGTCCACGTCGCATTGTCATTGGAACCCTGGACGACGGTGCCGTTGATCCGGCCCGAGTACTGGTTCTGGGGGCCGATGACGTCGACTCGGGACAGCACCGTGGTCACGCCGGGCCGGAAGTCGAACTTGACCCAGCCATTGTTGCCGCTGCCGTTGAGGCGCAAGTCGGTGTTCGTCGTCAGGTTGCTGTCGAACAGCAGGTTTGCGTTCTTGAGCGCATCGGTCGCATTGCGGCCGTTGGAATCGGTGACGGTCGCGATGTCGAGCACGTTGCCGATGTAATCCTTCTGGTCCGCGATGAACAGGGAGGACGAATCGGTCGGGAACAGGACGGGTTCGGCATTGGCGCCGTCAGCGGTCTTGTAGTTGAGGAGCAGCTTCACCGGTCCCGGTGCCATCGTGGCCTTGGCGGCCACCGTTGCCGTCCAGTTCAGGTTGTCCGTGGTCGTGATGGTGGCGGGCTCGCCCTGGATCGTCGCGCTCACGTTGTTGATCGGCTCGGACGACTGGAACGACAGCTTGATCGTATTGCCGGGCACGATACGGTTCCTCAGCGCCTGGTCGGAAGTCAGCGACACATTGGTCAGCTTGTTCACCGTTTCATAGCGGGTGCCGAAGATCCTGAATTCGCCGAGTTCGAGGATGTTGTACGACCAGAGATCATGGATCATCGAGAGCTTGAAGAAGCGATAGCGCTTGGTGCGGAACTCGTCCGCCACGTTCAACGTCTGCCAGCCCTCGATCCCGAGCGTCTCGTCGGGCGAGATCCGGGTCCAGTTCTCGTTGTCGTTGGAACCGAAGATGGTCACGCCGCCGACGCGTTCCGGGAAGCTGGTGCGCGGCTGGAGCTGGAACTTGCTCGCAGCGACCTTGAAGCTGGGACCGAAGTCCAGGGTGAACGTGTGATTGAGGTCTCGGGCGATCGTGAACGCGATGAAGCTATCGGTATTGTTATCGACGCCATTCGCCGCCCAGTCACCGAAGTTCGTCACCAGGTTCGTCTTGAAGAACAGGTTCCTGTAGTCCATGCTGCCGTCCTTCAGCAGCGGGGTCAGTTCCTGCAGTCCGGCGACCGCGGTCCGCAACGCCGCCAGCTTCTGGAAGTAGGTATCGTCGGTGCCCGAGCCGATCGTGTTTTGCATGTCCGCGTAGGCGTTCTCGTAGGCCGTCTTCGTCGCGGTGACGTACAGCGTGTCGGGCTTGACGGGCTCCGTCACGGCCGTCACCACCGACTGCCGGTCCGCACCCACGACGATGGTGACGCGCTTGGTGGTCACCGAGGTGCCGTCCGAGGCTTCGGCAATGAACGAGTAGGTGCCGGCCTGCGTCGGCGTCCACGAGAACGCGCCGGTGCTGGTATCGAACGTGGCGCCCTGCGGCAGGTCGTCCATGTTGTAGGTCACCACGTCGCCCGCGGCCGGGTCGGTGGCGGAGAGATCGAGCGTCACCGGGACGGTGGCGCCGGCATACGTGTAGGCCGTCGTGTCGCCGGTGCCGGACTTGAAGACAGGCGGGCTCAGCAAGGTGTTGGACTTGACGTTGATATGGTCGATGTCGACCGTCGTACCGGCTCCCGTGATTTTCAGCTGCAGGAAATCGCCCAGGTTCAACGGCACCACGACGTAACGCCACTGGCCCCGCGTATTCGGCAACGCGAGCGACATGCCGTCGACGTCCATCGTCGCCTGGCCATTGGTGCGGATGCGGAAGCCCATGTTGGGGATGGCGGCCCCGTTATAGCTGTACACGGCGACGCGCGTGCCTTCCGGCGTGGCCGTGGTCCTCACGAAGCTGGTCGTGCCTTCGGTCTGCGCGACCGAATTACCGTCGTACGCCGTGAACCGGTCTTCCACTTCGCGATACGGATCGACGATGGAGATGCCCAGGTATTTGCTGCCTTCCGCTTCGGCCGCCTTGGGAAGCGTCAGCCAGAAGTCGCCGCCGCCGTCGGCGCCGTCCCAGTTGTAGGCCTTGCGCTTGGCATAGATCGTCGTGTAGTTCGGGACGAGCTGTTCCAGGTCCAGGCCGCGGACGTACTTGTAGTAATAAAACGCTTCCCAGGTGTTCTGGGTCAGGCGGCCCCGATAGGACCACGACACGTTGGTGTACATCGCGCGGATGCTGCCGTCCGGATAGACGCTCATGGCGACGGGCACCCACGGGATGTCGTAGCCGACCATCCATTTGCCGAACAGTTCGTGGACAGCCAGCAGGCGGTCATCCATGAACTCATAGGGACCGACGGCGTTCGACTCGGTGGACGGCGTGCCCGTCACCGGATCGACCTTGGTGCCTTGCGCCATCATCAGGCGCGCGAGGATTTCCGAGTTCGTGAGGTCGCCGGCGCCGTGGGCCTGGTCGCGGCCCATTTCGACGTGCTGGATCTGCGGCGGAATCGCTTCGCCGGTGGCGTCGTTCTTCGTCACCGTCCGGAACAGCTGCTTGATCGAGCCGGTCCATGCGGGGTCGGGTGCATCCTTGTTGACCGTGAACCACTCGACGGCCGTGTTATAGCCGTCCCGGTCGCCCATGAAGATCGAACCCGACATCTTGGCGATGGTCGTGTACAGATGCTGGTTCATGAAGCGGCAGTTGCAGTTGTCGAAGGTCTGGATCACGGGCGTGACCAGGTTGGCCGAGAACTTGGCCGTGTCGTCGTCCGTCCACGCGAGCGCCGGGGTCTGCGTGCTCGTGTAGCGCAGGATTTCCGCCGCAGTCGTCATGCGCTGGAGCGGGATGCCGGTGTGGATGTGCGAGTCGACGAAATACACGTACTTGCTCGGGTCCATCTTCTCGTAGAGGCGGATGATCCGCATGGCCTTGTCGCGATAGACGTCGTCGCCGGTCACGAAGTAGAGGATTGCCTGCGTGTAGGCGGTCAGGGAATCCGAGATGAACAGGCCGTTGGCGCCCTGGGAATCGATCCCCAGGATGCGCGGCTGCGTCGGATCGGCGCCATTGACGTTCGAGATCCCGACTGTCCGCGACGCCTTGCCCGACTTGAGCATCATGTTGAAGTGGGTGTACCACGGCTCCTTCTTCGCCAGGACCTGGGCCCGCATGGTGTCCAGCATGTCCTTCGTGAGCCCGACCCCGGGATGCTTGAATCCGCTCGCATCGATCGATTCGCTGATGACCGGCTGGTAGCTCGTCACCATCGTGTCGATCGGGTCGGCGGCCATGGCGACCTGGCCCGGGAACGGCACCAGCGTCGCCGCGATGCCGACTGAAAATGCCATGCAGACGATGCGCCTCAACGCATGGTCCAATTTATTTGTTCTCATGTCTGTCCCCCATTGTTAACTCTTCGTGTTTAGGTTACCGATAACATTTTTGACCGGAGACGGACCGGAAAAGCAGGGCGCGGCAGCGCCGATTGCATACCCGAACCGGGCTCCAGGGGTTTTAATAGATAAAGTGCATTGCAAACACTGCTGTATCGAAGGGCGGTCGGCACCGTTCCCCGGTCATCCGCCGCCTGCACTGGATGGAGCTTGTACGTTATCGATACCGTACAATTGTAGACTTAATTTCAACACGCGGACACATATTTTTTGGTGGGATTGGCAATGCCCGTGCAGCCGCCAAATGAAAGAACCCCAAAGGCTGGCACCAGCCTTTGGGGTTCGGTCAGGACTTCAGGACGTCAGGACGGATCAGAGCCGGCGCGCTTCACGCGCACGCCATGCCAGCATCGCCAGCATGGCAACCAGCATCAGCGCCGCCGTCGACGGTTCCGGAATCTTCGCCACGCTGCTGACCCGGGTCGAAGGCGCCGCCACGAAGACTTGCTGGCCCACCGGGGCAAACGGCTGCAGGAACAGGTTGCCCAGGTCGCCGTCGGCGCCCAGGTAGTGCGTCGCGTCGAACAGGGCCCAGCCGAACGTCGTGCCGATGTCGCCCGGCGCCATCGTGAAGCTGACGTCGAAGCTGAACTTGCCGCCGAGCTGGATGGCCTGGACCAGTTCGCCGCCGCCGCTGGCATTGCCGAACACGAACGGACCGGACGCGCTGCCCGCGACCGTGCCCGTCAGGTCCGCCGGTCCGGCGAGCGCGCCCGCCAGGTGGTCCACGATGGCGGTCGCGGCCGGCGCGCCGTCCAGGCCCAGGAAATACAGGTCCAGGAAGGCCGGGCCGGCGCCGAGCGACGCCGTGTCGATGTCGACGTGGTAGAGCGGCGTGGCCGCGGCCTGGCCGCAGGGGCCGGTCATCGCGGCCGCGAGTGCCAGCCACGAGAGGAAGTGCTTGAAGCGAATCATGGTGATGTCCTTTACTTGATGCTGAAGAGCGTCGGCGTATAGGCGATGCCGACCTTGTTCGGGTTGGAGAAGGTGGTCGTCAAGGTGACGCTCTGGCCCGCGGCCAGGCTGGCGTCCGGCAGCGCGATGTACGGCACGCCGTCCTTCACGCCGGTCTGGTTGTCCAGCGTGACGCCGGCCGTCAAGGCCTGCAGGCGGAAATGCAGCGGACCCGCCAAGGTCTGGCCACCGGTATTCGTGATCGTCACCGACCCCGTGTACTTGTTGGTGAAGCGGTTCACCGTCAGGCCCGAGCGCGCGATCGACACGGAGGACGTCACGTCCACCGATTTGTCGACCGACACCGTCACCGTGTGCGGCTGTTCGCTGTTGCCCGCCCAGTCCTTGCTCCAGTAGCTCACCGTGTGCGTGCCGCTCGTGGTCAGCGTGACGGTGTTGCCCGTCTGCTGGGCGCCGCCGTCGACCGTGTAGTACGTCGCCGCGACACCCGAACCGCCCTGGTTGTCCGTGGCCGCGAAGGTGACCGTCGCGTCCGTGGTGACCGTGCCTTGCGGCGCGGTGGCCGTGGTCACCGGTGCGGTCGTGTCGGCGCCATGCAGCGAGCCGTGCAGGCGAATTTCCTTCATGGTGCCGAACCACGCGTTCGGGTTGTACACACGGATGTAGCGGTAAGGCACCAGGCTCGTGACCGGCAGCGTCTGCCAATCCGCCGTCGATTTCGCCGCCGGGGTCAGGGTGGTCCACGCGGTGTTGTCGTTCGAGCCCTGGAACACGAGGCCATTGACGCGTGTGTAGTACTGGTCCTGGCTGCCGATGACTTCGGTGCTGGTCAGGTTGACCTGGTTGCCTTCCTTGAAGTCGAAGACCACCCAGGCACCCGTGCCGGAGCTGGTCCCGTTACGGAAGTCCGAACCGGTGCTCAGGTTCGCGTCGAACAAGGTCTTCACGATCGTCTGCGTCGTGGCGGCGCTGCGGTTCGCGGTCGAATCGATCAGCGTTGCGATGGTCGGAACGTTCTGGATGACGTCAGTCTCGTCGACCAGGTTCAGCGCAGAGCTGTCCGTCGTCTCGGTGACCTGGTAGCCCGGGGTGCCGTCCTGCGTGACGTAATTGATGGCGAACTTCACGGCGCCCGGCTGCGTGCCCTGGGGCAGGGTCGCGGTGGCGGTATAGGTGATGTTGTCCGTCGTGGTGAGCGCGGCGGGCAGGCCATCGATGGTTACCGACACATTGCTGATCGCTTCCTTGGCCGTGAAGCTCAGTTTCACGGTGTTGCCGGGGACGATACGGTTACGCAGCGCCTGGGCCGAGCTGAGGGACGCCGTGGCGATCCGGTTGGTCGACGTCGCCACGCCATACAGGCGCAGTTCCTGCATGTTGCCGAACCATGCATTGGCGTTGGTCATGCGGACGTAGCGGTACGGCGTGGTGTCGGTGATCTTCAGGGTCTGCCACTCCGGCGTATTCCCGGCGAAGGTCGAGATGTTGGACCACGTCGCATTGTCATTGGAACCCTGGACGACGGTGCCGTTGATACGGCCCGAGTACTGGTTCTGGGGGCCGATGACGTCGACCCGCGACAGTGCCACGGTGCCGCCGCCGCGGAAATCGAACTTGACCCAGCCATTGTTGCCGCTGCCGTTGAGGCGGTAATCGGTGCCCGTGGTCAGGTTGCTGTCGAACAGGTACTTAGCGACGGTTACCACATCGGTCGCATTGCGCCCGTTGGAGTCCGTCACGGTCGTGATGTCGAACAGGTTGGCGATGTAATCCTTCTGATCCGCGATGTTCAGGGTCGACGAATCGGTCGGGAACAGGACGGGTTCGGCGTCGGTGCCGTCGGCGGTCTTGTAGTTGAGCAGGAACTTCACCGGTCCCGGTGCCGTCGTGGGCTTGACGACCGCGGTCGCCGTCCAGTTCAGGTTATCCGTGGTGGTGATGGTGGCGGGCTCGCCCTGGATCATGGCGCTCACGTTGTTGATCGGCTCGGTGGACTGGAACGACACCTTGATCGTATTGCCGGGCACGACGCGATTCCTCAGCGCCTGGTCCGAGCCGAGCGAGACACCGGTCAGCTTGTTGACCGTTTCATACCGGGTGCCGAAGATACGGAATTCGGTGAACTCGAGGATGTTGTACGACCACAGCAGATCGACCATGGAGATCTTGAAGAAGCGGTAGCGCTGGTTGCGGAACTCGTCCGCCACGTTCAGCGTCTGCATCTCCTCGATCATGCGCGTCTTGTCGGGCGTGATCTGCGTCCAGTTCACGAGGTCGTTGGACGCGAAGACGGTCGTGCCGCCGATACGCTCCGGGAAGCTGCCGGGCGGCTGCATCGAAAATGCGGTCGCCGCCACCTTGAAGCTGGGGCCGAAGTCCAGCGTGAACGTGCGATTGTTCTCCCTGGCGTAGCCGAACCCGATGTTGGTGCCGTTGATGTCGTCGGTCCCGTTGACGGGAGTGGGGCCGAGGTTCGTCACCATGTTCGTGTTGAAGAACAGGTTCACGTAGTTGATGCTGCCGTCCTTCAGCAGCGGAGTCAGTTCCTGCAGTCCGGCGACCGCGGTCCGCAATGCCGCCAGCTTCTGGAAGTAAGCGTCATCGGTGCCCGAGCCTATCGCGGCTTGCATGTCCGCGTAGGCGCTTTCGTAAGTCATCTTCGTCGACGTGACGTACGGCGTGTCCGGTTTGAACGGCGTGGTCACGGCGGATACCGTCGCCTGCCGGTCCGCACCCACGGCGACGATGAGCCGCTTGATGGTCACCGTGGTCCCGTCCGAGGCCTCGACGA
Organism: uncultured Massilia sp.; assembly: GCA_966211695.1. Classification (GTDB taxonomy): domain Bacteria; phylum Pseudomonadota; class Gammaproteobacteria; order Burkholderiales; family Burkholderiaceae_D; genus Telluria. Next base: position 70,052 of record CBIHOW010000011.1, on the reverse strand, counting down.
TGAGCGTGTACGTGCCGGCCTGCGCCGGCGTCCACGAGAATGCGCCCGTGGTGGTGTCGAACGACGCGCCCTGCGGCAGGTTGTCGATGTTGTAGGTCACGACGTCGCCCGCGGCCGGGTCCGTGGCGGACAGGTCGAACGTCACGGGGATGGTGGCGCCGGCATAGGTGTACGCGGTCGAGTCGCCATTGCCGGACTTGAAGACCGGCGGGCTCAGCAGGGTGCTGGACTGGATATTGATGTGGTCGACGTCGACCGTGGTACCGTTGCCGGTGACGGTGAGCGTCAGGAAGTCGGGCATATTGAACGGCACCACCACGTAGCGCCACTGGCCCCGCGTGTTCGGCAACGTGATCGACGTGCCGTTGAGGCCCATCGTCGCCTGGCCATTGGTACGCACGCGCAACCCGATCGACGTGGTGGGCCAGCCGTACGTGTACACGGCATAGCGCGTGCCTTCCGGCGTGGCCGTGGTGCGCACGAAACCGGTCGAGCCCTCGGTCTGCGCAACCGTATTGCCATCGTAAGCCGTGAACCGGTCTTCCACTTCGCGATTTGGATCGACGATGGGGATGCCCAGGTATTTGCTGCCCTCGGCCTCGGCTGCCTTCGGGATCCCGATCCAGAAATCGCCGCCGCCGTCGTTGCCATCCCAGTTGTAGGCCTTGCGCTTGGCGAAGATCGTCGTGTAGTTCGGGAGGAGATGTTCCACGTCGAGGCCGCGCACGTATTTGTAGTAGTAGAACGCTTCCCAGGTGTTCTGGGAGAGGCGCCCACGATACGCCGCCGATACGCCGCCGTACATCGCGCGGATGCTGCCGTCCGGATTGACGCTCATGGCGACGGGCACCCACGGGATGTCGTAGCCGACCATGTAGGTGCCCCACAGCTCATGGACTGCGCGCAGGCGGTCATCGAGGAATTCGTAGGGACCCACTGCGTTCGACTCGGACGAAGGCGTACCCGTCACCGGATCGACCTTGGTACCCTGCGCCATCATCAGGCGCGCGAGGATTTCCGCATTGGTGAGGTCACCGGCGCCGTGCGCCTGGTCGCGTCCCATCTCGACGTGCTGGATCTGCGGAGGGATCTCTTCGCCGGTGGCGTCGTTTTTCGTCACCAGGCGGAACAACTGCTTGATCGAACCGGTCCATGCGGGGTCCGGTGCATCCTTGTTGACCATGAACCACTCGACGGCCGTGTTATAGCCGTCGCGGTCGCCCATGAAGATCGAACCGGACATCTTGGCGATGGTCGTGTACAGATGCTGGTTCATGAAGCGGCAGTTACAGTTGTCGAACGTCTGTATGACCGGCGTGACCAGGTTCTTCGAAAAGTTGACCGTATCGTCGTCCGTCCATGCGAGCGCCGGGTCCGGCGAGCTGGTATAGCGCAGGATTTCCGCCGCGCCCGTCATCCGTTGCAGGGGAATGCCGGTATGGATGTGCGAGTCCGTGTAATACACGTACCTGGTCGGGTCCATCTGCGAGTACAGGCGGATGATCTTCATCGCATTGGCGCGATAGACCGGATCGCCGGTCACGTAGTACAGGACCGCCTGCGTGTAGGCGATGCCGGCGTCGTTGATGAAAACGTTCTCCGCGCCCTGCGAATCCAGCCCCAGGATCTTCGGCTTCGTAGGGTCGGTACCGCTCATGTTCCCTGGCTTCGCGGTACGCGACGCCCTGGGCGAACCGAGCATCATGTTGAAGTGCGTATTCCACGGCTCCTTCTTCGCCAGGACCTGGGCCCGCATTGTCTCCAGTTGTTCCTTGGTGAATCCGACACCGGGATGCTTGAATCCATTGGCATCGATGGACTCGCTGATGACCGGCTGGTAGCTCGTAAGCAGCGTGTCGATCGAGTCCGCGGCCATGGCGACCTGGCCCGGTAAAGGTACCAGCGTCGTCGCGATACCGATTGAAAATGCCATGCAGACGATGCGCCTCAGCGCATGGTCCAATTTGATTGTTTTCATCTCTGTCCCCCCATTTTTAACCTCTTCGTGTTTAGGTTACCGATAACATCTTTCACCGGAGCCGGACCGGAAAAGCAGGGCGTGGCAGCGCCGCCTGCATACGCGACCCGGGCTCCAGGGGTTTTTAATATATGAAGTGCGATTAATCCAATGCTGTATCGAAGGACGTCCGGCGCAGTTCGGCGGGCGTGCGCTTGGATTTGTGCCGGTCCCGGCTCGTGCAGGATGACGATCGAGTCGCCGCTTGCACTTGGTCGGATTGTACGTTATCGATACCGTACAATTGTAGACCTAATTTCAATACACGCGCACAAATTTTTACATGAAAAAACCCCAAAGGCTGGCACCAGCCTTTGGGGTTCGGTTAGGACTTCAGGACGTCAGGACGGATCAGGAGCGGCGCGCGCCTTGTCTACGCCATGCGAGCAGCGCCAGCATGGCAACCAGCATCAGCGCCGCCGTCGACGGTTCCGGAATCTTCGCCACGCTGCTGACCCGGGTCGAAGGCGCCGCCACGAAGACTTGCTGGCCCACCGGGGCAAACGGCTGCAGGAACAGGTTGCCCAGGTCGCCGTCGGCGCCCAGGTAGTGCGTCGCGTCGAACAGGGCCCAGCCGAACGTCGTGCCGATGTCGCCCGGCGCCATCGTGAAGCTGACGTCGAAGCTGAACTTGCCGCCGAGCTGGATGGCCTGGACCAGTTCGCCGCCGCCGCTGGCATTGCCGAACACGAACGGACCGGACGCGCTGCCCGCGACCGTGCCCGTCAGGTCCGCCGGTCCGGCGAGCGCGCCCGCCAGGTGGTCCACGATGGCGGTCGCGGCCGGCGCGCCGTCCAGGCCCAGGAAATACAGGTCCAGGAAGGCCGGGCCGGCGCCGAGCGACGCCGTGTCGATATCGACGTGGTAGAGCGGCGTGGCCGCGGCTTGCCCGCAGGCGCCGATCATGGCGGCCGCCAGCGCGACGTTGGCAAGGAAGTGCTTGAAGTTGAACATGAGGACGTCCTTTACTTGATGCTGAAGAGGGCCGGCGTGTACGCGATGCCGACCTTGTTCGGGTTGGAGAAGGTGGTCGTCAGCGTGACGCTCTGGCCCGCGGCCAGGCTGGCGTCCGGCAGCGCGATGTACGGCACGCCGTCCTTCACGCCGGTCTGGTTGTCCAGCGTGACGCCGGCCGTCAAGGCCTGCAGGCGGAAATGCAGCGGACCCGCCAAGGTCTGGCCACCGGTATTCGTGATCGTCACCGACCCCGTGTACTTGTTGGTGAAGCGGTTCACCGTCAGGCCCGAGCGCGCGATCGACACGGAGGACGTCACGTCCACCGATTTGTCGACCGACACCGTCACCGTGTGCGGCTGTTCGCTGTTGCCCGCCCAGTCCTTGCTCCAGTAGCTCACCGTGTGCGTGCCGCTCGTGGTCAGCGTGATGGTGTTGCCCGTCTGCTGGGCGCCGCCGTCGACCGTGTAATAGGTCGCCGCGATACCCGAGCCGCCCTGGTTGTCCGCGGCCGCGAAGGTGACCGTCGCGTCCGTGGTCGCCGTGCCTTGCGGCGCGGTGGCCGTGGTGACGGGTGCGGTCGTGTCCGCCCCGTGCACCGTGCCGTGCAGGCGCACCTCGTTCATGTTGCCGAACCACGCGTTCGGGTTATAGACGCGGATATAGCGGTAGGGTACCAGGCTCGTGACCGGCAGCGTCTGCCAATCCGCCGTCGACTTCGCCGCCGGGGTCAGCGTCGTCCAGGTGGCATTGTCGTTCGAGCCCTGGAACACGGCGCCATTGATGCGGCCGTAGTACCCGTCCTGCCGGGAGATGATTTCCGTGCCGGTCAGGGTAACCTGGTTGCCGTCCTTGAAGTCGAAGGCGATCCAGGAACCCGAACCCGAACCGCTGGAGCCGTTACGGAAATCCGAACCGGTCGCCAGGTTCGCGTCGAACAGGGCGTTCACGATCGACAGCGTCGTGGCGGCGGTACGGTTCGTCGTCGAATCGATCAGCGTCGCAATCGTCGGAATGTTCCGGATGACGTCGCTCTCGTCGACCAGGGTCAGCGCGGTGCTGTCCGTCGTCTCGGTGACCTGGTAGCCCGGCTTGCCGTCCTGCGTGAGGTAGTCGATGGCGAACTTCACCGGGCCCGGCTGCGTGCCCTGGGGCAGGGTCGCGGTGGCGGTGTAGGTGATGTTGTCCGTCGTGGCGAGCGCGGCGGGCAGGCCATCGATGGTTGCCGACACATTGCTGATCGCTTCCTTGGCCGTGAAGCTCAGTTTCACGGTATTGCCGGGGACGATACGGTTACGCAGCGCTTGGGCCGAGGTGAGCGACGCCGTCGCGATCTTGTTGGTCGACGCGGTCACGCCATACAGGCGTAGTTCGGTCATGTTGCCGAACCAGGCGCCGGCATTGGTCACGCGGACGTAGCGGTATGGCGTGGTGTCGGTGATCTTCAGCGTCTGCCATTCCGACGTATTCCCGGCGAAGGTCGAGATGTTGGTCCACGTCGCATTGTCATTGGAACCCTGGACGACGGTGCCGTTGATACGGCCCGAGTACTGGTTCTGGAGGCCGATGACATCGACGCGGGACAGCGCCACGGTGCCGCCGCCCCGGAAATCGAACTTGACCCAGCCATTGTTGCCGCTGCCATTGAGGCGGTAATCGGTACCCGTCGCCAGGTTGTTGTCGAACAGGTACTTGGCGACGGTTACCACGTCGGTCGCATTACGGCCGTTGGAATCCGTCACCGTCGAGATGTCGAGCAGGTTGGCGATGTAATCCTTCTGGTCCGCGATGAACAGGGACGACGAATCGGTCGTGAACAGGACAGGTTCAGCGTCCTTGCCGTCCGACGTCTTGTAGTTGATGTGGAGTTTCACCGTGCCGGGCGCGGTGGTGGGCTTGACGACCGCCGTCGCCGTCCAGTTCAGGTTGTCCGTGGTCGTGAGGGTGGCCGGCTCGCCCTGGAGCGTCGCGCTCACGTTGTTGATCGGCTCGGTCGACTGGAACGACAGCTTGATCGTATCGCCCGCCACGATCCGTTTTTTCAGGGCCTGGTCGGAGCCGAGCGAGACGCTGGCCAGCTTGTTGACCGTTTCATAGCGGGTGCCGAAGATCCTGAATTCGCCCGGCTCGAGCATGTTGTACGACGAGATGAAGTGGAACATGGAGACCTTGAAGAAGCGATAGCGCTGGTTGCGCTGGTCATCCTGCACGTCCAGGGTCTGTCTCGGCTCGATCGCAAGCGTCTCGCCCGGCGTGATCCGCGTCCAGTTCTCGAGGTCGTTGGAGGCAAAGATGGTGACGCCGCCGACGCGTTCCGGGAAGCTGGCGCGCGGCTCGATTTGGAACGCCGTCGCCGCCACCTTGAAGCCGGGACCGAAGTCCAGCGTGAAGTTGTGCAGGCCGTCCGCCGCGTTCCCGATGAAGGTGTTGGTATCGTTGTCGATCCCGTTGGCGGCAAAGTCGCCGAAGTTCGTCACCAGGTTCGTCTTGAAGAACAGATTGGTGTAGTTCATGCTGCCGTCCGGCAGCAGCGGGGTCAGTTCCTGGAGCCCGGAGACCGCGCTTTGCAACGTCGCCAGTTTCTGGAAGTAGGCGGTGTCGGTGCTCGACCCCATCGTGTTCTGCAGGTCCGTGTAGGCGGCCTGGTAGGCGTCCCTGGTCGACGAGACGTACAGCGTGTCCGGTTTGAACGGCGCGGCCACGATCCCCACGGTCGACTGCCGGTCGGCACCCACGACGACGGTGACGCGTTTCGTCGTCACCGTCGTCCCGTCCGACGCCTCGGCCACGAAGGTGTACGTTCCGGCCTGCGTCGGCGTCCACGAGAATGCGCCCGTGCTGCTGCTGAATGACGCGCCCTGCGGCAGGTTGTCCATGTTGTAGGTCACCACGTCGCCCGCGGCCGGGTCGGTGGCCGACAGATCGAGCGTCACCGGGATGGTGGTGCCGGCGTACGTGTACACCGTCGTGTCGCCGGTGCCGGACTTGAAGACCGGCGGGCTCAGCAGGGTGCTGGACTGGACGTTGATGTGGTCGATGTCGACCGTGGTACCGGCGCCGGTGATGGTCAGCTGCAGGTAGTCGCCCAGGTTGGCGGGCGCCACGACGTAACGCCATTGGCCGAGGGTATCCGGCAGCGCGATCGAGTTGCCGTAGACGTTCATCATGGCCTGGCCATTGGTCCGGATGCGGAAGCCGATGCTCGTGACGGCAGGTCCGCCGTAAGCGTACACGGCAATGCGCGTGCCTTCCGGCGAGGCCGTGCTGCGCACGAAGCCGGCGCTGCCTTCGGTCTGCGCCACCGTCGTGCCGGCGAGCGGCGTGAAGCGGTCTTCCACTTCACGGTAGGGATCGACGATCGGGATGCCCAGGTATTTGCTGCCTTCCGCTTCGACGGCCTTGGGAAGCGTCAGCCAGAAATCGCCGCCGCCGTCGACGCCATCCCAATTGTAGGCCTTGCGCTTGGCGTAGATCGTCGTATAGCTCGGCGCGACCTGTTCCAGGTCCATGCCGCGCACGTACTTGTAGTAATAGAAGGCTTCCCAGTTGTTCTGGGTGAGGCGGCCCCGGTACGAATCCGACACCCTGGGGTATATCGCGCGGATGCTGCCGTCCGGGTTGACGCTCATCGCGACGGGAACCCACGGGATCTCGTAGCCGACCATGTATTTGCCGAACAGTTCATGCACGGCCAGCAGGCGGTCGTCCATGAATTCGTACGGGCCGACGGCGTCCGCCGCGGTCGACGGCGTGCCCGCCACCGGATCGACCTTGGTGCCCTGCGCCATCATCAGGCGCGCGAGGATTTCCGAATTGGTGAGGTCGCCGGCGCCGTGGGCCTGGTCGCGGCCCATTTCGACGTGCTGGATCTGCGGCGGAATCGCTTCGCCGGTGGCGTCGTTCTTCGTCACCGTCCGGAACAGCTGCTTGATCGAGCCGGTCCATGCGGGGTCGGGTGCATCCTTGTTGACCGTGAACCACTCGACGGCCGTGTTATAGCCGTCCCGGTCGCCCATGAAGATCGAACCCGACATCTTGGCGATGGTCGTGTACAGATGCTGGTTCATGAAGCGGCAGTTGCAGTTGTCGAAGGTCTGGATCACGGGCGTGATCAGGTTGGCCGAGAACCTGGCCGTGTCGTCGTCCGTCCACGCGAGCGCCGGCGTCTGCGTGCTCGTGGCGCGCAGGATCTCCGCCGCGGTCGTCATCCGCTGCAGCGGAATGCCCGTGTGAATGTGGGAATCCGTGTAATACGCGTATTGGGCCGGGTCCATCTGCGAGTACAGGCGGATGATGCGCATGGCGTTGTTACGATAGGTATCGTCGCCGGTCACCAGATACAGGACGGCCTGGGTGTAGACCGTGTTCGCATCCGCGATGAAGTTGCTTTCCAGGCCTTGCGACGACAGGCCGTAAAAGGCCGGCTTGGTGGGATCGGTGCCGCTCACGTTCCTGATCCGCGGGGTACGCGAGGCGGCGGCCGAATTGAGCATCATGTTGAAATGCGTATTCCACGGCTCCTTCTTCGCCAGGATCTGGGCCCGCGCGGTCTCCAGCATCTCCTTGGTGAGCCCGACACCGGGATGCTTGAAGCCGTTCGCATCGGTCGTTTCGGTGATCACCGGCTGGTAGCCCGTCGCCAAGGTATCGATCGGGTCCGCGGCCACGGCGACCTGGCCCGGGAACGGCACCAGCGTCGTCGCGATGCCGATCGACACCGCCATGCAGGCGATACGCCTGAACGCATGGTCGAATTTTATGGATCTCATGTTTGTCCCCTCATGTCTCTACCTCTTTCTTGTTTATGGTACCGATAACATATGGTGCCGGAGACGACGCCCGGAACAGGTTCCGAGATCGGGCTCCAGAGGTTTGTAATGGATGAATACGCCCGAATCCGGGCGGTATCGACAGCGCTGCCACGCAAACCGCCTCGATTGGCTGGACAGGTGATTAGGTTATCGATACCATACAATTGTAGACCTAATCTCAGCCGGCGCACACAAATTTTTACCGACCAGGACCCTCTGCAACAGATCATGTCGAGCCTATCCAATCGAGACCTCTCCCGCTGGTGCGCCGCCGCACTGTCCGGCCTGCTGGCCGCCGCCGTCATGACCGGCCCTTGCCGAGCCGGGGAGGCGGTGGCCTGGGGCGACTGGACCCGGTGGGGCGATCTCGGCGATGGCCGCTACCGCAACCCTGTCCTGCCGGCCGATTACAGCGACCTGGATGCGATCCGCGTCGGTGACGACTACTATGCGATTTCGTCGACGTTCCAGTTTTCTCCCGGGATGGCGGTGCTGCATTCGCGCGACCTGGTCAACTGGCGCACGGTCGGCCATGCGGTGTCCGATCTCACGCAGATTTCGCCGGAACTGGACTGGAAGCGGATGAACCGCTACGGCCGGGGCATCTGGGCCGGCGCCATCCGCTACCACGCGGGCCGGTTCTGGATCTATTTCGGCACGCCGGACGAGGGCTATTTCGTGACCAGTGCGGCGCGGCCGGAAGGGCCGTGGACACCGCTGCACCCGCTGCTGCGTTCACCGGGCTGGGACGACTGCGCGCCGTTCTGGGATGACGACGGCAAGGGCTATTTCATCGGCACGCATTTCAGCGACGGGTACAAGATCCACCTGTGGGAAATGACCCCGGACAGCCTCGATCTGGTGCCGGGATCGGACCGTGTGATCTATCAGTCCAAGGGCAGCGAAGCGAACAAGTTGTACAAGTTCAACGGGACCTATTACCACTTCTTCAGCGAAGTGCAGGGCGACGCACGCGTGATGATGATGCGGCGGGCGCCGTCGATCCGCGGCCCGTGGTCGGAGAAACGCCAGCTGATGCAGGCGGACCGCGCCGCCATGGAGCCGAACCAGGGCGGCATCGTCCAGGGCCCGGACGGCAACTGGTATTTCTTCACCCATCACGGCAGCGGCGACTGGGCGGGACGGGCGGCGAGCCTGTTGCCCGTTCACTGGGTCGATGGGTGGCCGGTGATCGGTCAGCCCGACGCGGCCGGCGTCGGCACGATGGTATGGGAGGGCAAGATGCCTGGTTCAACGTCGACTCGCGTGTTCCCGCAAGGCGGCGATGACTTCGCCGCCGCGACGCTTGCGCCGGTCTGGGAATGGAATTACCAGCCGCGTGCGGACAAGTGGTCGCTGTCGGCGCGTCCCGGTTACCTGCGCCTGCACGCGTTCGCCGGACTGGACGGCGGCAACCTGCTCAAGGTGGGCAACGTGCTCACGCAGCGGGTCGTGCGCACGGCCCGGCCTTCGTTCGCCGCGCGTCTGGAACTGGCGGGAATGGCCGACGGTCAGCATGCCGGCCTCGTTCACTTCACGGCGCAGCCGCGGTCCACTAATCCGGCCGAATCGACGGCGTCGGTGGGCATCGTGATGGCGGACGGGAAGCGCTACCTCGAAGTGTCGCGGGACGGTGCTTATACCCGGCTGCAGCCGTGGACGTCGGAAGCGGTGTGGCTGCGTTCGAGCTGGGGGCTGGATGGCAACAGTACCTTGGCCGTGAGCGCGGACGGGGTGGCGTACCAGACCGTGTTGTCCGGTTTTCCGTTGACCTGGGGGGCTTATCGCGGGAGCCGTGTCGGGGTGTTTACGTTCAATCCGGCAGGTGAGCGGGGCTACGTGGACGTGGGCCAGGTGGATTATGCGATCGACAACCACCGATATTGACTTGTCGACTTGCGACAAATAGCACGGTAGGGCGCTTCGCGCTATTTGTCGTCGAGTTCGGCTCTGTCGCGCCCGATAATCCGGATCGAAGATGCACTCTGCATTATCACGGCATTTGTCATCAACGGGGAGGATGCTAAAACCTGTCTGAGGTAATGGCGCATTTTTATCCTGGCGATAGTCGAGGAGACGGCAAGGCGCTGGAAGGATCAAAATATTGAAAGATACAAGAGCACATTTCCGGATTTTTCGCAGGAAAAACCGCTGACCTTGCGTCCGGACTTTTTTATCGTCGTATCATATACGTAGCATCCTGCAGCTGTCGCGAGGTCGAAGGTCGCGTTCCTGTTCTTCTCCAGAATGCTCCGGAATTGGCTTGAAAGCCACGGGCGCGCGGCTTCTGGAACAACATAGATACTTTTGTCGTTCGCGCCAATCGTGAAACTGTCGGCATTCGTGGTCGGTTCAATTTCCGCGACGAGGGTCATGTAATCCGTGCGGCCCGGAACACCGCCGTCATATTCCGGCGTTCCGAACATTTCCCATCGAGCAGACTTCAGATTGACCGGCACGTCGATGAGCTGTTGCAACGCCATGACATCGTCGGAAGCTTTCATTTTTTTATCATCTGCAGAGCAGCCGGCGGCACAGAGCATGGCTATCGTAGAAAGTATGGCCCAGGCGTGGTGGGGTTTGGCTGGCCGCGCGGGTGTCCTATAACGGCATGCGCGTTCCGCAGCGGATTCTATTTCGATCATGCATCGTCCCAATTGTTTCGTCCTCAAACTCATCGGCAATACGCTCAGAGGCTCAATGAGATAATCTTTGCTTAGTTCATTTTCATGTCAGTGATTCCTGACCTTTCCCGGTAATGCCGGAGGGCAGCTGCAACGAGCGCCAGATGTCCGTGCGACCAGGCATGCCGGTTACTCTCACAGGCTTGTATCAAAGTACCAGAAGACGGCGCCCCATTTAGACGTAGCGGTATCAGGGAATCTTGATCCAAGCGAAAAGTACCGGCGGCCGTGTTCATCAGGAAGCGCAGGTGAAATGCCACCATCCAGAGCGCGGGACGGTATCACCGGGTAGGCAACGGATTGGTTCGAAAGTTTCCGCTGCCGCGAGCGTGTCGTCTTCGAACTCGTCGACGATGTGCTCAACGAAATACCATTCATTTCGGGCACGACTCATTCTTGTCTGTTTGCATCAAAGTACCAGAACACGGCCCCCCATTCTGTCGAGCTCGTGTCAGGGAAATTTGAACCTTGAGAAAAATGCCGCGACCCCTGATCACCCGGAAGCGCAGGCGAATGCCACCATCCGGTGCGCGGCACTAGTTCGCCAGGAAGGCAGCGGATTCTGTTTGGATCATGCATCGTCAAGACTGCTTCGTCTTCAACATCATCGGCGATACGCTCCACGAAGTACCACTTGCAAGGTCGACTCGAACATGCGCGTTCGTTTCTCGCTGAAATTTCATCGGGAACCAGCATACGTTTGGCTGTCCTGCACCAATCATCGAAATACTCATCAGTCGGCTCTACCCGCTCAGGTTTTCTAAGCGCTTCGTTTGGGGCTCGCCAAAGCTTATCTCGTCCGACGATCCCCAGATATTCAAGCGCCAGATTACTTAAGGTTTCACACTGACCAAGGGCTCCGCCTGAATTGCCGATCCATGCGAATTGTAATGTGCCAAATGGATCGTCCTGTGGCATGTAGACACCTGTGCGGACGGGTCTTTTACCGCTTTCGCCCTCGACATCGGTTCGTACGCGAAATTTTGGGATCTTTGGAAACTGGTGCAGGTATTGCTCCCAAGTCGATGTCATATCGAGGTCCGTCCAGAAACGAAGGACTGTCATGTCGAGTTTCGCTGCGATGCCGCGAGCTTCATTACTCAATTGTCGGAACGCCTGCTCTTCCTCCGGGAGCGTCCAATTCATCGAGAAATGGCTTATACCGGTCAAGGCGTCGCGGACGCCGGCAATGTCATACCATTCGGTGGTTCGGAGTCTTTTCTGCTCTAGAAGTCCGCGCAGGCAGTCCTTGAGCATTGGATGTGCGTAAGTCGACCAATTGGATGAAAGATGCGCTTCAGTCCAGCCGAGTTGTCGCATCGCCCTGTCTCGCTCAATCCTTGTCACGTAATCTAGAGTAGTGTCTGTGAACGCGGCTAATGCCCGGACGCGCTCAATAATCTGGTCGAGAAATTCCATCGAGCTGAAATAATAGAGCAGAGCCGCTTGGCGTTTCTGGTAGAGGCTCAATGAGATGATCTTTGCTTGGTTCATTATGATGTCAGTGATTCGTAATCTGCCCCGGTAACGCCGGAAGGCCGAGTTTTACTTGGCTTAATTGCTCATCGAAATCGGTCATACCCCAGCCGGTGTCGAACGGGCCGCGAATGTCGGGATGCTTGATCTGAGCGCGCACGCCTTCATAGTTCCTCTTTTCCGAGTCCGATAGTGCACGATGCGCGGCGTGCGTAATATGGTGATCGGTAAGATTGCCGTCGGTCTCACTGCGCTTGTAAAATCGGGTTTCATCCATAAGCGCAAAAGGCTGACCGGCAGGCGAATGCGGGTAAAAGACGATCTGGTCCCATCCGCCCTCGAGATAGTGGTCAGGAAGATCGTGATTTGCTCCGCCTTTGCCCGTCATTTTAACTTGGCTGGCGGCGGGACCTTCCCACACTTTAAGCGTCTGCCCCTTTCTTACTTCGTACACAACATATTCACCGTTAGCGTTCCAGTCCGGCCACACAGCCAGGTATTTCCGCCAAGCCGCTTTCGGATCACTCTCTTGCATCAACTTTAGAAACACCTCTTCGCTGACCCAGCAGTGACTCGCACTTGCGCTGGACGGAGAAAGAATTCTATAAAGGCGGGCCGGCCCTGCGATCTCCTTTTTCGTGATTTTTGAGAACGTATCGACTTGTCCGTTTGTAAGAATATCTGGGTAGCCGTCCTTAACTGCGGCTTGGATACGGTTTACAAGAACTGGCTTCGTCGGATCCAGAGCAGGGAACAAGGGGCCTGCGCCTTTCTTAGTCAACCACTTTGGTTGATGTTTCTGCATGAGTGAAACGGCGTCTGCCTCTGGCAGCGTCCCGCGAAAGTGTACATTTCCTGCGTTGAGGATGCCGCTGCGCGTCGTGATGGCCTCGGCCTCAAGACGCCGCGCGAACGCATCGAGGATCTTCTGCAATGGCTCTACCTGCTGAGCAATATACTGATCCGCTTCCTTGCGGATCTTCAGCACGATACGGTAGGTGGCCTGCGCCCGGTCTCCGACTTTGGGTATCCACTCGACCTTGGCCAAAAGACTCTTCAAGACGCCGATAGCACGGTCAAACGCGCTGAGCAAAGCCTGCTTGTTGACCTTGCCGATGACCTCACGTACTTTCTTTGCCAACCAATGAAACACCTCATCGACCTTGATATGCTTGAGGTATTGTTGTACTTCTCGCTTGCGGAGATAAGTGATCAGCCAGGTCATCCCCTTGTCGATCGCTAGAATCAGATGATCGACCCCGTGCTTGCGAACGAACAGGAAGATGATCTTGAGCGCGCCCTTGACCAGCGAGCCGAGACTGGGGAACAGGCCGATCAGCGTCAGTGCGAGCGACAGCCAGGCAGCCCCGTCCTTGATGTCCTCGTTCAACTGCCGGCAGTCGGCAATCAGATCGCGAATATCGCAAATCTGATCGACGCCGGGTATGAAGGAAATCGCGGCGTCGAATGCGATCTGTCCGCCGCTGCGTTCATGGTTGAAGTCGCCCTGTATGGCTTCCCACATCCATGTATGGATCGGCTTCGATGCCTCCGGTCCCGGCGAGTCCTTATGCGGCGCCGCGGTTGACGTCCCGTCCGTGTTCCAGTTCGTTACCCAAGACAATGCGTCGCGCATCCAGGTGGCTTGCAGCCCCTCGCTCATCACAGGGCTCCGCGCTTCGAACACGAAGCAATGAGTGAGCGGCGCAGAGAGCGACACTTAGTCGGTCGAGACTTCGGTATGCGAAAGTTTTTCATTTCGTTGAATGGTCAGGCCAGAATTTTTTCCAGAGATGGATGCGGTTTATCCTCGGAGGGAGCCCGTGGCTTGTACACGACTTCCTTCACGGTCTTGTTTGGAACACCTTCACGTCGAGCCTTTCCCGCGCTGTCGAGCGTACCGGTGAGGACGGGGCCCTGATCGAAATGGATTTCGTAATCGACATCCGCGATGCCTTCACCGGTATCCGGATCTAGATAAGAAAGAGCGATCCAGTTTGTCGGTGCTTGCTGCGCGCCGTCCGGAAGAGGGGTGAGATTGGCTGCCTGTCCCGCACCACCGTCAAGCAAATGCTGCCCACCTTTCACGGAAAACGTCCCCGGACAAGCAAACGTAATATCCCGCCCGTCCAGCGTGATCGACGCCTGCCCTGCCTGCAGCACAATCTTCTTGCTCGCCTTGACCTCGATCCCGTCATTGACCGAGATGACGGTAACTTCCTTGTCCGCCAGGATCTCCAGCTGATCCGTATGCGCCTGTACCGACACCGGCCCGTTACCGGCAAACGCCTGTATGCCCCCTTCATGCGCATACAGGGACGTCGCCTCCGCCGATACGGATGACGATGTGTACGCCGCCGTCATGTGCATGTCCGACTGGGTCGTCCAGTGCAGGTGCTGGCCCGCGAACAGCACGGTCGACGCCGGCGTCGCCCAGTTGATGCCGGCCTGCGAATCCAGCAGCACGACCGGCGCACCGAATTTCTCGACGGGCGACGATGCATCGAGGTCGCGCGACCCCGGCGTTGGCTTGGCGGCGTCCTGGCCGTTCAGCGGGCCGGCAAACTTGCCCTTGGCGGCCGGATCGATCTGCGCCAGGAAGTCCTTGTGCGCCTGCGCGGCGGCCTTGCTGGTCAGTGCATGCTGCCCCGTGGCTGCGTCGAGCAGGGTCGTGCCGAGCGACTGCGCCGCATTCAGGCTGGCCACCGCCTCGGCCGCGTCCATCTGCGTCGAGCTGACGCCGGCGCCTTGCGCGGAACGCGCGCGTGTCGTCAGCAGGACGCCTTCCGCGCCGCGCACGACGGCCCAGGCATCCGTGCGCAGTTCGAAGCCGCTGCCGCGGTAGTTGCCCCGCTGCGCGCCGCCCGGCGCCTGGCGCACCAGGTGGCCCAGGTTCAGTTGCGTGGCCGCCGTGCTGGTCGCCAGGCGCATGCGCAGCTGGCCCTGCGTGTCGTCCAGTTGCCACTGGTTCCAGCCGGCGCCGTCGAACTCCTGCGTGTGGATGCCGGAGATCGTGCCCGCATGCTCGACGCCGGAATCGACGCCCGCCGCGAACGGCGGCGCATCCGCACCCGTGTACAGCTGCGCGACCACGAGGGGGCGGTCGATGTCGTTGTCGATGAAGTCGACCAGCACCTCCGTGCCGATCCGCGGCGTGAACTGCGAGCCCCAGTTGGGGCCCGCCAGCGCTTCGGCGACGCGCACCCATGTGCCCGAGCGGTCGTTGCCGGGGGCGCAGCCCGTGTCGTCCACGTCGTGATCGAGACCGCCGCGGTTCGCCGCGACGCCGCGCTGCCAGGCGAATTGCACGCGCACCTGGTGGTCGCGCGTCGTGGTGGCGACGCTGTCCGGCAGGCCGACCACAAGCGCGGTCTGCGGACCGAGGGCCGTATGCGGCTGCGGCAGGGCGGTCGCGCGCGGGACGATGGCCACGGCGTCGCGCACGCAGCCGAAGCGGTTGCGGTAGGTGCCGGGTTCGACGCCGCCGCGGTCGACGGCCGCGATCTGCGCGCCGACGTTGTTGCGCGCCTCGTGCTCGACCCACAGCACCTTGAATCCGTTGTCGCCGTCGGGATAGCGGTCGTGCTGCGTCAGCATGAACGCGTGGCCCGCGGCGAGCCGGCGTGCGGCGCCTTCGCCTTCGAACAGCTTGTTGTCCAGCTCCAGTGCCTGCAGCATCAGGCGACTGAGCAGGTCGGCCGCACCGGCATCGGTGGCGATGCGTTCGCCGGCGCCGTCGTAGACCGGCAGCAGCGGCAATTCGCCGGCGTCCAGGATCGATTGCTGTTCGGCGGCAGGCGCCCGCACCTGGACCGGATCCCAACTGCTGATCGACACCGCATTCGCCTGGACGCGCCGGCGCGCGCGAAAGCCGTCGATGGCGTCGTCGGTGTCGGTCGCGCGCACGCCATGGAAGCGGATGGCGGCGTTGCCCGGCGTGCCGGGGAACGCGGCGGCGCTGTCGAAGACGACCACGCGGTGCCGCGCCTGGCCATCGTCGGTCGTGACATCCTGGTCGTGCTCGAAGCGCCAGGACAGGCCTTCCGACGCCATCAGCCGGACGAAGAAGTCGTAGTCGCTTTCGCGGTACTGCGTGCAGATGGGACGCGACGGCAGGTCCTGCGTGATGTCGAAGTCGAAGCGCAGTTGCGGATAATCCGCGAACAGCTCGGTGACGATGTCGCGGACGTTCTTGTCCTGGAAGATGTAGCTGTCGCGGCGCAGGCGCAGCAGGGCGAGCGCGGGTTCCAGGCGCAGCCGGTAGCGGGCGACGCCGCCGTCGGCACCCAGCCACTCGGCCGCGGTGCAGATGCCGTGCCACGCGCGGCGCGAACCGTCCGGCTGCAGCAGGCCGATGGTCAGCTCTTCGCCGATGAAGCCCCCGAGGTCGAGATCCGTCGACGTGCTGAGGGCGTCGACGTCGAAACGATATAAATCGTTGACGGCTTCGCGCCCGCTCACCCGTTCGGCGAGCGGGGATTGCGGCAGCGCCGTGTCGTGCGCGCTGGCCAGCGTGATGAGGCGGGCATGCTGGGACAGGCCGGTGCCGAAGCGGCGGAGTGCTTCGCTCAACGTTGCGAGGTCCATGTCAGAACGGTGTCATTGTCGGGTTGGTGGAATGTGGCGGGCGCCCAGGCGTTGCGACAGCGCCGTCCTGGCCGCCCTGATATCGCCGGTTGCGTTTGCGCTGTTGATGTCGGCGGACAGGTTCTCTTCGACCTTGAGTGTGCCGTCGTTCGCGATGGACGCGACGGCGACCAGCTGCTTGCCGGCGTCCGACCTGAACATGGCGATGTAGTACGTCGCGGCGGGTACGGCCAGCCTGGTGGCAGCGAGGACGCCGGCGCACCCGGTAGTGGATGCCACCTCGGCCAGGTTTGCCGATAGCGGTTTGGCGCCGGCTTCCATCGCGAAATGGCAGGCGTGGGCCTTGCTGTCCTCGAAGGCGGCAAATGAGGACGTGTCGCCCGCAATGAAGTCGCGTTCCAGGAATCGCCATTGCGGGAACGTCTTTCGCATCGACGCCGCGCGTGCGAGCCTGATGCCGTCGGCCTCTTTCCTGAAGTCGGTCGACGGAACCTCGCCGTTGAGCATCTCGTCTTCGACGAATCCCTGGGCCGGGTCATCGTACACGTAATGGAAACTGCGATAGGTATCGTCGCGGGTGTCCCGGTCCAGGTATTCGATGGCAAGGTAATGCCGGCCCTGCAGGCGGAACGCTTTGATCGACGGTATCGCAACGCATCCCGGAAAAGGCATACCGCTGTCCGCATCCAGTATGTCGAACCCGGCGACGTCGATTTGCTGGGCGGAAGCCGGCAGGCAGCACGTTGCCGCGCTGCTCAGGGCCAGGACCGGTGCGATGTTCTTCATGTCGGTGTCTCGTGGCGATCAGTCCGCGAACGCGCTTTCCGAGAACTCGACCTTGTTGCCGCGCTGCGTGAATACGTACACCGTGCGGCCGGTCTTCTTGTCCGTGCGGACCTGCAGCGTCATCGGTACGTTGTTGGCACTGAACGACACGGGCATGGTCGGCTTGTCGAACTGTGCCGCGACAACCGCGGCGGAAAACGGCGAGGCGTCGTCCGGGGTGGCCGCATTCCGCGCGAGCGTTTTCATCAGCGGCGTCCAGCGCTGCTGGTCGGACGACGGCTGCGCGATGTAGATGTAGCGATAGCCCTTGATGCTTTTCATGTGGGCGGCGAACTCGGGATCCTTGCCGTATTTGGTCAGCTCTGCGTCGAGCGAGGTCGGCGCCGTGTTCCTGACTTCGAAGCAGCAGGCGACGGTCAGTGTGGACCCGACGCCCTGCAGGCCGCTGAAGACAGTCGGCGCGGACAGCTTCTGGTCGGTCATGATGTACACCGGCCGCGCGCTGACGTTGGCCCCGTCGGTCATCACGGGAATCTGTTCGACGACACCCGTAATGGGAAGGCCGTCGGCATGGCAACCGGCGCAGGCCAGTGCGATGAGAGAGAAGAGGTATTTTTTCATGGGCATCGATCAGTGTCCGGTGTCGGACCAGTGCATGTTTTCCTGTGGATAGTAGAGGACGCCATAGGTCGCGCCGATGTCGACCAGCGTCGAGAAGCCTTTCACCTTGACGTCGTTGCCGTCGGCATCCTTGACGGTTTTTCCGACATGGCCGCTCAGGTTCATGTCCAGCGCGCCGCCGAAGTTGTGGCGTGAGCGCTTGGGACGGCCGACCTTCTGCGACTTCGAGTGCGGCTTGATGCCGTAGCCCTTGCACATGTCTTCCGCCGCCTGCTTGGCTGCCGCGAGATCCGGCTTGCCGTCCGGACCACGATGTGTCCAGTCGATGGCAACGTTCGGCCAGGGCGGGACGGTGGTCGGGTCGGTACCACGGCAGATCATGAACGACCAGTACATCAGGTAGGAGCGTTCGATCGGACGGAAGACGGCGTTGATCTTCACGCCGACGCCCGCGGCCTTGAGCGCCGCGATGAAGCGCGTCGCTTTCGGACGGAAGTCGGCATTCAGGCCCGCCAGCGTGTTATTGCCGAGGAACCGTCCGCACCACTGCTTGCCGCTGGCCTCCAGTCGGGGGCTGCTCAGTACCGTGATCGGATGGTTCTTGTCCGTGCGCTGGCGGTCGAGCTGGACGGCGGGGGCAGGGGAAGGACGTGGCTTCGGCGCCGGCTTCGGTGCCGGTTTCGCCGGCGCCGCGGCCGGCTTCGGGGCTGGCGCCGGCTTCGCCGCGGGCGCGGATGCCGCGGCCTTGCCGGGAATGCGCAGGTGCTGTCGTTCGAAGATCCGGTTGCGGTCTTTCAGCCCGTTTGCCGCGACCAGCGCATCGACGGTCACACCTGGGTATTTTGCCGCGATCGTGCCGAGCGTCTCGCCGCCCTTGACGATATGGATCAGCGGCGCCGTTTTCTCCTTGGTCTCGTGGACCTCGGCACTGCTCTGCATCGTGAAGAACGGTGCGATGAAGGTACAGGCGTACCCGGTGCCGGCGTCGAGCAGATCGCCGATCTTGTCGCCCACGTTGTCGAGGTAGAGCGACAATTTGTCGTCGAACAGCTTCGGGTACAGCAGGGGCAGGGCGCCGTCGGCATCCGTCTTGACGGAAATCTCCTGCTTGCCGCCTTTTAAGGCGACGGGCTGTCCGGCCAACGGCTGCTGCAGCTTGTCGCGCAGTTCCGCCGCTTTCGGTTTGCCCAGCGGGACGATCTGCCCGGGGATCCACCCCTCGTGCTTCGCCATCGCCGCCGTCAGTTTCTTGAATTGGTCGTCGGTCAGCGCATCCAGGCGCGTGGACTTGTCGACGCCGGTCGCCTTGCTCACGGTGGCGATATAGCCGTCGGTGTCGTTTTCATTGCGCGGCGCGTACGCCTCGATCATCGATGCGATCGAATTGTCGCCATAAACTTCCTTGAGCAGCCGAATGCGCTCGGCGTCACCGGTGGCGCGATCGGGAAAAATCAGGAACAGGCTCTTCGGGTTGGTCGTCCGCTGGGCATAGCCGATACTCGTGCTGACGACACGCTTGCCCGGCTTCGCCATGTTGCCGGGATTATTGGTGCGCCATGCGAAGGAGCCGCCGATGTACAGCGTCTCGTCGCCGTTTTCGTCGAAGTAGTGGACGGTCTTCTTTTCGCGATAATAGGTCGCACGTACGAACATCGGTTCACTCCTCAGCGGCCGAAGAATTCATGGTCGATCGCGTCGCGTCCATCCACGTACTGTCCCTTCGAGCGTTGCTTGCTGTCGCTCTTGAACAGCGGGATATCCTCGTTCTCGTTGAACCGGACGACTTCGAAATCGAACGGCGTCTTGCGCGCACCCTGCGCGTCGGCGCTGGGCCCGACCTTCGTCGCCTGGACCGCGAACAGATGATTTCCTTCGACGTAAAACGCGACGGCCTGCGTATTCGCATCGCCGGACTCGTAGTTGCGGAAGTTGTACCCCAGGCCTTTGGGCGTGCTGGTCGTCACCTGCAGCCACGGATCGCCCGCGCTGTCCGGCATCAGGTACACGGTGAACGTGTCGAAGCTGCTCGCCGTGCCGTTGGCGACCATGCCGCGCACGATGCGCAGCGACAGCTTGCCCAGCTTGACCTCGTTGACGCCATAGCCCAGCTTGACCTCGTTGTGCGCCGGCGCCGCAACCGCCGGCGCATGGACCGCGAACCAGGCGGCGGAAAGTGCCACCGCCGCGACGTTACGCAAAACCATCATGTTCTTCTCCATCATCGATGTGCGGGACGGCTGCATCATGCTTCGCCATCCTCGATTGCCTTCAGAACCGCGGGATCCGCAAAGACCAGGTGATCGAGCAGCTGGAGTTCGAACGCCGCGTCGCGCGCCGGCAACGCGTTTTCCTGCGGTTCGTCCGTGTGGTCGAAGTCGATCGCCGCATCCTGTTCTTCTCCTTCATGGGCAGCATGGTCATGGTCCTCGTCCCCGCAACCGCATGACGTGTCGTCGTCCGCGTGGTCGACGCGGTGCCACTCGCCAGGCTCGCCGAGCAGTACCGTGTAATCCCTCTGCGTCTGGTGGAACACGCGTTGTGTCGCGCCGTTGTCGTCCAGTGTCCCCTTGGCGACCAGGGTGCCCGTGTGGTCGATGAAGCGGTAGGGCACGGCGCCGCCACTGCTGGCGCCGATCAGGTCCTGCAACGGCCTGTCGATGATGACGCGCGTGCTCATGCGAGCGGGAATCGCCTCGACTTTCAAGGGCGACGGGTGCGTGAAGTCCAGTTCCGGGCCATAGGCGCGCTGCGGGCCGGCGAACTCCTTTTGCGTGGCCTTGAAACTGACGGTGCCGGGACAGTGCAGCATGATGTTCCCGCCTTCCAGCTTGAGGTAGGCACCCTGCGCCGTCATGAGCAGGTGGCCCTTGGCGGCGCTGACGAGGGTGCCGGAGATGCTGGCAAACGTGACGGCTTTGTCGGCGGTCAGGCGGGTGGCTCCCGCCTGGCTTTGTACGCTCGTCTTGCCGCTGGCGGCATGCAACCGGATCCCGGTTTCCTGATTCGGTTTCGTCGTGCTGGTCGCCTTACCGTACGTGAACAGGCTGATACCGGCCTTGACGGCGTAATGCAGCGCTCCCTGCGTGGCCGCGTTGATATCCTGGCCGGCCGTGATCGCACTGGTCGTGCCGCTGACGATGACAGCGCTCGCCGGTGTCGTCGCCGCCACGCCGGATGGGCCCGTGAGCTGCAGCTGCGGCGCATCGAAGGCGGCAGCGCCGGTTTGCGTACCGGGTGGCGTGGACGTGCTGTCGATCGTCGCGCCGCCGGCCGCCAACCCGGCGATCGCGCCGAGCTTGCCGGGATCCGGCTCGCCCTGCAGCTTCGCATTGTGCTTCTGGGCGGTCTCCGCGAGCGATGTCGCCAATGCGTGTGCGGCGTCGATCTGTTGGCGGGCCGCGCGCGCATCCATCTGTTCGGCGTCCGCTCCGTTTCGGTCGGCGGAGACGAGGAGACCAAGGCGCCCTCGCACAGCCATCCCATGCTCCGTCTTCAGCTCCGCCCCCAGCCCCACGGCCCCCAGCCGCCGGTTATCCGTCTGGTGCACGAGATGCCCGAGATTCAGCTCCGCCGTCCCCCGATGCGCCTTCGCATGCCGCTGCAGCGCCACCCGGGCCTGGCCAGGCGTGTCGTCGAACACGAGCTGGCTGTACGCGCCGGCGCCGTTGCCGCTGGCCTGCATCGCCTGGCTCTTGAGGCCGGACAGCACGGCCGCGTGGGCATGCGCGCCGGCCGCGCCGGGGAACCACGCGCCCGCGTTGCCGGTGGCCGCGCCGGGGCCGCCCACGACCGTGTTGTGCTGCGCGTCGTCGGCGCCCGCGCCGTTGTAGACGGCGCCGATGACGACCGGCCGGTCGATGTTCCCGTCGAGGAAATCGATCAGCACTTCCTGGCCGACGCGGGGCAGGGCGTGGCTGCCCCAGTTGGCGCCCGCGACCGGCGCGAGCGGCGTCGCCACGCGCACCCAGGTGCCGGCGCGGTCGTCGGCCGGCGCGCCCGTGTGGCCGTCCGGCGCGGGATGGTCGAGCCGGCTGTGGCTCGCCTCGCCCCGCTGCCAGTGGAACTGCACCTTGATGCGGTGGTCGCGGTCCGTGTGGATCGCGGTGCCGGGCGGACCGACGACGATGGCCGTCTGCTGGCCCCGCACGGTCGGCCGCGGATGCAGCAGGCGGCCGTGGCCATCCACCTGGCTGTCGCGGTACGGCGTCGCGGCGGGAATCGCGTCGAAGCTGTTGCGGTACACGGGCCGTTCCGCGATGCGCTTGCCGCGCGCGTGCAGGCTCGCCGACATCACGTCGTCGTTCAGCGCGGCGACGGGGTCGTGGCCCAGGTGGCGGACGAGCGTCGATGCGGTATCGGCATCCAGGTTGTTGTGCGCGAGGTGGCGCACGCGCACGAGCAGGAATGGATCGGATGCGCCGTCGAAGATGCTATGCCCGGCCAGCGTGAACGTCGTTCCCGGTGTGAAGGTGCGCACGGTGCCGGCGCCCACGTGGACGACCTTGCCCGCTTCCAGCGCCTGCAGCTGGCGTTCGGCGATGCGCGCGCCGTGCTCGCGGCTCGTGTACGCGTACACGCCGGGGATGTCGCGGCTGGCCAGTTCGACAGCGTCCCATCCGGCCACGCCGACGTCGCGCACCTTGCGCGCGCGGTAGTCCCAGCTGCGCAGTTCGATGGCGTTCGTGGCGAGGCGAGTCTCCGTGCGCCAGCGGTCGATGCTGTCCTCGCGCATCACGGCGCCGGACTGGGTAAAGCGCACCAGGACTTGCGTATTCGGCTTGAACGCGTCGTTGCTGTCGGCGATGACGAGCGTGTGCGCGCCCAGCGTCGCGCCGTCCGGATCGCCCTCGTGCTCGAAGAAGGCGAACAGGCCTTCCTCGCTCATCAGGCGCCGCACGAACGCGAGGTCGCTTTCCTGGTACTGCGTCGTCAGGCTGCGCAGCGGGTAGAGCGTCCGGTCGACCTGGAAGCGCCAGGCCGGCGCGAGCCTGCCCTTGCCGTCGTAAGCGGCAAACACGGTGTCGATGATGTCGATAATGGACTTGTCCTGGAACACGCGGCTGTCGCGGCCCAGCGCGAGGAACGCGGTCCAGGGTTCGATCGTCAGCGTGTACCGGGCCAGGCCGCCGTTCGCGCCCGTCATCTCGGCCGCCGTCACGTGGCCGTGGAACGGACGCACGCCCCGGAACGGCCCCGCCAGCAGCTCGAGCAGCACGGGCTGGCCCAGCAGCGACTTGAGCGGCAGCGCCGCATCCGTCGACAGCGCGGAGACGCGCAGCCGGTAGCCCGTGTCGATCGCTTCCTCGCCGTGCAGCGATTCGGCCAGCAGGACGTCGCCACCCAGGGGCGTGTGCAGGCGCAGCACGCGGCTCGACTGGGTGAAGCGCGCCACGAGCGCCTGGATCGCCTGGGCCGTCAGTGGAAGAGAAGGTGTCAGCATACGCGGGGTTCTCGTTGTCGCATGGTTCAGGTGCCGATGAATGCCGCGCACAAGGCATCCAGCGCGGACTTGAGCGAGATGTCGGACCGCTTCAGGTGCCTGGACACCTTGTCGACGGCATAGTCGGACGCCACCTGGTCTTCGACCCAGTCCAGGTCATCGAACCCGATATGGCGCTCGCTGCCCGCCTGCGGATCCATGATCGCCTGCAGCGTCTGCGCCGACGCGCCGCCGAAACCAAGCACGAGGCGCGGCCGCGCGCCGATGCGCGTGACGAACAGCGCGAGTTCGAAATCGGCGCGCGCGAGGAACGGCGCGATCGCATGCATCCAGTAGGCGCCGACGAGGCCGCGGTACAGCGGATCGGCCGGCAGCGGCAGCACCAGGCTTTTCTCCAGCCGGCTCGTGCTGCTGGCCAGGACGGGCTGCAGCAGCATGCCGAGCGCCAGCAGCACCTGGCGCACCGAGCCCGCATGGCCGGCCTGCGCCAGCAGCGCCTGCAGCGTGTCGAGCGATTGCAGTTCCACGAAGTCGGTAAATGCCGCCGCGTGGGCGTCCGCGCGCAGCTCGAGTTCGACTTGCTGGCCCGCCGCCGCACGCAGCGGCCCGTCGGCATCGGCCGCCGTCATCATCTCCTGGCTGAGCGATTCCAGGCGGTTCCACAGGCGGCCCAGCAGCAACGGGGCGGACGGGACGAACGCGCCCGGTTCGGCCACGTCGAGCATGCCCATCACGAGGAACGGGAAGCGGCGTCCCGATTCGTCGCTGCTCGCCACGATGTGACCGGCGATCGCATGCCGGCGGCGCGGACCGGCGATGACGAAGTGCAGCGGCGCGGCCGCGTCGTAATTCGTCTTCCAATGCGCGTCGGCCATCATGAGGTCCATCGCGCGCGCGAGCCAGTCGTCCAGGAGCTTGACGAGCGCCGGGTTGTCGGACCCCTTGACGAAGTCGCCGCGGCTCGGGATCTTGCCGAAGTAGCCGACCGACACGTGGGTGGACGCGAGACTCATCAGGCGGCGGCGGTAGCGGTGGCGCCGGCCGGGCGGACCACGGCGACACTACGATGGACCGGATCGGCATTCCCGACGCACAGTACGGCGCCGGCGCCATCCAGTGCCTGGCGGCGGGCCAGCGCGAGCGCGGCCAGGAACGGCACGGCACCGGACTGGCCGCACGCGGGCCCGGTGGTCCTGACGTCGATGCCGGCGTCGAGGTGCGGCAGGCTGTCGTGGGCCAGCGCCATCGCCTCGAGGACGCGGCTGCTGCGGTGGTCGGCATCCGCGAACAGCGCGGACACGGCGGTTGCGTCGACGGCCGTTTCGGCCAGCACCCGCTCCGCCAGCCGACGAAGGTCGGTGGCGTCGATGCGGGACGTCGTATCGGCCGATGCGCCGCGCGTGGTGCTCGCGAGCTGCAGTGTCGGCGCCGCGTGGGCGCTATCGGCCAGCAGGAGCCCGGCGGCGCCTTCGCCCGGCACCAGTCCCTGCGGACGGGTAGCGGTGAACAGCGTCCCGCCGGCGGCCATGCGGTCGGCGAGCGCCTGGTCGATGCGCGAATCGAAAGCGAGCAGGATGGTCAGCGCCGGGTCATTGCTCGTCTGGCCGGCCAGCACCGACAGCAGGGCGCTGGCGGCAGCCGCGGGTTCGCCCGGCGGGGCAGGGCTGACGGCGACTTTGCCCTCATCCCAGCCGCCCAGCGTGGCGACGTGGGCGAGCCACGCGCCGGCTGCCGTGCGCTGCGCGCCGGTCCAGTCGGCAGGCGCCAGCGGCACGATGCGCAGCAGCGGGTCGTCGACGGCGGCCAGCGCCGCGGCGTCGGCAAGTTCGCTCACGATCGCGCTGGCCAGTTCGAGGGCGCGCCAGTGCGCAGCGCCGAACCCGACGTCGGCCTGGCCCCGCGCGGCGAGCCACGGCTCGGCCTCGGTCCGCCACGCGGCATCGCCGGCAGAGGCCACGCGCACGCTCATCACGGGATAGCCGGCGTCGTCGACGAGGTCGGGGTCGAGGTCGGGGCGGGCGCGCTGCGCATCGAGCGCCGCGGCCAGTTCGTCCGGCGTGTCGCCATGGCGCGTGCGTACGGCCGCATCGAGCAGCGCCAGCGCGGGCAGGCGCGCCGCGGCGGCGGGAACGGGGGCGGACGGCGCGGCAGCAGCGGGTGCCGGAGCCGGTTGCGCGCGCGCGAGGCGCCGCACCAGCAGCACGCCGGCCAGCACGACGAGCGGCAGCGCGACCAGGTACGTGACCAGGTCGGATGTGGAAGGCGCGCTGTCGGTGCTGCGCCAGGTCCAGATGGCGCCACTCCAGAAGGCGCCGAACGTCAGCATCGTCAGGACGCCGCCGCGGATCCATGCGCCCATCAGGTACGACTCCGCAGGTTACACATGATCGACCGTCGCCTGCTGGCCGGCGATCAGCGTGGCACCGCAGCCGGCCTTGTCGCCGTGGCGGGCGGCGGCCTTGCCGTCGACGATGAACGTGTTGTCGCCGCTGACGATGGGCGAGCGGCCGTGGCGCGGACAAACCGTCATGTCGCCCACGCGCGCGATGCCCTTGCCGTCGCAATCGCTCAGTGTCGACGCTTCGACGACGGTGCCGCCGTGCGATGTCCTGTCACCTAACACAATCAAAGGTCCTGCCATGCTTTTTTTCCGTCACCGTTACAAATGTTCGGCATGCAATGTTACATGCAGACAATATTTTTCCCGCATTATAGCTGGGCTGAAGTGTGTTCTTAATCACGGTTTGTAACAGTTATGCAGTTTCTTTAAGGCTATAGCGCGGCGCGCTCGATTAGCGTAAAGTTAAGTTTGTTAAGTATGGATGAGTTGGGGAGTGTGTCTTGCAGCAGCAATCGATGACCCAGGCGCTGGAGGCGCTGGCCGCCCTCGCGGGATTCGACAGCGCCACGGGCCTGTACGCGTTGCGGATCGGTGACGGCGAGTCCGATCTGCCGGGCGGTGAACTGATGGTCGAGGCGTTCGTCGCGGACGATGCCGTGCAAGGTCTCGGCGTACGCGACGTGATCGCGCTGTCGACCAGCGCCGCGATCGATCCATCGTCGCTGCTGGGCCGACCGGCCGCCCTCGAGGTCAGCCTGGCGGACGGCACGCGTGAGGACTTCGCCGGCGAGATCTGCGCGGCCGCGCAGCTGGGCAGCGACGGCGGCCTGGCGCGCTACCGCGTGCGCATCGCGCATTGGGTATGGCGCCTGGCCCACGTGCGCAACAGCCGCGTGTGGCAGGACAAGGCCGTCACCGACATCGTCGACGACGTCTTTTCGGCGTACGCGCCCGCGGCGCGCTGGCGCTGGAGCGACGACGCGGGCCCGTTCATGGACGGCGCCACCCCGCGCAGCTACTGCTGCCAGTATCGCGAATCCGACCTCGCGTTCGTCGAACGCCTGCTCGCGGAAGAAGGCCTCGCGTGGCGCTTCGAGCAGGCCGACGACGGCCCGCAGATGGTCCTGTTCGCGGACAGCCGCGATGCAGCCGCCGTGGCCGACGACCCCAGCATCGCCGCGGGCGGCGCGCGCTTCCACGGCGCGCACGCACGCGAGAAGAGCGACAGCGTGCAGGCATTGGCGGCGCTGCGCAGCGTCGGCCCGTCCGCCGTCACGGTGCTTAGTTACGACTACAAGGGCAAGCAGGCGGTGGCGGCGAACTCGCCGTCGCGGCTGTCGAACGGCAGCCTGCCATGGCTGGAATCGTTTGACGCGCCGGGCCAGTACGCGTATGCGGACAGCGCCGATGCGCGCCGCTACGCCGACTTGCAGATGGAAGCGCGCGAGGCGCGCAGCCAGTTGTGGCGTGGCCGCTCGACCCTGCGCACGCTGCGCGCGGGCACGCGCCTGACGGTGACCGGCGCCCCGGTGAGTGCGCTCGGCGCGGCGGCACCGTTCACGATCCTGCGCGTGACGAGCGTCGGCGTGAACAACCTGCCGACGCGGGCGCAGGATGCGCTGGCCGAGTTGTTCGGACCCATCCCCGAACTGCTGGAAGAAACCCTGCGCGACGACTTGCCGGAAGACTTCGGCCTGGCGCTCGCGCAGGCGCGCATCGCCGGCTATGCGAACTGCTTCGAAGCCGTCGCCGCGGACGTCGTGTGGCGACCGCAATTGGACGGGAGCGACGGCCGCAGCCACCCACGCCCGACGGCGGCCGGTGCCCAGAGCGCGATCGTCGTCGGCGCCGACGGCAGCGACACGCCGCGCGGTGCCGACGAACTGTATTGCGACCGCCTGGGCCGCGTGCGCATCCGCTTCCACTGGCAGGACGGCGGCGACGCCACGTGCTGGGTGCGCGTGGCGCAGCGTCTGGCGGGCGGCGGCATCGGCAGCCAGTTCCTGCCGCGGATCGGGCAGGAAGTGATCGTCCAGTTCATCGAGAACGACATCGACCGCCCGATCATCGTGGGTGCCCTGTACAACGGCCAGGGCGAAGGCGGCGTGACGCCGACCCCGGGCGGCGAGCACCGCGATGCCGGCGCCGATCCATTCGATGCCGCGCACGATCACGCGACGTCCGGCCAGGGCAACCTCGCCGGCGGCAACAGCCCCGTGTGGCATGGCGCCTCGGCCGCGCTGGCGGGCCACCGCAACGCCGCGGCCCAGTGGGGCGTGCGCACGAAGGAATTCGGCGGCGCGGGCTACAACCAGCTGCTGTTCGACGACACCGACGCGCAGGGCCGCGTCCAGCTGCGCACGACGCACGCGGCGACGGAACTGAACCTGGGCCACCTGATCCACGGCGCCGACAACTACCGCGGCAGCCTGCGCGGCCAGGGCGCCGAACTGCGCACCGACGCCTACGGTGCGCTGCGCGCGGGCGCGGGCCTGCTCGTCTCGAGCTATCGCATCGAGCATGACGCGTCGTCACGCGAGCCGGCGGGCGACAACGTGGCCGGCATCGCGCTGCTGAAACAGGCCGTCAAGCTGGGCGAGACGTTCAGCGAGGCGGCCGTGACGCACAAGACCGTGGGGCTGGCGGCGCACCTGGGCGCGACCAAGGCCGGCGCGAGCGCGGTGGATGCGAAGGCGGCGCCGTTGCAGGCCATGCTGGATGCGGTGGCAGCGACGACGACGTTGGAGGGCGAAAAACTCCCGCACGTGGCGGCGCCCGTGATCGCGTTGTCGGCGAAGGCCGGGCTGGGCGTGACGGCGGCGGATGCCGTGCAGCTGTCGAACGGCGAGACGGTCAGTTTGATGAGCGGGCAGGATACGCAGTTCGTCACGGGCGGTGCGCTGCGCGCGCATACCGGGCAGGCGATCGGCATGCTGGCCGGTGCCGTGAAGGCGGGCGAGGGCGGTGTCGGGCTGCAGATGATCGCGGCGCAGGATGCGGTGGACGTGCAGGCGCAGGCCGGGACGCTCGATGTGCAGGCGCGGGATGACGTGCATGTCGTCAGCGCGAATGCGCACGTGGATTGGGCGGCGGCGAAGCGGATCAGTTTGTCGACGGCGGATGGGGCGAATATCACCATCGAGGGTGGGAATATTACGGTGCAGTGTCCGGGGAAGATTGCGGTGCACGCGGGGCAGAAGAAGTTCATCGGGCCTGACCGCATCTCATATGCCCTTCCGCGCTTGCCCGTGTCGAACATGCCCGACCGCTTCAGCAATCGTCTGGATGTCTATGACCTGTTCGCGTTACATGAATTCGCCTCGATCAAATATGTGGCGAAGCTGCCTGGAGGCAGGGTTATGGAGGGGGTGCTCGATGAGCACGGACGTACTCCGCAGATCTATGCAAAAGACGCTGATAAGCTCGAGATTTTGAGTGGTCATCAGCTCGATGAGTGGGATCTGATCGTCGATGAAATAAGTAGTTCAAGTAATTCCCAGGAAAACGATTCATGATGAATACGCCGGAGGAATCGTCTCGTGACACGCTCAAGAGTACGGTCCGTATCAAGCTTTTGGATCCGCATGGTCGCGGGATCGACGGATTGAAGTACCAGGTCCTGGATGGCACCAAGGTTGTGGCAACAGGGCGCACTGACAGCACGGGTTCCGTACGACCTTTTATATCCGGAATCGGCCGTCTCCTGGCTGTTTATGTCGAGCGCTTCGCTTCTGAAGAGATGAAGAAAATCAAGACCCTGATCCCATGGTCTACCGATTTTTCGATCAAACTGCTGAGCGGGAAGGTCAAGGAAACGGTCCCGGCGAAACCCGCGACCGGCGAGCCTGGCAGCTACAAGCGCAAGACGTATATCGTGCAGCCTCGCGACACGCTCGGCAAAATCGCGAAGGAGCAGGGAACGACGGTAGAGGAGCTCGCTCGTCTGAATGGTATCGACCCGGACAAAATCCGTGCTGGCCAGGTGCTCAAGCTCCCGGTCGAAAATCAAGCCAAGACGGGCGCCGCAGGCGCAGGCGCAGGCGCGCGAGGTGCCGCCTCCCCGGCGGTAGATTCGACGGATCGTGCGTCTTCGCGGTCGGGAAGCCCAACCGGGCGGCCGACGACCGTCCCTGCGCCGACACCGACCAAAGTCGATGATCGCGGCCCAAACGGAACCCCAAAAACTTCGCTCGACGCGAAGTGTGACCAGTCGGGCTGTATCAAGGTCGGCATGACGGGGCCTTTGGTCAAGGAAATCAACATCCGCCTGATGGGTTTCGGGGGAAGCATCCGATCCGTGGCGCCGCTCGATCAGTTCACGACGGACACCGAGGCAGCGGTAAAGCAATTTCAGCGTGACTATATGGGCGCGCCGGAAACGGGGCAGGTGTGTGGTTCCGTATTGAGAGCACTGGACGACTTCCGTTTGCGGTATCCCGTCTCGATTGGCAGCATGAAATGCCCTTGTAATCATTGCGACGGCTTCGGGCGTCACCGCACGGAGTCATCGGCGGTGCAATACCTCACGAACGGGAAATCCGTGTACGGAGTCGAGTACCCTGGAATGCATCGAGCCTTATTGTGGCTCTTTCGAGCTGCGTTATTTTACGTGGCGGATAAGGACAAGGCGTTGGGCTATGCTTTTCTCACCGTGGCGTCGGGATATCGATGCTGGTTCAATAATAAGACGCATGGACGAACAACCACGAACCACATGGGCAACGCGTTGGACCTCCAGTTCAAACACGGGAACTCGAGTACAAGATGCACGGGACAAGCTCTCGAACGCTTGCGCGAAAAAATCTTCATGAACCGGCTCGGCGCCCAAATGAGGTGGAGTAACAAGAACCAGCCTGCACTGGAAGCGACCTCCGATGGCGCGAAGTCCTGGGTTCATGTCGATGTGCGCACATATGGAGACGCATTCAAGAAGGACGAATATTACGCCGTGACCCAGGGAGGCGTCGACGGCGAGCCGCTGGTCGAGATGGCGCGGCGCTTGAACATGTTGGGGCTCGTAAATTGCGGCGGCATCCCGCCGCGTCCCCAGGAGCAGAAAACCGACAGGATGCCGATTTCTACGGCCCAACTATCGGAGAAGGGGCTTGAATTCATCAAGGGATGGGAAAAATTCCGTTCGAAACCTTACAACGACTCAAAGGGTTATTGCACGGTTGGTTATGGTCATCTTCTGGATTACACGTCGTGCGAGATCATGAAAAAGGATCCGAATTCGGAGTACCACACGTTCAAGGATGGCGTTACCGAACAGCGCGGAACCGCAATATTGCGATCCGATGTGGAAAAGGCAGTCGATGAGGTTCGTAAATACATTCACGTGCCGGTCTATCAGCATGAATTCGACGCACTTGTCAGCCTCGCATTCAATGCAGGATCATTTCGCAAGTTCCCGAATCTGGTCTCGAAGATCAATACGAAAGATTACTCGGGGGGCTGCAACGAGTTTGCGGACATTACGAATGGCGGGACCAGCGGTCTCGTAAAGCGCCGTCAGGCGGAAATGAAAATTTTCAGGAACAACATATATGATTCGAGTCACTAACGTAGTGCGGCAGAACGGATGGCAGGCCGTGGTATTTGCTTTAAGTCTCTGGGCTGTAGGATGCACTCGCGCCGAGACGATCGACGGCAGCTGGAGACTGACGTCGTCCCGCGAATATTTTGGCGATGCAAACCTGATTACGCCACTTCCGGCACAAGTTGTTCAGGTAGCGGATGGCAACCTTGTGCTGTCGCCGTCGTGCACCGTCAAACTCAATGCGGAACCCTATGCATACTCGATGGTATTTCAGGGGCTCCTGCGTGAAAAGGTGCGTGCCGATCAATTAAACAAATACCTCAGCGACAAATTTTCTTTCGATCTCCGCAACGTGAAGACTGGCTATAAGGTCGAGAAGTCGCCATGTGCGAACGGTCTACAGGAAGCGTTCCTGGTTGGTGACAAGTTGCTCGCAGTGGCGTCGAATACAATTTTTTACGCATTCAAGCGTGACGGTGTCGTGGCAAAACAGCCCGCCTCCAGTAGTGATGTCAAACAGAAGATAAGTGCATTGCCCTTCAACCTGAACAAATTTCAGATGCAGTGCGTACCGGTCATCCCGCGGGTAAAAGGCATTCCACAAACGACAGACAAGTGTGGGCCTGCGTTTTATCCGTATGTAGCGAACAAGAGCGACCGCGACATGATTGGCAAACTCGTCGGCCACCATCGATATCTGAAGGGAGATCCAAAGTATCTCAACGATTACGACGATCCCGTTTCGAACGGCTTGCATCCGATCTATATGGTACTACCTCCGATGAACGACATTACGCTCGTTCGTGTTGAAGACGACGAGGGAAACGCCGAGAATCGTGACGTGTTCAGTGGAGCCTATCTATCGATCAGGAACGGAGTAGTGGTTGACCAGTTGGACGATGGCTGCGCGTTCATGCCCGATTATTCCTGCGTCAACGATCGTGGCACCAAAGTGTACCGGTTGGGGGAAGCGGGAAAGTTTCTTAAGTATTGAAGCCGCTCGACGCACAGCGCCCACAACTACAGCGGCGACGTCAGAATGCCCCTATTGCAGCCTGCCGTGGCTGGACTGCCCCTAGGTGTCAAGACCCGTCTGGTTATACACGCGTTTCCTGAACAATTCAGGACGTTTTTCGTGCCAGTCCTTGAGTGCCTGAACAGGTGTTTTATGGTCGAGCGCTCGCTGCGGAATGCTGTGGTTGTAAATCTTGAATCGCCACTACTTCAATAGACACTCCTGAGCCATAATCCTGGGTCAAGGCGAAGATATGAAATGGGCCGCTCGTTGCCTCCAGAGTCGGAGCGTCTTTTTCAAATTGAGGCTGAGAGTAGGTCATACTACGAATCCATGAGAAGGCTTGTGAATGGGAATTAGTAAATCGGCGTTAGGCGACGATCGCGACGTATTCATTGATTGTGAATTCGAGGAGGTAATGTTCCGGAGGGATGCCCAATCGGGCCAAGTATTCCGGAAATTCTATGGTGCGGATAATGAGACGTTGCTGACAGATCATTCGAACCGTTTATTCAATGATGCGCTGAGATTTGGCGACGAAATAGATGCTGCGACTTATGCACGCGGCCGCGCTCGGCGTTAGGTTTTTCAGATGTTGTTTTCGGCCATTAAGCCTGAATTGCGTCGTCGTTTGTAATCATGGCGCGGTCTGGCTACAATCCTCTCGAGGACGGTCCTTCAGCACCCTGCGCTTGATCAGTCCATCGGCGAAATACGGCACTTCCAGACAATAACGACGTCCGACCGTCGTGTCGACCTGTCTCCACTGCGTGCTTTCCGTGCGCACTGCGGTGAGTTGTCCCGCGGCAGCGCGCTTCCACACCGTTATGTCACGCGATGCGGGAGACAAAGCTTGCGATTCGCAGCCGCTGAAGTCATCGAACGTCAGCGTCAGGTGATCGCCGACTTGTTCCACCCGATCCGGAAATTCAATTCGCCCGTCCCGATACTCGGGAATCGTGTAGCAATAGAGGATGTTCTGCCCGACGAGCACCGGCAATTGAACGCTCGACGCCGTGGCGGCTTCCTTGAGCTGCTTCCCATCCCAAAGATACGTCGTCACGCCATGTTCGCAGCACCCATTACGCCATTGCGAAACGATAGTTTTGAATTTTTTGTCGAATTCCGGCGAGGGGATGCCTTGCAGGGTTTCCGGCGCATCGACGAACCGTTGTGCGGTCGGGTCGTATAGCCATGTCTGGTACGGGACATTCGGTCCGGCAGGCAAGCTGAGCGCAATCGTCAGGTCGGGGAATCCATCGAAATTTGCGTCGACAATGGACGGAATGAAAACGTGGCCCGGACCCTGAGAATCGGTCGCCAGTTCTTGAGCGAGCCGACCGTGTCGATAAATCCTGATGGCCGATACATAAGGGGCGCCATTGCTGTCCTCCGTCGCTTTCGGCATCGCGTCGGCCACGAGGCGGAGCTCGAACGGCAATGGCTGCGTATCGCGCAGGCCGACCGCGAATGTCTTCCTGCCATCTGGGGATGTCCAATTGCCCAAGGCGTTGTCTCCGTCCAGGTTCAGGTTCCAGCGGCCTGTCGCGACATTCTTCGTCGAATGGGAATCGCGCTCGGTCAGTTTGAGCGCATTGCCTTTGATCGTGCCCGTGAGCGCAAGCTGGCGCCGGTATTTTTCCGAACAGGGTTCATAACAGTATGAGCCCGACAAATTCCCGGCGATGCGGGTCAGCGACACATTGATCGGCTTGTTGCCGACCGTGCCGGCGAACACCCGCTCCCAGACAGGAAATTCAACGCGTTGCCCCTTTGCTTCCTGGGCAAAAGACTGCCCATGAGCGAACAGGAGCGAACAAGCCATGACGAATACGAAGACATTGTGCATTTTGCTTCCTGTGATTGATCTGGTCAAAGTTTACATGGGATCTGGAATCAGCAAAATCGCTAATTGCGCAGGCCTTAAAGAGTGCACGGAATTTCACAGAATTCACAAGTGTTGTCTTTGCGAAATTATTTTCTTGCCAGAACGAATAAACACAAGATAACATTTGCCTTAAGTCAACTTTAAGAAGCCGCCCAACGGCTTCCGCGTGGAATAAAGATGCTGAGCCGCCTGCCCGTTCTGTGGAAAGTCCTATTGGCCCCGGCCATCGCGATGTTGTGCATGGCGGCCTACCTGACCTTCACGGCCATCGTCTTCAAGCAGAACAACGTGCGCCTGGCGGACGTACGCGACGTGCAATACCCGGTACTCGATGCGATGACGGAGAACACCGGCGCGCTGGACAAGATCATCGACGTGCTGAATTCCGCGGCCGCCGCGGGCGAACCCGATCAGATCGCCGCTGCCGACGCGCTCGCCGCGAAAGTGGCCGATAACTATCGCCGCCTGCGCACGCTCGACACGCCGCACGCGTCCGACCTGGGCCGGCTCGCGACGGAGTTCGACACGTACTACAAGACGGCACGCGCGATTTCCGACGCGATGGCGAGCCACAACGGCATGCCGGCCAAGGACAGGCTGCAGGCGATGGCCGCGCAGCTGGCCACCTATCGCAAGGACGTGGCGGCGTTCCGCACGGCCGCGCGCGACCGCTTCACCGGCACCGTGGCCACGGCGACCGACGCATCGAACCGGGCCGTGCTCGGCGGCGCCGTCACCGGCGTGCTGGGCCTCGTCGTCACGCTGGCGTTCGCGCTGCTCGTGGCGCGCACGCTCGTGCGCCAGCTGAACGAGGCGGTGCGGGTCGCCGAGACCGTCGCCGCGGGCGACCTGACCAGCATGATCGCCGTGGATGCCCAGGACGAGACGGGCAAGCTGCTGCAGGCGCTGCGGCACATGAACGGCAGCCTGGTGCGGATCGTCAGCGAGGCGCGCAGCGCCACCGACAGCATCGCGGCCACGTCGGTCCATATCGCACAAGGCAATGGCGATTTGGCGCAGCGCACCGAACACCAGGCGCAGGCCCTCGTGCAGACGTCGTCGTCGATGGGCGCGCTCACCGGCACGGCCAAGGAAAACGCCGCGAATGCCGCGCAGGCCAACGAACTGGCCGGATTCGCCGCCAATGTCGCCACGCAGGGCGGCGCCGTCGTCGGGCAGGTGATCGCCACGATGGAAGCGATCCATGCATCGTCGCGCGAAATTGCGGACATCGTGGGCGTCATCGAGGGCATCGCATTCCAGACCAACCTGCTCGCGCTGAACGCCGCCGTCGAGGCGGCGCGTGCCGGCGAACACGGACGCGGCTTCGCGGTCGTGGCGAACGAAGTGCGCAGCCTCGCGCAGCGTTCGGCCGCCGCGGCGAAGGACATCACGGCGCTGATCGGGCGCTCGGTCACCCAGGTCGAACTGGGGACGACATTGGCGGACCAGACGGGCCGCACGATGGACGAGATCGTGAGCAGCGTCCGGCGCGTGACGGACATCATGGCCGCGATCGCCGAAGCGAGCAAGGCGCAGACCGTCGGCATCGAGCATATCAACGATGCGATCGCCCAGATGGACAAGGACACGCAAAGCAATGCCGGTCTCGTCGACGAGACCGCGGGTTTCGCAGCCGCGCTGCGCGAGCAGGCCGCCAGCCTGGCCGGCGTCGTGAGCGTGTTCACCCTGGCGCGCCAGGAGGGGGCGCCAGGCCGGCTGGCCCTGCCGGCATCGAACAGTCCCACCGCGCGGCGTCGCGCCTGATCCGCGTTCCCTTTCAACACCACACCATCATCATGAAGAGAGTCCTTCCCGCAGCGGCGGCGGCCGTGGCGATCGCGGCGTTCGCCGTGGCGCCCGCGCATGCCGAGATCAGCATCATCGTGTCTGCCCACTCGTCGCTGGCGCCGCCCGTGACGCAGGTATGCCAGGCGTTCCTCGGCAAGATCAAGTCGCCCACCCCGATCAACCTCACGGAAAAGAACCCATTGCGCGACGAGTTCTTCGCCAAGGCCTGCAAGAAGGACCCGGTCCAGGTCCAGGCCATGTGGGGCAAGCTGATTTTCACGGGGACCGGCACGCCGCCGGCCGAGGTGGATTCGGGCGCGGCCATGCGCAAGGCCGTCGCGGCGGATCCGAACGCCGTCGGCTACATCGACAGGAAGGACGTTGACGCCACCGTCAAGGTCATCGCCACCGCCAACTAACCACGCAAACGAATGAAGAAACTGATGATCGCCGCGCTGTTGTCCAGCGTCGGCATGGCACATGCCAGCGACTTGAGCATTTCCGGGTTTGCCACCGTCACCGCCGGCAAGGCCTATGGCGGTTCCGACGGGGAGTTCATGGGACAGCCGTGTCCCTGCTTCATCGGCAATTACGAGCACGGCGCCGTCTACCACGGCAACGAATGGAGCCTCGCGCGCGAATCGCTCGTGGGCCTGCAGGCCAGCTACCGCTTTACCGACAAGCTGTCCGGCACCGTCCAGGCGGTGGCGCGCGCGTCGGAACACGGCAAGCCGGAAGTCGACTGGGCCTATCTCTCGTACGACGTGGCGCCCGACACGACGGTCCAGGTGGGCCGCCGGCGCCTGCCCATCTACGCGTACTCGGACAGCGTCTACATCGGCTACACGCTGCCGTGGGCGCGGGTGCCGCAGGACATCTACGGCTGGGAGGTCGGCGCGTACAATGGCGTGAACGTGCGGCATTCGCGCAGTGTCGGCGACTGGGCCGTCACGGGCAACGTATTCGCGGGCCAGGAAACCTCGCACGACAACATCGAGCAGCGCAAGATCTACTACGGCTACCGCGTCGACGACGACTGGAAGCATATCCTGGGCGGCTACCTCGACGTATCCAACGAGGTGTTCGGCGCGCGCGTGATCTACATGCAGAACTCGATCGACCTGTCGATGTACCCGCCGGGTGAAGACCCGACGTTCGCCCGCGGCACGCGCCAGCGCATCATAGGCCTCTCCGGCAGCATCGACTACGGCAACTGGATCGTGCGCGCGGAAGCCAACCGCTTCATGCGTCCCGCGCTGGACTACAAGTCGTCCAGCTGGACGGCGACCGTCGGCTACCGCATCGGCCAGTTCACGCCCATGGCCGGTTTTTCCTCGTACAAGGAAAAGCAGACCGCGGCCTATACGGCCACGCAGAACGACAACACGCGCTTCGCCGGCGTGCGCTGGGATTTTCGGAAGAACATGGACCTGAAGGTGCAGTGGGATTCGGTGAAGGATTCGAGCGCGTACGACTTCACGAAGAACGCGAAGATGGTCACCGTGACTTGGGACGTGCTGTTCTGATTCTGCGGTCTCCGGCGTTGTAAAACGTTTTACTTGAGGTTATATTGGACCGGATGACCTCGGTGGAGACCACATGGAGAAGAGACGATATGCACGCACGGCCATCGCCTGCGCGCTGATGGCGCTCGCGGGCACGGCACGGGCGGACGTGAGCCAGCGTGTCGAAGCACTGCTGCGCCAGATGACGCTGGAGGAAAAGGTCGGCCAGCTGAACCAGTTGTCGGGCAAGGACTTCAGCACGGGGCCGGGCACCGACAAGGTGCGCGACATCGAGCGCGATATCCGCGAGGGGAAAATCGGCTCCATGCTGAACATCCGCGGCGCGGCCGAGACGCGCCGGGTGCAGGCGCTGGCGCTGCAGTCGCGGCTGCACATTCCGCTGCTGTTCGGCCTCGACGTCATCCACGGTTACCGCACCGTGTTCCCGGTGCCGCTCGGCGAAGCGGCGTCGTGGGACCTCGATGCGATCGAGGAATCGGCCCGCATCGCCGCGCGCGAGGCGTCCGCGGCCGGCGTGCACTGGACGTTCGCGCCGATGGTCGACGTCGGCCGCGATCCGCGCTGGGGCAGGGTGATGGAAGGGGCGGGTGAAGACAGCTACCTCGGATCGCGCATCGCCGCCGCCCGCGTGCGCGGTTTCCAGGGCACGAAGCTGGGCGGCCTCGACTCCGTGATGGCCACCGCGAAGCATTTCGCCGCCTATGGCGCCGCGACCGCCGGCCGCGATTACAACGCCGTCGACATGAGCGAGCACCTGCTGCACGACACCTACCTGCCGCCGTTCAAGGCCGCGCTGGATGCGGGCGTGGCCACCTTCATGAACTCGTTCAACACGCTGAACGGCGTGCCCGCCACCGGCAACGCCATGCTGCAGCGGGATATCCTCAAGGGCCGCTGGGGCTTCACGGGCTTCGTCGTCAGCGACTGGGGTTCGGTGCGCGAAATGGCCGTCCACGGCTATGCGGACGACTTGCCGGATGCGGCCGCGAAGGCCATCGCCGCCGGCAGCGACATGGACATGGAGAGCAGCGCGTACGCGTCGTCGCTGGCGCAGCTCGTGCGCAGCGGCCGGGTGGACGTGGCGCTCGTCGACGATGCCGTGCGGCGCGTCCTGACCAAGAAGTTCGAGCTGGGCCTGTTCGACGATCCGTACCGCTTTTCCGATCCCGCGCGCGAGAAGGCGGCGCTGGCGGATCCGCGCCACCGCGCGGCCGCGCGCCGGATCGCGGCGGAGTCGATGGTGCTGCTCAAGAACGACGGGGCCGCGCTGCCGCTGCGCAAGGGCGCGCGCTCGATCGCCGTGATCGGACCGCTGGCCGACGCCCGGCGCGACCTCGAGGGCGGCTGGATCGTGGACTCGAACGCGGCCACGATGGCGAGCCTCGTCGACGCCGTGCGCACGCACGCGGGCGCGGGAACGCGCGTCGCGACCGCGGCCGGCTGCGACGTGGCCTGCCGCGGCACCGAAGGCTTCGCGGACGCGCTCGACCTCGCGCGCGCGTCCGACGTGGTCGTGCTGGCCGTCGGCGAAAGCTGGGACATGTCGGGCGAGGCGAAATCGCGCGCCCACCTCGGCCTGCCGGGCCGCCAGGCAGAGCTCTTCGATGCGTTGAAGGCGATCGGCAAGACACCCGTCGTCGTGATCATGGCCGGGCGCCCGCTGATCTTCGAGAACGTGGCGGAAGGGGCGAACGCCATCCTGTACGCGTGGCACCCCGGCAGTGAGGGGGCCAATGCGATCGCGGACGTGCTGTTCGGCGACGTGAACCCGTCGGGCAAACTGCCGATGACCTTCCCGCGCAACATGGGGCAGATCCCGATCGGCTACCAGCAATACCAGACAGGACGCCCCGTGCTGGACAACGGGAACAGCGTCTACCGGTCCGCCTACATCGATTCGCCGAACACGCCGCGCTATGCGTTCGGCCATGGCCTGAGCTATACGACGTTCGCGTACGACGACCTGCGTCTCTCCAGCACGCGCATGACGCCCGACGGGAAGATCGCCCTCCGGTTCACGCTCACGAACAGCGGCCCTGTGGCTGGCGCCGAAGTCGTGCAGTTCTACCTGCGCGACCCCGTGGCATCCGTCGTGCGGCCGGTGAAGGAACTGAAGGGTTTTCAGCGTATCGCATTGAAACCGGGCGAGCGCCGCACCGTCAGCTTCGCGATCGATCGCGACACGCTGTCGTTCTTCGACCGCAAGCTCGCATGGGGCGCGGAGCCGGGGACGTTCGAGCTGATGGTGGGCAGCGCATCGGACGACATCCGCCTCCGCCAGACCATCGAACTGACGCGGCGCTGACCGTCCCGGTGCGGAATATCGGAGACGCGAGGGACCGATAATGTGACACCGGGTCACATTCGTTGTTGCGTGGATACATAGGCTGCCTTTATTGCATCGCGCGGCGACATGGCAGACCGGCGATCGCATACACTCGGCGGTTTGTCGAATCGTCGGGGTGAGTGTTGTTTCGTGGCGGAGCCAATGCGGTATTGCAGTCGAATGGCGGACCAGCAAGGGAGGATCGTGCCGACGCGCTGGACGCCGGGCGCCGGCCGCTGAAGGCCGTCACGATCGCGCTGGTCCTGATGGCGTGCCTCATGTCGGTCGTCGTCATGGCATGGAGCGGGTATCACTCGCGCGCGCTGGAACTGGCCGGCGCGTCCATTTCCGCGTCCAATACGGCGCATACGCTCGCCAACCAGGCGAATTCCTCGTTCAAGATGGCGGACACGGTGCTCGTGTCGCTCGTCGACAAGGTGGAAGTGGAAGGGTGGTCGGCTGCGAACATGACGCGCCTGCGCGCCCTCATGATGAAGCACATGGCGGACATGCCGGCCCTGCAGGGCCTCTTCCTGTACGACGAGGACGGCCGCTGGATCGTGAATTCCGCCGGCACGCAGTTCGACGGCCGCAACAACAGCGACCGCGCCTACTTCCAGTACCACAAGCGGCATCCGGGACGGGGCGTGCACATCGGCGCGCCGATCATCGGCCGCACGAGCGGCGCCTGGATCATTCCCGTGTCGCGCCGCGTCGACCATCCGGACGGCAGCTTCGCCGGCGTGGCGCTGGCGACGATCAAGATCGATTTCTTCCGCAAGGTCTACGAGGGCCTCGACATCGGCGGCGACGGCCGCATCCTGATGACGCTGGACGACGGCACCCTGTTGCTGCGCGTGCCGTTCGACACGGCCAGCATCGGGCGCGACATGAAGGCTGACCCCGTGTTCCGGCTGCATGGACGCGAGGCCGACGTCGCCGGCGAAACGTTTATCTACAGCGAATCGCGCGTCGGCGATTATCCGGCGCAGGTCGCGGTCCTGCGCTCGAAGGATGTCGCGCTGCGTCCATGGCGCCAGACCGCGGCCCTGTCGTACCTGGCGCTGTTCGTGCTGATCGCCGGCCAGTTGCTGCTCGGACGGCGCGCCGTGCGCCAGATCGCGCTGCGCGACCGGTTGCAGCGCGACCTGCTCGCGACGAAGGCGCTGCTCGAGACGGCGAATGCGTCGCTGTCGGCCATGGCCTACGTCGACGGCCTGACGGAGCTGTTCAACCGGCGCTATTACGAACAGGCGTGGGAGCGGGAGCACCGACGCGCGTTCCGCAACCGCACGAGCATCGCGGTGCTGATGATCGACGTCGACCACTTCAAGCGCTACAACGACCGCTACGGCCACCTGGCGGGCGACGAATGCCTCAAGACCGTCGCGCAGGCCATCCAGCGCGGCCTGCGGCGCAGCGGCGACCTGGCGGCGCGCTATGGCGGAGAAGAATTCGTCGTGCTGCTGCCGGACACCGACCTGGCCGGGGCATGCGACGTCGCGGGCGCGATCCACGCGAACCTGGCCGCGCATGCGCTGCCTCACGAGGGGGCGCCGCTCGGCGTCGTCACCGTCAGCATCGGCGCGTACGCGGCCGTGCCCGGGCAGGCGGACGACCCCGACCGCGCATGCGTCGCGCACGCGGACGCGGCCCTGTACCGGGCGAAGGAAACAGGGCGCAACCGCACCGCGACCTGACCCTATAATACGTCCATGAACGACGATTTGTGGAGCACGCTGGCGGCACGCCGGCACGTGGCCCTGCGCCGCCTGCAGGCGCCGGGGCCCGACGATGCCGCGCTGGCGCGGATGATGGACGCGGCCGCGCAGGCGCCCGATCACGGCTGTTTGCTGCCGTGGCGCTTCGTGCTGGTTCCTTCGGCGCGGCGCGACGATCTCGGCGCCGCGTTCGAACAGGCGCTCCTGCAGCGCGATCCCGCCGCCAACGATGAAGCGCGGGCGTCCGCGCGCGAAAAAGCCTTGCACGCGCCGTGCCTGCTCGTCGCGATCCTCGTCGATGTGCCCGGAACGTCCATCCCGGTCGAGGAAAAACTGATCTCCCTGGGTTGCGCGCTGCAGAACGTGCTCCTCGCGGCACAGGCGCTGGGCTTCGCCAGCGGCCTCGCGAGCGGCGGGGCACTCGACACGCCCGCCATGCGCCGCCTGCTGGCGCTGGAGGCGCACGAGCGCGCCGTCTGCTTCATCGGCATCGGTACCGGCGAACCTAAAAAAACGCCCCGGGTGCGTCCGCAGCCGGGGCAGTTTTTCCAAACCCTGTAGGGTGGGCATTTGAGGCCGGGGGCCTCAAATGAAATGCGCCCACGCGTAACGTTTGCGTTATGCCGGCCTTCGCTATTGCACGAGCGGCGTCGCGCTCCCTTCCAGCGTGATGCCTTCGATGCGTGCGCGGCCCACGAGGATCTGCAGGTACTGGTGGATGCCCCGCTGCAGCGCGGCCGTCGCGAGCCAGGCGGCGATCTGCGATTTCACCACCTCGAACGGCAGCAGCGAACCGTCGATGCGGCGCAGCACCTGCACGATGTGCAGGCCGAAGCGCGTCTCGATCGGGCGCGGCGCCAGTTCGTTCTCGCCGAGGCGGAACAGCACGTCGTCGAATTCCGGCACGCAGTCGCCGCGGTTCAGCTGACCGAGGCTGCCGCCCACGGCACCGGACGGGCAGTTCGAATACTGCGCCGCCAGTTCGCCGAAGCGTTCCGGCGCGGCCTGCAGCGCCGCGAGGATGTCTTCCGCCGTTTCGCGCACGAGGTCCAGCGGCACGGTCGGCGTCACCTGGAACAGGATGTGGCGCGCCTCGACCATCTCGCCGCGGGTGAACTTGTCCGGATGGTTGCGGTAGTACGTGAGGCACGCCGCTTCGTCGGCCTGCGGCACGCTGACTTCCTGCGTCAGCAGCGCCTCGATGCGCGCATCATCGTCGCCGCACGCCATGCCCAGCCGGTCCGCTTCCTGCAGCAGCACGGTGCGCAGCACGACTTCGTGCACCGATGCCTTCAGCGGATTGGCGGCATCCTTGTGGTGCGGCAGTTCCAGTTCGATCTGGCGGTCGTCGATGTCGACGCCGTTGACGGAGATACCCATGATGACTCCTTAGCGCGGACGGACCAGCTGGAAGGCACGGCCCAGGTAGGTCACCGCGCCGAAACCGCTCCAGATGTGGACGAGGCGGGTGAACGGGAAGATGACGAACAGCGACATCCCCATGAACAGGTGCAGCTTGAACACGAGCGGCGCATCGGCGATGAAGCCGGCGGCGTCGCCGCGGAACGTCACGATGTGCTGGGCCCAGGTCATCAGCAGGACCATCACGTGGCCGTCCATGTGGCCCGCCGACACGAAGATCGACGAGAGACCCAGCAGCAGCGTGCCGAGGATCCACAGCAGCACGATCTTGTCCTTGAACGTGGTGGCGGCACGCAGGCGCTCGTTGCCGAGGCGGCGGGCGAGCAGCAGCAGGATGCCGATCAGGCACAGGGTGCCCATCACGCCGCCCGCGGCCATCGCGAACAGCTGCTTGGCGCCGTGCGTGACACCCAGCGTATCCCACACCCACACGGGCGTCAGCAGGCCGACGGCGTGGCCGCCCAGCAGGCCGATGATCCCGATGTGGAACAGGATGCTCCCCAAGCGCAGCTGGCCGGTGTGCAGCACCTGCGTGGATTCGGAGCGCCACGTGTATTGCTCGCGGTCGAAGCGGATCAGGCTCCCGAGCAGGAAGATCGCGAGCGCGATGTACGGGTAGATCCCGAACAGGAATTGATTTACGTAGTTCATGCTGCCTCCTGATGCACGGTTGGGCGCGTGCCGCGCGGGTAAAAATTGATCGGTTGCGGACCCGAAGCCTGCGGCTTGAGCAGGGGCTCGACGCCGTCGGCGCCGGGGCCGAAGGTTTCCAGCGCCTCGTCCATGTCCTTGATCGGCGGCTCGGACAGTTCTTCCGCCGCCACCGGGGACAGGCCTTCCAGCACGCCGAACACGCCGGCATACGGGCTGCCGTTCGCGGCCAGCTTGCGGCCGATGAACGCCAGCACGTGGACGGCGTCGCCCAGCAGGCGGCCGGCTTCCTCGTTATCCAGCTGCGACAGGAATTCGAGGAACAGCGGCACGAAGTCCGGCAGCTCGTCGCCCTGCATTTCCAGGCCGTGCTTCTTGTACTCTTCCATCAGGTCGACCATGGCCTGGCCGCGGTCGCGCGATTCGCCGTGGATGTGCTCGAACAGGTGCAGCGAGTGCGACGGCGTGCGGTCGAACGTCTGCACGTATTCCTGCTGCAGCGTGATCATGTCGTTCTCGGCCAGGTGCGCCAGCAGCGGCGCCACCTGGGCGCGCATCGGCAGCGGCAGGCCGCCCTCCAGCTCCGGCAGGGCGGCGACGAGGTCGCCCTCCGGGTACAGCAGCAGCGCGGACAGGATGCGGTAGTGGTTCATGTCAGGCTCCTTCCGTTTCTTTCTTCTTGCGCGATTTCGGCATCGAGACGAAGATCGTCGAGCCCTGCTTCTTCTTGCCGAACAGGGAGGCGTCGCTGGTGCCGTCCGAGCAGCCGTTACCGAACGAGAAGCCGCACGAGCCCTTCTCGTTGAAGCTGTCCTCGGCCATTTCCTTGTGGCTGCTCGGGATCACGAAGCGGTCTTCGTAGTTCGCGATGGCCATGATGTGGTACATGTCTTCCACGACCGCCTGCGACAGGCCGACCTGGCGCAGCACGTCGAGGTTCTCGACCTTGTCGACGGACTTCGAACGCATGTAGGCACGCATCGCCAGCATGCGGTCCAGCGCATGCACGACCGGCGCTTCCTTGCCCGCGGTGAGCAGGTTGGCGAGGTAGCGCACGGGGATGCGCAGGCTCTTCGTGTCCGGCAGGATGCCGTTCATGCCCATCTTGCCGCTTTCCGCCGCGGCCTGGATCGGCGACA
Source organism: uncultured Massilia sp. (assembly GCA_966211695.1). Lineage (GTDB taxonomy): Bacteria > Pseudomonadota > Gammaproteobacteria > Burkholderiales > Burkholderiaceae_D > Telluria. Next base: position 25,317 of record CBIHOW010000011.1, on the reverse strand, counting down.
GCGGCGGGATGTACCACACCATCGGGAGCGTCCGGTATTCAGGGTGCAGCGGGAAGGCGATCTTCCATTCGACGGCCATCTTGTAGACGGGCGAACGCTTCGCCGATTCCAGCCACGAGTCCGGGATGCCCTGGCGGCGCGCTTCCGCGATCACGTCCGGGTCGTGCGGATCGAGGAACAGGCCGAGCTGCGCTTCGTACAGGTCCTGCTCGTCGGCGACGGACGCCGCGGCTTCGATCTTGTCGGCGTCGTACAGCAGCACGCCCAGGTAGCGGATGCGGCCCACGCAGGTTTCCGAGCACACGGTCGGCTGGCCCGCTTCGATGCGCGGGTAGCAGAACGTGCACTTCTCGGCTTTACCGGAAGACCAGTTGTAGTAGATCTTCTTGTACGGGCAGCCGGAGATGCACATGCGCCAGCCGCGGCACTTGTCCTGGTCGATCAGCACGATGCCGTCGTCCTCGCGCTTGTACACGGAACCGGACGGGCACGATGCCACGCAGGCCGGGTTCAGGCAGTGCTCGCACAGGCGCGGCAGGTACATCATGAAGGTGTTCTCGAACGTCGAGTACATCTCCTTCTGCACGTTGTCGAACAGTTTGTCCTTGCTGCGCTTGGCGAATTCGCCGCCCAGGTCGTCTTCCCAGTTCGGACCCCATTCGATCTTGTCCATCTTCTTGCCCGTCAGGACGGAGATCGGACGGGCGGTCGGCGGCGTCTCCGACAGCGGCGCGTTCTGCAGGCGCTCGTAGTCGTACGTGAACGGCTCGTAGTACTCGTCGATCTGCGGCAGGTTCGGGTTGGCGAAGATGTTCGCCAGGATTTTCAAACGGCTGCCCTGGCGCGGTTCGATCTTGCCGGACGCCGTGCGTTTCCAGCCGCCGTTCCACTTGTCCTGGTTTTCCCATTCCTTCGGGTAGCCGATGCCGGGCTTCGTCTCGACGTTGTTGAACCACGCGTATTCCACGCCGTCGCGGCTCGTCCAGACGTTCTTGCAGGTCACCGAGCAGGTGTGGCAGCCGATGCATTTGTCCAGGTTCAGCACCATGCCGATTTGTGCTCTGATCTTCATTTCTGTTCCTCGCTATTCTTTCAAGCACCCTTCGGGGCATGCACCCGCGCCAGTGCGGGTTCGCGTTCTTCCGTGTCGCGTTTCGGCGTTCCTGCCGGCTTGGCCGGGGCAGGGCGCGCCGGCTGCTGGTCGCCGTTCGGACGCGATTCGTCGCGGGCGCCTTCCATCCAGTTCACGTCGCGCATCTTGCGGACCACGACGAATTCGTCGCGGTTCGAACCCACCGTGCCGTAGTAGTTGAATCCGTACGACAGCTGGGCGTAGCCGCCGATCATGTGGGTCGGCTTGGTCACGGCGCGCGTCACCGAGTTGTGGATGCCGCCGCGCTTCTTCGACGTTTCCGCGCCCGGCACGTTGACGATCTTTTCCTGGGCGTGGTACATGATCGTCATGCCTTCCGGGACGCGCTGGCTGACCACCGCGCGGGCCGTCAGGGTGCCGTTCACGTTGAACACCTCGATCCAGTCGTTGTCCTCGATGCCGGCGGTCCTGGCGTCGATCTCGGACAGCCACACGTGCGGGCCGCCGCGCGACAGCGTGAGCATGCGCAGGTTGTCCGAGTAGGTCGAGTGGATGCCCCATTTCTGGTGCGGCGTGATCCAGTTCAGCGCCAGCTCCTTGTTCCCGTTCGGACGGCGGTTCATGATCGCTTCCGTCGTCTTGGTGTTGATCGCGGCCTTGTACACGCACAGCCCCTCGCCGAAGTCGCGCATCCAGACGTGGTCCTGGTAGAACTGCTGGCGGCCCGTCAGCGTGCGCCAGGGGATCAGTTCATGCACGTTCGTGTAGCCGGCGTTGTAGCTGACTTCCTCGCTTTCCAGGCCCGACCACGTCGGCGACGAAATGATCTTGCGGGGCTGCGCCTGCACGTCGCGGAAGCGGATGCTGTCGTGCTCGCGCGGGATCGCCAGGTGCGTGTGGTCGCGGCCCGTGATCTTCGACAGCGCTTCCCAGGCCTTCACGGCCACATGGCCATTCGTTTCCGGCGCCAAGGTGAGGATCATTTCGGCGGCGTCGATCGCCGTGTCGAGACGCGGCTGTCCCTTCGACACGCCGTCTTCCAGCACGGTGCGGTTCAAGCCGCGCAGCACGTCGACTTCGTGCGCCGTCTTCCAGTCGATGCCCTTGCCGCCGTTGCCCACTTTTTCCAGCAGCGGGCCGATCGACGTGAACTTCTTGTGGATGTCGCGGTAGTTGCGTTCCACGACCGTCATCGACGGCATCGTCTTGCCCGGGATCGGTTCGCACTCGCCGGCACGCCAGTCCTTCGGATCGAACGGCTGACCGAGTTCGCCCGGGGTGTCGTGCAGCAGCGGCGTGAGGATCAGGTCCTTGCGGGTGCCCAGGTGGGCGCCGCCGATCTCGGACAGCTTGGCCGCGATGCCCTTGTAGATTTCCCAGTCCGACTTGGCTTCCCACAGCGGCTGAACGGCTTCCGACAGCGGGTGGATGAACGGGTGCATGTCGGACGTGTTCAGGTCGTCCTTTTCGTACCAGGTGGCCGTCGGGAGCACGATGTCGCCGTACAGGCACGTCGTCGACATGCGGAAGTCCAGCACGACGAGCAGATCGAGCTTGCCCTCGGCGGCCGGGCGCACCTTGACGTCGCGCGGCTTGACGCAGGCGTCTTCGTCGCTCATCAGCGCGTTCTGGGTGCCCAGCAGGTATTTCAGGAAGTATTCGTGGCCCTTGCCCGAGCTGCCCAGGATGTTGGAACGCCACACGAACATATTGCGCGGGAAGTTAGCCGGGTTGTCCGGGTCGTCGCACGAGAAATTCAGCTTGCCGGCCTTGATCTGTTCGACGGCATATTTGGCCGGGTCCTGGCCCAGGCTTTCCGCGGCGCGCACGACGTCCAGCGGGTTCGTTTCCAGCTGCGGCGCCGACGGCAGCCAGCCCATGCGCTCGGCCTTGGCGTTGAAGTCGATCAGCGACATCTCTTCCAGCTTGCCGTCCGCGGTCGGGCACAGGATCTCGGACGTGTGCAGTTTTTCGTGGCGCCACTGGCTCGTGTGGGCGTAGAAGAACGACGTCGCGTTCATCTGGCGCATCGGGCGGTTCCAGTCCAGCGCGAACGCGAGCGGGGTCCAGCCGGTCTGCGGGCGCAGCTTTTCCTGGCCGACGTAGTGGGCCCAGCCGCCGCCGCTCTGGCCGATGCAGCCGCACATCATGAGGATGTTGATGATGCCGCGGTACGTCATGTCCATGTGGTACCAGTGGTTCAGCGCCGCGCCGACGATGACCATCGACTTGCCGCGGGTGCGGTCGGCGTTGTCGGCGAATTCGCGCGCCACGGTGATCACGTCTTCCGCCTTCACGCCGGTGTGCTTCACCTGCCATGCGGGGGTGTACGGCACGTCGTCGCCGTAGTTCTTCGCGGCGTTCGGGCAGATGCCGCGGTCGACGCCGTAGTTGGCCATCGACAGGTCGTACACGGTGGTGACGAGCGCCGTGGTGCCGTCGGCAAGCGTGACGGATTTGACCGGCACGTTGCGCAGCAGGAGGTCGTCGGCATCCTTGCCGCCGAAGTAGGGGAAGCCCACCGGGACGATGCGGTCATGGTCGTCGAGCAGCGACAGCTTGGGATCGATCGGATTGCGCGTGGCGCCTTCCTTCTGCTCCAGGTTCCACTTGCCCGATTCGCCCCAGCGGAAGCCGATCGAGCCGCTCGGCGCGACGATCTTGCCGGTGGTCTCGTCGATGACGAGCGTCTTCCATTCCGGGTTGTTCGTTTCGTCCAGGTTGTGCGCGAGGTGCGACGCACGCAGGAAGTAGTCGGGGACCAGCGTGCCGTCGCGCTCCTTCAGCATGACCAGCATCGGGAAGTCGGTGTACTGCCTGGCGTAGTCGCGGAAGTACGTGGACTTCCCGGTGGCGTGGAATTCCTTCAGGATCACGTGGCCCATGGCCATCGCCAGCGCGGCGTCCGTGCCCTGCTTGGGCGCGAGCCAGATGTCGCCGAACTTGGCCATCTCGCCGAAGTCGGACGACACGGCGACGGTCTTCGTGCCCTTGTAGCGCACTTCCGTGTAGAAGTGGGCGTCCGGGGTGCGGGTCATCGGGACGTTCGAACCCCACACCATCAGGTACGTGGAGTTGTACCAGTCGGCCGATTCCGGCACGTCCGTCTGCTCGCCCCACACCTGCGGGCTGGAAGGCGGCAGGTCGCAGTACCAGTCGTAGAAGCTCATGGCGACGCCGCCGATGAGGCTCAGGTAGCGGGTGCCCGCGGCATAGCTGACCATCGACATGGCGGGGATCGGCGAGAAGCCGATGATGCGGTCCGGGCCGTATTTGCCGATGGTGTAGGCGTTGGCGGCGGCGATGATCTCGTTCACCTCGTCCCACTTGGCGCGCACGAAGCCGCCCTGGCCGCGCACGGACTTGTAGCTGGCCGCCTTTTGCGGATCGTTCGTGATGTATTCCCAGGCGGCGACCGGGTCGCGGGTGGTGCGCGCTTCGCGCCACAGCTGCATCAGGCGGCCGCGCACCATCGGGTGCTTGACGCGCTGCGCCGAATAGACGTACCACGAGTAGCTGGCGCCGCGCGGGCAGCCGCGGGGTTCATGGTTCGGCAGGTCCGGGCGGGTGCGCGGGTAGTCGGTCTGCTGGGTTTCCCAGGTGATCAGGCCGTTCTTGACGTAGACCTTCCAGCTGCACGAACCCGTGCAGTTCACGCCGTGCGTCGAGCGCACGATCTTGTCGTGCTGCCAGCGCTGGCGGTAGGCCTTTTCCCAGGTGCGGTCTTCGCTGACGACGGCCCCGTGGCCATTCGAAAACGTCTCGCCCGTTTTGCCGAAAAATTTCAGGCGGTCCAAAAAGTGACTCATGGTTTCTCCAACGGCGCGCCGGGGCGCGCTCTTGATATTCGGTGTTGTGCAGCTGTGTTCAGTCTACGGAGCGGACCGGCTACGCGGTATTCGCAAGAAGTCGGTCCGGACGCGACATACGGAGTAGGCCGTCTACTCCTTTATGACTAGCAGGTGATCTCGGCACCCTTGCGGGCATAGAACCACCAGGTGACGGCGATGCAGGTGACGTAGAAGCCGATGAAGCACCACAGGGCGGCGTCGGCGCTGCCCGTCAGGGCGATCGAGGTGCCGTAGCTCTTCGGGATGAAGAAGGCGCCGTAGGCGGCGATGGCCGAGGTGAAGCCGAGGACCGCGGCCGCTTCCTTGTTGGCGCTGGCGACGGCCTGCGCCTGGGCGCCTTCCGACTGGCCTTTCGCGGCGCGCTGGTGCAATGTCAGGAAGATCACGGGGATCATGCGGAAGGTCGAGGCATTGCCGACGCCGGTGCAGGCGAACAGCACGAGGAACATGCCGAAGAAGCCGGCGAAGCTGCCGGCGTGGAGGAAATGCAGCACGCCCAGCACGGCGGCGATCATGGCGACGAACGTCCACACCGTGACGCGGGCGCCGCCCAGCTTGTCGGAGATATAACCGCCGGCCACGCGGGCGAGGGCGCTGACGAGGGGGCCGACGAACGCGTACTGCAGCGGGTTCACTTGCGGGAACAGGGTGCTGGTCAGCAGCGGGAAGGCGGCCGAGTAGCCGATGAACGAGCCGAAGGTGCCCACGTACAGCCAGCACATGAGCCAGTTGTGCTTGCGCTTGAAGATCACGGCCTGCTCCGCGAACGAGGCCTTGGCCGATGCGAGGTCGTTCATGCCGAACCAGGCGGCCAGGGTGCTCACGATGATGAACGGGACCCACACGAAGCCAGCGTTCTGCAGCCACATCTGCTTGGTGGCCGCGGCCTTGGTCCAGGTCTGCGGCTCACCGCCGAACAAGGCGAACGTGATCACGAGGGGCACGACGAACTGCACGGCGGAGACGCCCAGGTTGCCGAGGCCCGCGTTCATGCCGAGGGCGTAGCCCTTCTGGGCTTTCGGGTAGAAGAAGCTGATGTTGGCCATCGACGAGGCGAAGTTGCCGCCGCCGAAGCCGCACAGCAGCGACAGCACGAGCATGGTCGGGTAGCTGGTGTTCGGGTCCTGCACGGCGAAGCCGATGCCCAGCGCGGGGATCAAGAGCGACGCGGTGGAGATGGCGGTCCATTTGCGGCCGCCGAAGATCGGCACCATGAACGAGTAGAAGATGCGCAGGGTGGCGCCCGACAGGCCCGGCACGGCGGCGAGCCAGAACAGCTGGTTGGTGCTGTACTTGAAGCCGATGGCAGGCAGGTTGACGACGACGACGCTCCACACCATCCAGATCGCGAAGGCCAGCATCAGCGCGGGGATCGAGATCCAGAGGTTGCGGTTGGCCGTGGGCTTGCCGCGACTGTGCCAGAAAGCGGGAACCTCGGGTTCCCAGGTCGAGATGAGGTAGCGACTCACGATGTTCTCCTGTGATTATTGAGTGAATCAGGCAGCCTTGCGCAGCGGCGTGACAGGCGCGGCGACTGGGGCTTTGGTTTGCGGTTTGAACGAGAAATGCATCCAGACGAGCGACACGCACACGGTCCCGTACAGCAGCATGAAGGAGCTGGAACGGATGCCGGTGAGGTCGACGATGGCGCCGAACATGATCGGCAGGATGAAGCCACCGAGGCCGCCGGCCAGGCCGACGACGCCCGAGACGGCGCCGATGTTGTCGCTGAAATCGTCGGCGATGAAGCGGAACACGGATGCCTTGCCGATCGCCATGGCGACGCCGACGACGAACAGCAGCAGGGTGAAGGTCAAGGGGCCGAGGCCGATGTGCATGTCCATCGCGCCGGTGACGGTCTTGACGCTCATCGTTGTCTGCGGATACGACAGGATGAAGAAGCACACCCAGCACACCCACATCACCCACCAGGTGACCTTGTAGGCGCCGAATCTGTCGGAGATCCAGCCGCCCAGCGCGCGCAGCACGCCGCCCGGCAGCGAGAAGCAGGCGGCCAGCAGCGCGGCTTCCTTGAGGCCGAAGCCGTATTCGCCCACGTAGTATTTCGTCATCCACAGCGCCAGCGCCACGTAGCCGCCGAACACGACGGAGTAGTACTGGCAGTAGCGCCATACGCGCGGATCCTTCAGCACGCGCATCTGCGCCGCGAAGCTTTCGCCGGAAGCGGATTTGTGCGACGGGTCGGAATAGGTGCCGAACCAGAACAGCAGCGCGGTGGCGACCATCACGACGGCGTACACCTTCGGCAGGCCTTGCCAGCCGAGGGCGGCGATGATGGCCGGGGCCACGAACTTGGTCAGCGCGGAACCGGAGTTGCCGGCGCCGAACACGCCCATGGCGAGGCCGCGGCGTTCCTTGCCGAACCAGCGCGCGACGTACGGCGTGCCGACCGAGAACGAGCCGCCGGCCAGGCCCACGAAGAGGCCCAGCACGAGGAAGTGCCAGTAGGCGGTGGCGTGGCTGATCAGGTAGATCGGCAGGGCGCACGCGAGCATCAGCGTGAAGAACACGATGCGGCCGCCGTAGCGGTCGGTCCAGATGCCGAGCGGGACGCGCACGAGGGCGCCGCTCAGCACGGGCGTGGCGACGAGGAGGCCGAACTCCGTTTCGTTCAGGCCCAGTTTGGTCTTGATGGGGATGCCCAGCACGGCGAACATCATCCAGATCGCGAAGCAGATCGTGAATGCGAAGGTACTGCTGACCAGGACCGCGAGGGGCCGTCTGTCGGTGCTCATTTTTTTCTCCTGATAAAAGCACTTGTCGATGGTGGAAGCGTACGTGGCGGGGGCCAGCCCAACCATTGGCCGGAGGGTGATAGTCGGGAGCGCAATAGAGCTAGGCGGCCTAGTCACAAAGGCGTAGGTCCGTGTACGATGGCGCTTATTGCCCCTATCGCGACCCAGTCGCACGGAACCGCCCATGCCGCACACTCTCAGCCCGGAACAGCTCAGCAACATCATCGACATCGCCGAAAACGCCGTGATCTGCACGGACGAGCAGCAGAAGATCATCCTGTTCAACCAGGGCGCGGAGCGGGTGTTCGGCTGGACGGCCGCGGAAGTGACAGGCCAGGACCTGGCGATGCTGATGCCGGAGCGCTTCCGTCCCGGTCACGCGGAACGGGTGGCCGGCTTCCAGCACGGGGAGCGCACGGCCCGGCGCATGGGCGAGCGGGGCACCATCTACGCCGTGCGCAAGGACGGCAGCGAATTCCCGGCGGAAGCGACGATCTCGAAGTCGGCGGCGGGCGGGCGTGTGATCCTCACGGCGATCCTGCAGGACATCTCGGAGCGCAAGGCCTACGAGCGCGAGCTCGAACTGGCGCGCGACCGCGCGGAAGCGGCCATGCAGGCCAAGAGCATGTTCCTGGCCAATATGAGCCACGAGATCCGCACGCCGCTGAACGCCGTCATCGGCATGACGAGCCTCCTGCTGCACACGGACATCGACGACGAGCAGCGCGACTACACGGAAACGATCCGCTCCAGCAGCGAGGCGCTGCTCTCGATCATCAACGACCTGCTCGATTATTCGAAGCTGGAAGTGGGGCGCCTGGACCTCGAGCGCCACGCGTTCGAGGTGCGCCGCTGCGTCGAGGAAGCGCTCGACCTGCTCGCGCCCAGCGCCAGCGACAAGAACCTGGACCTCGCATACATGATCGAGCCGGGCGTGCCCGCCACGATCCTCGCGGACGCGACGCGCCTGCGCCAGATCCTCGTCAACCTGCTGTCGAACGCGATCAAGTTCACGCACCACGGCGAGGTGGTCGTTACCGTGTCGGGCGAACCGCGCGCGGAAGGCGGCTACCGCCTCGTGTTCGCGGTGCGCGACACGGGCATCGGCATCCCGCCGCATCGCCTGGACGACATCTTCCACTCGTTCACCCAGGTCGACGCCTCCACCACGCGCAAGTACGGCGGCACGGGCCTGGGCCTGACGATCAGCCGGCGCCTCGCCGAGATGATGGGCGGCGGCCTGACGGTGGAAAGCGAACCGGGACGGGGATCGACGTTCAGCGCCGCGATCGTCGCCGACGCGTTCGACGACCAGCTGGCGGAACACGTGTTGCGCGACCGCGCGGCCACGGTACGCGGGCGCCGCATCCTGATCGTCGACGACAACGCGACCAACCGCCGCATCCTGATGAAACAGGCGCTGTTGTGGGGCATGGTGCCGCTGGCCGCGGCTTCCGCGGTGGAGGCGCTCGACCTCGTGCGCGACGGCCACCCGTTCGACGTGGCGGTGCTCGACATGCAGATGCCCGACATGGACGGCGCCCGCCTCGCGGCCGAGCTGCGCAAGCACCGCGACCGCGCCGCGCTGCCGCTCGTGCTGCTGACGTCCGTCGGCCAGCGGCACCACGGCGCGGACGGAGAAGCGGTGCGCGAGTTCTCCGCATGGCTGAGCAAGCCGATCAAGCCGGCCGCGCTGCTGGAAGCCCTGCAGCAGGTGCTGGGCGAGCGCCAGGCCGCGACGCGGGCGGCGCGTCCGGCGCCGGCGCCGGCCCGTGAGGAATCCGACCTCGCCATCCTCGTCGCGGAGGACAACACGATCAACCAGAAGGTGATCCGGCAGCTGCTGCGCCACCTGGGCTACCGCGCGGACGTCGTCGGCAACGGCCTCGAAGCCGTGGCGGCGCTGGAGCGCCAGGATTATCCCGTGATCCTGATGGACATGCAGATGCCGGAAATGGACGGCCTGGAAGCGACGCGCCGCCTGCGCGAGCGCTTCCGCGGCGCCAGCGCGCCTTACATCATCGCGATGACGGCCAACGCCATGCCGGGCGACCGCGAACGGTGCCTGGACGCCGGCATGAACGACTACGTGCCGAAACCGATCGAGATGGACGTGCTGGACAAGGCGCTGGCGGCCGCACGCGAGCACGTGGCGGCGCGTCGCGCGGGCGCGGCGGTGCTGGACCCGGCCCGCATCGCGCAGCTGCGCACGATCGACGACGACACCTCACTGCTGGAAGACGTCGTGAATGCGTTTGTGGGCGAGGTGCCGCAGCTGCTGCACAAGCTGGAACACGCCGTGCGCGAGCGCGACGGGCAGTTGCTGGGGGCGACGGCGCACTACCTGTTGTCGAGCATCGATTTCGTGGGCGCCAACCGGATGCGGGTGCCGTGCACGAACCTCGAGCTGATGGGGAAGGCGGAGATTTTCGAGGATGCGGACGAGCAGTTGGCTTCGCTTGCGAACGCGTACGAGGAAGTAAAAACCGTATTGTTGACGTTGAGGTAGGGCGGGCTCCCCGAGCCCGCGCGGACGTTCGCGGACCGCACGCGTTGCGCGTGGACACGGGGTGTCCACCCTACGACTGTTCAACCCTGCCGGTCCGGCCCGCTGCCGAGCCCCTGCTCGACGGCGAACACCGCCGCCTGCACGCGGCTCGACAGGCCGAGCTTCTTGAGGATGTTCTGCACGTGGATCTTGACCGTGCTCTCGGCCAGGTCCAGCACGCGCGCAATGAGCTTGTTGCTTTCGCCACGGGCCAGGCAGGCGAGGATCTCGCGTTCGCGCGGCGTCAGCTTGTCCAGGTCCGACGGCGGCGCGGCCGGCTTGGGTTCGCGCTGCTTCTGCAACTGGGCCACGAGCTTGGCGGCCATCGATTCGGCCAGCACGGATTCGCCGGCGGCCGCGCGTTCGATGGCGCGCTGCAGGTAGTCGGCGTCGATATTCTTGATCAGGTAACCCCGGGCGCCCGCCTGCAGGGCGGTGGCCAGGTCTTCGCCTTCCTCGGACACGGTCAGCATGATGACGGCCGCCTCGGGCCAGCCCTGCAGGATCAGTTCCAGGGTCTCCACGCCGGTCATGCCGGGCATGTGCAGGTCGAGCAGGATCACGTCGGGTTTCAGCTGCATCGCCCGCTTCACGCCGTCGATGCCGTCCGACGCTTCGCCGACGACGGTGAAGCGCGGATTGCGCTGCAACAGCGAGCGTACGCCGCTGCGGAACAACGTGTGATCGTCGACCAGCAGCACGCTGATCGGCTCGCGGGGGTCTTCCATGCCATTACTCCAATCGATTCAAGCGGCCCGCCGGTGCGCGCTCGGGACGTGCAGGCGGACGGTGGTGCCGGCGCCGGTCCCGGATTCGATGGCCAGGTCGGCGTTGATATGCCGGGCCCGTTCGCGCATGATGTGCAATCCCACGTGGCTGTCGCCGGACGCGGGCACGGCGGCGGAATCGAACCCGACGCCATTATCGCTGATCGATAAGGAAAAGTCTTGGCCGTCACGGACCTGGACGAGCACCTTGTCGGCATGGGCGTGTTTACGGATGTTCGACAACGCTTCCTGCACGATGAACAGGAGTTGCAACTGTTCCTCGCGCGGGAACGGCAGGCCGCCGCCGCCTTCGGCCCGGAAGCTGGCCTCCACGCCGGTCTGGTCGCGGAACTTGCGCACGGCCTTGCGCAGCGCGCTGTTGAGGTCATCCTCTTCGAGCCGGCTGCGGAAATTCTGCAACAGCTCGCGCACGTCCTCGTAGCTTTCCTGCACGCCCGCGCGCAGCATCGGCACGATCGCGGCGGCATCCTGCTGCTGCCCGTCGTGCAGCGATTTCTCCAGCATCTGCACCTGCAGGTTCAGGAAGTTCAGGCCCTGGGCGATGCTGTCGTGCAGGCCGCGCGCCACCATGTTGCGCTCTTCCGAGATGGCCATTTCGCGCTCGCGCGCCGCCAGCCGCATGTTTTCGATGGCGGTGCCCAGCAGCCGGCCCAGCGTTTCCAGCAGCCCGGTTTCCCGTTCGTTAAAACTTTTTTCGATACGGAAATGCAGGCTGAACACGCCGAGGTGCTGGTCCTGGGCGAAAATCTGGAACACGGACACCGTGGCAAACCCGTCGCGCGCGCAGCGCGACAGTTCCGGAGCGGGGAGGGCGCGCAGCAGGCGCACGACGGGGTGCTTGCCCTGCGCCGCCTCGCCGCACAGGCAGTCGCCGACCGGCATGCAGCGCTCGGCCTTGACCATCTCCTCCGACAGGCCGACCTGCACGATCAGGTGCACCTTGTCCGTGTTGGCATCGACGAGCCGCACCGACCCGCCGTCCGCGCCGAAGTAGCGCATGATGCGTTCGACGAAGCCTTCGCACATCGGCTCCAGCGTCTGGCGCACCTGCAGGAAGGCGGCGCTGTCGTACAGCAGCGCAAGTTCGCGGTTCTGGCCTTCCAGCGCGGCCGTTTTTTCGCGCACCTTGTCTTCCAGGCTCGCGTACACCTGTTCCAGGCGGTCGGCCATCCGGTTGAACCCCGTCGCGAGCTGGCCGAATTCGTCCTGGCTGGCCACGTCCAGCCGCACGCCGAAATCCGTGTCGGCCATGCTGCGCATCCCGGCATGCAGGCGCTCGACGGGATCGACGATCAGGCTGAACATCAGGTACACGAGGACGACGGTGCCGCCCATCGCCAGCGCCATCAGGGCCAGCTGCGAGCAGCGCAGCCAGAACGTGCGTACCTCGTTGTCGCGTTCGATCAGGCCCACGATGGCGTCGATCTGGGCCACGTACGCGTCGACCTTGCCGAGGAAGTCGCGCAGCGGGAGCAGGCGCTCGTCGCCCCGCGCTTGCAGCACTTGCAGCGCGAGCGGGCGCAGTTCGCGCTGCCAGCGCAGCGTCGCCATGGAAAAGCTGTCGCGGATCGCGGCCGTCGGCGGCAGGCCGAGGGGGCGCTGCGGATCGCCGCGGTCGATCAGCGCCAGGGTGGCGTCGATGGACGCGATCTGCGCGCGCGCGTCGCGGGCATACCCGCCGCCGGGCGCGTGCACCTCGCGGCCGAGCAGCATCGCGAGGCGGTATTCCTGCTTGCGCACGCCGCCCGTCTCGTTGATGGCGGCGGCCGACCCTTCCAGCTGCCACGACAGCCACAAGGTGGTGCCGATGGCGGTCAGCGCCAGCAGCAGAAAGCCGATCAGGGCGCCGGCGATGCGGGTCGACAGGCGCAGGTGACCAGGGATCGGCGGATAGTCGGGCGTGGTAGTCATGCGGCGGCGTCCAGCGGCTGGACGAGGTTCAGGAATTCCTGCTTGCGCGGGGAATACGCGAGCAGCGAGCCGGTCTCGATGTCGAAGTACCAGCCGTGCAGCGCGACCTTGCCCGCTTCGACGCGCCGGCGCAGCCACGGATAGGTCATCAGGTTGTCGAGCGAATGGAGGATGCTGGCCTGCTCGGCTGCGCGGCAGCGGGCGTCGTCGTGCTTGTGCGGCAGCGCGCGCAGCACTTCCTCGCGCACCGGCGCCGCGATGCGCATCCAGCGCGCGACGAAATCCGTCTCGTCGGTGACCTGCTTGCCCGACATCAGCGCGCGGATACCGCCGCAGCGCGCATGCCCGAGCACGACGATGCGCGCCACTTCCAGGCCGCACACGGCGAATTCGATGGCGGAGCTGACGCCGGCCGATGCGTCCGCGGTGCAGGGCGGGACGAGGTTCGCGATATTGCGGACGACGAACAGGTCGCCGGGCGCGCAGCCGGTGAGCAGGGCGGGATCCACGCGCGAATCGCAGCAGCCGATGACGAGCGTGGACGGGTGCTGGCCGTCGCGCAGTGTGGCGCGCACGACCGGTTCGCTCATGAAGCGCTGCTGGAAGCGGGAAAAGCCGCGGATGAAGCGTTCGATGTCCTGCATGTCAGCCTCCCGTCTGCGACATGAAGCGCACGATCTTTTCAGGCCGCGCGGTGAAGTCGTGCTGGTGGGGTTTCAGTTCGATGGCGTGGCGGATGGCGGCTTCCAGGTCGGCGTCGCTGGCGCCGCCGCGCAGCAGCGGGCGGAATTCGAACTTTTCTTCCTGGCCGAGGCACAGATACAAAGTGCCGTCCACCGACAGGCGCACGCGGTTGCAGGTGGCGCAGAAATGCTGCGACAGCGGCGTGATGAAGCCGATGCTGCTTTTGCCGTCGCGCGTGGCGAGGTAGCGCGCCGGCCCGCCGCCCAGTTCCAGCGCCTGCGGCACGAGGTCGAATTTCTGCTGCAGGCGTTCGCGCACGGGCTGCAGGTCCATGTACGCCGTGTTGCGGCCCGTCTCTCCCATCGGCATCACTTCGATCAGGCGGAGGACGAAACCGTGGCCGATGCAGAACTCGGCCATGCGCTCGATCTCGCCGTCGTTCACGCCGCGCATGGCCACCATGTTGATCTTGATGGGATCGAAGCCGGCCTCCTTGCCGGCCATGATGCCGTCCAGGATGCGCGCATGGCTGTCGCGGCCCGTGATCGATTGCATGCATTGCCGGTCCAGCGTATCGAGGCTCACGTTGATGCGCGCCACGCCGGCCTTGCGCAGCGCCTCGGCGTGACGGCGCAACGTGGTGGCATTGGTCGACAGGGACAGGTCGTCGACGCCGGGAATCGCGGCGATACGCCCGGCCAGGTCCGTCACGTGGCGGCGCAGCAGCGGCTCGCCGCCCGTCAGGCGGATACGGCGCGTGCCGAGGCGGGCAAATGCGCGCAGCAGGCGCTCGATCTCGTCGAACGTGAGCCAGTCCTCCGGTTCCTCGAAACCCTTGAAACCCGTCGGCATGCAATACGTGCAGCGCAGGTCGCAGCGGTCCGTCACGGACAGGCGCAGGTATTCGATCGTTCGGCCGTAGCGGTCGCGCAACATCGCGGTTCTCCATTGGGGTGATGGTGAAGATTGTAGAGACCGCGCGCCACTCTGGGAGTCGGCATGACGGATGACGGGGGCTAGTTCTTTCGGCGTATGTCGGCGTGCGCCGCACATGGCTAGACTTGGTTTCCTTGTGGCAAGAATGTGTCGCGACGAAAGGATTTCAAATGAAAATGTCAAACTTAAGGATCGGCACCCGCCTGGCCGCCGGCTTCGGCCTCGTGCTGGTGCTGCTCGCCCTCGTGGTCGCGGTCGGACTGCAGCGTTTCCACGACGTGGGCCAGGCGACGACGGCTCTCATCGACGAGGACTGGGCCAAGGCGGAAGCCGCCGCCACGATCGACACGATGACGCGGGCGAATGCGCGCCGCACGCTGGAACTGTTCATCGCGCCGGACGAGGCCTGGCGGGCCCGGGTGCGCGACGGCATCGCAGCGAACCGGCACGAGATCGACGCCGCGCTGGCCACCTTGCATCGCCTCGTCGGAAGCAGCGAGGGCAAGGCCGTGCTGGCCCGGGTGACCGAACGGCGCGAAGCGTACGTGGCATCGTTCACGCAGGTGAACGCGCTGGTGGAAGCCGGGCGGCGCGACGAGGCGCAGCAACGGGTGCTGGCGGAGACGCTGCCGCGCCTGGACGCGCTGCAGCAGTCCGTCCACGACCTCAACGTGCTGCAAAAAGGGCGCGCCGTCGCCGCGGGCAAGGCCGTGCAAGGCAGGATCGCGTCCGGCCGGGTCCTGATGCTGGCACTGGGCGCCGCCGCGCTGGCCGTCGGCCTCGTGTTCGCCGTGCGCCTCGCGCGCTCGATCGTGCTGCCGCTGCGCAGCGCCGTCGCCGTCGCGCAGCGCGTGGCCGGCGGGGACCTCACCAGCCGGATCGAAGCGGGTTCGAAAGACGAAGTCGGCGAGCTGCTCGATGCGCTGGCACGCATGAACGCGAGCCTCGGCGCGATGGTCGGCGAAGTGCGGCGCGGCACCGAGACCATCGCGACGGCGTCCTCGCAAATCGCGAGCGGCAACATGGACTTGTCGGCACGCACGGAAATGCAGGCCAGCGCGCTGCAGCAAAGTGCCTCGTCGATGGAAGAGTTGACGGGCACCGTGCAGCAGAACGCGGACAATGCGCGCGAAGCGAACGCGCTGGCCGCGGCCACGGCAACGATCACGGCCGAGGGCAGCGACGCCGTCGCCCGCGTGGCGGCCACGATGGACGAGATCAGCGACGGCGCGCGCCGCATCGCCGACATCACGGGCATCATCGACGGCATCGCGTTCCAGACCAATATCCTCGCGCTCAACGCCGCCGTGGAAGCGGCGCGGGCCGGCGAACAGGGCAAGGGATTCGCCGTCGTCGCCACCGAGGTGCGCAACCTGGCGCAGCGGTCCGCCGCCGCGGCCCGGGAGATCCGGCAGCTGATCGACGACTCGACCGCGAAGATCGCGGGCGGCACGGAACTCACGGGACGCGCCGCCGACACCATGCAGCGCGTGCTGGCCAGCGTGCGCCAGGTGACGGGCATCATGGCCGACATCACGGCCGCCAGCGACGAGCAGCGCATCGGCATCGAGCAGGTCAACCAGGCCGTGGGGCAGATGGACAGTGTCACGCAGCAGAACGCGGCCCTCGTCGAGCAGGCGGCCGGCGCGGCCCAGGCCTTGCAGGAACAGGCGCATACGCTGAACGAGACGATCCGCATGTTCCGGCTCGAAGCGGCTTGGAGCGCCTGACAGACCTGTTCTTGTCGTCAAGGCAACAAGAGCGTACACTGAGCCGTTCCGGACGTCCGCAATCGGGCCGGAAGCGGTCGTTGCGGGCTGGCTGTTGTTTCAGCCTGCACATTCGCGTTGAAAATAGCGCCTGGTTTGCCTCCAATAGCGGGGCGCGGCGCTACCGTGTTTCTGGAAATCCCAGGATGAGCCGTGCCGGACGAAGATATAGGAGTCGGTATAGCGGAGCTTCGTCACGGGATCGCCCCATTCGGCCAGGAATTCGAGCTGATCTTAGCTGTCACTCGACCAACAGAAGAGCGTCATGAAGACGTACCGTCCTTTAGCGGGAGGGGTGGCGAGCGGCGGCAAGCGCAGGATTGCCCGCGACTCATCCATCACATGTCGAACGTTAGATGCTGTACTCCCGTTGGGGTTATCTATTTCCAGCAAGAACAGGACTGTTGGCTACTCAACCGACAAATCCGGTTTATTCGGATAATGAAATTCTGACAAGACGTGGACCTTCAAATGTTAGAAGTCATAAAAAATACGGGTTCGGCTCCGTTGTTCCTTGTGCTTGGGCTCACCACGTCGACCGTTCTCGCACAAGCACACGCGCCGGTGCCCTCGATCACGGACGCAACCCTGGAGCAGTATCGCGACATGTATCCGCAGAGCCCGCTTTGCACCAAGGCTGAGATAACGTTGTGGACCTGCGAAACGAGGAAGGGGGTATTTTCGCTGTGTTCGTCACCCGTCGTGACCCGCACGACGGGCTACCTGCAGTACCGGGCCTCGAGCGCCGGGAAGCTGACATTCGCTTACCCCGCAATCAAGACGCCGCCACTCGGATCATTCAAATACAACTCATCCGGTAACGGTAACGCATCCATCGAGTTCACGAACAACGGATACCACTACAGCCTCGTGGATCCGCTTCGGGATAGATCTTCCATCGTCGTTTCGGCACCCGGCGCATCAGGCAAGGAAACGGAAATCGCATGTGGACCCAACCAGACGCTCCAAGTCAATTACACCATGCGCCTCATGTACGAGTCGGGATTATGGAAAGGTGACTAAGCGGCAGGGATCGGCCAAGAACGGATGAACGTCAAGGCGGGAAGCGTCAGGCAGTACCGTAGGGCGCATCTGCCGGCACGCGGCAAGCAATGGGCAAATCAAGACATGATGGCCATACACTATCTCGTATGGATGAGCCAATATGTCGCTCCGGAGTACGCGTAAGCACCCCATTTCGAATCGAAAGCCAGGAGGTTTCATGAAGCGCCTTGTCGTCCTTGCCGGCGTCCTCGCACTTGCGCCTTTGAGCGCGTCAGCGAATGATCCAGCATTGTTCCATCTGTCGGTGAAGGATGTCCCTGTGGAGAATGGGAAGGTGCTCGACATGGAGTTTCAGGAAATCGAGCGCAAGACGGATTCGTCGACTGTTCAGATAGCACGCCGATCCGGCGGCTCGGTGTCGTCATCGATGTTTATCCTGAGAGGCATGTGCGGACTGGCACGTTCGCGAAGTGCTCAGTACTTCATTCCGACCCGTATTGCGGGTGAGACCGAGCGCTTCACGGTAACGTTTCCCCAGGTTATGCCAGAACCTGGAAAAGGCTTCTCGATGGCGCAATGCGAGCTGATGCGGTACTGATCAGCGCCTCCACCAGGCAGTCCTCCGGCAGCAGACGCTTCTTTCGCTTGCCTGCCCGCGCATCTGTCGGCGGGACGTCGATCGGTTTTCTCGGCCGCCCTCAATGATCGTCGCGGCGCATCAGCGCATCGATACCGGCCACCGTACCGGCCATCGCCAGCGCCGCGACGGCGGCGCCGGCCCAGGTGGCGATGCGGTCGCCGTGGGCCCACTCCTGCCACGCCAGCACGGCGGGCATCAGGACCATCGGCGCCGTCATCGCGGTGGCGAGCCACGCATGGCGGCGCACACCGGCGTGCAAGACGTCAGCCACCGCAGCACCCGCCGCAGCAGCCGCCGCTCTTTTCCTTGCGAGCTTCGCCGTAGCCGGCGCCCAGCAGCGCCGCGGTGATGTCCTGCGTCGACGTGGCTTCCTCGTCGAACTCCACGTGCATCTCGCGGCCGCCCGGTTGCAGGTCCACGCCGCGCACGCCGGGCAGCGTGCACAGGGCGCTCGTGAGGCGTTCGATGTCGGCGAAGGCGAGGGGGGCCGAGAACTGGAAATCGTGTTGCATGATGCTCCTTTTGCGTTGGGTCGTTGGTACACCGTCAGGGTAGGGCGGCACGCCGCCCCTGTCCTTGAACCGGTTTCAGGTTTTACGAATCAGGCGCAGCCGCCCAGGTAGTGGCACGACGTGCAGCGCGTGCAGCCGTCGACCTTGCGCAACGCGCGCGCGCCGCATTCCGGGCACTTGGCGCCCGTTTCCTCGACTGCCGTGGCGATGGGTGCCGCGACTTCGTCCGGTGTGCCGCGGCGCGCCAGCAGGCGGTCCAGCTGGTCGGCGCCCACCTGGTTACCGTAGGCGTCCAGGAAGCCGCGCCGGATCAGGATCCGCTGCAGCATGAAGGCGATCGCCGCCACTTCCGAATCGTGGTACACAGGCACCTGCACGCCGTCCGCGCGCGTCAGGTGGCCGCAGCGCACCGGCCCCTTTTCCCACACGACGGCGCGCATGTCGGCCAGCGCCTTCGCGATCGAACTGCCCGCGCGCGCGGCCAGCGACAGCAGGCGCATCGTGGACGTGATCCACTGGTGGCCGTCGCTGCGCTGGTTGGCGGGCATGAAGAATTCGAACGGCCGCTCGATCACGAGGTCGCGCCCGTTCAACCGTCCTTCCACGCGCATGAAGCTGATAGTGAGGTACACGGTCTTCTTGCCTTCCTGCGTCGTGTACTCGACCTTCGACGTGACGGACTCCAGCTCGCCGGCCGGGCGGCTTTCGAAGCGGCGGCGCAGCGGGTCGACATCATCCGGCGCTTCCGCGGCGGGCGGCGGCGCGACACTCAATACGCTGCCCGTGACGGCGTTCGGCCGGTACGTGGCGAGACCCTTCAGGCCCGCGCGCCACGCTTCGGTATATAGATCCTTGAAATCGTCGAACGGGTAGTCGGCCGGCACGTTGACCGTCTTCGAGATCGCGCCGTCCACGTACGGCTGCACGGCCGCCATCATGCCCAGGTGGTCTTGCGCGGACATTTCCAGCGCGGTCACGAAATGCGGCGGCAGCTCGGCCACGTCGTGTCCCAGGTGGCGGTACAGGCGCCACGCGTGGTCGGCTACCTCGTAGATGCGCGTGCTGTCGTCCGGCATGCGCTTCTTGCGCTGGTACACCCAGGAGAACGCGGGCTCGATGCCGTTCGACGCATTGTCCGCGAACGCGAGCGCGATGGTGCCGGTGGGCGCGATCGACATCAGGTGCGAATTGCGGATGCCGTGGCGGGCGATCGCCTCGCGCAGCTCTTCCGGCAGGCGCCGCGCGAACGCGCCGTCCAGGTAGCGCTCCGCGTCGAACAGCGGGAATGCGCCTTTTTCGCGCGCCAGTTCGACCGACGCTTCATACGCGGCGTCGCGCAGCGCGCGCGTGACGTCGGCGGCGAAGGCGCGGCCCTCGTCGGCGTCGTAGCGCAGGCCCAGCATGACGAGCGCGCTGCCCAGGCCCAGGAAGCCGATGCCGATGCGGCGCTTGTTGCGGCCTTCCGCGGCCTGCTGCGGCAACGGCCATTCCGTGGCGTCGAGCGCGAGGTCGAGCATGCGCACGCCGACGGCCGTCACCTCGCGGAACAGGTCGACGTCGAAGAATGCCTCCGGCGTGAACGGGCGGCGCACGAACTTCGTCAGGTCGAGCGAACCCAGGTCGCAGCAGCCGTACGGCGGCAGCGGCTGTTCGCCGCACGGGTTGGTGGCGGCCAGCGTCTCCGCGTAGTACAGGTTGTTCTCGCCGTTGATGCGGTCCAGGAACAGCACGCCCGGTTCCGCATGGTCGTACGTCGACCGGATTACCTTGTCCCACAGGTCGCGCGCCCGCACGGTGCGATAGACCCAGCGGCCGTCCGGGCGCAGGCGCGCGCCGTTCTGCTGGTCGTCCGGTCCCGGCTCGGCCGCGTGCGTCAGTTCGACGGCGTCGTCCTCGATCACGGCGCGCATGAATGCGTCCGTGACGCCGATGGACAGGTTGAAATTGCTGAAGGCGCCGCCATCCTTGGCGGCGACGAACGCTTCGATGTCGGGATGGTCGATGCGCAGCACGCCCATCTGGGCGCCGCGCCGGGCGCCGGCCGATTCCACGGTGCGGCACGACGCGTCGAACACGGCCATGTACGACACGGGGCCGGAAGCGCGCGACTGCGTACCTTTCACAAGGCTGCCCGCGGGGCGGATCGCGGAAAAGTCGTAGCCGACGCCGCCGCCGCGGCGCATCGTCTCCGCGGCTTCGGCCACGGCGCCGTAGATGCCGGGGATGGCGCCGTCGCGGCCGCTGATCGCGTCGCCCACCGGCTGCACGAAGCAGTTCATCAGGGTGGCCTTCAGGCCGACGCCGGCGGCCGAATTGATGCGGCCGGCGGGCACGAAGCCGTGGTCCTGCGCCCACAGGAAGCGCTGTTCCATCTCCAGGCGCAGCGGTTCCGGTTCGTGGGCGGCCAGCGCGCGGGCCACGCGTGCGCGCACTTGCGCGACGGTCGTCTCGTCGCCCTTCGCGTATTTTTCGCGCAATACGTCGGCCGACACGTCCTGGGTCGGCATGGAGGCGGCAAAGAGGGAGTCGTTGGCGTTCATTTCGTCCTCGGTGATAGTCAGGCGTCCACTATCCCCGAGGCGCGCCGGCCCCGCCTTAAACTGGTTGAAGCAATCGCCGTTCCGCCGCCAGCAGGGCCACGTCGTCCGCCACCTCGCGCGCGACCACGGCCGCTTCGGCCGGGTCGAACTGCATGTGGTAGCGCTTGCGCACGCCGTGTTCGGCCAGCTGGACGTGCAGGTCCGGCGCCACGCCGTGGCGCGCGAGGCAGTTGCGCACGCATTCGAGCGGACAGCCGTCGACGGCGACCACGGGCCGCCCCGACTTCGCCAGCTTGACGAGCGACGGCACGTCGCCGCCCACGCCGGCGATGCAGGACATCTCGGCGACCTCGGCGCGGTCGAGTTCCAGCGCGATGTGGTTGGCCATCTGCGCCGCGCTGGAACAGCCGGAACAGGAATAGACGAGGGGGAAAACGCTACGGTCCTTGCCCATCATGGGCTCCTTTCAACAGGTGCGCCGGCGCGGGCGCAGCCGCTCGAACAGGCTCCCGTCGATGGCGTCCAGCGTGTTCTTGACGAGCAGTCCGAGCTCCGTGTCGCCTTCCATCACGAGACGGCGGCTGAAGAACAGCGTGTCCGGGTCTTCGCGCCGCGTGGCCAGCAGGCCCAGGTCGTGCAACGTGGCGCCGATGACGACGTCCGGCTCGCCCGGCGCCGTCACGGCGGCGAACGCGCGGCCCTGCCAGGCGACGTCGAACGCGACGCCCGCGTCCAGCACGGCCAGGCGCAGGCGCTTGCGCAGCAGCCGCACGCGCACGTCCGCCTCCAGGTGCGGGGACAGGGCGGCGTTCAGGCCCGCGGCGAACAGCCAGGCGCCCGGACGGACGGGCAACCTGGACAGGATGTGCCGGATCGGGGCCGGCAGGCGGTACGAGGCGGTGTTCATGCGGCGACCTCCTCCAGGCCGGGACGGCCGTGCCAGAAGCCGTTGCAGGCCGCGGCGGGCATCCACGCGCCCATGCGTTCGCGCGCGGCGGCGCCGGACAGGGACCCCGTCAGCACGGCGTGCACGCTGGCGACGATGTCCGCCATGTGCGCGGACTGCGGGCTGAGTCGCACGATGCCGACGCCCAGCGAGCGCATGGCGGGCAGCACGTC
The DNA here is from genome assembly GCA_966211695.1 of uncultured Massilia sp. Taxonomy (GTDB): domain Bacteria; phylum Pseudomonadota; class Gammaproteobacteria; order Burkholderiales; family Burkholderiaceae_D; genus Telluria. The sequence goes on along the minus strand of CBIHOW010000011.1, from coordinate 3,165 downwards.
GACCAGGTTGTAGACCTTCGCCGACTGGGTCTGGATGCCGTTCAGGACGAGGAACGGCTTGCCTTCCTGCGTGTTGAGCACGAGGCCGTCCGGATGTTCCATGCAGCTGAAGCGGCAGTCGTCCTTGGGCAGGTTGCGGTGGCGCGCCGTGAAGCAGCGCGCGGAAAACGCGAGCGGCATGCGGCCGTACGCGAACACCTCGGTCTGGAGGCCCGGCGGGAGCTCCGCCTGCATCGCGGCGAGGCTCGTCGAGGGCATTTCCAGCGGCGCGACCCAGCGCACGGCGCCGGCGCGGGCGAGCAGGGCGAGCGTGGCCGGGTTGTACACGTTCAGGTGGGGGCCGGCGACGAACGGGCGGCCGTCGACGCAGTGCACGGCGCCCATGTCGTTGGCCTCGACGAGGAAGCGGCCATTGCCGGCGACGCGGCGCAGGCCGGACAGGTCGGACGGCGATTCGATCAGCACCTGGGTCGACAGCACGACCTCCTTGCCGGCGGCGGCCAGGCCGTCGGCCAGGGTGAGCCAGTCGGACGGGCGCAGCTCGTGCCGGCGCGAGCACACGGTCTCGCCGAGGTAGACGATGTCGACGGGCGTGTCCGCCATCGCATCGTAGAACGCGAACACGGTGTCGCGCGGCCAGTAGTATTGCAGGGGCCCGAGGGCAATCTTCATGGTGGTCTTTCGTTGCGATGTCATTTCCAGGGGCGGTGGTAGGCGCCCAGCGTGTGCTGGCTGCCTTCGGCGACGTTGTCCAGGCTCGCCATCCAGTCGCGCCGGACCGTGTAACGCCCATGCTCGGCGAGGCAGGCGTCGATGGCGGCGCGCCATACCTTCGTGACCTGGGCCACGTACGCGGGGCTGCGCTGGCGCCCCTCGATCTTGATGGCGCGCGCCCCCGCGGCCGCCAGCTTCGGGAGGATCTCGAGGGTGTTCAGGCTCGCCGGCTCCTCGATTGCGTAATAGGTCTCGCCGTCCACGTCGAAGCGGCCCTTGCACAAGGTGGGGTAGCCGGCCTGCTCGCCGTCGGCGTAGCGGTCGATGAGGACGTCGTACAGCCGCGCCTCCAGCGCGCGCGGCGTCCGGGTCCAGCGCACGGCCTTCGCGGGCGAGCACACGCCGTGCGTGTTCGGGGATTCGCCGGTGGCGTACGACGACAGCTGGCAGCGGCCTTCGGCCATCACGCACAGGCTGCCGAAGCCGAACACTTCGATCTCGACGGGCGAATGCTCGATGACCTTTTCCGCCTGGGCCAGCGACAGCACGCGCGGCAGCACGGCGCGCGCGATACCGAAGTGGCGGTGGTAGAAGGCGATGGCGTCGACGTTCGTCGCCGAGCCCTGCACGGACAGGTGCAGCCGCAGCTGCGGATGCACGCGCGCCGCGTATTCCATCAGGCCGGGGTCGGCCAGGATCACGGCGTCGATGCCGTGCGTGGCGGCGCGGTCGAGCGCCCGCCGCCACGGCCCGTCGCCGCCCGGCTGCGGGTAGGTGTTCAGGGCGAGGAAGATCTTGCGGTTGCGGTCGTGCGCATAGCGGATGCCTTCGGCGATGGCATCCTCGGAGAAGTTCAGGCCGGCGAAGTTGCGCGCATTGGTCGCGTCGCGAAAGCCGAGGTAGACGCAGTCGGCGCCGTGGTCGATGGCGGCCTTGAGGGCCGGCAGGCTGCCGGCGGGACAAACGAGTTCGAGGGAGGGAGAGGTCATGGCGGGGGTGTGAACGGTAACGCGACGAGCATAGTGACGCCCCGCCGGCGCCGCCTTGAACGAGTTCAAGCAAATCGCACGGCATCCCCCCGCGGGTCGAACGCGAGGAAGCGTTCGATCGCGCCGCGGTGCACGGCGTCGATCATCATCTTGAGGCCGCGGTCGATTCCGGACGACTGCTGTTCTCCGGCCAGCGCCGCCACGAACACCATGTCCCACGGCTGGCCCGTCGCGCGCGACTCGTCGGCCAGCGCCGCGAAATCCGCGAGCTCGTCGAGGCCCTTGTCCACGCACATCACCGGCGCCAGCGCGCCGCCGCGGCCTTCCTCGAAGCGGCGCGCCTGGCCCGGCGTGTGCGCCTGCGGCAGTTCGGCGACCGCAAAGACGAACAGGAGGCGCTGCGCCTCCGGCTGGGCGCGCGCGGCGGCGAGGAAATCGGCGAAATTCGAGAGCTGCATGGGAACATCCGTGACAAGGAGGAGGATGGTCCGATTGTAGGCACCTTCCCCGCGCGCGTAAGTCGGCACGAAGGAGGACGCCGCCTAGTCATTCCGGACTATCCCACGCGCCCCCCGTCCGCGCGAGAATGGCGGTATTCCAGAACGACATAATCACGCGACCGTGGCCACCATCGATCCCTGCACCTTCCTGCGCCGCCTGCCGTTGTTTTCCGACCTCGGCGAGGACGAGCTGCGCGCCGTCGGCGCGGCCGCCACCGAACAGCACGTCGACCGCGGCCGCACCATCGTCGAGCGGGGCGACCCGTGCCAGGGATTTCATTCGATCCTGTACGGCCAGGTCAAGCTGGCCTTCATCTCGCCGCAGGGCCAGGAAAAAGTCATCGAGATCCTCGGGGCCGGCAAGACGTTCGGCGAAGCCGTCATGTTCATGGAAAAGCCGTACTTCGTGACGGCGACGGCGCTGGAAGACTGCCTGCTGCTGCACGTCCGCAAGGAAGCCATCTTCGCCGAACTGGAACAAAGCCCGGCGTTTGCCCGGCGCATGCTGGCCGGGATGAGCCGGCGCCTGCACGGCCTCGTCGCCGACGTCGAGGCGTACACCCTGCATACGGGCGGCCAGCGCGTCGTCGGCTATCTGCTGAAGGATGCGCCGGCGTCCGGCGCGACCGTGCGGCTGTCCGTCAGCAAGCGTCTCGTCGCGTCTCGCCTGAACATCACCCCCGAGTATTTTTCGCGCGTACTGAACGATCTCACCCGGCGCGAACTCGTGCGCGTCGATGGCCGCGACATCGCGATCCTCGACGCGGACGGGTTGCGCGCCTACGAGGGGTAGGCGTCAGGCCATCTGCACGATCGTCCGGCGGAAGCGCGCCAGCGACAGTCCGAACAGGACGGCGCCGATGGCGGCCAGCGCCACCATGGACGGCCAGGCAATCGCCAGCCCGGTGCCGCGGAACAGGATGGCCTGGCTCAGGTCCACGAAGTGCGTCGTCGGCGCCAGC
>CBIHOW010000010.1:0-111253 GCA_966211695.1 uncultured Massilia sp. | reverse complement strand
GCGAACCGGCCATGGGCACGATCGCCCGCACCACGTCGCCCATCTGGCATCCGATCGCGTTGGACATCATGCCACCGAAGCTGAAGCCGGTCGCGAACACACGCTGGGTATCGGTGCACACGCCCTGCTGCACCTCGCTGATCATGGCGCGCAGGAAGCGAATGTCGCGGTCGCCCGTGTTGGCCCAACCCTTGTCCAGCCCCTGCGGGGCAATGAAGATGGCGTTGTCGCCGTACAAGTTCTTCAACCCGAAAAAGCCGCTCCAACCGTAGACATCGGCGGCGCTGCCGTCACGCCAGTGCAGCCCGATGATCACGGGATACGTCTTGTTGCGGTCATAGGTGGCGGGCAGCTCGATCCAGTAGCTGCGCGGGGTACCGTCGCTGGTGAGCGAATGCATGCCGGTGGTTAACTTGGAATCGCTGCCGCAGCCTGTGGTGCCCGTAGTCGGCGCGGTGACGGGAGGTGGGGATGGTGATGCCGGTGTTGGTGTTGAAGTGCTCGTGGCGGCTGTGCCCCCTCCGCAAGCAACGAGCATGGTCAAAAGTGATGCGGCCCATACATGTCTCATATCTTCTCCTTGTTTGATTAAAATTTCTTCTTAATGAATGAAACAAACTGCAGGGATTCAGTTCATGTCGACATGCCAAACCTGCGGCATGCGATTGGTCCAGAATTCCGGCGCGGCAGAAAAAGTTGGTATGGCGTCATGCCGAAGCATTGGGCCGGATCGGTGACCGGATGCGACCAGTGGCACTAGTACAGTTCGGACATGCGAACGAGGAGCAAAGCCGATCGGCCCAGCACGCACCGGCGCCTCGTCCCCTCGTTTTTTTCGCTTGATTCTAATGGCCGCGATCGCGACCGTGTTTTACAATTTTCGCCAGGAGCCGACATGTTTTCGAATTAACGAAAGCAATGGCCAAGCCCAACGTCCTGCGCACGACATCCACGCACTCATCATTCTTTTGCCATCAGCCAATATTCCGAATCCATCTTTTGCCGCCAATTCGCAGCAACTTGTGTTATCGAGAGGAATGAATATCCGGCCATGTGCAGTCGTTTGTTTTACCTCAACCTGTTAATGATGGAAGGGCTGTTAGTCTGCGATTAATCTCACCTCTCTCCTGGGAGGATTCGATGCCTATCTCTAGCGTGAATCAGACGGATATCGAAGCATTCCATCGTTTAGTACGTGAGTCGCCGGCGAATCCGCTGAAAACGTGGCAGCGGACAAAACGCCCGACAAAAACAAAATTTGTTGCATCAATTGCTGCAGATGTAATCCAGATGCGGCACAAGGGCTATTCGACAGAGGAAATTGCACAACTAATTTCCACACACCTGTTCGAGATCTCGCCTGACGAATTGCGTGCGCTGCTCAATTACATCGGTGTGTCATTACGCAGGTCCCAAGCCGCGTTCTGCACGGTTGACCCGGTTGAACAGGAAGCCCGCCAGGACGACAGGGAGCAGACAGACGTCATACAGCGGCCGCAGCAGGCACACGAGCCCATACTTGACAAGGACGCGAGCGTGCCAGGTTTCTCCGAGGTGCTATTGCTCGGGAAGGCCGCAAAAACAAAACTGCAGAAATTACCCGCGACCGACGCCGCCCTGTTCAGGCAAGTGGTCGATGCCCTGGAGCCGGGACGACAGACTATCAGGATCCCCGATGGGCTGGACCATGTCGCCCGTAATCTGGTAGCGGCGGGCCTGTTGCGCGTACATGCCGCTGTTGACAGCGGCATTTACGAAATCCCGGAAACCGTGGCGCGCATCGTGCTCGTGCCCAGGGAAGCCCGTGCCGCAGCCTAGCCGCCGCCCGACAGCGCAACGTAGGAAGGAGATGCCATGTCGACCGGGATTGGTAGCGGCATCAAAGGCCGCGACGATATTTACCGGTTAGCGTTTGAACGGGCGTTTCGGGACGCCGGCCAGTCTGCGTTCTGCAAGTTCGTGAATTGGTTCACCGGTTTCGGCAAGACGCATGCAGCCGCGGCCTTTGCCCTTGAATTATTTACCCGGCACGGGGTCTACCCGGTCTTCCTCGCCCCCTTGCAGTCGCTCGTCAGCGGCTTCGAGGAAAGACTGAAAAAGAACATTGCTGGCGCGAGCGCCATGGACGACATGCAGGCCGAGTTGACCCGCCAGCGTGCGGATGTGCCGGTCTATCGGTTTTATTCGAACGACTACCATATCAACGACAAACACTTCTTCCTGCAGGCACAAATCTTGTTCGATTGGCTAAGGCTGCACCCGGAAGTATTCCGCGAACTGGAAAAAGATCACGACCACAAGAGCAGGCCCAGAATCAAACCCTTCAGGTCCGCGCTTGCGGATGTTGGTGTCAAAGCGCGCCAGTGCGCGGATTCCGGCTTCCTGCTCGTGCCGCGCTATGCCGACGATTACGAAGACCAGAAGAAGATCTACGTCGAGCGCGCTCAAGCCGTGCTGGGCATGGCGCAGCGGATCGTGAAGAAAGCGATCCGCATGACCATCGAAAGCCGGTACCGGGCACGCGGCCACCCCCTCGGCTATTTGGCCCCCGGAGGGAACCGCAGCGGAACCAACAATATTGTCCACGACATGATGCGTAAGCTGTTTCCCATTCAAGCTTTCCTGGAAAAGCCTGGCATCGTCATTTCGACCGCCTCCAAATTTGCAATGGAGCAGCAGTTCATTTATTGGGATGACAAGGAAAAACAGTGCCGTCAACGGAACTATGCCGATGTTTTCCAATTCATTTACGAGTTGAATCAGCCGAACAACATCATCGGCAACATCGTGCAACCGGCGGCGGGGGCATTACGGGCCGTCACGTTTATCGACGAGGAAGAGGACAGTTACTGGTACCTGTTCGATCAACACAAGAGCAAGATCAACAGCGAGGGAAAGAACGACCTGAACTGGGTGATGAACGAGTGGCTGCGCTATTTCGATATCAGTTGGCCGCGCCAGTTCGAGAAAGGCAACAACCGAACGCTGGCCACGAAGTTGTATCTCAACCTGAGCGTGTTTACCCGCGTCGCGCCCAGACTGTGGGACAAACTGGCAGAGGAACGGGCCAGGACCGAGTGCATGTTCATTCCAGAAAAGCGGCAAGTCGAATTGTTTCGGGAAGCCTTTGATCATTCGGAGCCCAAGGTCTCGGCCCTCTTTTCGGACCGCGATTTACGTGAGGTCATGCACGAGCTGATCGAAACCCACCAGAGCGATCGCGGCTATGAACGGTTCCGCGAGAAAGCCAGTGTGCTCGCCGCGCTCCGTGAAGCCATCGATGCCTCGGGCATCCGGGGCGAGGATGAGTCGGAATACGCCGCCTACCGGCGGGTCTATACCTTATTGGCGGGAAAAAAGTATTTTGAGATGTCTCGTGTCTCGTTCGGCGAATGGCAGGAACAGCCCGGCCACACCTTTTTCGATGGTGCGGCCTATGTCATGGATACAGAATTATTCCAGCGGACTCAGCTCAGCAGTCACACCGGCAACCAGACCATCAAGTTGAAGCTGCATGAGACGGGCAGAATGCCCAAGTTGGCTTTCACGCTCGAACACTACTTGAAAATAATTATCCTGATCGCCAAGGTCATGCGCCAGCCGTCGATCCGCATGTCGGTAGAAGATCGAAAGATCTACTACACGCACCTCGCGAAGTTCCGGACCGAAATACGGAAATTGTTCAAGAACAGAAATATGATGCCCCGCACCGTCGAACCGGACGACGTCCTGGAAGATGTGGAGGAAGAATGGTCGCCGGCGGTGGAGGACATGAGCCTGCCGGTGACGGACGAATTCATTTATGCCAGTCTCAAAAGCATCGTTGGCCTCGAAGAGTCCAGACATCAGGCGGACGAGTACAACAAGGAAAAGAATGTCAGCCTGACTGTCACGATCAGCAATCTACGCGATACGCCTGAAGAAGATTTGCGCCTGCTGATTTCCCGGAATAATGGCATCTACCTGCTGAGCGCCACCGGCGGCCTGCAATCCGCGGCATCCGGCGCCTTCCATACCTTCTGGATCAAAAAGTGCCTGGACGATGTTGGCGGCCAACTGTATCCGATGAGCCAGGATGAACTGCAATCGGTCAAGAAACACGTTTGCGAATGGCTCGCCAAGCGCGAGCGCCAGGTGACGATCTTTAACCAGCAGATGGCGCGTCGCCGTATCGCGACCTCGCCGGGATTCGCCGGACTGGAGCATCAGTTCCTGTCCGCCCTTTCGGGCGAAATGCGCCCAGGAAAACGTTATAACGCCCACAAACAAGACGAGATCAGCGGCCTCGTATGTACACTCGACAGGATGCTGTCAACGCCGATCCGTTCCGGCATGAGCCTGTGCATCAACGTGCAATGGATGCGACACTGCCTGATGGCGTTGTGCGAAACCCAGCCCTTCATCCGCCAACTCGACCATTCGGGCAATATCTTTGCCCTCATCCCTGCACGTCTCCCGGCATATGCGCATATGCCGGCTCAGGATGAGATCCACATCGTGATCTACGAAGCCGAGCGATTCCGCAAGCTGAATCCACTGCAGACCGGCATTGCGCCGCAATCCGACGACGTCGGTGAATTCAGCATGGACTTGTATGAAGCGCTCGACATCACGTCACACCGGTTGCTCCTGTGGTCGGCCTACGGTTCGGCCAGCCGTGGCGTTAATTTCATCACCACCAATCAAGGCGTCAAGAAGGACTTCGAAATGGTCATGCTGGTCAACGCACCGTATTTCACACGCCATACCCGTCCCGGCACACAAGGCATGGTGATCGAAGCCTTCCAAAGCATGGTGCAACGCATGCGGCATGACCGCGGTCGGCCGCTGACTGAAAATCGCAACGACCTGCTGCGCGCGTATGCTTGCAGCCGCGAGAAGTTACTGGCTCAGGAGCATGCCATCGAGGTCACCCGCACCCTGTTCCAAGCGCTCGGCAGGGTCGAACGCGAGCCCGAGGCCCTGATGCATCTGCAGGAAATTTACATCCACACGGAAGTTGCCAAGTACATTTATCTCGCCACCAAGTACGCGCCGGAACTTGCCACGCGGGCTTCACCGTCGCAGTCCACGGTCCTGGCGGCGATCGAAATCGACAACCTACAGTCTGCGCTGTTTTCCACGGATGAGCAGCGGCTGGAACATGAACTTAAGAGCCTGAGCATGGCCTGCACCTTCTCGGACTGGACGGGGGCGCTGCCGCAGCAGTTCAGGTCCAGCGCGGTCGCGCGCCGCACATGGGAGGGCATGTTCGATCGAAGGATGTTCACGAATCCGCATGCGTATCTGAAAAAACTCCGCCGCCTGCACGTTCCTGCCGAAGTGATTTCGAGCCTCTACTTGCGAGTGCCCATCAACGCGCTGCTCTACACCAGGCAAGCGTCCAAGGCCGGCGCAAAGCATGTCATCATCACCGATTTCAAGGACGGCACCGATCTCTACGACTGGACCAGCCTGCTCGGGCCGGCCACCCTGTTGCGCAGCCTCCCCGCGGCCAAGGCTGTCATGAAGCACGCGATGGGATTTCCCGACAGCGATCCGGCATACGTCAACGTGCCGCAGCCTTGGTTCGCACGCGACGTCATGCGTGGCTTTCTGGCCGAATGCGTGTTTGCGGACTTCGCCCAGGAGCATCTTGGCATCACAGGCCCATCCGGCGCGAACAGCGTGACGGCATTCCTCCAGGTCCTCGGCCATCCGAAGGAAAGCGAACTGTATCAGCTCTATGATTTTTATCTCGAACCGGATGCTTCCATGGTCGTGGGAATCGACATCAAGAACTGGTCCCGGCACGCCGACCAGACCTTGACCCCGCAGTTGCAGCAGAAAGCACTCGGCAAGCACGCGAACCTGCGCACGATCTGCCGCGGCAAGCGTGTCCATGCCGTCTACATCAACCTGTGCGGTGCCTATAAATATCTCGTCGATGATCCCCCGGGCGGCGTCATCAAGTACATGTCCTTGTATGTACCGAACGGAGACGATGCGGCGCACGGGTGGATCGCCAATACCAACCTGATCGACGCCCTGCTCGGCAAGTAAGCCATGACGATCCGTGCACTCGACGGCGCGGCCGTCGCCAGGACCAACGCCTTCCTGCTGGGCTGCGATGTGGCACATGCGGCTGTGCTGATGGCTCACTGGCAACATCGCAACCACGCCGCCATGATTCCGGTGGCAATCGATGCGCCGCCGCTGGACCCGGGGGAGAATGAGGACGAGCCGGACGTCGACGCATTCCGGCGGCGATCGGCGCATATCCGCCGCGCGATCGCGGAGGAGCTCGCCCGGCAATCGAAAGGGCGGATCCGGCGGCACGCCTGCCAACGCCTGCCATTCGTGCTGCACACCGACCCGGACAGTCGGAAACAACGCGTGTGGTTTCCGGCACCGAACCACCACGCCACGAAGGCTGCGATCATCGCGCATGCGCGCAGCAATGCACCTGTCTTCCTGGAATTGAGCCTCCTACAAGAGCTTGCTACCGCCGGCGGCACGCAGATCGAGGCGGCGCGCATCTTGTCGGAATTCGGCACCAGCGTGTACCTTTGGACACCGGGCGACGACACGGCCGCCGCCATGCATTTGGCGGCGGTACGGTTCGATGTCAACGACAAGTTCAACCGTATCCTGTGCAACCTCCAGGTACAAGCCTTCGTACGCGAACGTGGCGTCGGCGCGGACAGAACGTCGGCCAAGATGCTGGATGCGGGACATGGGCACATGCTCGACATCCTGCAATTCCACGCGGAATCCCGCGCGTTTCGCCGTATCGACGGCCGTGAACACCCGATGCCCGGCATTTCCCTCAAGCGCCTCGGCCTGCGACACAGCAGGCTGTACCACTTGCTGGTACTGTCCGAATTCGCCCGGCGTATTCTGGAAAAGGCCGGTATTCCGTTCTGCCAGGAAGAATTCCAGGCGACCCACCTGGTCGAGGGCGGCTTCATTCCCGCAGCAGCGGTTGCCCGTCTCGTCAATCCGCTGCACGTCCTGTCCAGCCAGGGGGTGCCGCTGGCCGATCGGGACAAGCGGCCGATCGAAGACATGGCCCATTACCTTGGGCCGGACTTCCCGAGCGGTGGAGGCCGGCGGATGCCGTTTGAACAGGTTCGCGTCGAATTCCCGACTTCCCTGCCGCGCCAGCTTGACAAGGATTGCAATTACCTTTTCATTAATGGCGCGCCGCGCTCCCGGCATGGCACCGCCTGGGTGCGAATGACCGCCCCGGGCAAGCCGGTTCCAGTCCATCCCAGGCGTGCATATGCGCAGCTGGAGGCCGGCAGCGCCCAGACGGATGATTACAGCCTGCTGAAGTACCGCCACCTGATGGAGCAGGAATCCTGCGCCTACAGTTTCCAGGGCCTGAACGTGGAACCGTCCGATCTGTCCTTGATCGGCCCCCACCTGCTCACCGAACATGGCCGGCGCCGGCGGGACGCCTCCAGGAAGGCGGAAACGATGCGCGAGATGCTCAAGCGCTCACTGCTCGAATTGTCGTTGAAGGAGGCGCTCTGCCGGCACAAGCCGATTCCGGCCGCCACGATACCGCAGGAATTGCTGCCTGCCCACCTGACGCTGCTGGCCACGCGCCGCTTGCGGGTGTGCCAGGGACAGTACAAACAATTGGTATCGTGCGTGAAGGTGAGCCTGGAGGACGGAGAAATACGGGTTCAGGAGACAAGCAAGAGCCGGTGGTCGAAGGATACCCAATGCGCCCTTCGCTACCTGGCCGACTATCCGTTTCTGCAACCGGACGACAAGCCCATCCGCGATGGCCAATTCTGGGTCGTGGATGAGCGCACCAGCCACCGCTTGCGTGTCTGGTGCGGGTCATTCGTGCCAAAGATTCTCCTGAATGCGAATTATCCGTCCATCGAAGACGTGCTGAGCCGGCAGGAAGAGGACCTGCGCGAACCCGCTTTCAAATACTATTCGAAGAGTCACAAGTGGAATTTGCTTCCCTATTACATGTACATCTTCGACGATGGCGTGGAACGTGCCAGGGTGAAGGATCGGGAAAGCGTGTCGCTGCAGGACCGGGACGAGTTCCTGCGCCTGTTCGTCCCTCCGGCCGAAGCGCTTGCGGGAGAGCGGGCCAGCCTGTCCTGCTTCCGCGACCTGATGGTGTACCGGGCGGACGGTAGCGTACTCGATCACGGCTTGCTCGATCATTCACTCGTGCGGATCTATCTGCACACCATGACCGTGGGATTGCTGGTAGCCGCGAACAATTCAAAGATGAGTATCCTTGAAAAACTTGCTCGCCTTCCCTTAGAAAACTGATCGAGACATGCCGGACGGCCCCGCATGCGGCGCGCGTACGCCAGGCCGTACTCGCTGTCGTGCTGCGCGACAGAGCATGCAACCAGCTTCCCCAGCGCATCGGCATCAAGGCGACATCGAAAACCTGGACTTGAATACAAAAACAAGTCTGTTCAATGACCAATTGGACGGCCCGCGCCTGCTGGCCGCGGGCACGCCCCTGTCAGTATGACACGTAGCCATCCCGTGGAAACGGTTTCTGGCTGTATGCCTTTTGCTGCGTCCATTCCTGCGCCGGGCTGGTCCAATAGGAGTCGTTCTCGGGCAATCCGAGCGCGAGGAAGCTCTCGGTGGCGATGTACATGCTGCCGCTGTTCGAATACACGTCGGCGATGCCTGGCTGGTGTCCCGTGAACCCCAGCGTGAGAAAACCCTTCGCCGAAAAGTTGCTTGGGTGCGCCCAAGTGGCCTGATGGACGGACTGCAACGCAGCCCTTACCTGGCCTTCAGGCAGCGATGCCGGCAGCTCCTTGCGCCATGCCAGGAGCGCCAGCACCTGGAATGCGCCGGTCCGGTAGGTCGCCGACCGGCCGATCGGTGGAAACGTACCGATCGGGGAAACGAAGCGTTCGAGATGTTCGCCGAGACGCTGCGCGCGCTTGACGGCAAGGGCCAGCTTTTCTCCAGCGTCGCCGCGCACCTGCGCGTGATGGCGGCTGGCCTGTTCGAGGACCATGATCAGCATCGGGTAGATGACGAAGGAATCGTAGTAATCGAAGTGGAAGTGCTCCCCGTCCTTGATCCAGCCGTCACCGACATACCACTCTTCGACCTTGTCGATGGCGGTGTTCAGGCGCAGCGGATCGTGCGCTTCGCCGATGCTGAGCAGGAACGCTTCGTTCATCGCTGCGAACAGCAACCAGTTGGTGTACAGCGGCAGGATGCGCCGCAAGTCCTTGACCCTCGCGATGATCCGTTCCTTCGTCGTACGGTCGAGCGGATCCCAGAGGGCGCGTGGAGCACGCATCAGCGCGCTCGTGAAATAGGCCGAATCGACCAGCACCTGGAAGTTGTCGCCCCAGGCCAGGTAGTCGGGACTCTTCGGATCGACGGCATGCACGAAGCTCTGCAGCGCGAGTTCGCGCAGATGCTTGCGCACGCGTCCTTCGGCGCTTGCGTCGTCCGGCAAGGCGAGCCAAGGGGCGCAACCGGACATCAGCCGGCCGAAGCACTCGAGGTAACCGACGTTCCTGTCGCGGCCGTCCCAGACGGGACTCAGTTCCATGTCGAACTCGCGCTTCAGGGCGCCCCGCGCCATGCTGGACAGGACCGGCTCGGCAATCTTTTGCAGCAGGCCCGCCATGTAGGCCCGGTCCTGGCCCGGGCGCGGAGCGGGAACCGGCGCCTGCGCCAGCGCGCCGGCCGGCAATGCGCCGCCCAGCATGCTCAATCCGCCTCCGGCGACGAGCGTCCCAAAAAAATTCCGTCGTTGCATATTGTCTCCTGTATCTGCGCCGTCATGCCGGCGTTATTGGTCATGCAGCCTGGACATCTCGGCCGCCGCGAGCAGGACGGCGCCGACACCGAAATTCGCGGTCGAATCCCGGTCGACGACCTGCCCCGGGATCGCACGATCGCCGATCGGCTGGACGTAGCCGACCGTGCCGTCCGGTTGAACGGCGACCCTGGTGATGTAATGCCAGCCCTTGAGGGCCGCGGGGAGATAGGTGGCGCGGTCGAGCACGCCGTTGTTGACGCCCCAGAGCAGGCCATAGGTGAAGAACGCGGTGCCGCTCGTTTCCGGACCGGGTGCGTGTGCGGGATCGATTAGGCTGCGCGTCCAGTAACCGTCCGCCTGCTGCGTGCTTTTCAATGCGGCGGCCAGCGCCTTGAACTTGCCTTCGAACTCCGGTCGCAGCGCGCTGTCCGCGGGCAGGTCGGCCAGCACCTTGGCAAGGCCGGCAAAGACCCAACCATTACCCCGCGACCAGAAATCCTTCTTGCCGTTTACGCTCCTGTGTTTCGGATAGACGTAGCGCGCATCGCGGTAGTACAGGTCCGACTCGGCGTCGAACATGACGCTGTTCGTGTACTGAAAATACTCGTTCAACTTGTCCAGGTAGCGCGCGTCGCCCGTCAGCTTGTACATCTTCGTCATCACGGGCATCACCATGTACAGGCCGTCGACCCACCACCAGTAGTCGTTGCGTGCGGTGCCGATCTCGTATCCCATCACCTCGCGGGCCCTGGCGACCTTGCGCGGGTCCTTGTCCAGCGCATACAAATCAAGATAGGTCTGGAAGCAGATCTGCCAGTCCCCGAACAGCACGTGGTCATCGGTTTCGCCGTACGTGTGCTTCCACTCGGCCTTGTTGTCGGATTTGGCGCCCTGCCACTGGTTGGCTTCCGCCCATCGCTCCGAGTAGCGGCGGTAGGTCTCGTTGCCGGTGGCCTGGTAGGCGGCCATGTTCCCGGTGTGATACGCGGCGACGTCCCAGAACGCCCGTTCCGTCGCCGGCGTGGTTGCCTGCCAGTGGTCGTTCACCCGGGCGATCACGGCCAGGGCTTCCGAGCGCAACGCGGGGATGGAAGGCACCGTTGCACTGGCGGGCGCCTGCACGCTGTCCGGTCCGTGGCCCGCCACGGACGCACAGCCTGACAGGATGGCCAGCGAGCCAGTAAAGATTGACATGAGTACTTTCTTTTTCAAAATCGATTCCTTGATGCGATGCGCCGTGAAGCGGCCGCGCCGACAGCCGCTTCACATGGGGGGTGTTGGAAGAAGCGACGTCAGAACTTGCCGCGAATGCCGACCTGGAACGTACGGCCGTCATACAGCAGGTTGTCGGTCCGGGCGCGGTCGTTGCCGTAATTGGGGCGGCCCATCATGTCCTTGTAATAGACGTAGCTCAGGTCGTTGGTCAGGTTCATGCCGTCCAGGCGAAGCTCGAGATTCTCCGTGATCTTGTAGGAGATCGACGCATCGACGAAACGGCGGCCGGCGGCCCACGGCGCCTGCCCGTTCAACGCCACGTTGATGCCGGGCTGGCTGCGCGCGAGGATGTTGCCGTCGCGGTAGTTATACGAAGTACGCAGCGCCCATGGACCTTTTTCGTAGTAAGCGGTGAGGTTGTAGGAGTAGCGCGGCACTTCCCATACGGTCTGCTTCGTGCCGTCCGGGTTGACCCAGTCCGGCACCGGCCACTTGACGCGCGTATAGCTCGCCATCGCGCCCAATCCGTTGAAGGGCTCGGGCAGGAACGTGAACGCCTGCTGGTAAGCCAGCTCGATGCCGCTGACATTCTGCTTGGCCATGTTCACGTAGCTCGACACCGTGATCGGCAGGTTCGGATCCGGATGATTCGTACCGGGCATCCACAGGTTCGTGCCGAGTGCGGTGTCGGGCAGGCCGAGGGAACTGAACGGCACGACGGTGCGCTGCGCCTGCGTCAGGTCCTTCATCTTCTTGAAGAAGTAGCCCACGCTGACCAGGCTGCCCTTCTGGAAGTACCATTCTCCAGTGAGGTCGACCTGGTCGGAAAGCTGTGGCTTCAGGTTCGCATTGCCTGACGTCGCGTTGGGTTCGAACTGGTTCGGGATCGTCGTGTTGGCGGCGATCAGGGACAGCGCGGCCCGCGTGATGGTGCGGCCGACCGACGCGCGCAGGATCACGTCGTCGCGCAAGTCATACGCGGCCGACAGGCTCGGGAGCACGTTCGCGTAGCTGCTTTCCCGGTGGTTCGGCACGTACTTCCGCGTACCGTTCTCGGTCACCTGCGTGTAGTTGTCGATCTGCGTCCTGGTACGCGCGTAACGCACGCCGGCATTCAGGCGCAGTTCGCGGCCGAACAGTTCGCCGGTGAAGTCCGACTGGACGAACAGCGACGTGACGGCTTCGTTCGTCTCGAAGCTGGACGCAAGGTCAGGCGGCGTACCCAGCTTCGCGCGACCGGGTTGCAGGACATCCTCGATGAAGCCGCGATCGAAGTGCGCGAACGAGGTCGGGAACGTGGCCGGGGCATCGGGCGCAAAATGTTGCAACGGCGATCCCTGGACCATGTACGACGTGATCGAATTGCCCAGCGAATTCACCGAGCCGCCGATCGGCAGCCGCATCGTCTGGCCGAGTGCCGTACCGTTGTAGCGGCCGACCTTCTTGCCGGACGAGACGTACGAGACGCCCGCTTTCAGCTTGCCGGTCCAGCCGCCCCACAGGTCGTAGTCCCAGTCGACGGCCGTCTTCAAATGCTCGCCGGTATCATACTCGTCGACGTAGTTGTACGTGATGATCGGGTCCTTGTAGATGGACTTGTCGTTGTAGTCGACGCCTGTCGCGGCCAGCACCGGATACACATTGTCCTGCGACGAGTCGAGCGTGCTCGTCACGCCATAGATGTTCGTGTAGATGCGGTTGTTGGTGAAGTATGCCTTGCTGCTGGAACGTCCCCCGCTGGCGGTGACTTTCAGCCGCGGCGAGAACGTGTATTTGGCATTGATCGAACCCAGCCCGAAATTGGTCTTCGAGTCGTAGATGTAGTTCTCATTGATGTACGACGTGGTCGCGAACGTGCCCTGCAGGACGTTGTTCTGATCGATGAAGACGTTCAGCGGCACCAGGCCGTTGTGTCCGGGCAGACCGGACGGAATGCTGGTGTTGGTCGTACGCGAATTCCGGATGGCCACGCCGAACGTGTACTCGTCGCGCATGTCGCTCAGGCGGGAGAACAGGCCGTCCAGGCTGACGTCGAGAGGACCGTTCTTGTACTGCAGCGACGTGACGAGGCCGTCGCGCTTGCGCTTGTTGAGCGCGCCGTACACGCGGTGAAAGCGCGGCAGCAAGGCATTGTCGACCTGGTCGCGCGTCAGCCCGCCGAGATTGGCGCGCGGGTCGTTGTAGTCCAGGTCGTAATTGAAGGGCAGGGAAAAACCGGCCGGCGCGTTGTTGCGGCCCTGCGCCGGGCTCAGGTAGCCGCCGGTCGACTGGAAGCCCGACCTCATGTTGGTGCTGCCGCTGTGGGCGAACCCTACCAGCGCGCCGACGTTACCCCACGTGTTGCTGAGAATGAGCGAATAGCGCGGGTCGGTCTTCTCGGACGCGGAGTTGTACGAGGCCGAGGCGGCATAACGGATCGTGCGTCCCTTCTTGTCGAAAGGACGGGGCGTCTGCAGGTCGACGATACCGCCGATGCCGCCCTCCTCCAGATCCGCCATCGGGCTCTTGTAGAAATCGACGCGGCCGAACAGGTCGGACGCGAACACGTCGTAGTTGAAGTCGCGTACCGCCGCGCCCGCGTTACTCGACGACGTCGTGTGCACGGGCGCGCCGTTGATCGTCGTCACCGAGTACTGGGGTCCCAGGCCACGGATGTTGATGCGCTGGCCTTCGTTGGACGCACCGTCCCGGATGACGTACACGCCGGGAATACGCTGCAGGGATTCGGCGACGTTCGCCTCGGGGAACTTGCCGATGTCCTCGGCGACGATCGAATCGCGCACGCCGATCGCCTGCTGCTTCAGGCTCAGGGCACGCTCCAGGCTGGAGCGGAAGCCCGTCACCGTCACGACCTGCGTTTCTTCCTTGGGCTTTTGCGCGGTGTCGGTGGTCGACGCGTCCTGCGCGAGGACCAGCGGTGCGTATGCAGCGGCGAGCGCCAGGGCGATCGCCCTGGAAAGTTGGGTTTGCTTCACTGTTGTCTCCTGTTTTTATTTCGCTTTGCATTCAACGGCAGCGCGGCCGCTGAGTCACAAGCAATCATTGCTTCCTGACACTGACAACGTTATCAGAAATATTTACGAGATTACAGCGCAACCACACCACGACGGCCGCAGGAACAGGAACGAGTTTCACTCTGATGCGAGTGAATTAGTTATCGCTAACCGGATAAATATTATCGGTAAACGTTGTCAGATCGCGACACCCTGACATCGACGGCGCGGCTGCGCATGGGGAGACTCAGGTGAGCCTGGCAGGCCGGATGCGTTGCGGCGCCTTTCCGGTGGAGTCGCGTACCATCAGGCGCGTCGGCAGTTCGATACGGGACGGGCTGCGGCCCCGGTCGCCGATATGAGCGAGGACTTCGTCGACGGCGCGCGCGCCCATCTCGTCCAGCGGCTGGCGCACGGTGGTCAGCGGCGGCGTCACCGTGGATGCAGCGGGAATGTCGTCGAAGCCGGCGATCGACACGTCGGCGGGCACCTTGAGACCAAGTTCCTCGGCGGCCTTGAAAGCGCCCAGGGCCATCTCGTCGTTGGCGCAAAAGATGGCGGTCGGGCGGTTCGGCAACGCGAACAGCGTGCGGGCGCCTTCCCGGCCGCCGCCGAACAGGAAGTCGCCGGGAACGATGTAGTCGGCGTCGACAGGCAATCCGGCGTCGCGCAGGGCTTGCTCGTATCCGCGTTGGCGCTCGCGGCTCTGCCCCGTATGCAGCGCCCCTTCCACGAATGCGATGCGGCGATGCCCCAACCCGATCAGATGATTGACGAGGTCGTACGCCCCGCTGTAGTTGGCGCCACTCACCACGGGAAGCGCAACGGGGCGGGCACAAAAGTTGACGAGCACCGCCGGCATCTGTCCCGCTTCCAGCTTGCGCATCAACGAGTGCGTACCGCTCGGGAGCAGCCAGATGATGCCATCGCACAGCTTGAGCATCATCTCGACACTCGTGGTGCGACCGTCATCGTAGATGGCAACGTTGACGACGACCAGTTCATAGCCGCGCCGGTGCGCCTGCTCCTCGATGCTGACGAGGAGCTCGTGGAAGACCATGGAACGAAAGCCCAGCAGGAAGACGCCCAGGAGCCTGGACTGCGAACCGCGCATGGTCTGGGCGACCACGTCCGGCGTGTAGTTCAGCTCGCTGGCGGCGGCCAGCACTTTCTCGCGGGTCGCCTTGGCGACGTGAATCGTGCCGCGTAACGCGCGCGACGCGGTAATGACCGACACGCCTGCCCGCGCGGCAACGTCATTCAACGTCGCGATTTTCGTCATGATCCATCATGGTAGCCAAAGGACGAAGGATAGCATTTGGATGCCGTTCCCCAAAGCACGCGCCCGCCCTCGAACGACTTGCCAACAGTTGACGCGGCTGATAACGTTGTCCGACAATCACAAAGGACACATCATGAAGATTCATCCATTACTTTTCGCGAGCCTGGTTGCCACCCATTGCCTGGCGTCGGCCGCCGAACGGTTGATCGTCGACGTCGCCCATGACCTCGACGCGGCCCGACCTTCCGAGACGATCACGATTCCCTGGTCGGCAGTCGACAAGGCATTGCCGGGAGCGCTGTTACAGCACATTGCCGTTACCGATGAGGCGGGCCATGTACTGCCCTATCAGGTAACGAACATCAATCCCGAGGCCAGGGATCCGGGCAATACGGGCATCGCCTACGGTGAGCTGATCTTTCAGCATGACTTTGCTGTCGGCGAAAGGCACGCCCGCTTTACGGTCGCCAGGACTGCCGCCGTCAGCCCGCCCTTCCCCAGTCGCGCCTTTGCACGCCATGTTCCCGAACGGTTGGACGACTTTGCCTGGGAAAACGACAAAGTGGCTCACAGGACCTATGGACAGGCGCTTGCCGCGCCCGCAGCGCCCGGGAGCGACAAGGAAGTCCTCGTCACGAGCGGCATCGACATCTGGTTCAAGCGTGTCCCGTATCCCATCGTCGATCGCTGGTACAACAAAGGACACGACCACTACCACAAGGAGGAAGGCGAAGGGCTGGACATGTATGGCGTCGGCACGACGCGCGGCGCCGGTGGTACCGGCGTCTGGGACGGCAAGCGCTTGTATACGAGTCGCAATTACATGACGTGGAAGGTCATCGCAAACGGCCCCATCCGGGCAATTTTCGAGCTCTCGTATGCGCCATGGGATGCGGGCGGCACCCGGGTATCCGAAGTCAAGCGTTTCACGATCGATGCCGGCCATGAATTCGACACCGTCGACAGCACGTTTGTCTTCGATGGCGCGGATCGACTGCCCGTTGCGATCGGGTTGAACAAGGCGCCGGCGTATCCGGACCAGCATCCAGTGGTGAAGACGCAGCGGCTGGCGACAAGCCACGCGCTGGCGCAATGGGTTACCCAGCGCGGCAATGGCGACTTCGGCACCGCGATCATCGTGCCGGGCGCCACCGCTGTGGCGTATGCCGAAGACGCTGCCAACGCGCTTATTCTTGCTACGGCCGCGCCAGGAAAGCCATTACGCTATTACCTTGGCGCAGCGGCCGGCTGGTCGAAGGACGTCCATGACCAGGCAGACTGGCACCGCAAGGTCGAAGCCGAGGCTGCGCGGATTGCGGCACCGATCCGCGTCACGCTCTCGACCGCAAACTAAAACACGGCAACGGATCCGCCCGCCGAGCTTTACATGGAGCGCACGTTGATGCCAACCATGATGCGGCGGCCGGAGTAAGCATAGTCCAGCAGGTTGGGCGTGCCGTCGGCAAACGGAGCAAAGGGGCCCTGGCTGTTCGACGTGATCGCGTTGCCAAGGTTGCGGCCTTCGATGAAGACGTCGACGCCAGGCCAAATCCTGTACGAGATTTTGCCGTCGATAAAGCGGGTGCCGTCGCGGAAGTTCGGCGAGCCCGGGTTATATGGCAAGACATTCGTGATGCCACCCGCTGCGCTCGGGTAGTTCGCCATGCCGAGCTGGCCGCAACCGGCAACACAGTTGAAGAACGATGCCACGGCCTGCACCGCGACGCGTGCCGACAGCCTGCCGTCGTCATACCACAGCGCGGCGTTATACGAGTACCTGGATTCGCGCGCCGGCGGCAGCGGGGTGCCGGTCAGCAGATCCACGACGCCCAGGCTCGAGGTGGCCGAACGCAATCTCGTGTAATTGACGTCGAACCCGGTATGGCGCAGCATCCACGGCAGGAAAGTGAACGCGGTCCTGGCGCCGAGCTCGAGCCCCTTGCGCGTGGTAGCCGCGCCATTGGAATAGGTCGAGTAACCGAAAGGAACGCCGGATAACGCTGTGCCGGTGCCCGGATCGACCACCTCCGAACCGTCGAACAGCATCCCGTTGCCGACGCCCTGGGGCAGCGCGGGACCGGTCTTGCCTTCCTGCCGGAACGCCGCGACGGAGAGCATCGTGTCCTTGTTCGGATAGTATTCGAGCGACAGGTCCCGGTTGACGTTCCTTTGTGCCTGCAGCGCCGGGTTCCCGATGGTGCCGCTGCAAGTCTGAGGCAGCCCGGCGTCGGCCACGCGTTCGTCATAGGTGCAGGTCCCGGCCGGAAGCACTTGTGCCACGGACGGACGCGCCACGGCCCTGGCGTGGCCGTAGCGTACGACGGCCTTGTCCGGCATGACCCACAGCGCCAGGTTATAGATTGGCAGGAAGTCGTGCGTCCTGCCGTCGACCGCCGTGTTGTGCGAATACGTCCTGATGACCGTGCCGCCCGCGGCATTCGGATTGGCCGGGTCATAGCTGGCAGTCCTGGCGATCGACGTGAAATTCATCGTGCCGATGCCGTGCACCCTGGTCCGGATGTAACGGTAACCCATGTTCCCTTCCAGCTCCCAGCCGAACGGGAGCGCGACCGACGTGAACGGAATGTGGTCGACGCCGAAGTCGCCCATCACATAGAACGCCGCCGAACGCTCCGTCAGTCTTTGCACCGGCTGGTCGTAGATCTTGCCGTCGCTGCCCATGCATTGCTTGAGACAGTCGAAGTTCAGGTTCGGCACGCCGGCGAGCGCGAACGCCTTGTCGACGTCGATCCGGGTCCAGTTGTCCGGCAGGCCGGCGGGGCGTCCGGTGGCGCCGCTGAACAACCGGGTCGGCGTCGCCTTGCCGACCAGCGATTGCGCGATGATGTCCTGGAACTGGCGGACAGTCAGCACGTTCTGCCCTTGCAGGGCGCTGCGCGGGTCGGGACTCGGGTCAAAGCCGTACTTGCAGGCGTTACCGGCCGGCCCCAGCGAGCCGGCGGTGTCCCGGCAACCGACGAAGGTGCCGCGCAGCAGGGCCGACGGGACGATCACGGGCGGACCATAGCCGGACTTTCCATACGTGCCCACGGCCGTCTTGACGATCCAGCCGCGGCTGTTCCCGGCATACGGGTCCCAGGCGTCGTTGCCGGTGTCACGCAGGTTGACGCCGGTCTTGAAACGCTTGAAGAACGGGATCGATGCGGGCGTCGCCCAGGCCAGGTCAAGTTTTGCGGTGCGTTCGCCGGTGGCGCGGATGGTCGGCAACCAGTACGTCTCCGGCGCCTGCGTCAGCAGTGGCTGCTGCGCGGCCGTGTAGGCCGGCGCGTATGTCGTGTTGTACGGGCCGATCGGGACCGCGCTCGTTGCCGGGCCCGGGAACGCCTTCGCATACTGGGCCGGGTCCGCCTGGTCGAACGTGCTGCCCGCCGGCAGCGTGTATCCCCACAACCCGTTCGGCAAAACGTGCATGGTCACGGGGCCGTAGTCGTTGTCGAAGCTGATGCGCTTCTGGCCGCGCGTCATGCCCGAACGCGCATCGCCGACGAAAAACTCGGCGGTCATGCCGCCGTTCCTGTAGGTGCCGCCCAACTGCAGGTAGCGTGTGGTGATCAGCGCCACGTCGTGCAACTGGTCGGTCGTGGCGGTGCCGTCGCTGATCGTGTACTGCGTGACGTGGTGGTTGCCGTCGACGGTGACGGAGGCCGGATTCACGTTGGCGACCGTGCCCTCGAGGACGTTGTAGCCCGAGGTGCCGGGCTGCTTGTACAGGTAGTAGCCGGAACCCGGTACCGCGCTGCGCGTCATGGTGGCCGGGCTGTCGCTGTAGGTCGGACCCGCATACGTCGGGCTGTACGAACTGGCCTGGTTGAGCAGAAGATTGCCCAGACTGTAGGTGAGCTGGCCGATGTCGTCGTTGCGACGGTTATAGCTTCCCTTGGCGTACAGGGACAACCTGTCGCTCACCTTGAAGTCGGCACGCAGATCGAGGTTGCGGCGCCTGTCGACTTCCCGCTTGACGAAGTAGCGCACATTCGAGGGCGTGTAGTCGTTCCATTGGTTCAGGCAACTGATCAGTTCGTTGCCCCGCTGGAGCACTGCCTGGCTGCGCATGGCGGACGGCGTGATGCCAGCCAACTGGGCCTTCGTGAGCGCCGGAAAAGCGGCGTAGCAATCGGCTTTCGTCTGCGCCGCCGCCGACCGGCTCACCAGGTCGAGCGGTGTTGCCGAATCCAGGTAGCCGCCGCCGGCGAGCGGCGAGCGCAGGAAAGGCGTCGTGGCGGCGGCGTCCGCCGTGTTGACCGTGCCCGGCTGGTAGGTAAAAGTCTTCTGTGGTGAATGATCGAAGTCGAGCAGGCGAAAGTAACCCTGCTGCGCAGACTGCGCGACCTGGGCCGCATGGGCTTCGTTGTCGAGCGTGGTCGACGTGGCGTTCAGCAGCAGGCCAAGGCGGCCATCGAGGTATTGGTTGGCAAGGATGACGTTCGCGTCCGGTGTCCATGTCCTGTTCAGCGAGCTTTGCGAGGCCGCCGTGCGAATCGACACGAACGACTTCCTGAAATCCAGTGCAGTGCGGGTCTTGATAATGACACTGCCACCCAGTGAACCTTCGGTCATGTCGGCCGTCGAGCCCTTGACCACGTCCACGCTCTTGATCAGGTCGGCGGACAGTTGGCGGAATTCCACGCCGCGGCCGCCGCCGCCACCGTTCATGTCGATGCCCCCCGCGGACTGCACGCCCTGCCCGTCCAGTTCCACGCGGATGAGGTTGGCGGCGTTGCCGCGCACGGAGACGCTGACACCTTCGCCGAACGCGCCGCGGTCCAGGGCGATACCCGACATGCGCGAGATCGCCTCGCCGACGTTACGGTCGGGCAGCGAGCCCACGTCCTCGGCCACGATCGAATCGATCAGGGTGGCTGCCCCCTTCTTGCGCTCGATGCCCGATTGTTGCGATGCCCTGGTGGCGACGATCGATACCCGGTACGGTTCGCCGGCCGCAGCGACGGCGGATGCCGCCTGCGCGTGTCGAACCGCTGTCGCCCCGTCATGGTTGACGGGTGCGCACGTGGTCGACCGGGCCTTGCCCGCCTTCGCTGCGGCCACGATGAACACGGCCCCGCCGGTGGTGAGCTTGCTGTCGAGCCCGGTCCCTGCCAGGAGCGCCGGCAACGCTTCGGACAGCAGGAGGCTGCCCCGCACCGCATTCGTGCAGATACCGTCCAGGACGTCCTCGGACGCCAGCACGTTGATACCGCCCTGTTTCGCGAACAGGTTGATGGTGCTGGTCGCCGGTCCCGCGGGAATATCGAAGTGTTTTTTGATGTCCTGGGCGCGGCCTGTCACGGGCAATGCAGCCGTACCCGCGACGAGGAAAACCGCGGGTAGCAGACCGCGTCGACATCTACGCATCACGGGCTTTTTGCACCGATGACGATGCGCTCGGCACTGACCTCGACCGGGACGTCCAGGTATGCGCCGATATCCTTCGCAAATTGTTCGGGCGCATCGATGCGGTACTGTCCAAATATCCGCGTCCTTTCCAGGGCCGGATCGGCAATGACGATCTGCCTGGCGCTGTAGCGATTGAAGTCGGCGACGGCCTCGCCGAGCGTTTGCCTCGCGAATGCCAGATTCCCGTCCCGCCAGGCCAGTTTCCTTTGTATTTCCTGGGGCTGCCTGGCAACGGTAATCTGTGCGGCATGGTAAGGAAGAAAACTACGCTCGCCGGCAACAAGACGTGCCCTGGCCTGGCCGGTCCACACCTCGACGGTGCCTTCCGTGACAAGCACTTCGGCACCATCCGGGAAGCGCCGGACACCGAATGCGGTGCCGACGGCGCGCACTTCCACGCCGGCCGCTGCCACGACGAAAGGCTTGCTCTTGTCCTTGGCCACCTCGAACCACGCTTCCCCCTTGAGCAGGTCGATCTGGCGCCGCGCTGTCGTGAACCGGACTTCCAGCCTGCTATCGGAACTCATGTCGGCAATCGAGGTATCGGCGAGCGCGACCCGCCTGAATTCTCCCCTGGATGTTGCCAGCGTCGTGACGCGATCGCGGGATTGCAGCGACACGCCAACGCCAACGCCAAGTATGGCAAACCCGGCCGCCAAAGCACCGTACTTGAGCCACGCGCGCCGGCGGGCCTTCGCGTTCCCGTACCCGTCCGATCGCAGCCCGTAACGGTCTTCCCCCGGGCGAACGTCCTGATCCGACACCGCCTGCGAGATCGCATTATCGATCACCAGCGCACGGACGTATGCCCCCTTGTGACGCGTATCCGCTTCCAGCCATGCATCGAAAGCCGCCCGCTCGTCCGCGTCGAGCTCGCGTTCCGACTGAATCCGCAGCCACCCGAGGGCCTGGTTATCGATCGCTGACATTGGCTTTCCCTGCCCGGTTGATCCTGCGAGGCTGCACGGTCGCCGGCAGGTCACGTACGCCCTGCTTTTTCATCATCTCGGAGATCAGTTCCAACCCCTTGGTGGATTCATATTCGACTGCTTTCTCGGTGACACCCAGTGAGTCGGCGGTCTCTTTCTGGGACAAGCCATAGATCCGCCGCGCCCGAAATACCGCCCGGCATCGATCGGGCAGCTTGCCGATCAGTCCCATCACCCAGCGCAGTTCGGCGCGGCCAAACGCGGTTTGCTCGGGGCCCGGACTGTCGTCCCACATTTCCAGGTCGCCCAGATTGGACATGACTTCGATGTCGACGACGGCGTCACGCCGAAGCCGGTCGGTGACGAGGTTCCGCGCCATCTGGACGATGTAGCCGCGCGGGTCGTTCACGTGCGTGACGTCGTCCATCTGCATCACCTTGCAGTACACCTCCTGGATCACGTCGTCCACGTCTGCCGCACTGGCACACACCCGCCGCAAGCGGAGACGCAGTTCTGCTTCGAACGGCAGCAGGTGCACGGTGAGCCAGTTGATAGTGTCTTTATTCATGTCTTTTTATCGCCCCAAACAGTATGGACGAGCGGCGCGGAATTTTCCCTAAAAAAAATTGAAGATTGTTGATAGAAGCTGTCCGTATTGTCGTTTCCAGGCAAAAACCGGTCTGTCCGGTTGCGAATAGCTATCGAAACTGCAATGATCGCCAACAGACCAATTACAGATGCGGTCTGTCCAAATAATATTTTTGGACCGACCAAAATAATGATCACGGAGACTACGATGAAGCATGCCAACCACCCCGCGACACCCCGACTTGCACTGAGTACGTTCACGCTGGCCGTGCTGACCCTCGCGCACCAGGCCCAGGCCCAGCAGGCGGATACGCCGATGGAAAGGGTGACCGTCACGGGTTCCTCGATCAAGCGGATCGCCACCGAGAGCGCGCTGCCGCTCACCGTCTACAAGGCCGAGGAATTGCAGGCCCAGGGCTTGACCACGATGTCCGAAGTGGCGACGTCGCTGGTGACGGCGTCGACCAACGAACCGGTCGGCGGCGGCAGCAGCGGCACGATGATCAACATGCGCGGCCTGAACACCAACCGGACCCTCGTCCTGCTCAACGGCCGGCGCCTGCCAAACGAGGCAAGCGGTGCCAGTTCGGTCAACGTGGACGTGATCCCGATGAGCGCCATCGAACGCGTCGAGGTGCTGCGCGATGGCGCTTCCTCGATCTACGGCACCGACGCCATCGCCGGCGTGGTCAACTTCATTACCAGGCGCAGCTACGACGGCGTGAAGCTGACCGGCAGCTACGTCGACCCCGAGCGCCATGGCGGCGGTCAGCAGCCGCGCCTGGCTATCGTCGCCGGCAAGGGCGACCTGCAGAAGGACGGCTGGAACGTGTACACCGCCTTCGACACGCAAAGGCGCTATTCGCTGATGCAGAAGGACCGCCCGAATATCTGGAATCCGGCTGACATCGTCGCGCTGGGCGGCACGGCGTTCTCGACCAACACCTCGGGTTCGTCGTCGGCGCCGGCCAACTTTACCGTTTACAACAACGGCAAGGCCACCAGCACCACCGGCAACCCGTACTGGTCGAGCGGCTGCGCCAGCAACTACGACACCCGGTACAGCCTGGCGTCGACGAGGGCCAGGAACACCACCTGCATCCTCGACCCGACTCTGTATCCGCAACTGCTGCCCGACGCGATGCAGAGCACGCTGCTCACCAAGGCGTCGCTGCGCCATGGCCAGGACGGCCTGCTGACCGTCGAGATGCTCAACACCGAGTCGTATATCGACGCGTCGAATCCTCCGCAGATCGTCGGTGCACAGACCGCCTATTCCGTGCTGACCCCGACCTTGCGCAAGCCGCTGTTCATCACCAAAGCCAGCAAGTGGTACCCGGGCGGCAGCGGCGGCGTGCCGGCCGTCGCCGGCGTGACGGGACAGGACCTTGCCCTGACCTGGAGCCTGGACGAAGCCGGCGCTGCCGTGACCGACGGCCGCCAACGCACCAACCGGATCGTCGTCAATGACGAGGGCGTCGTCGCGGGCTGGGATTACCGCGTCGGCCTCAACGTTTCGCAAAGCCGCTCGACCGTCAGTTGGAAGAACGGGTTCTTTTCCACGCCGGGCCTCTACCGGGGGGTCGCGAACGGTGTCCTGAACCCGTTCGGCAAGCAGGACGAGGCCGGCCAGGCCTACCTGGACAGCATCAGCATGGACGGCCAGACCTACCGCAACGGACGCGTACGCTTTTATGGCACCGACTTCAACCTGTCCCGGTCCCTGATCGACCTGTCGGGCGGCCCGCTGATGCTGGCCGTGGGCGGCGACCTGCACCGCGACACCTGGAACAGCGACGTCGGCATGAACGCCGAGGAGGTGGTCTACAAGGTGTCCGGCAATCCCGGCACGCATCCTTCCGGCGGACGCACCGTCGGCGCCCTGTATGCGGAGATCGACGCCCCGATCACCAGGAGCCTGGACCTGACCGCCGCCGTGCGCGCCGACCATTTCAGCGATTTCGGCAACACCGTGAACCCGAAGATCAGCCTGCGCTGGGAAGCGGGCAGGAAAACCATGCTGCGCGCCACCGCCAGCACGGGCTTCCGTGCCCCGACCTTGCCCGAGCTGTATGGCGCAGCGCGCCAGTTGGTGCCCTCGACCCATCGCTGGGACGACCCACTGCTGTGCCCGGGTCCCACGCCGTCGGTCGCGGCCACCGGCACGCCCAATCCGGCCTACGCGAGCCTCGGCCTGGACCCGGCGACCATCTGCAACACCCAATTGACCACCCTGACGGGCGCCAACCCCGACCTGCAACCGGAAAAGTCGAAGACCTTCACCGCCGGCATCGTGTTCGAACCGGTCAGGAATGCGGTCGTCTCGTTCGATTTCTGGGATGTCCGCATGAAGGGCACGATCGCGCAAATGACCGAAGATACGATCTTCAGCAATGTGCAGAAGTACGCCAACCTCTTCGTGCGCAACCCGGACGGCACGCTCAAGTACATCAACGTGTCGCGCATGAACCTGGGCGGCCTGCATACGCAAGGTATCGACACCACGTTCAGCTACGCCATCCCGACCGCGCAACTCGGCAAGTTCGGCGTCGCCCTGGATGGTACCTACGTCCGCAAGTACGAGACCCAGACCGATGCGGGCGGGGCCTGGGTGGATGCGGTGGGCCAGCCGGGCGCGCTCGCGACCGGCTCCACCTCGGCGAACACGTACGTGTTCCGCTGGAAGTCGAACCTGCGCCTGTCCTGGTCCTACCGAGGATTCGGGACACAGCTCACCCAGCAGTACACCTCGCACTACATCGACACGAACGCCCTGCCCAGCCAGCAGCCGGGCCAGCCGTTCTATCACGTGATCTCGTCGTACAAGCTGTACAACCTGAGCACCCATTACAAGTTCAACAGGCACCTGACGGTCGGCTTTGGTATCAACAACCTGTTCGACGTCGACCCGCCGCTGTCGAACCAGCGCATCTCGTCGCGCGTGGTGTTCGCCCAGAACGTCGCCAAGCCGATCGGCCGTACGTGGCTGACCCGTGCGGAATACACGTTCTGATCGATGAATCGAATGACGGCCCGCGGGGGCTGTCTCCTTTGCCCAGGCCGGATGTTCCTGCCTGGGATTTTTTCACCGACCGACATGACTCACCTCCCTCATCCGACTGCGGCATGCCCGTTCGACAGGAAGCATCCCGCCACACGCGCCGTCACAGTCGCGGCATGCCTGTTCTGGTGCGCGCTGCCCAGCCAGGCCGAACCCCGGGAGCCCCGGCCCGGCGTCGAGCTTCGCTACGATTTCACGAGCCGGCCCGCAACGGGCACGATCGCGGTCCAGGCCAGGGCCGGCACGGACATCCCCCTGTATGACGCGGCCACCGGCTACGGCTTCGTCGGCGCAACCGCCGCGGTCCCGGCCCGTCCCGTCCACACGGCGTCCATCCGGCGCACGGCCGCCGGCTACGTCATCACGGAACCCGGGCTCGATCCGAACGCCGGCACCGATCATTACAACAACTTCGGCATGGCCTTCCGCATCAAGGCGGGGCCCGGCGCCTATGCGATCCACGTGAAGACCACATCGGACCGCACGGACACGACGGTTGCCGTGACCGGCATGCAGGCCAGTCGCCTGTCCCAGCCGGTCTTCTGGGACGCCGCGGGCCGGCTGCCGAACAAGACCATGATGGTGGCGCAGGGACGCGACTGGACCTACCGCTACGTGAACGGCCGCGGGTTCGTCGACATCGAGATCGAACCGAAGAAGGCCGGGGTGCCGGTCGGCCTCACGGAAATCGGGTTGCGCCCGATCCCGCCGCAGACGCGTCCCGCCGGCGTACTGCCCGCCATCTACACGCTGGGCGATTCCACGGTCAAGTCCTACACCTTCGACGAGGCCCCGATGAGCGGCTGGGGCCAGGTCATCGGCCAGCTGTTCGATGCGACCAAAGTACGGGTCGTGAATTACTCGATGGGCGGCCGTTCGTTCCGCAACGCCTATGCAGAAGGCCGGCTGAACGACCTGCTGCTGACCGGGTACGCCGGCGACGTCGTCATGATCCAGTTCGGGCACAACGACGAAAGCCTCGACGAGACGCGCCGCTTCGGCCGCGGCGCCACCGAGGCCATGTACGAGGAAATGATCCGCGAGGTCTACGTGCCCGCCATCCGCGCACGCGGCATGGTGCCGGTCTTCGTCACGCCGATGTCGCGCGTGAACGGCGCGCAAAAGCCCGGCCAGCCCTACGTCGATTCCTTCGACAAGCGCCGCTTTCCGGACCTGATGCGGAAGCTCGGCGCCGAACTGGACGTCCCGGTCGTCGACCTGAACGCGCGCAGCGTCGAGTACTACAACACGGCCGGCCAGCAGTCCATCTCCGCGATGGTGATGTCGATCGAAGCCGGAGAGACGCCGGGCAAGACCAACGACGGCAGCTATGCCAACGGTCATCCCGCCAACAAGATCGACGGCACGCATTTCAAGGAAACGCTCGCCAAACAGTATGCGCGCATGGTGGTGACCGAACTGGCGCGCCTGTCCGGCGACGGCAACCCGGGCGATCCGGTGGCCGGCCGCATGGTGGCCCAGCTTCGCCCCGAGGTGCGCCGGGCGATCGCGGCGAACGACTGGTCGCAGGTCTACCCGGAGATCGCGGCCGACATCACGGACGGTGACGGCGCCTACTACCGCAACCAGATCGAGAAGCTGCTGCAGCTCGGCGCGCTCCACAAGGATGCGCAGGGCCGCTTCCATCCCGAGGCGCCGATGCGGACGAGCGAGTTCTGCGGGGCGCTGGCGAGCCTGATGCGCCTGCCCGCCGGGTTGCTGTCCCGCTACGGGGACGGTCCGCTGTCGCGCGAAGTCATGGGCGCCATCCTCGACGACGCCTACCACGCGACGTTCGCGGCGAGGCCCGCCTACATGACCGACTACAACGGCAAGACCATCCTTCCCGGCAGCCCGGGCTACGACCCGAACCTGGACACCGGTGCACGAGGCGCCATGTACTACCCGCTCGTGCGCTGGGCCCAGCTGGTGGATACGGGCGACGCCTCGCCGGTCTACGCCGACAGGCTGCGCGACGCCTACGAGCTGGGCCTGATCCGGTCGGAAGCCGGCATCGCGCGTGGGCGCATGGTCAACGGCCGGCTGCTGGAGCCGCGGGCCGGGGTGACAAGGGCCAAGGCGGCCAAGGCCCTGTATTTCATGTGGGTTCTCGCCCAGGCACCGAAGGAGGAAAACCAACAACGCTGAAGAGTCAGCGTCTTTAAGCACTATCAACTGGTCTGACAACAACAAGTGGAGACAAAGGAAGATGAAGCGCTTATTTATTCGTTTAGGCGGCACGCTGGCCCTGTCCGCCGGCCTGATCGCCTGTGGCGGCGGAAGCGGGGGTGGTTCGACGTCGGCGTCCCCCAAATTCCTCGCGATGGCGGAATCGTCCGTTACGACGACCGCGGCCAGCCCCGTCATTCACATGCTGGGCGATTCGACGATGACGATGTACTCGGCGGATCGCCGTCCGCAAATGGGCTGGGGAGAAGCAATGCCCCAGTTTTTCGATTCGACGGTCACAGTCAACAACTGGGCCCTCGGTGGCCGCAGTTCGAGAAGTTTTTATTATGAAGCGACGCGCTGGCCCTCCATCCTCCCGAAAATCAGTGCGGGCGACTATGTGATCGTCCAGTTCGCGCACAACGACCAAAAGTCGGGCTCTGATTACGCCACGTACGGCACGTACGCCTTCTGCAGCGATGGCACCACGGATGGCGAGGCATGCGTGGGCCGGCCGGACAAGGTCGACCCGACCGTCGACATCTCGGAGCACTCGTACTATCAGTGGCTGAAAAAATACGTCCAGCAGATTCGTGCAAAAGGCGCCTTTCCGATCCTGATGTCCCCCATCGTGCGCAAATACTTCAGCGGCACGACGATTACGCCGACCGGACAGCACAATGTCGGCATCATCGGTGGAGAAACCCGTGCCCGCGGAGATTATGTCGCTGCGATGAAGGCGGTGGCGGCCAGGTATTCGGTTCCTTTCGTCGACATCACTGCCGAGACCAGGAAGATCGTGGAAAGCTACGGCGACGCGGCGGCGACGGCCAACCTGTATATCGCGGCGGACAGCACCCACCCGCAGGTCCTGTTTGCCAATCTGATCGCGAAGCGCGCGGTCGAGGGGATGAATGCGCTCGGCATCCTGCGTGACCATATGGTGCCGGTCACCTCGCTCATCGCCAGCCCGGGCACATTGGACTTTTCCACACGCTATGTGGGCATGCCGACGACAAAAAGCGTGACGCTGTCCGCATTCGACCTGGCGCCGGCGTCGGGAACGGTTACCGCGACGGCCCCGGCGAATTTTGCCCTGTCGCTGGATAACGTCAACTGGGCACAGAGCGTCAGCATTCCTTTTGCAAACGGGGCATTCATTCAGCCGCTGGCGGTCCGGTTCACGCCGGGTGAAGCGAAGAGCTACAGCGGGAATGTCAGCTTTACCGTCGGCAGCGTGCCTTTGAGTACGACGTTGGCTGTCCAGGGAACGGGCATTTCCGCCGCAGGAGGCATCGCATCGTATGCCAGCTGGTTCACCGCGGGCACCTCGCTATCGCCGATTACCGATGGGCTTGTTACCGGCAGCAATGCCAGCGTGAGCGGGCTCGTTGCGCAGACGTCGAAGGTGATTGCGGTCGATGGCCAGGACACGACGGTTGCCCGTTACGTCGCCGATTCGCCGGTACGCAATGACAACCAGTTCCTGCAGTTCGCCGTCTCGCCCGGGAACGGCACTTTTACGGTCGACACGATCTCGGCCTACCTGACCAGCAGCGGAGGATCGACGGTGGTCGCCGATATCGAATACTCGCTGAATTCGGATTTCTCCGGTTCGACCAGACTGAATGCCGCGCCCTTGAAGTTCGTGAAGGATACGTTCACGGCCAAGCTCGTCTTCCCCGTCGTTGTTCAGGTACCGGCCGGCCGCACATTGTATGTCCGCGTATTCCCGTGGAATACGGCCGGCACCCTGGGAAAAATGCTGGCCATTTACGGCGTCAAGGTATCGGGAAATGCAAAAAACCCGGAGCCGACGTTCGTCGACGGCACATCCAGTTTCTCATTGCTGCGCTCGGGCCTGACCTGGAACCGGATCACAAATCGATATATCGCGTCGATCACGTTGACCAATACGAGCGGAACAACGCTCACGGGACCGTTTCAGCTCGCATTCAACAATCTCACGGCCGGCGTCACGATCGACAATGCCGGCGGCATGCACGACGGCGCCCCTTACATTTCCGCTGCTGCCGGTTCGCTCGCGGCGGGGGCATCGCTTACCGTGCCGATCGTCTATGGCAATCCAAACAAGGTCGCCATCGCTTACACGAATTCGATTTACATCGGCAATTTCTAAATCCAGGAAAAGTTAACCATGCGTAAAGTAAAAACTTTCGTTCCGCAATGCCTGCTCGCATGTGCGCTGTTCGCACATGGCGTTGCGCAGGCCGTCCCCGGCTACCACGTCACCGTGAACACCGCCGCTTATACGGGCCAGGCGCTGATGGATTTCACCTTCCTGGCAAATGCGGGGGCCACGCCGGCGACTGCCGTGCTGAACAACTTCGTCGGCGCGTTCGGCCCCGAGTTCGATCGGTCCACCGGGGTGATCGGCCTTGTTCCAGGACAGGTCGCACTCGGCAATCAAGGCGGAGGAAGCTATTTCACCCAGTGGGTCAGCCTCGGAGGACTGTTCGGCTTCGATGTGCATTTCGATGGCGACTATGCGAGCACCGCGAACATTGATGCGTCGCAGTTCAACGCCACTTTGTATAGCGGCGACTTCGGCAGCTACATCGGCGCAGGCGGCAGTTTCGCCGCATTCGAATTGCTGCCGCTCTCCAATGGTTCGCCAGGTCAGGTGCTGGTGTCGTCACCCAACGGCATGGGGACGGTGAGCGCCATTCCCGAACCGTCGGGATTGTTTTTGAGCGGAATGGCCATGCTGGGTCTGCTTCAACGGCGCAAGCGTCGCCGCGTGGACGCAGCGCGACATGCCCCCGCGATCGGTCACGACATCTGAATCGGGAGCATCGATGAAAACAATCATTCTGAACACCCTGGTGTTGGCCACCTTCGCCGCCGGGCAAGCGTGCGCGGCGCCCATTTCCCTGGACAATACTGCCAGCATCACCGCGACGTACAACGGCAAAGCCGAGGATATTGTCGGACTCGATCACGATTTCCAGGTCGAAGCCGGGAGCAATACGACCACGCTTGACCCGACCAACGCCGGCGTCGAATTCCTGACCGCCGACGCCTTGTTCGGGTTCGATTTCTCGACAACCGGCCTGCTGACCGTCTACAACAACCTGCCGGCCGCCGGCAACGCCGACTACCGGCTGACCTTCGATTTCGGCAGCGGCCTGGCTCGCCCGATCGGCAGCTTCACCCTTGTCGACGGCAGCGGCCTGGTGCGCGGCGTGCCGGGCTTGACGATCCTGGGCGACCACAGCATCGGGTTGGATTTGAGCGGCCTCGTCTGGACCGATGGCTTCGGCCAGTTCAGCGCCCAGCTCGGCATTACCGAGGTGCCCGAACCGGCCAGCGCGGCCCTCGTGCTGGCCGGCGCGGCCGGACTGGCAGCGGCCCGCCGCAAGCGTACATCGAGCATCTGAGACGACCGTCCCTTCCAAGGAGAATTCGAATGCGACACCTGAATGTCAGGGCGGCGCTGCGCGCGACCGCCCTGCTTGCGGGCGCCCTGTGCGCGGCAAGCCATATGGCGACCATTGCACATGGCGCGACGACTGACCCTGCCCGTGCGACCGCACCTCCCGATGGCTGGGCCAGCCAGGGCGGCGGAACCACGGCCGGCGCCAGCGCCACCGCCGACCAGATCTATACCGTCACCAACCGGGCCCAGTTGCTGGCAGCGATCACCAACGGCGGCACGACGCCCAAGATCATCAAGCTGTCCGGCATCGTCGACATGACGGAGGGTAAACCGTACACGAGCACTGCCGACCAGTCGGCCCGCGGCGCCATCCGCCTCAAGAGCAACACGACCCTGATCGGCGACGGCGCGAACTCCGGCCTCGTCAACGGCCACATCATCCTGTCGAACGTCAGCCAGATCATCATCCGCAACCTCAAGATCCAGAACCCGTGCGACGTCGGCCCCGTGTGGGACCCGACGGACGGCTCGACCGGCAACTGGAACGCGGCCTATGACGCCATCGGCATCTCCGGCTCGGACCACATCTGGATCGACCACAACTCGTTCACCGACGCGCCCGTGACCGACAACTTCCTGCCGATCGAGAACGGGCACGTGAAGCAATGCCACGACGGCGCCGTCGACATCACCAACGCGTCCGACTACGTGACGGTGTCGTATAACGTGTTCGGTGAACACGACAAGAACAACCTGGTCGGCTCCAGCAGTTCCGCCACGGCGGACGAGGGCAAGCTGCGCGTCACCTTCAGCAACAACGTGTTCCGCGCGATCCAGTCGCGCGCGCCGCGCGTGCGCTTCGGCCAGGTCCACCTCTTCAACAACTACTACGTCGGCAACAAGGCGGCCGACGTGTACAAGAACAGCTACAGCGTGGGCCCCGGCGCGAATGCGAAAATCCTGTCGAACGCGAACGTGTTCGAGATCGCCGGCGCGAGCGGCTGCGACAGCGTCATCAGGAACCCCGGCGACGCCACCGCGGGCACCTTCAGGGACACCGGCTCGCTGCTGAATGGCGCGGCGCTGGGCGCATGCGCCGTGTCGAGCGCGACGACATGGACGCCGCCTTACGCGTACACGCCGCGCCCGGCCGCCCTCGTGAAAGCGAACGCACTGGCGCAGGCGGGCGGCGGCAAGCTGACGACGGCGATCACGGGCACCGGCAAGGTCACCGTCGACACGGGCCCCGTCCTGAACTGCCCCACGACCGGCCTCTACTTCTGCGACGACTTCCAGGACGGTACGACCGACAAATGGGACCTGAAGCCGGTAGCGGGACCAAACGGCAGCTTCAGCGTCGTTCCGGAAGCGGCCGGCAGCGCCAGCAAGGTGTTGCAGTACACGGCCGCCACGACCGGCGGCGTGCTGGCCCTGGTCAAGCCGGGCGCATTCACCGGCGTCGCGTCCGCGGACTACTACGTGGAGGCGCGCATCCGCCCGATGACCAACGGCGCCACCAGCACCAAGCAGCTCTACCTGATCACCCGCTATGTCGATGCCGGCAACTGGTATGGCGCCGGCCTGAACGTGCAGAGCAGCACCACCAGCACCCAGGTCGAGATCGCCAAGATGCTGAACGGGGCGCTGAGCCGCTCTTTCCAGGCAAGGTCGCCGATTGCCATGGACGCGCAGTTCTATACCGTGCGCTTCGAGATGATCGGCAGCAAGCTCACCGTCTACCTGGACGGCAAGAACATGGGCTCGGTGACCGATGCGTCGTTCGCGCAACGTGGCCTGATCGGCCTGTACACGACCAACAAGTCATTCCAGATCGACGACGTGCACGTTGGCGACCCGCGCATGAAACCGGTGCAACTGACGCTGAACCCATCCGCCCCGACCTATACGGCGGAAGCGGGTGACGCGCCGAAACGCATCACCGTCACCGCCGTCGCCGCCGATGGAACGGCCGACAGCTTCGCCGTCAGCTCCAGCAATCCGGACGTGGTCAGCGCTGTCGCCAGCGGGAATACCGTCACGCTGACGCCGCTGTCCGCCGGCAACGCCAGCATCGTGTTCACCAGCGGTTCCGAATCCACGCTCACCCGTATCGTCACGGCCAACGTGGCGCCGCAATTCGTCCAGCCAACCCAGACTTACCTGCTACAGGGCGCAAGTATTCCGGCCGCACGGGCCGGCGCCGCCAGCATCGATACCGTACTCAAGCTCACCTTCGACAGCCCGCCGACGCTGGGCACGAACGGCAGCATCCGCATCTTCCGCATGGCCGACGATACGCTGGTGGACGTGATCCGTACGCACGACGAAACCGATGCGATCGGCTATCCTGGACAGACCGTGGTACGGCGCGTCAACACGGCGCCGATCCGGATCGACGGCAATACGGCGACGATCGCACTGCACAGCGGCAAGCTGGCCTACGGGACCGAATATTACGTCGCCATTGCGGACGGCGTGTTCACCAATACCACGCTGGGCGGCACGCCTTTCGTCGGCATCGGCAGGCTGGGCGGCTGGTCGTTCACGACGAAGGCGGCCCCACCGAGCGCCGGCACGGTCACGGTCGATGACGACGGCGACGCGGATTTCCGCACGGTGCAGGGCGCGCTGAACTACGCGATGCAGAAATTCTCGAAGGCCGCGCCGGTGACGGTCAACGTGAAAAACGGCACGTACGACGAACTGCTGTTCTTGAACGGCAAGGACAACGTCACGATCAGGGGCGAAAGCCGCGACGGCGTCCTGATCCGCTACACCAATAACGACAGCCTGAACCCGGGCACCGGCGCGAGCCAGTCGCCGACCACGACCGGCACCCCGGCCGGCGGGCGCGCGGTGATGCTGGTCGAGTCCTCGGACATGCTGGTGCTCGACAATCTCAGCGTGAAGAACACGACCATTCTCTCGCCGACGATCTCGGGCCAGGCGGAAACGCTGTACTTCAACAGCGACACGCGCATGGTGGCGAAGAACGCCAGTTTCTACAGCGAGCAGGACACGCTGAACCTGAAGGGATGGGTATGGTTCTACAATACCCTCGTGGCCGGTAACGTCGACTTCATCTGGGGCGGCAGCCACGCAGCCCTGTTCGAGAACAGCGAGATCCGCAGCGTCGGCATCAGTACCAGCGCGACCGGCGGCGGCTATGTGTTGCAGGCCCGCGTGCCGTCCGCCAGCGACATCGGTTACGTGTTCCTCAACAGCACCCTGACCCATGGTCCAGGCCCCGGCCCCAATCACGGCGACATACCGGCGGGCGCCACCTACCTGGCGCGCAGCCCGGGCGGCACCGCGTCCTGGGACAACATCGCCTTCATCAACTGCAAGATGGATACGCACATCGCAGCCGCCGGGTGGGCCGGCCTGGGCGTGAACGGCCAGCCTGCGCCGAACCCGACCGTGCCGAACGCCAGCTCGGGCTGGCGTGAGTATGGCAGCACGACACTGGCCGGCGCACCGATCGACCTGCGCATGCGCGTGGGCGGCTATACGTTGAGCGATACCGACGTTGCAGATAGGTTCGCGAGCCGCGCAAAAGTATTCTCGGCCTACGGCAACGGCGTGGGCTGGGATCCGCAGCCGTAAGCAGATCGCGAGACTTGGGGACGCTCCGCATGCGTGTGGGGCTTCCTTCTTTCTGGCTGTGTTCGCGTTGATCAGGTGGATCTTTGCTGAACGTCAAGCTGGACAATAAAAAAGCCCCTGAAATCAGGGGCTTCGATTACGTCAAATGCCTGAGCTTGCCAAGCACTGTCGAGCTATGAATCACTCCCACTCAATCGTCGCCGGCGGTTTCCCCGAAATGTCATACACGACACGGTTAATCCCGCGAACTTCGTTGATGATGCGATTGGAGACCTTGCCCATCAACTCATGCGGCAGGTGCGCCCACTGCGCCGTCATGAAGTCCAGCGTCTGCACGGCACGCAGTGCGACGACGTATTCGTAGGTCCGGCCGTCGCCCATCACGCCCACGGATTTCACCGGGAGGAACACGGCGAACGCCTGCGACGTCGCTTCGTACCAGTTCACGGGCGCCTTGCCCGCGTCGATGCCCGGCACGTGCGGCACTTCGAACGGGGTATTGCGCAGTTCTTCGATGAAGATCGCGTCCGCTTCGCGCAGCAGGTCGGCGTATTCGCGCTTCACTTCGCCGAGGATGCGCACGCCCAGGCCCGGGCCCGGGAACGGGTGGCGGTAGACCATGTCGTGCGGCAGGCCCAGGGCGACGCCCAGCTTGCGCACTTCGTCCTTGAACAGTTCGCGCAGCGGTTCCAGCAGTTTCAGGTTCAGCGTTTCCGGCAGGCCGCCCACGTTGTGGTGGCTCTTGATCGTCTGGCCCTTCTTGCCCTTGCCGGCCGATTCGATCACGTCCGGGTAGATCGTACCCTGCGCGAGCCAGCGGGCGCTCGTCAGCTGCTTGGCCTGTTCCTGGAACACTTCCACGAATTCGCGGCCGATGATCTTGCGCTTCTGCTCCGGGTCCGTCACGCCGGCCAGGTGGCCCATGAACTGGTCGGACGCGTCGATGCGCAGCACCTTCACGCCGAGGTTCTTGGCGAACATGTCCATGACCATCTTGCCCTCGTCCTTGCGCAGCAGGCCGTGGTCGACGAAGACGCAGGTCAGCTGGTCGCCGATGGCGCGGTGGATCAGGGCGGCGGCCACGCTCGAGTCGACGCCGCCGGACAGGCCGAGAATGACTTCATCGCTGCCGACCTGCGCGCGGATCTTCTCGACGGCTTCGCCGATGTAGTCCGGCATGTTCCAGTCGCTCTTGCAGCCGCAGATCTCGTGCACGAAGCGGCCGATGATGGCTTCGCCCTGCGTCGTGTGCGTCACTTCCGGGTGGAATTGCAACGCGTAGAAATTGCGCTCTTCGTCCGCCATGGCGGCGATCGGGCAGCTCGGCGTCGAGCCCATCAGCTTGAAGCCGGCCGGCATCTCGAGGACCTTGTCGCCGTGGCTCATCCACACTTTCAGCATGCCGTGGCCTTCGTCCGTGACGAAGTCGTTGATGCCGTTCAGCAGTTTCGTATGGCCGCGGGCGCGCACCTCGGCGTAGCCGAATTCGCGCACTTTACCGTTCTCGACCTTGCCGCCCAGCTGCGCGGCCATCGTCTGCATGCCGTAGCAGATGCCCAGCACGGGCACGCCCAGTTCGAACACGGCCTGCGGGGCGCGCGGCGAATCGCCCTCCAGCGTGGAGTTGTGGCTGCCCGACAGGATCACGCCGGAAGCGCCGTAGTTGCGGACGAAGTCGTCGCCGATATCGTAGGGATAGACCTCGGAGAACACGCCGGCGTCGCGTACGCGGCGGGCGATCAGTTGGGTAACCTGGGAACCGAAGTCGAGGATGAGGATTTTGGAATGCATGTGGTTTTCTAATGGCGAATACAACAACGCGGCCGCATGGCCGCGTTTCGGGGTCGATTATTCCGTACGGTAGTTCGGCGCTTCCTTGGTGATCTGCACGTCGTGCACGTGCGATTCACGCATGCCGGCCGACGTGATCTCGACGAACTCCGCCTTCTCGCGCAGTTCTTCGATCGTCGCGCAACCGCAATAGCCCATCGACTGGCGCACGCCGCCGACCAGCTGGTAGATGATCGCCAGCACGCTGCCCTTGTAGGCGACGCGGCCTTCGATGCCTTCCGGGACGAACTTGTCGGCCTTGCTCGACGCTTCCTGGAAGTAGCGGTCGGCCGAGCCTTCGGCCATCGCGCCCAGCGAACCCATGCCGCGGTAGCCCTTGTAGCTGCGGCCCTGGTACAGGATCACTTCGCCCGGCGCTTCTTCCGTGCCGGCGAACATGGAACCCATCATGACGGTGTGCGCACCGGCTGCCAGCGCCTTCGAGATGTCGCCCGAGTAGCGGATGCCGCCGTCGGCGATGCACGGGACGCCCGTGCCGGCCAGCGCTTCCGACACGTTCGAGATCGCGGTGATCTGCGGCACGCCCACGCCGGCCACGATACGCGTCGTGCAGATGGAGCCCGGGCCGATGCCGACCTTCACCGCGTCGGCGCCCGCTTCCACCAGCGCGCGTGCGGCGGCGGCCGTTGCGATGTTGCCGCCGATGACGTCCACTTGCGGGTACGTCGTCTTGATCCATTTTACGCGGTCGAGGATGCCTTGCGAGTGGCCGTGCGCCGTGTCGACCACCAGCACGTCGACGCCGGCTTTCACCAGCAGGTCCACGCGTTCCTTGTCCTTCTCGCCCACGCCGACGGCCGCGCCGACGATCAGCTTGCCCTGCGCATCCTTCGAGGCATTCGGGTGCTCGTGCGACTTCAGGATGTCCTTGACGGTGATGAGGCCGCGCAGTTCGAACTCGTCGTTGACGACCAGCACGCGCTCCAGGCGGAACTTGTTCATCAGGCGCTTGGCCTCTTCCGTGCCGGCGTCTTCCTTGACGTACACGAGCTTGTCGCGCGGGGTCATCTTGGCGCGCGCCTCGGCGTCCAGGTCCTCTTCGAAACGCAGGTCACGGTTGGTGATGATGCCGACCACCTGCTTGCCCTCCACCACCGGGAACCCGCTGATGCCATGCTGCTGGGCCAGGGCCAGGACTTCGCGGATCTTCATCGTCGGCGGAATCGTGATCGGGTCGCGCAGCACGCCGGCTTCGAAACGTTTTACACGCGCCACTTCGCGTGCCTGGTCGGCCGGACGGAGGTTCTTGTGGATGATGCCGATACCACCTTCCTGCGCCATCGCGATCGCGAGGCGGGCTTCGGTCACGGTGTCCATGGCGGCGGACAGCAGCGGAATGTTCAGCGAGATATTCCGGGTCAGCTTGGTGCGCAGGGACGTGTTGGCCGGGAGGACGTTGGAATAGGCCGGGACGAGCAGCACGTCATCGAACGTGAGTGCTTTCTGGAGGAGACGCATAGTTTATTTCCTATAGGCGCAAAAGCGAATTATACAGAAACTCCAGGAAAACGTCGCAAGCTTGCCAAAAAACGACTGGAATCACCTGTAACCGGCGATTGACAGTGGCCGTCCGGCATGGCGAAATCGGACTATGAACCGTTACTCTTTCCTGTTGCTGGCGGCCTTCGCCGTGTCCGCGCCCGCCTTCGCCCAATACTCGTGGATCGACGACCACGGCACCCGCGTGTTTTCCGACCGTCCGCCGCCGCCCGGTACGCCGCCCTCGCGCATCCTGAAGGCGCCGCGCGGAGCCGCGCCGGCCGACGCTGCCCCGGCGGAAACGGCGAAGCCCGCGGCACCCACGCTGGCCGACCGCGACGCCGACTTCCGCAAGCGCGCGGCCGAGCGCGATGCGGACGAGCGCAAGGCGGCCCAGGAAGCGCAGCGCAAGGCGGATAACGCCGAGCAATGCGCGGCCGCACGCCGCAGCGAGGCCGCGCTGGCGTCGGGCGTGCGCAT
Source organism: uncultured Massilia sp. (assembly GCA_966211695.1). GTDB lineage: Bacteria > Pseudomonadota > Gammaproteobacteria > Burkholderiales > Burkholderiaceae_D > Telluria. The sequence continues at coordinate 73,022 of CBIHOW010000010.1, read as the reverse complement.
CACGGACGTGGATGACAAGGGAGAGCGCGTCTTCATCACGGACGACGAACGGACGCGCCGCCTGGCGCAGGTTCGGCGCATACTGGCCGGTTGCCGTTGAAGCCTCAGGCGGCCTGCTGCTTCTTGGCCGCGCGCTTGCGCCGCGAATCCTTCGGATCGGCCACGAGCGGACGATAGATCTCGACGCGGTCGCGGTCGCGCAGCTCGGTCTCCAGCGTCTTCTTCTTGCCGTAGATGCCCACCGGTTGCGTCACCAGGTTGATGTCCGGGTAGGTAGCCAGCACGCCGCTCTGCTCGATGGCCTGACCGACCGTCGTGCCGGGCGCCACGCGCAGCGGACGGATGAATTCCTGCTGCGGCAGCGCGTACGTCACGTAGACTTGCAATTCCGCCGGGTCAACCATAAATCACCTCGGCACGCTTGCAGAACGAATCGACCATCGTGTTGGCGATCATGCCGAACACGGGCCCGACGAGCTGTTCGAGGATAACGCTCGAGAACTCGTACTGCATGTCGAAGTCGATCTTGCAGGCGTCGGCGCGCAGGGACTTGAAGCTCCACGTGGCCTCCAGCATCTTGAAAGGGCCATCGACGAGGTGCATCTTCATCTGGCTCGGACGCTGGTTGTGGTTGGACGTGGTGAAGCTCTGCTTGACGCCGTGAAAGTTGATCTGCAGGCAGGCCACCAGCTTCTCGTCGCTGCGCTCGAGCACTTTCACGCCGCTGCACCAGGGAAGGAATTTCGGATAGTCCTCGACTTTCGCGACCAGATCGAACATCTGTTCCGAGCTATACCCGAGGAAAACTGATTTGTGCACTACTGCCATTGGTCAACCGTTTGTTATGATGTTGGTTGGTTTACATTCTAACCGACGCGCGGAAATTAGCGATTTCATGAGTATTATTGACAATAAAAAAGCCTTTTTCGACTACTTCATCGAGGACCGCTACGAGGCCGGCCTCGTGCTGGAAGGATGGGAAGTCAAGGCGATCCGCGACGGCCGCGTGCAGATCAAGGAAGCGTACGTCGTCGTGCGCAACGGCGAACTGTACCTGTTCGGCGCCCACATCAGCGCCCTCACGACCGCCTCCGCCTGGAGCCATCCGGAAGCCCTCCGCACCCGCAAGCTGCTGCTGCACAAGGCCGAGATCGACAAGCTGGTCGGCAAGGTCGAGCGGTCCGGCTACACCCTCGTCCCCCTCAACCTGCACTACAAGGGCGGCCGCGTGAAATGCGAAGTCGGCCTCGCCAAGGGCAAGAAACAGCACGACAAGCGCGACACGGAGAAAGACCGCGACGCCAAGCGCGAGGTCGAGAAGGCGATGAAGCAGCATCGCCGCTGATCCGTTCCACGAGCGGTATCATCATGCCGCCAGCTCGACGCGGTTGCGCCCACCCTCCTTCGCCGCATACAGCGCCACGTCCGCGCGCCGGCACAACGCGTCCAGCGTGTCGTCCGGACCCGTCCAGCCGGCGACGCCGATGCTGATGCTGGGCCGTACGCCCGGCGGCAGGTCCGCGCCGTCGATCGCCAGCACCGCGACCCGCAACCGTTCCGCGGCGCCCAAGGCATCCGCCTGCGACGCGCCACGCAGCAGGGCGATGAATTCTTCTCCGCCGGTGCGGCCCACGACGTCGCCCGGCCGCAGCGCGACGCGCAGCGCATGCGCGACCCGCTGCAGTACTACGTCGCCGGCCGCGTGTCCGTGACTGTCGTTGATGCGCTTGAAGTGGTCGATGTCGAGCGCGGCCAGTGCCAGCGGGCCGCCGCGTGCGCACGCTTCCCCGGCGAGCGCCATGAAGTGGCGCCGGTTCGGCAGGCGCGTCAGCTCGTCGGTCATGGCAAGGTCGCGCATGCGGCGGCTCAGGCGCCGCTGGTGCAGTGCGAAAGCGCCGAGCAGCACGATCAACCCGCTACTTGCGACAAGCGCGGCGTACTGCCAGCGCCTTACCCGGCGGGTCGCGTCCAGGTCGCGCCGCTGCAACGCATTCTGGTATTGCAGCTCGGCGTTGCGCTGGCGCGCCTGCTCGGCCTGGAACTGCACGCGCAGGCGCGACGTGCGCTCATCCAGCATCTGCTTGTCGATGGCGCGCTGGGCCTCGGCCATCGCGTGCTGCGCATCGTACGCCGCGCGCCAGTCGCCCACCTGGGCGAAGGCCAGTGCGCGCTCCTCGTGGATCCGGACGAGGAAACGCTGGTTGCCCGTCGCGGCGAAGCGGTGCCGCGCCGCTTCCAGGTCCGCCAGCGCATCGAGCGCATGACCCGCGCGCCGGCGCGCGGCACCCCGCGACAGCTGCACGGCGGCGATCCCGTCCAGGTCGTCCCGCGCATGCCGCGCGAGCAGCGCCGCCGCCTCGTCCAGCAGCGCCAGCGCGCGCGCGTGCTCGCCCGTCTTGGACAGGATGACGCCAAAGGCGCGCTTGTCCTCCGCCAGTTCGTCGGGCGCCGCGCCACGCGCCTCGTCCAGTTGCAAGGCCGTGGCGAAATGACGGCGCGCACCCGCGAGGTCGCCCTTGTTCTCCAGCGTGCTGGCGATATTGAAATGGGCTGTTGCCTGCTCGCGCACGTTGCCCGCCTGTTCGTGCTCGGCCAACAGGCGCGCATACGTGTCGAGCGCGGCGTCGAAGTCGCGCACGTTCCGGTCCGCATAGAGATTGGCCAGTGCATTCAGCACGTAGCGCTGCTTGCTCTGGCGGCCCAGGCGGCGCTCCAGCTCGTAGGCGGCCTTGAGGTCCGCGATCGCGTCGGGATATAGTCCACGCACGTAGCGCTGCTCGCCGCGCAGCGCGAGAGCCCGGGCCAGGGCCGCGTCGTCGTGCCTCTTCCTGCCCTGCTCCACGCCGACGTCGTACTCCGTCATCGCTTCGTCGATCCGCTTCGTCCGCTCGTAGGCGTAGCCGCGGCACACATGCAGGTCCAGCGGGTCGCCGTACGCAGGGTCGGCCAGCAGTGCATCGGCCCGTTCGATGGCGCGCGCGGGGTCCGTGTATGCCAGCACCCAGCAGCGGGTCCCTTCCACGTCGAGCACGTCGCGCAAGGTCCCTCCCCGGGTGGAGGCCGCGAGCGCGTCAATGCGGCGCAAGGCGGCGGCCGGGTCGCTGTCGGCCAGTATCTCGGCGGCTTCCACCTGCTGGTGGACGTCGCTCTCTGCGAGGGCGGGCCCGGCGGCGAAGGCCGCGAGCAGGAGCACAGGTAAGTAAATGCTCATTGCCGGCAATATATAGTTATTGCCTGCAATATACACGATCAGGCCGCCGCCACCCTCTCCCGCGCCATCGCATTGCCCAGCTGGCAGGCACAGAAGCTGGCGACGAGTCCCACGGCCACGCCGCACGCGAGTTTGAAGGCGCTGTCGAACAGCAGCGGCGCGACAAGCCCGGAGACGAGCGCGAACGACATCATCTGGATGAACGCGAGCATCGACGACGCGAGGCCGCGGTTGTCGGGGAACAGGCCCAGCGCGCTCACCTGGATCGCGGGCATCGCGACGGCGAGGCCGAACGTGTAGACCATCAGCGGCAGCACGGCCCACGGCACGACGACGCCATTCCCGGCGGCCGCCGTGTAGCCGACGTTCAGCACGCACGCGAGCAGCATCGTGCCGAACCCGATGGCGCGCATGCGCGGCGCCGGGATGCGCGCGGCGCGCTTGCCGCCCCATGCGGAACCGATCACCATGCCGCTGATCAGCGGGATGAACATCCACGCGAACGCCGTCTCCGGCAGGTGCAGGATCCCCATCACGAAGTTCGCGGCCGAGCCGATATACAGCGACAGTCCGCCGAACGCGAGGCCGACGGACAACGACAGCAACACGAATTGCGGATGTCCCAGCACCTTCAGGTAGTTGCGCGCGATGGCCACGCCGTGGAACGCGTGACGTTTGTCGCGGGGCAGGCTTTCCGGCAGCAGGCGCCAGGTCGCGAGCAGCATCACGGTGCCGAACAGCGCGAGGAACACGAACGTCGCGCGCCAGCCGAACGTCACGTGCAGCCAGCCGCCCAGCACCGGCGCGATCGCCGGCGCGAGGCCGAACACCATCATGATGTGCGACATGATGCGCTGGGCGTCGGCGCCCGTGAAGCGGTCCTGCACGATGGCCTGGCCGATCACGGAGCCGGCGCCGGCCGACATGCCCTGCAGCGCGCGGAACAGGAGGAGTGTCCCGAACGTGGGCGCGAGCGCGGCGCCGGCGGAGGCCAGCGTGTAGATCGTCAGCGCGACCATGATCACGGGACGGCGGCCGAACGAATCGGACAGCGTGCCGTAGAACAGCATCATGAACGCGAACATGAAGAGGAAGACCGACAGCGTCTGCTGCACGGCTACGGGGCCGACGTCGAACGCCCGGCCGATGGCGGGGATCGAGGGCAGATAGGTATCGATGGCGAGGGCGCCGACCATGCCGAGGCAGGCGAGGATGACGGTGAGGAGTCTTTGCATATGCATGCCTTGAATAAAACATCGGCACTGCACGATGCGAGCGTCCGAAGGACGAAATTGTAGCGGGAATTGCAGGGATCGTCTTGCCGCGCCGCCGCGCCTCGGGTCGGCGGCGGCGCTGGTACACCGAGGGCACGCAGGCGCAGCCAGTGCCGCCTGCGCGCACGCGATGGGAAGATCAGTCCGGGCGGTACAGCGACATGCCGAAGCGCTCCGTGCGCGGCATCCAGTTGCCCTGGTAGTCCGCGGAGACGAGCACGCGTTCGGCGCGGCCCACGAGCAGCTTGCGCGGCACGAGGCCGATCACGCGGGAGTCGGCGCTGTTGTCGCGGTTATCGCCCAGCATCAGGTATTCGCCCTGCGGCACCGTGACGGGCCCGAAGGTGCGCGGCGCCAGCACGTCCGGCATGATCTGGATGTGGCGGGGTCCGCGCGCGGCCTTGCCGCCCCATGTCTCGGCCAGCTGCAGCGCGCGCGTCGCGGTGCCGCCGACGGAATCGAGCGAATGCTCGACGACGCGGTAATCGGCGCCCTTCCCGTTGATGTATAAACGTTCGTTGCGCATTTCGACGACGTCGCCCGGCAGCGCGACGACACGCTTGATCAGGAGCGTCTTGTCGCGCGGGGAGCGGAACGTGACGATGTCGCCGCGCTGCGGCTCGCCCAGGTGCGCGAGCACGACGTCCGTCAGCGGGACTTTCAGGTCGAACGCGAGACGGTTCACGAGCACGACGTCACCTTCCAGCAGGTTCGGATGCATCGACGCGGACGGGATCGGGTTCCAGTCCGCGACCGCCGTGCGGAACACGCCGAACAGGACGAGGAACGCCAGAAAGCCCTTGTTGTTGCGCGCCCAGTTCTTCATTCAGGTCTCCCGCTCATGGTTGTGTTCTAGTCGCTCTGCCGATGTTATACGCGTCCTGGCTTAATCGAGAATTAAGAGGCGCGTATGCATACGCGCCGCGTCACCTCGCCGGATCGGCAGCGCGCGCCGGCCTGAACGCATGCCACGCGCCCACCAGCACGGGCAGCGCCAGCGCCGCCGCCGCGACCACGTCCCACACGCCATCCTCGAGCAGGCCGGCGACGAGGCCGAACACGGTCACCGCGCCCAGCAGCAGCGGCATGCCCCACAGGTGGCGGAACGAAGTTGTCATCGCATGTCTCCTTCACGTACAAGGGCCGGCGCCACATCCGCCTGCGCGCGTGCGGAACGCGCGACCGCGCGCCCGCGCCGCACCCACAGATACAGGCCGCTGCCCAGCACGACGATCGTCGCCACGTCCAGCAGGGCCCACACGAATTTCATGCCGGCGCCGCCGTAGTCGCCGAAATGCAGCGGCTGCGACAGCAACAGCGTCTTGAGGTACCACGGCAGGTCGCGGCGGTCCGTGACGGCGGCCGTCTGCGCGTCGACCAGCACCGGCTGGTACAGGCGCGACGTCAGCGCCGCGTCGCCGTGCATGTACACGCCGTAGTGATGCGGCGTCGCGAACGGCGTGCCGGGGAAGGCGATGAAGCCGACGCGCATGCCCGGCGCGGCGCTTTCCGCACGGCGCACCGCCGTCTCCATCGACGCCAGCGTCGTGGGCGCGGCCTGGCCCGCGTACGGCGTCGTCATCTCGGCGATCTCCGTGGCCTGCCAGACCTTCAGCAGCACGTCGGCCAGCGTGTTCACGACACCCGTCGCACCCACCACGAGCGCCCACGCGAGCGTGACGATGCCCAGCAGGTTGTGCAGGTCGAGCCATTTCAGGCGCGCCGTGCGGCCCTGGCGGACGGTCCCGAATTCCAGCTTGCGCATGAACGGCGCGTACAGCACGACGCCGGAGACGATCGCCACCAGCAGCAGCAGCCCCATGAAGCCGAGGAACAGCTTGCCCCACATCCCCGCGAACAGGTCGACGTGCAGGTGGAAGAGGAATTGCATGATGCCGCCGCCCTCGATCGGCGGCTCGCCGAGGAACTGCGCGGTACGCGCGTCGATGGCGATGCTCTTGAAATCCGGGTCGTTCGCGTGGGCGCCCATCGTCAGGAACCACAGCGCCGGTTCGTCCAGTTCCTGCGACATGTACATCATGACCTTGTCCGGATAGCGCGCCCGGCCCGCCGCGATCACGCGGTCCAGGCTTGCCGGCGGCAGCCCGGCGGCCAGTTGCGGCGCCTCGATGTCGTTGCCGAGCAGGTGGCCGATCTCGTGGTGGTAGATCAACGGCAGGCCCGTCAGGCACAGCAGGAGCATGAAGACGGTGCAAACGAGGCTGCTCCAGGTGTGGATCCAGGACCAGCGGCGGAGGTGTGCGGGAGACATGGGAGGGATCGTTGCGGCTGAGCCTAGATAATAATAGTTCTCATTTACGAACGCAAGAACGCTCCGTATAATGAGAATTATTCTCATCAAACACGCAACATTGCCATGACGTCCGCACCATTTCCCCGCATCATCCTCACGCCGATCGCCGTCGGCGCCCTCCTCTTCGCCGCCTCCGCCTCGGCACAGACCACGGACGACAGCATCGCCACCGTCGTCGTCACCGCGTCCGCCGACGCGTCGGCGCAGGGCCTGCCGTCCGCCTATGCCGGCGGCCAGGTGGCGCGCGGCGGGCGTCTCGGCCTGCTGGGGAACATGGACATCATGGACGCGCCGTTCAACGCCACCAATTACACGCACGCGCTGATCCAGGACCAGCAGGCCCGGAGCGTCGCGGACGTCGTGCAGAACGACCCGTCCGTGCGCGTGGCGCGCGGTTTCGGCAACTACCAGGAGCTGTACGTGATCCGCGGCTTCGCGGTGAACTCGGACGACCTCGCGTATAACGGTTTATACGGTTTATTGCCGCGCCAGTTCGTGGCCAGCGAACTGCTGGAACGCGTGGAAGTGCTGCGCGGCGCCAACAGCTTCATCAACGGCGCGGCGCCGGGCGGCGGCGGCATCGGCGGCATGATCAACCTGCTGCCGAAGCGCGCGCCGAACGCGCCGCTGAACGAAGTGACGGCCGGTGTCGAATCCGGCGGCCAGACCTATGTCGCGGCCGACGTGGCGCGCCGCTTCGGCGAAGGCAACCGCGCCGGCATCCGCGTAAACGCCGTCCGGCGCGACGGCGACACGGCCGTCGACCGCGAACAACGCGGGCTGTCCGTGTTCTCCATCGGCCTGGACTACCGCGGCGGCAATTACCGCGTGTCGGCCGACGTGGGTTACCAGGACCACCAATTGCGCAACGGCCGCCCCAGCGTGACCGTGGGGTCCGGCCTCGCGATCCCGGCCGCGCCGGACGCCGACAGCAACTTCGCCCAGCCGTGGACGCATTCGAACGAGCGCGACACGTTCGGCACCCTGCGCGGCGAAGTCGACCTGGCGCCGCACGTCGTCGCGTGGGCGGCGGCCGGTGCGCGCGAGGGCCGCGAATCGAACGTGATCTCGTCGCCGACGACGACCGACAACAACGGCGGCACCGCGATGACCCGCTTCGACAACGAGCGCAAGGACAACGTGCGCACCGGCGAAATCGGCGTGCGCGGCGACTTCGCGACCGGCGACGTGAAACACACGGTGAGCGCCGCCGCTTCGGCATTCGAATCGAAGTCGGACAATGCATATGCCTTCGGCGACTTCGCCGGCTGGACCTCGAACCTGTACCGCCCGATCGACGTCGCGGCGCCCCCTGCCAACGCCTTCGTCGGCGGCTCCCTCGCGAACCCGCTGCTGACGGCAAAGACCATCCTGTCCAGCTATGCGGTGGCGGACACGCTGTCCTTCCTGGACGACACCGTGCGCGTGACGGCGGGCCTGCGCCACCAGCGCATCAAGGCCTACGGCTACGACTACAACACGGGTGCGCAGAACAGCGCGTACGACGAAAGCGCCAACACGCCGGTCGCGGGCATCGTGTACAAGCCGCTGAAGAACGTGTCCATCTACGCGAACTACATCGAGGCGCTGCAGCAGGGCCCGACGGCATCGGGCGTCGGCGTCGTCAACCAGGGCCAGATCTTCGCGCCGTACACCTCGCGCCAGAAGGAAGTCGGCGTGAAGTACGACAGCGGCAAGCTGGGCATGAGCGCCGCGCTGTTCTCGACGGCGCAGCCGCTGGGCTATATCGAGAACGGCGTGTTCGGCGTGTTCGGCGAACAGCGCAACCAGGGCCTCGAATTGTCCGTGTTCGGCCTGCCGATGCACGGCCTGCGCGTGCTCGGCGGCCTCACGCTGCTGGACGCCGAACAGCGCCGCACGGCCGGCGCAATCAACGACGGCAAGGATGCGATCGGCGTGCCCGGCACGCAGCTGAACATCGGCGCCGACTGGGACGTGCCGCAGGTGGCCGGCCTGTCGCTGAACGCGCGCGCCGTCTACACGTCGCACCAGTACGCGGATGCGGCCAATTCGCAGAAGCTGCCGTCGTGGACGCGCCTCGACCTGGGCGCCACCTATCTGACGCGCGTGCTCGACCGCGACGTCACGGTGCGCGCGCGCGTGGACAATGCGTTCGGCCGGAACGACTGGGCGTCGGCGGGCGGGTATCCGGGCTATGGCTATCTCGTGCTCGGCGCGCCGCGCACGGTGACGGTGTCGGCGACGGTCGATTTCTAAGCCAGGCCGATGTGGATGGCCATGCCCACCCACACGGCGAACGCGGCCGCCGCCAGGCAGGCCGCATACGCCATCAACGCGCGGCCGCGCTCGCCTTCCCCGCGGCTGCGCACGAGATACCAGGGAATCGTGGCGACCGTGAACGCCACCACGGCCACGCTGAGCCAGCGCGACCGCTGGAACCCGCGCGCATCGCTGTCGCCGCGGTACCACAGGAACCCCAGGTAGCTGACGGCGACGCCGACGACGAGGTGCAGCTGCGCCGCCCCGTCCGCATGGCCGGCGTCGAGCAGGCCCGTACCGGCCATCAGGACCATGATGCACAACACGACACGCTGGTGGCTCATCGCGGCTCCTCATGCGCCGCGGGAGGCTCCCCTGTCAGCGCGGTTTGACGACGTCGAACAGCTTAAGGAACCGCGTGAAGTTGCCGTTGATCATCATCACACCGACGGCTTCTGCGACTTCACGATGGTCAGCGCCGACGCGATCAGGCCGCTCATGTCGCCCATGTCGGCCGGGACGATGATCGAATTGTTCGTCTTGGCCAGGTTGCCGAAGGCGTGCACGTACTCTTCGGCCACGCGCAGGTTGACGGCATCGATGCCGCCCGGCGAACGGATCGCCTCGCCCACCTGGCGCAGCGCGCTGGCGCTCGCGTCGGCCAGCGCGACGATGGCCGCGGCCTCGCCCTGCGCGCGGTTGATGGCGGCCTGCTTCTCGCCTTCCGACCGGGCGATGGCCGCTTCCCGCTCGCCGCTCGCGATATTGATGGCTTCCTGGCGGCGGCCTTCCGACGCGGCGATCAGCGCGCGCTTCTCGCGCTCCGCCGTGATCTGGCGCTGCATCGCATGCAGGATCTCGGCCGGCGGCGTGAGGTCCTTGATCTCGTAGCGCAGCACCTTGACGCCCCAGTTGGCGGCCGATTCGTCGATCGCGTTGACGACCGTCGTGTTGATGTGGTCGCGCTCCTCGAACGTCTTGTCGAGCTCCATGCGGCCGATGACGGAGCGCAGCGTCGTCTGCGCCAGCTGGGTGATGGCCTGGATGTAGTTCGACGCGCCGTACGACGCGCGCATGGCGTCCGTCACCTGGAAATACAGGATGCCGTCGACCTGCAGCTGCGTGTTGTCCTTCGTGATGCAGACCTGCGGCGGCACGTCGAGCGGGATCTCCTTCAGGCTGTGTTTATAGGCGATGCGGTCGACGAAGGGCACGACGATGTTCAGGCCCGGCGCCAGGGTGGCGTGGTACTTGCCGAGCCGTTCCACCACCCACGCGTGCTGCTGCGGCACGACGTTGATGGTCTTGAAGACGAACACGATGGCGATGATGAAGATCACCAGTGCGACGGTTCCGAACGTGAATTCCATGGGCTTCCTTCGGTGAACAGGTTAAGGTCAGGCGAGCATTTCATAAACGACACTGCCGAGCCCCGCCGCGACGACGAGCACGAGGCAGAAGCCGGCCAGGCGCAGCAGCGCGCGGCCCTTCTGGCCGGCCGGGCGGCTGCGCACGAGGTAGTAAGGCACGGCGAAGATCGCGAACATGACGATGCCCACGTTGAGCAGCGCCGTGCGGCGGTATTGGCGGGCGTCGCTGTCGAGGCGATACCAGCTGAAGCTCAGGAAGCTGAACAGCACCGTCGACAGGACGGCCCAGCCGTTGGACTGGACGCCCAGCGCCATCTCGCGCGCGTCGACGACGCCGAACACGAGCGTCAGCGCCACCAGCAGGGTCAGCACATGCCTCTTGGTCATGGATTGCCCACCACGAGCCGGCTGCCGTGCACCTCGACGATGCGGAATTCGCCCGCATGCGGCGCGACGCCCTGCCCGAGCTCCACGTCCCACAGCGCGCCGCGGTACATCACGCGCGCGCGGCCGTTGTCCCAGGCGGGTACGGTCACGCGCTGGCCGATGTCCAGGTTGACGTTGCGGTCGCGCTGCGCATCCGACTTCGCCGGATGGCCGAAGCGCGAGCGGTGCAGCAGCCCCGTCGCGAGCACGCCCACGACGGCGGCGGCAATCGCCTGCGCGGGCGTCCCCGCGCCGGCCAGCGCGACGATGCCGCCGACCGCGAGACCGATGGCAATCATCAACAGATAAAACGTCCCGGTGAACAGTTCCAGGATCACGAGCACGCCGGCCATTACCAGCCAGCCCATCCAGTCAGCCATGATTGCCTCCGTGGCGGGATCGAAGGGATAAAAAACCCCCGCCGCCCGCTGGGGGCGACGAGGGTCGCATGATGGAATCGGGTTCAATGAGCGGATTCAATGAGCGCGTCGATGATCGAATCGTTATCGCCAGTCTAGCGCGTCCGTGCGCGGAGTCAACGCTCCTGCTTCGGCTTGACGAGCACGGACACTTCCGGCGCGGCGCAGGCCCGGGTGCAGCGCAGGTAAGCGGCGTCGCACTGCGCCGACCTGTCGATCCTGCGCGCTTGCGTGCCGGCGTTATCGATGGCCCGTCCCGCCGGCGCCGGCACCTGCTCCTGTGCCGCGCGCGCCATCGGATTGCGCTCGTCCCTATCGAGGAACGGCTGGCCGTCTTCGGCAGCCAGTTCCCGCACGTTCGCCCGGCATTCGCGCTTTTCGGCGCCGCACATCGATTTGCACAGCGCCGCGTCGGCCGCGTACCCGGTTCCCGCCCACATCGATGCCATCATGATGGCCACCCAGGTCAAACGCTTCATCCGCATCCTCGACAAAAAAACTTTGCCAGAGTGTAACGTTTTTGCGTAACAAGTCAACAACTTGTTGCTCCAGGCTCAATGTCGATCCCGTCTTGACGCAGCTCGGGTCGCAGCCTGCCTGTCGGGGAAGATCAATTTCCACGTGGAAATAAGCACCAATAATGCGAAGCATCGCCTCCTGGAGATCCGCCATGTTCAGACGCCTGCTCGCCGCCTTCCGCACCCACACGCCCGCCGCCGCCCCGGGGCCCGCCTTCCACGACACCATCACGGCCTACGACGAACACGGCCGCCAGGTGGTGATGCCGCGGGCGGAATGGCGCGATAAAGTGCTGCATCCGCAACTCAAGGAACACTGGAACACGCCGGACGCGTTGCACAACACCATCCTCAGCGCGCTCTCGGACGGCTTTGCGCCCGAGCTGATGACGGCGGCCGCGCGCCTCGTCGAGATCGACGGCTTGCCGGAGCGCAGCCATGTCACGTACGGCATCGTCCTGCTGGAAAGCGGCCGGCTCGACGAGGCCGAGGCCGTGCTGCAGGCCGGCATCCGGACCGTCGGCGAGACGGCTGCGCTGCTGACCAACCTCGCCAAGGTGAAGCACGACCGCGACGACGCGGCGGGTGCATCCGACCTGCTGCGGCGCGCCGTCCGGCTCGATCCGAACTTCGAGCACGGGCTGAACGGCTGGCTGGCCGTCGAGCGCGAGCGCGCGGGCGAGGCCGGGGGCCTGGCCGCGCTGCAGGAGGCCTGCGCCCTGCCCGGCAGCTGGCGCGCGCGGCTCCTGCTGGCCCGGCATCATCTCGCCGCCGGCGACCTCATGACGGCGCGTGAACAGTACACGGCCTTGCTGACCGGGGAAGACGTGGATGGCAGCGCGCTGATGACGATGGCGGCGGACCTGGGACAGTATGGACACACGGGACTGGTCGTCACGCTCGTCGGCCCCGTCTACGAACCCACCCGGCACGGTCCGCAGGCCGCATTCCACCTGTTGCGCGCGTGCCTGGAAACGGAGCGCGTCGCGGAAGGCGAAGCGCTGCTGGCGCGCCTGCGTGCCGTCGCGCCGCCGCCGTTCACGCGGCATCTGGACGAGTTCCAGCGGGCCTTCGAGCAACTGCAAGGCGCCGCAGCCCACGCTTGACGCCAACGCATCGCATCCGTCCGCGCGGGCTCGGGGAGCCCGCCCTACGGTCCGTGCAATCGTAGGGTGGGCACCACGTGCCCACGCGTAAAAAAGCCGCGGCGAGGAGGCTTACTGCATCGACGCCAGCTTCTGCCACGTATCGATCACCGAGTCCGGATTCAGCGACATCGATTCGATGCCCTGCTCCATCAGCCACACGGCGAAATCCGGATTGTCCGAAGGCCCCTGGCCGCAGATGCCGATGTACTTGCCCTGCGCGCGGCAGGCCTTGATCGCCATCGACAGCATGGCTTTCACGGCCGGGTCGCGCTCGTCGAAGTCCTTGGCCAGCAGCTCCATGCCGGAGTCGCGGTCGAGGCCCAGCGTGAGCTGCGTGAGGTCGTTCGAACCGATCGAGAAGCCGTCGAAGTACTGCAGGAACTGCTCGGCCAGGATGGCGTTCGACGGCACTTCGCACATCATGATGACGCGCAGGCCGTTCTCGCCGCGCTTCAGGCCGTACTTCGCCAGCAGCGCGATGACCTTCTCGGCCTGGCCCAGCGTACGCACGAACGGGATCATGATCTCGACGTTGGTGAGGCCCATCTCGTCGCGCACGCGTTTCATCGCCATGCACTCCATCTCGAACGATTCGGCGAAGTCCTCGGCCAGGTAGCGCGCGGCGCCGCGGAAGCCCAGCATCGGGTTTTCCTCGTCCGGCTCGTAGCGCGAACCGCCGATCAGCTTCTTGTACTCGTTCGACTTGAAGTCGGACAGGCGCACGATGACGGGCTTCGGCCAGAACGCGGCGGCGATCGTCGCCACGCCTTCGGCCAGCTTGTCGACGTAGAACGCGCGCGGCGACGCGTGGCCGCGCGCGACCGATTCCACGGCCTTTTTCAGGTCGTTGTCGATGTTCGGGTACTCGAGGATCGCCTTCGGGTGCACGCCGATGTTGTTGTTGATGATGAACTCGAGGCGGGCCAGGCCCACGCCGCCGTTCGGGATCGACTGGAAGTCGAACGCGAGCTGAGGATTACCGACGTTCATCATGATCTTGGTCGGGATCTTCGGCAGGTCGCCGCGGGCCGATTCCGTCACTTCCGTTTCCAGCAGGCCGTCGTAGATCCGGCCCTCGTCGCCTTCGGCGCAGGACACGGTCACGAACGTGCCGTCCTTCAGCGTCTCGGTCGCGTCGCCGCAGCCGACGACGGCCGGCACGCCCAGTTCGCGGGCGATGATCGCCGCGTGGCACGTGCGGCCGCCGCGGTTCGTCACGATGGCCGAGGCGCGCTTCATGACCGGCTCCCAGTTCGGGTCGGTCATGTCGGCGACGAGGACGTCGCCCGGCTGCACGCGTTCCATTTCGGACGGGTCGTTGATGACGCGGACGGGACCGGCGCCGATCTTCTGGCCGATCGCGCGGCCCGACGTCAGCACGGTGCCCGTGCCCTTCAGCTTGAAGCGCTGCTGGGAATCCGTCGCCTTCTGCTGCGACTTCACGGTTTCCGGACGCGCCTGCAGGATGTACAGCTTGCCGTCGCGGCCATCCTTGCCCCACTCGATGTCCATCGGGCGGCCGTAGTGCTTCTCGATGATGACGGCGTATTTCGCCAGCTGGACGACCTCGTCGTCCGTCAGCGAATAGCGGTTGCGCTGCTCGACCGGCACGTCGACGGTCTGCACGGAGCGGCCCGCCTTGGCTTCCTTCGTGAACTCCATCTTGATCAGCTTGGAGCCGATGTTCTTGCGGATGACGGGCTTCTTGCCCTGCTCCAGCATCGGCTTGTGCACGTAGAACTCGTCCGGGTTGACGGCGCCCTGCACGACGGTCTCGCCCAGGCCGTAGCTCGACGTGACGAACACGACGTCCTTGAAGCCGGATTCCGTGTCGATGGTGAACATGACGCCGGCGGCGCCCGTGTCGGAACGGACCATGCGCTGCACGCCGGCCGACAGCGCGACCTCGGCGTGGGTGAAGCCTTTATGGACGCGGTAGGAAATGGCGCGGTCGTTGTACAGCGACGCGAACACGTGCTTCATCGCTTCCAGCACGTTGTCGATGCCGACGACGTTCAGGAACGTCTCCTGCTGGCCCGCGAACGAGGCGTCCGGCAGGTCTTCCGCCGTGGCGGACGAACGGACGGCGAACGACACTTCCGTGTCCGAATCGGCGACGAGGCGGTCGTAGAACGCGCGGATTTCCTGCTCCAGGCGCGGCTGGAACGGGGTGTCGATGATCCACTGGCGGATTTCGGCGCCGCTGGCGGCCAGCGTGCGCACGTCGTCGACGTCCAGGCCTTCGAGGCGCTTGGCGATGCGCTCGCCGAGGGAGTCGCCGCCGTCGATCGAGTGGTTCAGGAAGTCGCGGAAGGCCTGGGCCGTGGTGGCGAAGCCGCCCGGCACGCGCACGCCGGCCTCGGCCAGCTGGCTGATCATCTCGCCGAGCGACGCGTTCTTGCCGCCGACCGACTCGACGTCGGTCATGCGCAGGTTCTCGAACGAGGCGACGTAGACGGATTCGCTCGCGCCGCCCGCTGTGGGATCGGGCGCCTTCAGTACTGCATTCGACAGGTTAGTCATGGTAAAACACCTTTTTGATGATGGAAATCTGTACGGCGGATGGGCCGACGGCCGGATCACGGACGAGCCTGGCTAGGCAGCGGCGGCGGGCCGAGCAATCGATGCTCAAGGCCGGCTTCGCGCGGCAGGCTGGTCGAGTTTCCGGGGGATTTCTTGTTATTCTTGGCGTCGTGCAGCACAATCCAACAACCCGTTGCCGAGCATTTTACCGCGCACGACCGGGTTTCACAGCCCAAGGGGCTGCAACTTTGTCATTATCTGTCTAAAAAACATCATGTCCCTTCCGAGCACCCCAGCCAATCCGAGCGCCGCGCGCACCGTTTTCTTCGTTTCCGACGGCACGGGCATCACGGCGGAAACGTTCGGCCACGCGGTGCTGAGCCAGTTCGAGATGCGCTTCCGGCAGATCCGCCTGCCGTTCATCGACACGATCGACAAGGCCTACGCGGCCGCCCGCCGCATCAACGACGCCGCGATCGCCGACAACCAGCGCCCGATCGTGTTCTCGACCCTCGTGAAACACGACCTGTCCGCCGTCATCCGCGCCGCGCAGGGCATGCACATGGACCTGTTCCAGACGTTCGTCGCCCCGCTCGAGCAGGAATTGCGGATGAAGTCGACGCACACGATCGGCCGCATCCACAACGTCGTCGACACGGAGGAGTACAAGAACCGCATCGAGGCCATCAACTTCTCGCTGGCGCACGACGACGGCCAGTCGCACAAGAACCTGGCGGACGCGGACGTGATCCTCGTGGGCGTGTCGCGCTCGGGCAAGACACCGACGAGCCTGTACCTGGCGATGCAGTACGGGATCAAGGCGGCGAACTACCCGCTGATCCCGGACGATTTCGAGCGCAACAAGCTGCCGTCGGCGCTGCCGCAGTTCAAGCACAAGATCTTCGGCCTGACGATCACGCCGGAACGCCTGTCCGAGATCCGCAACGAGCGGCGCGCGGGCAGCAAGTATGCGTCGCTGGAGAATTGCCGCTACGAGGTGAACGAGGCCGAGCAGCTGATGCGGCGCGAGGGGATCCGGTGGCTGTCGTCGACGACCAAGTCGATCGAGGAGATCGCGACGACCATTCTCCAGGAGATCAAACCCGATCGGCGCGAGTATTGATTCCGGATTCGAATCCTGCGCATTCGACTATCGATGCTGGATACGCATCGACTGGTTACGGGTAATGATCATGGCCGACCAGATGCCGTCGAAACGCGCACGGGCGAGCTTGACCTGTGCATCGCTCAGATTGGCAAACTGGTTGGTGTCGGCGCCCCATACCGGATTCGTCCCGTCGCCGATCTGTTCGGAAACGAGGCGCCACGCGTACGCATTCACCGGATCGTTCTCTTCAAAATAATGCCTGGCGAGGATGGAGGCGGCACGACTATGCCCTGCACCCGCCGCATTCGCGAGGTATTGCTTGGCCAGTTGCTTCGGATCTTCATTCCTGGGAAATTCGGGATCCGAAGACAGCCGGCGCTCTTCGTTGTAATACTGCTCGGCGAGTTGAAGCAATGCGAATACGTCCTGTTGCTTCGCCAGCTTCTTCAATGTCTTCAGGTCCATCTCGTAATATTCGGGCGGGGAACCATATCCGAGCGATTCCATTTTCTTTTGCCGGGCAATGATATAGGCCGGTCGAGGAGCCGTTTCGCCGGTCGTGGCCTGCCCCGATCCGAATGGAGAACCAGGCCAGGACGACCCGCCCGACGCACTTCCGTCGCGCGCGTCGCGCTTGCCATACACATCTGCAATATCGTTCCCTTTTGCACGCACGACCACCGCATTGTCGTCCCTGAAAAAATAAAGGGCCAACGCCAGGGCCAAGGCACAGAGAGCAAAAGCATGTCTTGTTTTCATATCACCGAGCCGCTTGGCACATCAGGGTCCCCAACGAAAAAGTGCATCGAAGACCCTGGCCTGCAGGTATTGGAAACCTCAAGGGGGGCAGGCGCCCATGGTCGCCCCGATCGAGAAGGCCGCCATTGCTGCTTGCGTATAGGTACATGCATATACGAAGCTGGTGTATTTCGGGAAAGCGGTGCAGATAGCATAAGCATTCCTCCCGCTACCATCGGCGCACACCGGGCTGTCATTGTCGCCCAACGTCGTCCAGTAAGGCGTCGTCGACGACGAACGGCTCAGCGCAAGCGACCCGTCTTCGCCGAGGGTCAGCTTCGCGGTCGGATCATTGACGGCCTTCCCCGTGCCGGATGACCAGACGGCCGATCCCGTCGTCGGATACGGCCCCGTATAGACGACAAAATTCAAGTCGCTTTGCACGACCGCCCATGCATTCGGGCCGGCCAGTCTCGGTAACGACCAGATGGGCTTCATATCCGCTTTGCGGTACACGACCAGATTGCCGTCGCTGGCCTGTTGCACCAGCATGTATTTTCCATTCAGGGAGAGCAGCGACTGTCCCGGACCGAGTAGAGTATTTGCGGGCAATACATTCCCGGCTTGGGCAATTCCGGCAGTAACGGCAGCTGCGGCGAAGAGTGTTTTGATAATCAGATGTTTCATGCTTCTCCATTCGTGAGTTAAGAACGGCATGTGTTAAACCTATCGGCCAAATTGGCGCGAATATTATTACACATTTCACAAATGAGAAGATCGATCGTTAACAAATTTATTCCGTTACGATCATTTGAATATTCCCGTTTATTCAATGACTTAAGTGGCTGTCCACGATATTTTTAAATGGAGACATTCTCTTTAATTGTCACGTCAATTTACATGGATCGAATACGCCGTATTCGCGGTAGTCCGGCAACCCGCTCGCCCGATCTCTACGCCAACGCCGTTTCGGACAACACCCTGAACGGCACCCGCGGCACGAGGAAACACAGCGGCTCCCCCGCCGCCGGCAGCGTGTCCAGCAGCGAGCACGCGACGGGTGCCGTGGGCACGAGCGGCGCTACCGCGTCGAGCGGGATCGGCAGGTCGATGTGGGACAGCACGAGCTTGCCGAGCCGCGCCGACCAGCCCAGCGCCGCATCCTGGCAGGCCAGCATCGCCACCGCGGCATCCCATGATCCGAACGCGGCGGCGAAGGCCGGCGGCAGCGCAGGCTGGGCGGCCGGCGCTACCGTGCATTCCAGCGCAGGCGCGCTGCCCGCGCCGGGTTCGATGCGCGTCGCGAAGCCGTCGCCGACGCGGCCGTGCGTGAAGTGCGCGGGCCGGTGCGTGCGCATGATGTCGCTGAACAGGCGCGTGGCCGCCACGTAGGCGCCGCTGTCCATCATGTTTTCCAGGAACCAGACCGTTTGCGGCGGCGCGCCGGACGGCAGCGGGCCGTCCAGGTAGAGCCGCCAGTTGCTCTGCAGCGGCGACGGGAACAGGCGCCGCAACGGCCCCGCCAGCGCCGGGCCGAAATGGCCGTGCCGGTACGTGAGCGCCGTCAGCGGCGTCAGGCCGTCGCGCGTCCACACGCGCAATCCGCCCGGCAGCAGCGCCTGCGCGGCGCGCGCGTCGACCATCCACGTCACGTAGACCACGTCCGCGACGTCGCTTTGCAGCACGGGGAACGGCAGGCGTGACAGCGCCGCATGGCGCAGCCGCGCGAGGCCGCGCGCGTTCAGCAGGCCTTCCAGGAAGCGTCCCGGGAGGCCCGGATACGGATGGCGGTACATCTAGAAGAAATGGCGCCAGTCTTCCAGCCAGCCGGGAAATTCATCGGCCGCCATCGGATTGGCGATGTGGTAGCCCTGCGCATACGTGCACCCGAGCCCCTGCAGGAAATCCCAGTCCTGCCGCGTCTCCACGCCGACGGCGACGGACATGCGGTCCAGGCTGTGCGCCAGCCCCAGGCAGGATTTCAGCACGGTGCCCAGCGGGCGCTTTTTCGACGCGCCGTCCACGAACGAACGGTCGATCTTGAGTTCCGAGAACGGGATGCGGGCCAGGATCTGCAAGTTGGAACGCCCCGTGCCGTAGTCGTCGATGGCGAGGCCGAAGCCCAGCATGCGCAGCCGCACGAGACGTTCGATGAAGTCGGCGTCGAAGCTGAGGATCGAGGATTCCGTCATCTCGAACGTGAGGTAATCCGGCAGCACGCCGTGGCGCTGCATCGTCGAACTCACCTGGCGGATGAAGTTCGGATGCGCCAGCGTCTCCGGCGCCAGGTTCAGCGAGATGGAAATCGGGATGCCCCGGTCGTGGTAGCGGCGGCACCGTTCCACCGACATTTCCAGCATCGTCCAGTCGAGGAAGTCGACGCGGTTGTTCGCTTCCAGCGCGCCGATGAAGGAAGACGGTCCCAGCACGCCGTGCTCGGGATGGCGCCAGCGGGCGAACGTCTCCAGGCCCTTCACCTGGCCCGTCGCCAGCTCGATCTTGGGCTGGAAGAACGGTTCGAACTGGCGCTTCTGCAAGCCCACGCCCACTTCGGCGAACGTGAAGCTGGGGCCGGGCGCTGCCGCCGGCGCGCGCCGCGGGGCCTGGTAATTGTCCAGCAGGGTCTTGAGTTTCGTGCTCGTGACGGGCTTGGCGATCGTGCCCAGCAGGTCGACGCCATGCGCCTGCGCGAGACTTTCGACGGAAAACAGCACGCTCGCGGGCTGGGCGCCGACGACGATCAGCCGCACGGCCGACTTCAGCGCGGCGATCGCGCGCAGCAGTTCCAGGCCGTCCATGCCGCCCAGGTCGAGGTCGATGATGGCGACGTCGATCTTCGGCGTGAAGCCGGCCTGCAGGGTGCGCAGGGCCATCGGGCCGTCCGGCACGTCGGTCACGCGCGTGGCGCCCACCTGCCCCAGCGCCTCGATCAGCGCGCGGCGCTGCACCGGGTCCGCTTCCGCGACCAGGAAGTGCAAAGACTGCAACTGCGATTGCCCAATGTCCATCGAGACTCCGTCGTTACCTGCTCGCAGCGTAACCGAACGGGCAGACGCCGTCTACGTCCGCTGTTGCTGGCGTAGCTGCTCGAAGAAACACACAGCGGCGCAGGCGGCCACGTTCAGCGATTCCACGGCGCCCGCGTGCGGGATGACGACGCGGTGCGTGGCCAGGTTCAGCAGCGTGTCCGACACGCCCTGTCCTTCGTGGCCCAGCAGCCAGGCGACGGGGCGCGCCAGGTCCACGTCGTAGATCCGTTCGCTGGCATAGCCGCTGGTCGCCAGCACGGGCACGTCTGCCTTCCGGACCAGGTCCGCCAGGTCGACGTTCTCGAAAATCTCCAGCACGAAATGGGCGCCCATCGCGGCGCGCAGCACCTTCGGCGACCAGATCGAGGCCGTGCCGGGGCTGCAATACACCTGTCTGATGCCCGCCGCGCCGGCGCTCCTGAGGATGGAGCCGGCATTGCCCGGGTCCTGCACGCCGTCCAGCAGCACCGCCGATTGCGCCAGGGCTTCCGGCCGGGCGGGACGCGGCGTCTCGACGAGGAACAGCAGGTGGATGCCGTGTTCGACCTGCGACAGCGCGCCGAACAGCGCATCCGGCAGCGACGTGGCCGGCGCCTGCACGCGGCCGACGATGGCTGCCACCTCCGGATTCGCGAGCGCGCCTTCGGACACGATGCAGTGCACGGGCTGTCCGACGAGGTCCAGGTACGCCTGGCACAGGTGGACGCCGTCCAGCAGCGAACGGCCCGCCTTGCGCAGCGCCTGGCTGTTGCCCGCGAGGTGTTTCAGTTCCTTGTAAAACGGGTTGTCGCGCGACGTGATGCTCTTCATGCGAGCTCCCCAAACAGATCCGGCTCGATAAGGGAGGGCTGGAGAAGCGCGCGGACGGGGGCAAAGCTGCGCCGGTGCACGGGGCTCGGGCCGTGCTCGCGCAGGCGCGCGAGGTGCAGCGCCGTCGAATAACCCTTGTGCTGGTCGAACGCATACTGCGGATACGTCTCGTGCAGGGCGACGAGGGCGGCATCGCGCGCCGTCTTCGCGAGGATCGACGCGGCGGAAATCGCGTGCACCTTGTCGTCGCCCTCGACCACCGCATGCGCGCGGATGTGCGGCGCGAACTGCGGGCAGCGGTTGCCGTCGATGAGGGCGATGGTCGGGACGGTCGCCAGTTGTTCGACGGCGCGGCGCATCGCCAGCATCGTCGCCTGCAGGATGTTCAGCGTGTCGATTTCCGCGTGCGAGCACTCGGCAATGGCCCACGCCAGCGCGTGTTCCTTGATCAGCGGTGCCAGTTCGTCGCGGCGCGCTTCCGTCAGCTTTTTCGAGTCGCGCAGGCCCTCGATCGGGCGGGCCGGGTCGAGGATCACGGCGGCCGCGAACACGGGGCCGGCCAGCGGGCCGCGCCCGGCCTCGTCCACGCCGCAGACGATGTCGTCCAAGGTGAACGGCCGGTTCCTGGCCGGCAGGCCGGGGTAGAAATCGAACTTCTTCTTTCTCATGCTTTGCCTATCACCTGCAGCACGGCGCGGGCGCTTTCGCGCGCGCTGTCGCGCAGCAGGGTGTGATGCATTTCGGTGAAGCGCTCCTGCAGCCTCACCCGGTTGTTCTCGTCCGTCAGCTGGAACCAGACGGCGTCCGCCAGCGCTTCCGGCGTCGCCGCGTGCTGCAGGAATTCCGGCACGACGAAGTCGCGCGCCAGGATGTTCGGCAGCCCGATCCACGGCAGATAGCCCATGTTCCGGATGATCAGCCACTCGGCCTGCAAGACCTTGTACGCGATCACCATCGGCTTCTTGTACAACGCGACTTCCAGCGTCGCCGTGCCGGAGGCGGCCAGCACGGCGTCGGCCGCCGCGATGCACGCGTGCGATTCGCCGTCGATGAGCTGCAGCGGGACGTCCCGCAGGCCCGCCTTCGCCACCAGCTCCATAAAATACGCTTTCTGGCGCTCGCCCGCCATCGGCGCGATGAACCGGACGGACGGATCCCGCGCCGCCAGCAGTTGGACTGTCCGGACGTACGGCTCCGTCAGGTATTTAATTTCCGACATCCGGCTGCCCGGCATGACGGTCACGACGCGCGCGTTTTCCGGCAGCCCGAGCTGGCGGCGGGCGGCCGCGACGTCGGGCACCAGCGGGATCGTTTCCGCCAGCGGATGGCCGATGTACGTGACGGGCACGCCGGCCTTCCGGTAAATCTCTTCCTCGAACGGGAAGATCACGAGCATGTGCGACACGGCACGCTGGATCTTCTTGATGCGCCCGCCCCGCCACGCCCAGATCTGCGGGCCGACGAAGTGCACGGTCGGGATGCCGGCCGCGCGCAGCTGCTCTTCCAGGCCGAGATTGAAACCGGGGTAGTCGGCGCCGATGAACGCGGCCGGACGCTCGGCCAGCAGGCGATCGCGCAGGCGGTTCTGGATGCCCTTCAGTTCGCGGTAGCGCAGCAGCACCGGAAGAAGTCCCCGCACGGTGAGCGTGTCCATCGGGACGTCCGAGGCGAGGCCCTGCTCCAGCATGCGCGGACCGCCGATGCCGGAAAAGGCGACGCCCGGCAGGCGCGGTTTCAATCCCGCCATCAGGCGCGCCGCGAGCAGGTCGCCGGAGACTTCGCCGGCGACCAGCGCGAGCTTCACGGATTCAGCGGACGATGCCACGGGTCGCGTTGTCGAGGAAGTCGCGCATCGCGCGGATGTGCTGCGCGGCGTCGCCCGCGGCGGCTTCCTCTTCCGCCAGTTTGGCCTTCGCTTCTTCCAGGGTCAGGCCGTTACGGTAGATGGTCTTGTACGCCGCGCGGATGCCGTTGATCTGCTCGCGCGTAAAACCGCGGCGCTTCAGGCCTTCGATGTTCACGCCATGCGCCTCGGCCGGGTTGCCCGAGACGAGGACGAACGGCGGCACGTCCTGCGTGAGGCTCGTGTACATGCCGATGAACGCGTGCGCGCCGATCTTGCAGAACTGGTGGACGCCGCAGTAGCCGGACAGGATCGCCCAGTCGCCCACGTGCACGTGACCCGCGAGCTGCGCGTTGTTCGAGAAGATCGTGTTGCTGCCGACCTGGCAGTCGTGCGCCAGGTGCGTGTAGGCCGACATCCAGTTGTCGTCGCCCAGGCGCGTGACACCGGCATCCTGCACGGTGCCGAGGTTGAACGTGCAGAACTCGCGGATCGTGTTGCGGTCGCCGATCTCCAGGCGGGTCGGCTCGCCGGCCCACTTCTTGTCCTGCGGGGCGGCGCCCAGCGACGCGAACTGGAAGATGCGGTTGTCGCGGCCGATCGTCGTGTGGCCTTCGATGACGACGTGCGGACCCACGACGGTGCCCGCGCCGATGCGCACGTCGGGCCCGATGATCGAATACGGGCCGACTTCGACGGTGGAGTCCAGCTCCGCCTTCGGGTCGACGATCGCGCTCGGGTGGATCCTGCTCATCACTGTCCTGCCTTCTCGTTGGCGCGGATGGTGCACATCAGCTCAGCTTCGACGGCGACCTTGCCGTCGACGCTCGCGGTGGCCTTGTACTTCCAGATGCCGCGCGACGTGCGCAGGATCTCGATGTCCATCTTGAGCTGGTCGCCCGGCTCGACCGGACGCTTGAAGCGCGCGTTGTCGATGCCGACGAAGTACACGACGGAGTTCTCGTCCGGCTTGACGTTCATGGTCATGAACGACAGGATCGCGGCCGTCTGCGCCAGCGCCTCGATCATCAGCACGCCCGGCATCACGGGCTTGTGCGGGAAGTGGCCGTTGAAGAATTCTTCGTTGACGGTCACGTTCTTGATGGCGGTGATGGTCTTGCCCAGCTCATAGTCGACCACGCGGTCCACCAGCAACATCGGATAGCGGTGCGGCAGGTATTCCTTGATCTCGTTGATCCCCAGGGTTTTCGTCGTCGTAGCTTCGGTCGTCATTTTTGTTCTGTAGGTTCCGTCAATTGTTTGATCTGTTTTTCCAGGCCGCGTATCTTCTCGCGCAGCGAGGACAGGTTGCGCACGATGGCGGCGCTCTTTTCCCATTCGGCGTTCTTGGCCAGCGGATAAAAGCCCGTGTACTGGCCCGGCTCGAGCACGGAGCGCGACACCATGCTGCCCGAGGAGATATGGACGTTGTCCGCGATTTCCAGGTGGCCCAGCACCATCGCCGCGCCGCCGAACGTGCAATTCTTGCCGATCTTCGCGCTGCCGGCTACCCCCACGCAGCCCGCCATGGCCGTATTCGCCCCGATGCGGCAGTTATGGCCGATCTGGATCTGGTTGTCGAGCTTGACGCCGTCTTCGATGACCGTGTCGTCCAGCGCGCCGCGGTCGATGGTCGTGTTGGCGCCGACGTCCACGTCGTCGCCCATCAGTACGCGGCCCGTCTGCGGGATCTTGATGTACACGCCGTTCTCGCGCGCGAAGCCGAAACCGTCGGTGCCGATCACGGCGCCCGAGTGCAGGATGCCGCGCTTGCCGATCCTGCAGCGCGCGTGGAACGTCACGTTCGCGAACAAGTGCGTGTCCTCGCCGATCTCCGCCTCGCGGCCGACGAAGCAGCCGGCGTCGATGACGACGCCCGCGTGGATCACGGCGCCCGCCTCCACCGTCACGTTCGGGCCGATGTGCGCGGTCGGGTCGACGGTCGCCGTGTCGTGCACGACGGCGCTCGGGTGTATGCCCGGCGCCGGCACGACTTCCTCGAGCGACACGAAGTACTGCGCGGCGCGCGCGAAATAGGCGTACGGGTTGGTGGTGACGATGCGTGCGCCGGCATAGGTCGTGGCGACGGTCGCGTCGTCGAGCGGCGAGACGATCAGCGCCGCCGCCCGGCTTTGCGCGGCCAGCGCGCGCAGTTTGCTGTTGCTGAGAAAGCTGATGTGCGAATCGCCGGCGCTGTCGAGCGGTGCGATGCCCTGAACCTCGAGGTTCGGGTCACCCACCAGCTGCCCACCGAAGCGTTCGACCAAATCACCCAGTCGAGTGCCCATCGTGGTCGTTCCGTAAAAGAAGTGAAAACTGCCGGCCGCTCGATGAGCCGGCCGGCGTCCGGGAAGCCCTGGAGGCTTATTTGTCGAGCAGTTTGAGGATCCGGTCGGTGATGTCGATGCGCGGGCTGGTCCAGATGGCTTCCTGCAGCACGACGTCGAGGTGTTCCTGCTCGGCCACCTGTTCGATCAGTTTATAGGCTTTCTGCGCGATGGCGGCGCGCTCCTCGTTCTTGCGCTGGAACAGGTCCTCGTTGTACTCGCGCTGCATGCGCTGCACGTCCTTCTCCATGTCGAGCAGTTCGCGCGTGCGCTTGGTGCGGTCGACGTCGGACAGTTTCGGCGCTTCCTCGTCGAATTTCTCGCGGCTCACCTTGTACTTCTGCAGCATGTCGTCGACCTGCTTCTGGCGCTTGGAGAATTCCGATTGCAGCTTCGCGTCCGCCGCCTTGGCCAGCTTGGACTCGGTCATCAGGCGTTCCGTGTAGACGAAGCCGATGCGGCTCGGCATGCCGGTCTGCGCGGAGGCCTGCGCCATCGCACCGGCGCACAGCAGCGCGGCTAACGATTTTTTCAACATATTCTTCGCAATCCTTGTCTCGGCGACGGGCCCGGTCAGAAACCGGTACCCATCTGGAACTGGAAGCGCTCAAGGCGGTCGCCCTGCTTCGCGTTCAAGGGCTTAGCATAACTCAACTTGAGCGGGCCCACCGGGGAAATCCACGACAGGCCGATACCTGCCGAGTAGCGCAGCTGCGACGTGCGGATCGGTTCGTGCTCCTGGTAGACCTGGCCCGCGTCGGCGAAGGTGAACCAGCGCAGCGAGCGGTCCTGGCCGCTGCCCGGGAACGGGAACTGCAGCTCGGCATTGCCGATCACGCGCTTGGCGCCGCCCAGGGCGTCGTACGTGCGCGGGTCGACGATACCCAGCGACGAGCTCTCGTAGCCGCGCACCGACCCGATGCCGCCGCCGTAGAAGTTCTTGAAGACGGGGTAGGCGTTGCCGCCGAGGCCCGCGCCATAGTCCAGCTCACCCTTCAGCGCGAGCGTCATCCAGCGCGTGATCGGGCGGTACCACTGGTGTTCGTACACCACGCGGTAGTACTTGGAGTCGCCGAGGAAGTCGATTTCCAGGTTGGCGCGCTGGTAGCGGCCGCGCGTCGGCGTGATGGCGGAGTCGCGCGAATCGCGGCCCCAGGCCACGGTCAGCGGGATCGCATTCGTCGTCGCCTCGCCCACGCCCGTCGCCTTCGCAACCGGGTCCTTCGAGTTCTGCATCACGAACTGCTGGTACAGCGTCGGCGAGCTCTCGTCCGTCTCGAGGCGGGTCTTTTCCAGGCCGGCGCCGAAGTAGACGGTGTCGATTTCCGAGAACGGCACGCCGAACGTCAGGTTGCCGCCCTGCTGGCGCACGGTGTACGAACCGATGTTCAGCGCCGGCGGGCGCGACGTGCGCAGGTAAAGCTGGAAGGCGCGCGAGATGCCGTCGTCCGTGAAGTACGGGTTGGTCTGGGCGAACGAGATCGTGCGGTTGTAGCGGCTCGTGTTCAGCTCGATGCCGACCGTGTTGCCGCTGCCGGCGAAGTTGGCCTGCGTGACGGAGGCCGTGAAGGTGAATTTTTCCGCCTGCGAGAACGCGCCGCCGACCATGAAGTTACCGGTCGGCTTTTCGACGACGGCGATGTTCACGTCCACGGCGTCGTTGGTGCCCTGCGCTTCCGGCGTCTCGACCGTCACGTCCTTGAAGTAGCCGAGGCGGTCGACGCGGTCGCGCGACAGCTTCACCCGGTTCGGGTCGTACCACGAGCTCTCGAACTGGCGGAATTCGCGGCGGATCACTTCGTCGCGGGTGATCGTGTTGCCCGAGATGGTCATGTGGCGCACGTAGGCGCGCTTGCCCGGGTCGACGAAGAACGTGAAGGCGACTTCGCGCTTCTCGCGGTTGATTTCCGGGTTGGCGGTGACGTTCGCGAACGCGTAGCCGAAACTCGCGAGGCGGTCGGCGATGCGCTTGTTCGACGCTTCCTGCAGGTCGCCGGAATACGTCTGGCCCGG
The DNA here is from genome assembly GCA_966211695.1 of uncultured Massilia sp. Taxonomy (GTDB): domain Bacteria; phylum Pseudomonadota; class Gammaproteobacteria; order Burkholderiales; family Burkholderiaceae_D; genus Telluria. The sequence continues at coordinate 45,710 of CBIHOW010000010.1, read as the reverse complement.
CTTCAGGAGGATCAGGTTCTTGAGCTCTTCGCCGCGGCCGAACAATTCGCCATCCATCTTGATGCCGGAGACCGTGTACTTCTCGCCTTCCGTGATGTTGATGGTGAGGTAGATGTCCTTCTTGTCCGGGGTGATCGAGACCTGCGTGGACTCGACGTTCACCTCCAGGTAGCCGTGATTCAGGTACCACGACTTGATGGTCTCCAGGTCGCCCGTCAGCTTCTGCTTCGAGTACTGGTCGGCCTTGGAATACCACGTGAACCAGCCGGACGTGTTCAGTTGCAGCAGCTGGCGCAGTTCCTTGTCGGAGAAGGCCTTGTTGCCGACGATGTTGATCTGCTTGATCTTGGCGACGTCGCCCTCGTCCACGTTGAACATGACGTTCACGCGGTTACGCTCGATCGGGGTGATGGTCGTGGTGATCTTGACGCCGTACAGGCCGTGCGACAGGTACTGGCGCTTCAATTCCTGCTCGGCGCGGTCGACGGAAGCCTTGTCGAAGATCTTGGTCTCGCCGACGCCGATGTCCTTCAGCGCCTTGACGAGCATGTCCTTTTCGAATTCCTTGGTGCCGGTGAAGTCGACGGAGGCGATGGCCGGACGTTCCTCGACGAGGACCACGAGCACGCCGTTCTCTTCTTCCAGGCGGATGTCCTTGAAGAAGCCGGTCGCGTACAGCGCCTTGATCGCCGCCGTGCCTTTTTCGTCGTCGAAGGTCTCGCCCACGCGCACCGGCAGGTAGCTGAACACCGTGCCTGCCTCGGTCCGCTGGATGCCTTCGACCCGGATATCCTTCACGACAAAGGGAGCGACGGCGGCGGCGTGGCCGGCACACAGGGCCAGCACGGCGGCGCCGATCAAGCTGCGGCGGGAGGGCAAGGCAAAACGCGACTGGGCAAAACGTTCGGGTTGTAAATTCATCGGTTAGATCAATGGGTCAGTCATTGGACAACGTTACGTGTTCTTCGCCGGTACTTTGTCCTGCTTAAGCAGAGCACTCCGGTGCACGCCGCAGGCGCAGCGTACATATCGGAGTGCCGTGTGTTCAGAGCAGTCGCACCAGGTCGTTGAAGACGGCAAGCGCCATCAGCATGAACAGCAGGCCCACCCCGGCACGCTGCGCGATCTCGCCGATCCGCGCGGGCAAGGGTCGCCCGGTCAAAACTTCCAGCGAATAATACAGCAAATGGCCACCGTCCAGAACGGGAATTGGTAACAGATTCATTACACCCAGGCTGATGGAGATGAAGGCGATGAACTCCAGGAAGGGCTCGATGCCCGACCGCGCGGTCTGTCCGGCGACGTCCGCGATGGTGATCGGACCCGTCACGTTTTTCAGCGAGACCTCGCCCACGATCATCTTCGCGATCATCTTGACGGTCATCGCGCTCGTCTCCCACGTGCGCTGCGCACCCTTCGCCAGCGCGTCGAGCGGGCCCGCCTTCACGGTCACCATTTCCGGTGCCTGCGCGATCATCAGTTTTACCAGGCCCCTGCCCGACTGCGGGTCACGATCCGGCGTCAGGGGCAGGACGAGCTGCTGATCGCCCCGTTGCACGCCCACCTGCAGCGTCTTGCCCGCCGCGCCGCGCACGGCTTCGATGAACGCGATGCCGTCGGCGATCGGCTTGCCGTCGATGGCGGTCACGACGTCGCCCTGGCGCAGGCCCGCGCGCGCGGCGGCGCCGTCCGGCAGCACCTTGTCGACGCTGGGCCGCGGGCGCCACAGCTGCATGCCGAGGGCGCCCAGCACGTCGCCGTCCACGTCCAGGGCCGCCATGCGGTCCGCGGGCAGCACGGCGCGGTACGGCGCGCTGTTCGGGCCCGGACCACGCAAGGTAAGTTCGGCCGCGTGCTTGTCGATGGCGGCGCGCACGATTTCCCAGCGCAGCTCCGTCCACGACTGCACGGGCTTGCCGTTGACGGCCGTGACGACGTCGCCGCCGCGCACGCCGGCCTTGTACACGGCGGACGCCTCCGGCATCGCGCGCAGGCGCGTGCCCGGCTCTTCCTTCCCGTGCATGAACAGCGCGCCCATCACGACGATGGCGAGGATGAAGTTCGCGATCGGGCCGGCCGCCACGATGGCGATGCGCTTCCACACGTTCTGGCGCGTGAATTCGCGCGGCAGGTCGGCGTCATTGGTCGGCGCGGTCGACGGATCGCGCGCGTCGAGCATCTTCACGTAGCCGCCGATGGGCAGCGCGGAGATCGCCCATTCCGTCTGGTCGGGGCCGAAGCGGCGCGACCAGACGATGCGACCCATGCCGATCGAGAAGCGCAGCACCTTCACGCCGCACAGGCGCGCGACGAGGTAGTGACCCAGTTCGTGAAAGATGATCAGCGGCCCCAGCGCCAGGAGGAATGCCAGCAGGGTGTGAATCAGGTTCATGACTATCTCCCGTCAGGGCCCGCGGGGTTTACGCCTCGAGCGCATGCACGATGCATTCGGCCGCGTCGCGGGCACGCGCGTCCTGGGCCATCACGGCCTCGATGCTGGTCGCCTCGCCATGCGGGTTCTCGTCCATCACGCGGCGTACGACACGGTCGATGTCGCGGAAGCCGATGCGGCGCTCCAGGAAGGCTTGGACCGCGATTTCATTCGCCGCGTTCAGCAATGCGGGCGCCGTACCGCCCGCGCGCAAGGCGTCGAACGCGAGCGCGAGGCACGGGAAGCGATCGAAATCCGGCTTGTGGAATGCCAGCGCCGCGAATGTCGTCAGGTCGAGCTGGTCGACGCCCGACGCGATGCGTTCCGGGTACGCGAGCGCGTGCGCGATCGGCGTGCGCATGTCCGGATTGCCGAGCTGGGCCAGCACGGAGCCGTCCACGTACGACACCATCGAGTGGATCACGCTTTGCGGGTGGATCACGACTTCGATCCTGTCCGCCGGCGCGCCGAACAGCCAGTGCGCCTCGATCACTTCGAGGCCCTTGTTCATCATGGTGGCGGAATCGACGGAGATCTTGCGGCCCATCGACCAGTTCGGATGCTTGCAGGCCTCTTCCGGCGTGACGTGTTCCAGCGTGTCGACGGCGCGCTGCAGGAACGGGCCGCCCGATGCCGTCAGCAGGATCTTCGCGACGCCGGCCACGTCCGGAGAACGTGCATACGTGCCGGGCAGCGACTGGAAGATGGCGTTGTGCTCGGAATCGATGGGAAGGAGCGTCGCCTTGTGCTCCTTGACGGCGTCCATGAACAGCTGGCCGGACATCACGAGCGCTTCCTTGTTCGCCAGCAGCACCTTCTTGCCCGCGCGCGCGGCCGCGAGCGTGGGCGCGAGGCCGGCGGCGCCGACGATGGCGGCCATCACCGTGTCCGTGTCCGGGCTGGATGCGATCTCGCACAGCGCCGCTTCGCCATGGGCGACGTCGATCGGGAGTCCCGCCAGCAGGTCGCGCAGGCGCGCGGCGGCGTCAGGCGAACCGACGACGGCACGCTGCGGACGGAACACGCGGCATTGGGCGGCGAGCGCATCCACGCGCTCGTGCGCGGACAGCGCGTAGACACGGTATTTGTCGGGATGACGTGCCAGCACGTCGAGGGTCGAGACGCCGATCGAACCGGTGGCGCCAAGGATAGTGATGCTTTGCATGTTGCGTTCCATTGTCAAGGTCGTTCCAACATGGGCAAGAGGAGACCAGCGCTGAGTCATTCTGGCACGGCGCGCGCCCGGGCGGCGCGCCGCCCGCGTTGGAACGGCCTGGTGTCTTACAGCCGCGAGCCGATCAGCGCGGCGAGCGGCAGCACGGGGATCAGTGCGTCGATGCGGTCCAGCACGCCGCCGTGGCCGGGCAGCAGGTTGCTGCTGTCCTTCATGCCGGCGCGCCGCTTGAGCTGGGATTCGAACAGGTCGCCGACGATGCTGGCGGCCGTCATCAGCACGAGCACCAGGGCCAGCACCGGCCAGCCGTAGGTGTGCTGGACGCGCGCGGCGAAGGTGTGATCGAAGGCGTCGCCGCCGAACTGGACCGACAGGCAGCCCAGCACGAGCACGGCGATGCCGCCGCCGATCGCGCCTTCCCACGATTTACCCGGCGAAATCGACGGCGCCAGCTTGTGCTTGCCGAACGCCTTGCCGGCGAAGTAGGCGCCGATGTCGGCCACCCACACGATCGCCAGCACGGACAGCAGGAACAGCGGCGAGTGCGAATACAGGTCGACGATGGCCGCGAAGCAGCCGACTACGGCGAACGCGTAGACGAGCGACAGCAAGGTGTTCGCGGGCGTGGCCAGCGGCGGCAGGCCGATCTTCAGCGACGGGGCGAAGCGGGCGATCCACAACGCCACGCTCAGCGCGGCCCAGAACGACAGGTTCGTGTGCCCCGTGAACACGGAAATCGCGAACACGGCGGCCCACACGAGGGCGATCACGTGGGCGTTGTGCGTCTCCGGATTGAACAGCCGGAAGCATTCCCAGATGGCGGCGCCGAAGAACACCGTCGCCACCACCGCGAACGCCGTGTAGTTGTTGAAGTAAAGGACTGGCAGCAAGATTGCCAGCAGCACGACGGCGGTAATGACGCGGGTTCTGAGCATCAGCGGTTTAGCCTTGTTTAGCCTTGTTGGCGACCTGTTCGCCGGTGCGGCCGAAGCGGCGTTCCCGGCTCTGGTAGGACGCGATCGCCGTGTCGAGCGACTCGGGCGAAAAGTCCGGCCAGAAGGTGTCGGTGAAGTACAGCTCGGAATACGCGAGCTGCCACAGGAGGAAGTTGGAGATGCGCTCCTCGCCGCCCGTGCGGATGAACAGGTCCGGTTCGGGGGCATAGGCCATCGCCAGGTGCTCGGCGAGCATCTCTTCGGTGTACTCGGTCACGCCCGGGTTGGCCGCGACCATCTTGCTGGTGGCCTGCATGATGTCCCAGCGGCCGCCATAGTTGGCGCACACGGTGACGGTCAGGCGGGTGTTGTTGGCGGTGCGGCGCTCGGCATTGGCGATCATGTCCTGCAGTTTCGCATCGAAGCGCGACAAATCGCCCACGACCTTCAGGCGGATGTTATTCGCGTGCATCTTCGACACTTCGCGCTCGAGCGCGGTGACGAACAGGCCCATCAGGTAGGAGACTTCGTCGGCCGGACGGCGCCAGTTTTCCGACGAAAACGCGAACAGCGTCAGGTATTCCACGCCACGATCCACGCAAGCTTCGACGATCTTGCGCACGGCGTCCACGCCCTTGACGTGGCCGGCCACGCGGGGCAGCAGGCGTTTGGTCGCCCAGCGGCCGTTGCCGTCCATGATGATGGCGATGTGACGCGGCACCGTCGGCGCTTCGGGGACTGCTGTGGTCGAACTTTTGAAAATCATAAATCTGGCCAAATGGCGGCTACAACAAAAGGCGGAACGGACCGGTCAGGCCTTGCCTGCCGGTCCGACGTCCACAACGATACGCGGCACCGGTCGGCGCCGCAATACGGATCACACCGTCATGACTTCTTTTTCTTTTTCGGCAACCAGCTTGTCGATGTCGACGACGGCTTTATCCGTCATCTTCTGGACATCGTCCTGGGCGCGGCGCTCGTCGTCTTCCGAGATCGCCTTGTCCTTGACCAGCTTCTTCAGCTGTTCATTGGCGTCGCGGCGCACGTTACGGACGGCGATCTTCGCGTCTTCCGCTTCCGATTTGCACAGCTTGACCATTTCCTTGCGGCGCTCTTCGGTCAGCGCCGGGGTCGGCACGCGCACCATCTCGCCGAACGTCGACGGGTTCAGGCCCAGGTCGGATTCGCGGATCGCCTTTTCGATGACGCTCAGCATCTTCTTCTCGTACGGCTGGACGCCGATCGTGCGGGCATCGATCAGGGTCAGGTTGGCGACCATCGGCAGCGCGGTCGGCGAACCGTAGTAATCGACCATCACGTGGTCCAGGATGCCGGTGTGGGCGCGGCCGGTGCGGACCTTGGCCAGGTTGCCTTTCAGGGTCTCGATGGATTTCGCCATCTTGTCCTGGGCATTTTTCTTAACGTCAGCTACGGACATGCTGCTCTCCTGTATTTCTAACTATTGATTAAACGTGTACGAGTGTACCCTCGTCCTCGCCCATGATCACGCGCTTGAGCGCACCCGGCTTGACGATCGAGAACACCTTGATCGGCAGCTTCTGGTCGCGGCACAGGGCGAACGCGGTGGCGTCCATCACCTGCAGGTGCTTCGCGATCGCTTCGTCGAACGAGATCTGTTCGTAGCGGGTCGCGTGCGGATCCTTCTTCGGATCGGCAGTATATACGCCATCGACCTTGGTTGCCTTCAAGACGATCTCGGCCGAGATTTCCGAACCGCGCAGCGCGGCGGCGGTGTCGGTGGTGAAGAAGGGGTTGCCGGTACCGGCTGCGAACACGACGACCTTGCCCTCTTCCAGGTATTGCAGCGCCTTCGGGCGCACATACGGCTCGACGACCTGCTCGATGCCGATCGCCGACATCACGCGGGCGGTGATGCCCTGCTGGCGCATGGCGTCGGCCAGCGCGAGCGCATTCATCACGGTGGCCAGCATGCCCATGTAGTCGGCCGTCGCGCGGTCCATGCCCTGCGCACCCGGCGCGACGCCACGGAAGATGTTGCCGCCGCCAATCACCACTGCGAGTTCCACACCCAGCTTCGACACCTCCGCGACGTCGGCGACCATGCGCTCGATGGTGGCGCGGTTGATGCCGAACGGATCGTCGCCCATCAGCGCTTCGCCAGACAGTTTGAGAAGGACTCGTTGGTAGGCTGGTTTTGTCATGAATGGGGCTCCTGTGGTCATTGATTGTTTCTGCTGATTCGGTACTGCACCGGACGGGATCGCCGCCCGGTTGTAAAAACGGGCCTTGCGGCCCGTTCTCTTTATTACTGCTTGGCAGCAGCCATCTGGGCTGCCACTTCCGCTGCGAAGTCGTCGACTTTCTTCTCGATGCCTTCGCCGACCACGTACATCGTGAATGCTTTCACGGTGGTGTTGGCGGCCTTCAGCATCTGCTCGACGCTCTGCTTGTCGTTCTTCACGAACGCCTGGTTGAACAGCGACACTTCCTTCAGGTACTTCTGCACCGAACCGTCGATACGCTTGGCGACGATCTCGGCCGATTGCGGCTGCTTGCCTTCGGCGACGGCCTTGTCGGCGTCTTCCTGGGCTTTCAGCTGAGCAACCGAACGCTCTTTCTCGATCAGCTCGGCCGGCACTTGCTCTGCCGACAGGGCGACCGGCTTCATCGCGGCGATGTGCATTGCGACGTCTTTACCGACTTGCTCGTCGGCGCCGTCGTAGTCGACGATCACGCCGATGCGGGTGCCGTGCAGGTACGACGCCAGCTTGCCGGTGGTTTCGAAGCGCTGGAAGCGGCGGACGGTCATATTCTCGCCGATTTTACCGATCAGCGCCGTACGGATGTCGTCGAAGGTCTTGCCGTCGACCGGCAGGGCGGCCAGGGCGGCGACGTCGGCCGGGTTGTTTTCGGCGACCAGCTTGGCAGCCAGGTTGGCCATGGCCAGGAAGTCGTCGTTCTTGGCGACGAAGTCGGTTTCGCTGTTGATTTCGATCAGCGCGCCGACGTTGCCGGCCACGTAGGCGGCCACAACGCCTTCAGCGGTGATACGGGATGCCGCTTTCGATGCCTTGCCGCCCAGCTTGACGCGCAGGATCTCTTCGGCACGTGCCATGTCGCCTTCGGCTTCGTTCAGTGCCTTCTTGCATTCCATCATCGGTGCGTCGGTCTTGGCGCGCAGTTCGCCAACCATCGCTGCAGTAATCGCTGCCATGTTCATTCTCCTAAAGGTAGGAGCAAGCCGCCGTCTTCGACGGCTTGCATTTTATCAATCTGTCCAGGAATTGCTTGCAAAAAGGGGCGCTCGAATTTTAGGCTCGGCGCCCCTTTGCTGCTCAGCGGGCACGCGCCCGCCGGGAATTAAGCTTGCTCGGAAACTTCGACGAAGTCGTCAGCCGACTTGATGGCTTCCACGACGTCGTTGGTCGCGTTGGCGCGGCCTTCCAGGATCGCATCGGCGACGCCGCGTGCGTACAGGGTGATCGCCTTCGACGAGTCGTCGTTACCCGGGATGACGTGGGTCACGCCTTCCGGCGAGTGGTTGGTGTCGACCACGCCGATGACCGGGATGCCCAGCTTGCCGGCTTCGGTGACGGCGCCCTTGTGGTAGCCGACGTCGACGACGAAGATCGCGTCCGGCACGCCCTGCAGGTCCTTGATGCCGCCGATCGACTTCTGCAGCTTTTCCAGTTCGCGCGAGAACATCAGCGCTTCTTTCTTGCTCATCTTCTCGACTTCGCCCGACTCGATGGCGGCTTCCATGTCCTTCAGGCGCTTGATCGAGGTCTTGATGGTCTTGAAGTTGGTCAGCATGCCGCCCAGCCAGCGCTGGTCGACGTACGGCACACCGGCGCGCTGTGCTTCAGCGGCGATGATGTCGCGGGCCTGGCGCTTCGTGCCCACCAGCAGGATCGTGCCGCGGTTGGCGGCGATCTGCTTGATGGTCTTCATCGCATCCTGGTACATCGCCATGGTCTTTTCCAGGTTGATGATGTGGATCTTGTTGCGATGACCGAAGATGAACGGGGCCATTTTCGGGTTCCAGAAACGGGTCTGGTGGCCGAAGTGAACACCGGCTTCCAGCATTTCGCGCATAGTGACAGACATTGTATTCTCCAGGGTTGGGTCTTGAATGACGGCCAGTCCACCCTTTCATGGGCACCCTTTTCGGCCGCATTCGCGATTTACATTCACAAGTTGCTCGATACGAACACGAGCAACCCGAGATTCTAGCGGGATTTGGTACGAATTTCAAGCTTGCGCACGCATGACCCTCTCCGCGCCCCCGGCGGCTCTCGGCCCGGCCACGTTATGAATCACATATAATGACCGGCACAGAACTTATTGCAGAACGGATCAATATGGCAATTTCCATCAAAACCCCGGAAGACATCGAGGGCATGCGCATCGCCGGCCGCCTCGGCGCCGAGGTGCTCGACTACATCACGCCCTTCGTCAAGCCGGGCGTGACCACCGGCGAACTGGATCGCCTGTGCCATGAATACATGGTCAATGTGCAAGGCACCGTCCCCGCCCCGCTGAACTATGCGCCGCCGGGCTATCCGCCGTTCCCGAAAGCCGTCTGCACCTCCGTCAACGACGTGATCTGCCACGGCATTCCGGGCGACAAGGTCCTCAAGAATGGTGACGTCGTGAACATCGACGTCACCGTGATCACGAAGGACGGTTACCACGGCGACAACAGTCGCATGTTCTTCATCGGCGAACCGTCGAAGCTGGCGCGCCGCCTGACGGAGATCACCTACGAATGCATGTGGCTCGGCATTTCGAAGGTCAAGCCGGGCGCGCACCTGGGCGACATCGGCCACGTGATCCAGCAGCATGCGGAAAACGCGGGCTACTCCGTCGTGCGTGAATTCTGCGGCCACGGCATCGGCAAGGTGTTCCACGAAGAACCGCAAGTGCTGCACTACGGCCGTCCGGGCACGGGCGAGGAGCTGAAAGCGGGCATGATCTTCACGATCGAGCCGATGATCAACGCGGGCCGCCGCGAGATCCGCGAAATGCCGGACGGCTGGACCATCAAGACGAAGGACCGCAGCCTGTCGGCCCAGTGGGAACACATGATCCTCGTGACGGAGACGGGTTACGAAGTACTGACCACGTCGGCCGGCACCCCGCCGCCGCCCGCCATCATCCAGAAGAAAGACACTGTCGCCGCCTGAGCTCCCATGTCCACCGCCACCGTCGCCCCGCCGCAGCAACCCCTGCAGCCGCTGCAACTGAAACAGCGCCTGAAAGCCGAGCGCCAGCTCGTCATCGCCGAGTTCCGCGAGAACGGCAAGCCGGAAAAACTGTTGCGCGGCCTGCGCCACAGCGTGGACGGCGTGCTGGCGGATGCGTGGCACGCGGCCGGTCTCCCGGCCGATGCGGCGCTCGTGGGCGTGGGCGGCTATGGCCGCGGCGAGCTGTTCCCGAATTCCGACGTCGACCTGCTGATCCTGCTGGGCAACCCGCCCGACGCGATCGCGCAGGCGAAGCTGGAAAACTTCGTGCAGCTGCTGTGGGACCTGGGCCTGGAGATCGGCCACAGCATCCGCACGGTGGACGAATGCATGACGGAGTCGGCGGCCGACATCACCGTGCAGACGAGCCTGCTGGAAGCCCGCCTCGTGACGGGCAACGAGACCGTCTTCAACGCGCTGCAGCGCCGCTACGACGAGGCGATGGACGCCCAGGCGTTCTTCCAGGCCAAGACGGCCGAGATGCGCCTGCGTCACGCCAAGTACGAGTTCACGCCGTTCTCGCTGGAGCCGAACGTCAAGGAGAGCCCGGGCGCGCTGCGCGACCTGCAGGTGATCCTGTGGGTGGCGAAGGCAGCCGGTCTCGCGAATTCCTGGAGCCAGCTCGCGATCCGCGGCCTGATCACGCGCGAGGAAGCGCGCCAGCTGATGGAGAAGGAGCGCGCCTTCAAGGACATCCGCATCCGCCTGCACCTGCAGACGAACCGGCGCGAGGACCGCCTCGTGTTCGACGTGCAGACGGCCATCGCGGAAACGTTCGGCCTCACGTCCACGGGCGAAGGCCTCGACGCGCGCCGCGCCAGCGAATACCTGATGCAGAGATACTACTGGGCCGCGAAGACCGTGACCCAGCTGAACACGATCCTGCTGCAGAACATCGAGGCGCACCTGTTCCCCACGCCGTCGCAGCCGGTGCCGATCAATCCGCGCTTCAACGAAGTGGGCGGCTTCATCGACATCGCCGCCGACGACACGTTCGAATCGACGCCGTCCGCCGTGCTGGAAATCTTCGTCCTGATGACGGAGCGTCCGGACATCAAGGGCATGACGGCCCGCACGATGCGCGCCCTGTGGCACGCCCGCACCCTCATCGACGACGCCTTCCGCGCCAACCCGCAGCACCGCGCGCTGTTCCTGCGCGTGCTGCAGGCGCCCGTGGGCCTCGTGCACGCGCTGCGCCGCATGAACGACATGGGCATCCTCGGCCGCTACCTGCCGAACTTCCGCCGCATCATCGGCCAGATGCAGCACGACCTGTTCCACGTGTACACGGTCGACCAGCACATCATGATGGTCGTGCGCAACATGCGCCGCTTCACGATGACGGAGCACGCGCACGAATACCCGTTCTGCAGCCAGCTGATCGCCAATTTCCGCGACCGCTGGCTGCTGTACGTGGCCGCCCTCTTCCACGACATCGCCAAGGGCCGCGGCGGCGACCACTCGGAACTGGGCAAGACCGACGCGCTGGAATTCTGCCGCGACCACGCCCTGTCCGAGGAAGACACGGAACTGGTCGTGTTCCTCGTCGAGCACCACCTGACGATGTCCGTCGTCGCGCAAAAGCAGGACCTGTCCGACCCGGACGTGATCCAGTCCTTCGCCCGCCTCGTGCGCGACGAGCGCCACCTGACCGCGCTGTACCTGCTGACGGTGGCCGACATCCGCGGCACGAGCCCGAAGGTGTGGAATGCGTGGAAGGCGAAGCTGCTGGAAGACCTGTACAAGATGACCCTGCGCGTGCTGGGCGGCGAGCCGCCGTCCGCCGACCGCGAACTGCGCGCGCGCCAGCAGGAAGCGCTGGCCACGTTGCGCCTGTTCGGCCTGCCGGCGGACGCGCACGAGGCGCTGTGGAAGCAGCTCGACATGGCGTATTTCCTGCGCCACGACGCCTCCGACATCGCCTGGCAGACGCGCTCCCTGTACGACAAGCTGGGCCGCGACAAGCCCGTCGTGAAATCGCGCCTGGCGCCGATCGGCGAAGGCCTGCAGGTGACGGTGTACGTGAAGGACCAGCCCGACCTGTTCGCGCGCATCTGCAGCTATTTCGACCGCAAGAATTTCTCCATCCTCGACGCCAAGATCCACACGACGAAGGATGGCTACGCGCTCGACACGTTCCTCATCACGGACGAGAACTTCGCCAACAGCTACCGCGACATCATCAACCTGATCGAGCACGAGCTGTGCGAGGTGCTCGTGCACCAGGAACCGTTGTGGCCGCCGCTGCGGGGCCGGTTGTCGCGCATGTCGCGCAACTTCCCCATCACGCCGACCGTGGACATGCGCCCGGACGAGCGCGGCCAGTTCTGGGTGCTGTCCATCGGCGCCAATGACCGCAACGGCTTGCTGTACTCGATCGCGAACGTCCTCGCGCGCTATCGCATCAATTTGCACACCGCCAAGATCATGACGCTCGGCGAGCGCGTCGAGGACGTGTTCCTCATCGACGGGCAGGCACTCAATAATCAGCGGGTGCAGGTGCAGTTGGAGACCGAGTTGCTGGATGCGGTGAAGATCTAAGACCAACGACACACCACCACCGTCGTCCCTGCGAAGGCAGGGACCCAATTTTGCCAGCGTTATCGCTACGCATGAAAACTTAGGCCCCCGCCTGCGCGGGGGCGACGTATCGACGAATTCAGAAGTAAAAAATGACCGAACCTGTACGCCTCTCCAAACGCATGTCCGAACTTGGCCTCTCGTCCCGCCGCGAGGCCGACGAGTGGATCGCGAAAGGATGGGTCAGAGTCGACGGCCAGGTGGTCTCCGAGCTGGGCAGCAAAGTCTTGCCGCATCAAAAGATCACCGTCGAGCGCCAGGCGGCCGCCCAGCAGGCCAAGCGCGTGACCGTGCTGCTGAACAAGCCGGTCGGCTATGTCAGCGGCCAGGCGGAAGATGGCTACAAGCCGGCCGTCGTGCTCGTGAAGCCGGAAAACCGCTGGGCGGACGATCCATCGCCCGAGCAATTCCATCCGACGCAGCTGAAATCCCTCGTGCCGGCGGGACGCCTGGACATCGATTCCGTCGGCCTGCTCGTGCTGACGCAGGATGGCCGCATTGCCAAGCAATTGATCGGCGAAGACACGTCCATCGAAAAGGAATACCTCGTGCGCGTGCAGTACACGAAGCCGGGACGCCTGCCGGACGCCGACCTCAGGAAGCTGAATCACGGCCTGTGGATGGACGGCAAACCGCTGCTGCCCGCGAAGGTGCGCTGGCAAAACGACGACCAGCTCAGCTTTACGCTGAAGGAAGGCCGCAAGCGCCAGATCCGCCGCATGTGCGACATGGTCGGCCTGAAGGTCATCGGCCTCAAGCGCGTGCGGATCGGGCGCGTGAAGCTCGGCGACCTGCCGCCGGGGCAGTGGCGCTACCTGGGCGCGGACGAGCGCTTCTGACCCGCTTCTGTCATTTAATGCGCGTGCCGCATCTGCGTCCACGGATCGAGCACGCGCAGTTCATCGAGCACGGCTCGCGGCGCCTCGACGGTGCCGCCGCTGTCCTGATCCCACTCCAGCCTCAGTTTCGATCGCCCCCTGCGCAGGTCCACGCGGGCGTAATCGACCCACGCATCCTCGGCATCGTATTCGAACGTCTTCATCCAGCCGGCCCGCAGCAGCGCTTCCAGCGTCTGGCGCAGGGCGAACGGTGGGAGGTCCGAAATCGTTTCGGGGTGTAACTGGGGGTCATTGAAGACGCCCAGGTATCTGACGAATTGTGAAATCCACGCCATCGCTGCCTCCCAACATCGGTTGACGTTGATTTCAGTCTACTCAGGAGGCGATCACCTTGACGTTCGCTAACGCACATAGCGGAACCGAATGCAGTTCGCATATGTCACAAATTTGTAACTGATTGTTGCAATAATTCTTTCAGGCAAGAACTCTGTGTAATTCCTCGATACTGACGGGTTTCGTAAGGTGGTGCGAAAAACCACGGTTGCGGGTCTGGCGCCGGTCGGCATCCTGCCCCCAGCCGGTGAGCGCCGCGATCCGCGTGCCGGCGAAGCGCTCGTCCTGGCGCAGGCGGCGCGCGACTTCGTAGCCGTCCATGCCGGGCATGCCCAGGTCGAGCAAGACACTGGTCGGCAGGAACGTTTCGGCCATCGCCAGCGCGGCACGGCCGTCGTACACGACGCGGACCTCGGCGCCATCCGCTTCCAGCAATAGCCCGAGCGTATCGGCGGCGTCGCGGTTATCGTCCACGACAAGGATGCGCTGGCCGTGGAATGGCGCGGCGGGACGGGCCTGGCCCAGTTGCGGCGCCGTCTCGTCGGTGTCGAGCTCGGGCGCGAGCGGCAGGCGCACGATGAATTCGCTACCCTGGTCCACCCCGGCGCTGCGTGCCTCGACGGTGCCGTGGTGCATCTCGACGAGGCTGCGCACCATCGTCAGGCCGATGCCGAGGCCGCCCTGCCCCCGTCCGGCGGACCGGTGGGCCTGGGCAAACATGTCGAACACGCCGGGCAGCGCGTCGGGCGGGATGCCGATACCCGTGTCGCGCACGGTGGCGACGACCTGGCCATCCTCGCGCCGCGCGTCGAACCAGATGCGCCCGCCCGTGTCCGTGTACTTGGCGGCGTTGTTGAGCAGGTTCGAAAACACCTGCGTCAGGCGCACGCGGTCGGCCTCGAGGACGAGCGGCTCTTCCGGCAACGCGACGGCAAGCTGGTGGCCGGCCCGGTCGATCATCGGCTGGCTCGTCTCGACGGCGCTGTGGACGATGTCGGCGAACGTCACGCGCTCCAGCTTCAGCTCGATCTTGCCGCGCGTGATGCGCGACACTTCCAGCAGGTCGTCGACGAGGCGCGCCATCTGCTTCACCTGGCGCCCCACCATCTCGACGACCCGGTCGGACTGGCGCCGGCCGTCCGGACGGCGCATCAGCTGCACCGCGTTGCTGATGGGGGCCAGCGGATTGCGCAATTCGTGGGCCAGCGTCGCAAGGAACTCGTCCTTGCGACGGTCGGCCTCCTTTAGCGCATCCTCGGCCTGCACGGCCCCCGTGATGTCGAGCGAGATGCCGACGTAGCCACGGTGTGCGCCGTCGCCCGAATGCCAGGGCGACGCATGGGATTCGAACCAGTGCCGGCTGCCATCCTTCGCCACCGTCTCGATGCGCTGGGTAAAGGTGCCGCGCGTGCGGATGCCGTCGTACACGTCGTGCAGGTACGCATCCATGTCGGCCGGCCTGGCGATGCTTTTCCAGCCCGTCCTGCCGTCTTCCACCGTCACGTCATCGGTGACGCAGCGCTGGTTCAGGTAGATGACGTTGCCGTCCACGTCGAACTGGTACACGAGCGCGGGCGACGCGTCGGCCAGCGCGCGGAACCGGCCCTCGCTCTCGCGCAGCGCATCCTCGGCGCGCTTGCGCACCGTGATGTCGTGGAACAGGATCGCCACGCGCGGCACCTGGCGCCCGCCGACCGGGTACACGAAGAAGTCGTACCAGCTGCCCAGCGGCTGCGAGAAGCATTGCGAGCGGCTGGAGACGCCCGTGCGCACGACCTGGGCGCAGGCGTCCAGCCAGCACGGCTCGTGCTCGGGACGCATGCGGAGCATGCCGGGCCCTACGTAGGCGATGTTGACCATGCGCACGGCGGCCGGATTGGCTTCGGCGTAATCGAGGCCGGCAGGCCGGCCCGTCTCGTCGAAGCGCACGGTCGCAAGGAGAAAGCCTTCGTCCATCGCCTCGAACAGCATGCGGTAGCGCCGTTCGCTCTCGGCCAGCGCGGCCTGGGTGCGGCGGCGCTCGTCGACGTCGATGTGCATGCCGACCCACTTGCGCACGCTCCCGTCGCGGTTGAACAGCGGCGCCGCGCGCGCATTGGTCCAGCGCCAGCCGCCGGACGCCATCTGCACGCGGAACTCGGCGTTCAGGATCCGGCGCGTGCCGACCGCGGCCCGCCATTCGCGCAGCGCGTAGGCGCGGTCGTCCGGATGCACGGCCTCGATCCAGCCCACGCCCAGCGACGCCGATTCCGGCTGGCCCGTGTAGGCCGTCCAGCTGGGCGAGCCGGTGACGACGCGGCCGTGCGCATCCGTCTCCCACACGGTCTGCGCGAAGCCCTCCACCATCGCGCGGAACCGTTCCTCGCTCTCGGCCAGGCGCGCCTCCGTCTCCTTGTTCTCGGTGACGTCGATCACGAACAGCACGCAGCGCGCGTTCGCGCCCTCGCCCGAGATGCGCGCGGGCGCGAACAGGCCCCACCAGCGGCTGCCGTCCTTGCGCTGCATCTGCTTCGTGTAGGGGGACGTCACGCCGTTGTCGATCAGGTCGCGCAGCGCGCGCGCCGACACGTCCCAGAACTCGGGCGGCGTCATGGCGCGCCAGTTCGGCATCGTGCGCAATTCGTCGCGCGTATAGCCCGTCATGCGCTCGAACGCGGCGTTGACGTCGCGGACGGTGCCGTCGATGTCGAAATACAGCACGCCGACGGTGCTGATGCTGAGGGTGGCGTCGATGAGGGCCTTGTGTTCGCGCAGCAGCCGCTCGGCGGCGCGGCTCTCCTCGACCTCGCGCTCCAGGTGTTCCTTGCTCTCCAGGACGGGACGCAGGCGCTCTTCCACCTTGCGCTCGACCTCGCCGCCGTCGGCGCCGGCGCGGCCGCCGCCGGCCTGGTGCGCGGCCGCGGCGAACGCGGCGCAGGTGCGCAGCCGGCGCAGGTCCTCGGCGTCGAAGCGGGCGCCGCCATCGCCCAGCACGGCCGCCAGCGCGCCCGCCGGGTCGCCGTGGATGCGCCACGGCACGCCGAGGAACTCGCCCACCGGCACGCCGCTGGCGCGCAACGAGGGGAACTTGTCCACCGGTTGTTCCATCAGCACGGCCCCGTCGGCGCGGATGACGGTCCCGCATGCGCATTCGTCCAGGCCCCACCGCTCGCCCGCGTGCCCGGCGAGCGCGCCCGAGACGACGCACCAGCGCACGGCGGCGCCGTCGCGCACCGCCACGACGACGGCATCGGCCCCGCACAGCGCGCGGACGGCATCGGCCAGGTGCTGCTGGACATCCTCCGGCGTGTCGGCCAGCGCCTGCGCCAGGCGCGCCATGACCTCCATTTCCGCCGGGCCGTCACGGGCGGACAGATGCGTCGCGCGTTCACGTAACACGGCTTCCACGACTGCGTCGTCGCGGACTCCGGTCGCTGCGTCAGGTGTCGAATCGGCCATGGTTGTCGATTATTGGTTGCCCACGCACTGCAACCCCAGATTACTTGACAATCCGATCAGTGCCAACCGAATTTCAATCGTGCCCGCCACGTTTAACAATATTTAAAGAATATCGTGGCGCCGACGGGCCACGACGCGCCGCGCCCGCCAAATCGGGGTATTTGAACATTCGCCGGCGCGATTCGCGATACAAAGAAGATAGCGATAACAGCCGCTCCGTGGTTTTACATGACGAACGCAATCAACCGGACGGCGGTCAGCGCACGGGATCGGGCTCGTCCAGCGCGCGCTCCAGTTCGTCCAGCCGCACCGGCTTTTTCAGGTGCAGTTCGAACCCGGCGGCCAGCGCCTGGCGCACGTCGTCCGGCTGGCCGTAGCCGGTGACGGCCACGAGCCGGATGCCGCCCTGGAGCGCCAGTGCCCGCGCCACCTCGTAGCCGGAGATGTCGGGCAGGTCGATGTCGACGAAGGCCACGTCGGGCCGCTGGCGCGCCGCCAGCGCGAGCGCGGACTTGCCGTCCGCCGCCGTCAGCACCGTGCAGCCGCGCGACTGCAGCAGCGCGCAGGTCATGTCGCGCAGGTCGTCGTTGTCTTCCACCAGCAGCACGCGGCGCCCCGGCGCGGCCGGCACGGCATCCGCGCCGTCCGCACCGGGACCGGCGAGCGCCGCGTGCGCGAGCGGCAGGCGCACGGTGAAGGTGCTGCCCTGTTGCGGTCCTTTGCTGTCGACGGCGACGCTGCCGTGCTGCTGTTCGACGAGCGACTTGACGACGGCCAGGCCGATCCCGAGCCCGCCCTTCGCGCGGCTGAGCACCTTGCCCTGCACGAACACGTCCCAGATGCGGGGCAGCAGGTCGGCGTCGATGCCCTTGCCGTTGTCGGCCACCACGAGCTCGGCCATGCCCGGCCCGGCGGCCGGCCGGACCGAGACGCGGATCCAGCCGCCCGCCTGCGTGTACTTGGCCGCGTTCTCGACCAGGTTGCCGATCACCTGCTGCAGCCGGGTCGGGTCGGCGCAGACCCACACGGGCGCCAGGTCCAGTTCGACAGTGTGCTCGGCCGTCGTGCCCTGCGTCTGCAGGGTCAGCGCCACGTCGCGCACGGCGGCGGCCAGGTCGAGCGGCACGGGCGCCAGCGCCACGCGGCCGCTGAGCACGCGGTTGGCGTCCAGCAATTCGTCGACGAGGTGGGCCAGGTGGCGGCTCTGGCGTCCGATGATCTGGTGGGCACGGTCGGCCGCCTGGCCGCTGGCGCCCATCTGGATCAGGGCGATCGCCGAACTGATCGCGCCCAGCGGATTGCGCAGCTCGTGGCCGAGCATCGCGAGGAATTCATCCTTGGCGCGGTTCTGCGCCTCGGCGAGGCTGCGCGCCGCCTGCGCCTCGGCCAGGTGGCGCTGGCGCGCCGCTT
This sequence comes from uncultured Massilia sp., assembly GCA_966211695.1. Lineage (GTDB taxonomy): Bacteria > Pseudomonadota > Gammaproteobacteria > Burkholderiales > Burkholderiaceae_D > Telluria. The sequence continues at coordinate 27,342 of CBIHOW010000010.1, read as the reverse complement.
CCAGCCGGATCAGGCGGCTGGACACGGCGTGCAGCACTTTCTGCAGCGCGTTCAATTCCGTGATGCGCAGGTCGGCCGGCGGCGGCAGCCAGCCGTCGACCATGCCTTCGGTGGCGGCGCCCAGGTATTCGGTCGCGCGCAGCAGGCGCCGCGCGAACAGCAGCGCGCCCGCGCACGCCAGCGCCACCGCACACAGGAGCGTGGCGGCCGTGAGCGAGACGGCGTGCGCGGCCGTCGCTTCGAGTTCCGCCACGGGCACGCCGACGGCCGCCGTCCAGCCGGACAGCTTTGAACGCGCCACCGCCGCGACCATCGGCACGCCTTCGCGGCTGTCGCTGCGCACGATCCCCGTGCCCGCGCCCAGGCCCGCCATCAGCTCTGGACGCGGCGGATGGCCCACGTACTCGTGCCAGCCGCGGTTGCGCGCGATGGTGCTGCCCGTGCGATCGAACACCGAGATCAGCCAGGAGTCCTGCACGTCCCTGGGCAGCATGGCGTTCAGGCGATCCGCGTACAGCCGCTGCGCGAGCACCATGCGCCGCCCGTCGTCCAGCGCCACCGGCACCATGGCCGCGACGGCGAAGCGGCGCGACGTCGTACCGAGGACCAGGTCGGACACGAACGGCCCGCCGTGCGCGAGCGCCAGGCGCACCTGCTGGCGGGTGGCGGCGGTCGGTTCCGCGGACGGCACGCCGTAGGGACGGGCCGTGTTGAACACCTGCGTACCGTCGGCGCGCAGCAGCACGGTGTGGCGGGCGCTGCCGGCGTTGGCGCCCTGCGCCTGGCTGTAGAACGTCGCGAAGTCGCCGCGGAACAGCGACATCGACGTCGTCAGCGCCTGGCCGCTGGCGAGCGCCGCCGTGAGTTCCTGGTCCATCGTCAAAACGGTCGCGCGCGCCAGTTCCTGCATGCTGCGCAGCACGGCCTGGCGCTCCGCATCGAGCAGCAGCCGGATGGCGATCGCCGATCCCAGGATCACGGGCAGGAAAACGCCGGCGGCCAGCAGGGCCAGATGCGTACGTACTCTCATGGTTTCCGATCACGAAAATCCGAATCGTCTGATTGTATCTTCTGCAAGTTTGAAACAGATCCCGCACACGCAAAAACGCATCATGCCGTCACGGCCGCCGGCATACCCAATCCGCATACGCCTGATTCTCATCAGGGATCGGCGCGACGACTGCCCTAAGCTGGATCCGGATACCGACAACCGAACCAGGAGTCCAGCATGCGCACGCCGTTCCCGATGTTCCGCCCGATCCTGTCCGCGCTACGGTCCGCACTCCTGGCCGCGCTCCTGGCCCTGCCGGGCGCGGCTGCCCTCGCCGATCCGCTGTACACGCTCACCCTGCTGGGCGGCAGCGGAAGCACCGCCACCGACATCAACCGGTGGGGCGACGTCGTCGGCAGCGCCGCCGGCGGCGGCACGCACGGCTTCGCCTGGCTCGGCGGAAAATACGTCGACCTCGGCACGCTGGGCGGCGCGAACAGCAACGCGAACGGCATCAACGATGCCGGCCAGATCGTGGGCGGCTCGGACAACGCCTACGGCCAGTTCCACGCCTACCTGTATGCGGGCGGCGGCATGAGCGACCTCGGCACGCTGGGCGGCAACCGCAGCGAGGCATTCGCCATCAACGACCACGGCGTGATCGTCGGCGACGCCCGCAACGGCGATCCCGCGACGTTCGACTTCGGGCAGGCGTTCAGCTATTCGGGCGGCACGATGCACGCCCTCGGGACGCTGCCTGGCGGCCTGGGCAGCAACGCCTATGCCATCAACCAGCCGGGCCTGATCGGCGGTTCGTCATTCGAAGGTCCGTTCACCGTCCCCGAATATCCCTTCCGCGCCGTGCTGTTCAGCGGCGGCGGCGTGAACACGATCGGTGCGCCGGACTACGGCGACAGCGCCGTCCACGGCCTGAACGACTACGGGCTGGCCGTCGGCGGCATTCCGTCCCCCGATTCCGCCCACGCGTCGCACGCATTCCTGTACGACCATGGCACGCTGACCGACCTCGGGGTCCTCGACATGACGGTCCCCGACGACAGCATCGCGCTGGACATCAACAACCACGGGCAGGTCGTCGGCCGGGCCGCGGTCGCTGTCGACCCCGAGCGTTACGGCTACCACGGCTTCCTGTGGACGGGCGCCGGCCTCGTCGACCTGAACACGCTGATCGATCCGGCGTCGGGCTGGGTGATCACGGACGCCTCCGCCATCAACGACGCGTCGCAGATCGCGGCGACGGCCTGCTACGGCGGCGTCACCGGCGATTGCCGCGCCGTGCGCCTCGATCTCGTGCCCGCCGTGCCGGAACCCGGCATGCTGCCGATGCTTGGGCTGGGGCTGATCCTCGTCGGCGCGCTGAAGCGGGCGGCTTGACGGGGCAGGCGCGGCGCATGGCATGACGACCAACATTGGCAAAACGTTTCTTTTTGTTGCAAGCTGGAAATATGTTATATTTGCGACATTCCGGCCGACATCCCGCCGGCGCCACGTCAACGACCCATGTACCGATTTTCCTTCGTCCGCTCCGTCCTGGCCGTCGTGGCCTGGCTGTCTGCCGGCGGCACCGTCCGTGCCGCGACGGCGCCGGCCTGTGATTTTTCGCCCGTCAACCAGTACAACCTGCAGGTGTCGGCCGGTTTCTGGAATCCGATCATCCGCTACGTGTCGCAGAAGAGCGGCGTGCGCCTGAACCTCAAGCTGGGCCGCACGCAGGCCCCGCTCTCCTTCGTCGCGGCCAGCGACGCCGATCATGCCGGCTACCGCGCGTTTTACGCGGATCCGCCGCCGACCCTGCGCTGACACGATGACTTTCTCTCCGTTCCTGCGCTTCGTGCGTGTCATTCCGGCGCTGCCGCGCTCCCTCGTCGGCCGCGTGTTCACCGTGTTCAGCCTTACCTTGCTGCTGTCGATGGGCACGGGCCTGGGCCTGTTCTACCGCTACCAGTTCCTGCAGCACATCGAGGAAACGCAGGACACGGCGCTGACGCTCGTCGAGGTGGCGACGCAGACGATCGAGGACAGCGTCGTGATCGGCGACTACGACACCGTCAAGCGCACCCTGGGCAAGATGCTGTTCCAGTCGCCGTTCAAGCGCGCCGAATTCATCGACGTGGGCGGCGGCACGATCCGCGTGGACGCGCCGCGCGTGACCCGTGCGCTGGCGCCGCGCTGGCTGACGCAGCTCATCGCCGACAAGCTGTACGACGTCAACCGCATCGCCAACGTGGGCGGCAAGGACTACGGCGTCGTGCGCCTGCGGTTCGACGAAGAGAAGCTGGCGGCCCAGTTGTGGAGCCTCGTGCTGGAGACGGCCGGCGTGGCGTTCGTCGTGTTCGTCGCCAGCGTCGCCCTGATGCGCACCCTCGTGCGCCGCTGGCTCGACAACCTGGGTCGCCTGCGCTCGTTCGAGCACGACGTGGCCGCGGGCCGCGTCACGGCCGAAGCGGCGCTGCTGGCCGACGCGCCCACCGAGATCCAGGAAGCGATCCGCGCCGTCAACCGCAGCGCGGCCAGCCTGCGCGACCAGTTCGGCCAGCGCATCGATTCGCTGATGAACTCCCTCATGCAGCACAAGAGCGCGATGGACCAGGCCGCGATCGTGTGCGAGGCCGATGCGGACGGCGTCATCACCGGCGTCAACGACCTGTTCGTGACGAGCAGCGGCTTCACCCGTCCCGAGGTCGTGGGCCAGCGCCTGGGCGACGTCGGGAGGCCGGCCGGCGCGCGCCTGCCGTGGCAACCGTCGGACCGCGTCTGGAACGGCGAAGTCGTGATCGCGGGACGCCACGGCCGGCGCCACTGGCACCGCACGATCGTGCCGATGTTCGCCGCGCACGGCACGGTCGAGCGCTACATCTGCATCGACATCGACATCACGGAGCGCAAGGAATTCGAGCGCACGATCGTCGAGAACGCGCAGCGCCAGACCCTGATCGCGGAACTCGGGCGCAAGGCACTGGCCGCGAACGGCCTCGACGACTTGTTCGCGGACGCCGCCGACGCCGCCGCGCGCGGCCTCGGCGCGGCCTGCGCCGCGCTGTTCGAAACGGGGCCGGACGGCATGCTGGTGCGCGCGGGGGCGGGCCCGCTGGCGCAGTCGGCAGGCCTGCAACTGGCCGGCAGGGACGGCGCCCCGGCCGTCGGGGCGCATGTCGCGGCGCATGTGGCGGCGCATGTGGCGGATGCCGCGCTGCGTCCCTGGTTCGCGCCGCTGGCGGCGCTGCACGGGATCGACACGGGCATCGACACGGCCATCGTGTGCGGCGAGCGCACGTTCGGCCTGCTCGGCGTGTACGCCGCGCGCCCGCGCCGCTTCGGCGCCGACGACGCCAACTTCCTGCGCGGCGTGGCCAACATCGTCGCCACCGCCGTCGAACGCCAGGAAGCGCGCAACCGCCTCACGTACCTGGCCCAGTACGACCCGCTCACGAGCCTGCCGAACCGGCGCCGCCTCGCGCACAGCCTGGAAGACACCATCGCCGCCGCGGCGCGCGCCGGCAGCCGCGCGGCCGTCATGTTCATCGACCTGGACCGCTTCAAGAACGTCAACGACATGCTGGGCCACGGCGTCGGCGACCAGTTGCTCGTGCAGGCGGCGAAACGCCTGTCGGCCTGCGCACGCGCGGACGACGTCGTGGCGCGGCTGGGCGGCGACGAATTCGCGCTCGTGCTGCCCACGCTGGACGACGACGGCGCCGCGGCCGGCATCGCGGCGCGCGTCATCGAGGCGCTGGCGCAGCCGTTCTACCTCGCGGGCCAGCAGCTGTTCGTGTCGGCCAGCGTGGGCGTCGCCACGTACCCCGAGAACGGCCGCGACGCCGAGACGCTGCTGAAGAACGCGGACACGGCGATGTACGGCGCCAAGAACGGCGGCCGCAACAACTACCAGTTCTATCTCGCCGAGATGCACGAGAACGCGGCGCAGCGCCTGCAGACGGAGACGCAGTTGCGCCAGGCGCTGGAGCGCGGCGAATTCCTCCTCCACTACCAGCCCAAGCTCGACCTCGCCACCGGCACCATCAGCGGCTTCGAGGCGCTGCTGCGCTGGCACCATCCGCAGCGCGGCCTCGTGCCGCCGCTGGAGTTCATCGGCATCCTCGAGGACACGGGCCTGATCCTGCCCGTGGGCGAATGGGTGATCGGCGACGTGTGCCGCCAGCTGAAGGCGTGGCAGGCGCAGGGCATGGCGGTGCAGCCGGTGGCGATCAACCTGTCCGCGCGCCAGCTGCAGCAGGCCGACCTCGCGGGAGCCGTCGAACGCATCGTCGCGCGCGCCGGCGTCGACCCGGCGCTGCTGGAATTCGAACTGACGGAATCGATGCTGATGGCGAACCCGGAAGGCGCGGTCGAGATCCTCGCGCGCATCAAGGCCCTCGGCATGCGCCTGTCCGTGGACGATTTCGGCACGGGCTACTCGAGCCTCGCGTACCTGAAGCGCTTCCCGCTGGACGCGCTGAAGATCGACCGCACCTTCGTGCGCGACCTGCCGGACGATCCGGACGACGCGGCGATCACGAAGGCCGTGATCCGGCTGGCGCACAGCCTCAGCCTGAAGGTCGTGGCCGAGGGCGTGGAGAACGTGGACCAGCTGCGCGAACTGGAACAATACGGGTGCGACCAGATCCAGGGCTACTACGTCGGCCGTCCGCTGCCGGCCCAGGCGTGCGAGGCGTTGCTGGCCGGGGCCGCGGTGGCGTAGTTTAGGCTACACTAAGGGATTCTTCCGTTCCAGAATCCCACGATGTCTTTCAACCCACTCCAGGTGGCGCGCCGCGTCGACGCCATCGAACCCTTCCGCGTGATGGAAATGGTCAAGGCCGCAGCCGCGATGGTGCGCGCCGGCCAGGACGTCATCAGCATGAGCGTCGGCGAACCCGACTTCACGGCGCCCGACGTGGTCGCGCGCGCCGCGATGGACGCGATCCAGCGCGGTGCCACGCAATACACGGAATCGCTGGGCCTCCCGGCCTTGCGCGAAGCCATCTCCGCCCACTACGCCCGCGCCTACGGCCTCGCCATCGCGCCGCAGCGCATCGTCGTGACGGCGGGCGCGTCGGCCGGCCTGCTGCTGGCCTGCGCGGCGCTCGTGGCGGAAGGCGACGAAGTCCTGATGCCGGACCCGAGCTATCCATGCAACCGCCACTTCGTCAGCGCGTTCGGCGGCCGGGCCGTCCTCGTGCCGTCCGGCCCCGCCGAGCGCTACCAGCTGACGGCGGCCCAGGTGGCCGAGCGCTGGACGGAACGCACGCGCGGCGTGATCGTCGCCTCGCCGTCGAATCCGACCGGCACGTCGATGACGCCCGGGCAGACGCGCGACGTCGTCGCGGCCGTCCGCGCCCGCGGCGGTTTTTCGATCGTCGACGAGATCTACCAGGGCCTCTACTATGGTGAACAGGAAGGCGACCGCGCGACCAGCGCACTCTCCTTCGGCGACGACGTCATCACCGTCAACAGCTTCTCGAAATACTTCAGCATGACGGGCTGGCGCCTGGGCTGGCTCGTGCTGCCGGAGTCGCTCGTGCCCGCGGTCGAAAAGCTGGCGCAGAACCTGTTCATCTGCGCGCCCGCCATCGCCCAGCACGCGGCGCTGGCCGCCTTCCACGACGACGCGATCGCCATCTTCGAGGAACGCCGCCACGAGTTCCGCCGCCGCCGCGATTTCCTCGTGCCGGCGCTGCGCGACCTGGGCTTCCAGGTGCCCGTGCTGCCGGACGGCGCGTTCTACGTGTATGCGGACATCACCCGGGTCGACCATCCGCTCGCGCACGACAGCAGCGCGTTCGGCATGGCCGTGCTGCGCGACGCGCTGGTCGCGATCGTGCCGGGCGACGACTTCGGATTCGCCGCGCCGAAGCAGCACGTGCGCTTTTCGTACGCGACGAAATACGAGCGGATCGAACAGGCGGTCGACCGCCTCGCGCGCCTGATCAGGCGTTGACGACGGCGGGTGCGTCCGCGACGACGGCCAGCAGCGCCGCCGCGCCGACGGGCTTGACGAGATAGCGGTCGAACCCGGCCGCGAGGCCGCGCGCCTCGTCGTCCGGCTGGCCATAGCCCGTCAGCGCGATCGCATACGGACGCGCGCGGCCCTGCTGTGCGCGCAGGGCCTGCATCAGCTTGAGGCCGTCGAGTTCCGGCAGGCCGATGTCGCACACGATCACGTCCCAGTGCCCGCCCAGCGCAAGACGCAGGCCTGCGCGGCCGTCCGCGGCGCAGACGACGTCATGGCCTTCCGTGAGCAGGATGTCGGCCAGCGTGGCGCAGGCGTCGGCATTGTCTTCCACGAGCAGGATGCGGCGGCGCGGCGTTGCCTGCGCCGGCTCGGGGCGGACCGGCGCGGCGGGCACGCCGGCGGCGCGCGGCAGGCGCACGGTGAAGCGGCTGCCGCGGCCGGAACCGTCGCTGTGCGCCTCCACCGTCCCGCGGTGCATGCCCACGAGGTTGCGCACGACGTTCAGGCCGACGCCGAGGCCGCCCTCGGACCGGGCCAGCGAGCGCGGGCCTTGCGTGAACAAATCGAAGATATAGGGCAGCACTTCGGGCGCGATGCCGGTGCCGTTGTCCTCGACGGTGACGACGATCTCGTCGGCGTCTGCCCGCGCCGCGAGCCGCAGGCGCCCGCCGTCGCCCGTGTACTTCGACGCATTCCCGAGCAGGTTCGTGAACACCTGCGCGAGGCGCACCTTGTCGCCCTCCACCGCGACGGTCCCCGGCGGCAGTTCGACGTCCAGTGCCTGGCCGCGCTCCGCGATGCGCGGCTGCACGGTCTCGACGGCGTGGCGCAGCACGTCGGCCAGCGACAGCGTTTCGACCGCCAGCTTGATCTTGCCGCTGCTGATGCGCGCGGCGTCCAGCAGGTCGTCGAGCAGGCGCGCCATATGGTCGACCTGGCGCCCGATCACGCGCGCGAGCCTGAGCTGCTGGGGCGCGGCGCCGGCGTCGCGTTCCAGCAGCGACGCGGCCATCGCGAGCGGCGACAACGGGTTGCGCAGTTCGTGCGCGAGCATGGCGAGGAATTCGTTCTGGCGGCGGTTCACCGCCTCGGCATCCTCGCGCTGGTACTGGGCGTCGACGGTGGCCAGCACGAGGTGCTCGTTCGCTTCGCGCAGCCTGGCCACGTCCGCTTCCAGCACGCGGATGCGGTCCAGCAGCAGGGTTTCCCCGAGCGTGTTGCCCGCCCTGTGCTGCTCGGGCTCGTGCGCGGGCTCATGCAGGGAACGCTGTTTCGAAACAGGCGGCTGTTGCTGGTACGTTCCCATCCTCGTCCTCAGTTGCGCGGCCCGCGCCGCGTCGGGTAGCCGGACATCAGGGCATCGAGATCCGTCGCGTGCGGATCGACCTCGATGCCCCGGTCGGTAATGCGATATTCGCGCAGCTCGTTGCTGTGGTCCGCGCCGCGCACTTTCACGACCGTCATGAACTTGCAGATATGGCCCTCGACCTCGACGAAGCGCATGGACAGCACCGCGTCGGCCAGGAAGCACAGGTTGTCGACCGAGAAGCGCCAGCTTGGTGAATTGTCCTCGTAGCCGACGGTGACGAGAGCGGTGACGCCGCGCTGCGCCAGCAGCGACAGCGTGCGGAACACGGCCAGGCGCAGGTCGTAGCGGAATTCCGGGGCCAGGTACAGCCCGATCTCGGACAGCGAATCGATCACGACCCGCGTCGCGCCCGTGCGTTCGATCGCCTCCGTCAACTGGTCGAGCATTTCCTCGACCGACAGCGACAGGGACAGCGATTCCACCACCTCGACCTGGCCGGCCTGCACCATGGCGATGAGTTCCGCGTTATGCACGCGCGCCGTGTGCTTTTCGAAGAACAGCGCGACGCCCTTCTCGCCCTGCGCCGCCCCGGCCTGCAGGAAGCGGGTGCCGAGGATCGTCTTGCCGATCCCGGTCGGGCCGGACACGAGCATCGTGTGGCCCTGCGGCAGGCCGCCGTGCAGCATGTCGTCCAGGCCCGCGACGCCGGTCGGCACGCGGCCCGGTCCCGCAGCGACGGTCCGGTAGGACTCCGGCAACGGCGTCAGCAGGCGCGGGTAGACGCGGATGCCGTCGTCCGTGATGCGCAACGTGTGCGCGCCCGCCATGTGGGCTTGGCCACGCATCTTGATGATGCGGATCTTGCGCACCACCGCATCCTCGTCCAGGTTGTGCGACAGCGAGATCATGCCGTCGGCCACCGTGATGATCGGGTTGGCCTCGACGTCCGTCTGGCTGTATTCGCCGATCAGGAACGTGGTCGCCTGCCAGGTGGCCATGCGCGAACCCAGTTCCTGGATGAAGTGCTGCAGGTCCCACAGGCCTTCGTTGCCGCTGCGCGCCGTCTGCACGACGGAGCGGAACGAGTCGACGAACACGAGGCTGGGTCCGAAATCCTCCACTTCGCGCATGATGCGCTCCAGCACGCCGCTGAAATCGCCCGCGCGCAGGTCGTCGGCCAGGTTGACGTAGCGGACGGCGGGGCCGACCTTGTCCATGTCGAAGAACGAGAACTGCTGCTGGTAGCGCAGCATCTTGAGGGGCGGCTCGCCCAGCACGGTGAAGAACAGCGCGCGGCGCTGCTCGTTCGCGAGCGCGAACATGATCTGGTGCGCGAGCGTCGTCTTGCCGCTGCCGGGCGCGCCGGCGATCAGCGTGAACGAGAATTCCGTCAGGCCGCCCCCGAGAAGCACGTCGAGCCCTGGCACACCGGTACACAGTTTCTCCAGGGTTACTTTTCCGCTCATTGCTTGTGCTCCTCTTGATTCTTTTGCGGCGTGCCGTCCGCACCGGTTTCGGACAGCAGCCGTGCCGTCAACGCCGGGCCGATGAGGGTCCCCAGCTGCCGCACGAACAGACCCATCAATTCATCGTGTGCCGCGGCCGCTTCCCGAGGGTCCGCGGCCGCCAGGTCTTGTTCGAGGGCGGTCAGCAGCAGCGTGCTCGTGCGGCGCATGGCGTCGACGCTGAGCCATGCCCGCGGCGGCGACAGCAGGCGCGCGGAGCGCGTGAACAACGCGACGAAACCGCCTTCGCCGATCAGCGGCACCAGCTGGCGGCCCAGGCGCGACCAGGGCCGGATCAGCGCCGCGGCGTGGTCGGCGGCAGCCGGTTGCGCTCTGTTTTCGTCTTTATCCATGCAGGAGTGGTGTCGGGATTGTCATGCCATGCGGCGTGGCCTCGGCTTGGCACGTCCGTTCTGTCAATTATAGCGTGATGCGCTGGTTTACATTTTTAATATGGCGTCAATACGGACAACGCCCGACGCCCGGTGCTACCATCGCGCTCTTGTATCACTCGAGAGTTGTCCACCATGTCTTTCCGTACCTGTGCCGCTCCTTTCCTGCTCGCCGCCGCCGGCGCCGTGCATGCCCAGTCCGCCCCACCCGTGGCCGAAGCCCCGCTGCGCGCCCACCTGTCCTTCCTCGCCGACGACCTGCTGGAAGGCCGCGGCACTGGCCAGCGCGGCGGCGAACTCACCGTGCGCTACCTCGAGACCCAGGCCGCCGTGCTGGGCCTGAAGCCGCTGGCGGACGGCGGCTACCGCCAGAAGGTCGAACTGGTCGGCCAGAAGACGCTGCCCGGCAGCACCCTCCGCTTCGTGGCCGGCGGCCGCGTGCTGCCCGCGGCGTTCGGCCAGGACGTCGTGTTCGGCAACGCCAACGGCAGCGCGGCCACGCGCGTGTCGGCGCCCCTCGTGTTCGTCGGCTACGGCATCGACGCCGCCGACGAGCACTGGAACGATTTCCTCGGCGCCGACGTGAAGGGCAAGGTGCTCGTGGCGATGGTCAACGATCCGCAGCCCACGAGCGCGGAGCCGGACCGCTTCGGCGGCAAGTCGCTCACGTGGTACGGCCGCTGGACGTACAAGTTCGAGGAAGCCGTGCGCCAGGGCGCGGCCGGCATCCTGCTGATCCACACGACGCCGTCCGCGTCGTATCCGTGGAGCGTTCCCGTCAACAGCTTCTCGCACGAACAGTTCCACCTGGCCGGCCCCGGCAATGCGTTGCAGGGCTGGATCAGCGAAGACATGGCGCGGACACTCCTCGCGGCCAGCGGCCAGGACCTCGACCGCCTGCGCGCCGCGGCCGAGGTGCGCGGCTTCAAGCCGGTGCCGCTCGCGGCCAGCGTCGAGGCCGACGTGAAGAGCGCCGTACGCACCGTCGTCGAGTACAACGTGGCCGGCATCGTGCCGGGCACCGATCCGAAACTGCGCGACCAGGCCGTGATCTATTCCGCGCACTGGGACCACCTCGGCATCGATCCGGACAACGGCAAGCCCGACCACATCTGGAACGGCGCCATCGACAACGGCTCCGGCACGGCCGCCCTGCTCGCGATGGCGCAGGCCGCCGTCAAGCGTCCGGCCAAGCGCACGCAGATTTTCCTGTGGCCGTGCGCGGAAGAACAAGGCCTGCTGGGCAGCCTTGCCTACGTGCGCAACCCGGTGTGGCCGTTGGCGAAGACCGCCGCCGACCTGAACCTGGACAGCATGAACTTCGTCGGACGCACGCGCGACATGGGCGTGGCCGGCGCCGAGCGCAGCTCGCTGTACGCGACGTCCGCCACGGTCGCGAAGACGATGGGCCTGCGCCTGGCCGCGCCCGTGCCGGACCTCGGCGGCGCCTACTTCCGCGCCGACCACTTCAACTTCGCCAAGGCGGGCGTCCCCGCGTTCAACGTCGGCTCGGCCGTGTTCTCCGGCGACGGCCATTTCGAGTTCGAGCACGACCAGGCGGCCGATGGCGCGAAGATGCGCGCGTTCACGAAAGATTACCACCAGGTCAGCGACCAGTACGACCCGTCCTGGGACCTGTCCGGCATGGTGCAGCAGGCGCAGTTCACGTTGAACTTGGGCTATGCGGTCGCGAACGCACCTTCCATGCCGACGTGGAAAGCGGGCGAGGCATACGGCAAAATCAAACGGTAAGCAAGACTGGCTTCTGGTGAATCTGCCGGGTAATATCGTGGGCTGAGGCAAGACCCCTGCCTCGCCCAGACACCTCGACCACAGGACCACCATGAAGCAGACCTTGCTTGCCGCCGCCCTTGCACTCGCACTCTCGACCCTGATCACGCCGGTCGATGCCATCGCCGCGCCCGCCGCCACGAAAGCGGCGTCGAAAGCCGATGCGCGCTTCCAGGCCATCTACAAGGCCGAGTGGCAATGGAGGATCAAGCAGCGGCTCGCGTGGGAGGAGGACGAGCCGCGCGACGTGCGCGATGCCCTGCCGAAGGTCGATGCGCGCACGCAGGCCGCGCGCCTGGCGATGTGGGAAGGCGTGCTGCGCCAGCTGGACGGCATCCGCGCGGCGGACCTCTCGCGTGCGGAGCAGATCAACTACGCCGTGTACCGCGCGCAGATCGCCGCGTTCGTCGCCGCGCAGCGCTTCCGCGAATACGAGCAACCCGTGAACGCGGACAGCGCATTCTGGTCCGACATCGCCTACATCGCGCGCCGCCCGCTGAAGAATGCGGAGGAATACCGCGCCTACCTCGCCCAGCTGGGCGACCTGCCCCGCTACTTCGACGAGGAACTCGACAACATGCGCGCCGGCCTCGCGCGCGGTTTCACGCCGCCGCAGGTGACCCTGGCCGGCCGCGACGCGCCGCTGTTGAACATCGTGAACGCGAAGTCGCCGGAAGACACGGTGTGGTACACGCCGTTCAAGGAGATGCCAGCCACGATCTCGATGGACGAGCAGGCGCGCCTGCGCGCGCAGGGCATCGCGCTGATCGACAGCGCCGTGAAGCCCGCGTACGCGAAGGCGTTGGCGTTCTTCCGCGACGAATACGTGCCGAAGGCGCGCACGACGCTCGCGGCCGAGCGCCTGCCGGACGGGAAAGCGTACTACCAGTCGAAGATCGTCGAGTACACGACGACGGACATGACGGCGCAGCAGATCCACCAGATCGGCTTGTCGGAGATGGCGAAGATCCGCGCCGAGATGCAAAAGACGATGGAACAGGCGGGATTCAGGGGCGACCTGCCCGCCTTCCTCGCGTTCCTGCGCAGCGACCCGCAGTTCTATGCGAAGACGCCGGAGGAACTCCTGATGCGCGCCGCGTGGATCTCGAAGAAGTTCGACGGCAAGGCCGACCAGTACTTCGGCTACCTGCCGCGCCGCCGCTTCGCCATCGTGCCCGTGCCGGCGGACCAGGCGCCGTACTACACCTCGGCGCGCGGCGGTCCGGGCATCTACCTCGTCAACACGTACAACCTGCCGGCGCGCGCGCTGTACAGCCTCCCCGCGCTGACCCTGCACGAGTCGGCGCCGGGCCACGCGTTCCAGATGCCGGTGGCGCTGGAACAGCAGGGCGTGCCGCCGTTCCGCCGCGCGTACATTTCCGCGTACGGCGAAGGCTGGGCGCTGTATTGCGAACGCCTGGGCAGCGAGATGGGGATGTACGAGACGCCGTACGAAACGTTCGGCATGCTGAGCTACCAGGCGTGGCGCGCGTCCCGCCTCGTCGTCGACACGGGCATCCACGCGCTCGGCTGGACGCGCGAACAGGCGCAGGCCTACATGCACGACAACACGGCGCTGTCCGACCACGAGATCGCGACGGAAGTCGACCGCTACATCTCCTGGCCCGGCCAGGCGCTGTCGTACTACCTGGGCGAGATGGCGATCGTCGAGGCGCGCACCAGGGCCGAGGCGGCGCTCGGTGACAAGTTCGACATCCGCGCATTCCACGACACGGTGCTGCAGCTCGGCTCCGTGCCGCTGCCCGTACTGAAGGCGCGGATCGATACGTTTATCGCCGACGGCGGGAAATCGCCGTATCCGGATAAATGAGGTATCCGTGGGCACAGGGTGCCCACCCTACGATTCGCCGGCTGCTGTAGGGTGGGCTCCCCGAGCCCACGCGACAAGCGTCAGAATAACTTCAGCTTCAACTGCACGGAGATCCCGCCGTACAGGCGATCCTTGTACGACGGGATCACGCCGACGTTCACGCCCACGCGTCGATACTCGTACGTGAACGTGGGGACGACGGCCGGGAACCAGCCGCGGTCGCGCATCTTCGGATACCCGTCGAACATCGCGATCGCCGCGCCGAGGCGCACGGGTCCCAGCGCATACGGTTGCCACAGCAGGCCCGCGTAATTCGAGTAATAGCGGTCGCTGTTGACGAAGCGTCCGGCCGCCGCCGCCATCGTGCCGGAGAAGCGGTATTCGAACCCGAGGCCGCGGTTACCGCCGTTGAGGTTCTTGTCGCGGTCGAAGTGGTAAGTCGCGAAGCCGCTGTCGATCCACAGCTCGCTCTTCGGATCGGCCTCGATCTTCGTGAACAGGTCGTCGGCATGGGCACCGGTGCCGAACAGTGCCAGCAAAGCGAAAAGAATACGCGGCTTCAATCGTCGGCCTTCGGGTCGAGGTCGGGGAACATCACTTCCGTGAAACCGAAACGCGTGAAGTCGCGGATCCGCATCGGGTACAGGATGCCCAGCAGGTGATCCACCTCGTGCTGCACGACGCGCGCGTGAAAACCGTCCACGTCGCGGCTGATCGGGCGACCGTACTGGTCGACGCCCTCGTAATGCAGGCGCGTATGGCGCGGCACGCTGCCGCGCAGGCCCGGCACCGACAGGCAGCCTTCGAAGCCCTCTTCCATCTCTTCCGACAAGGGTTTCAACACCGGGTTGATCAGCACCGTCTCCGGCACCGCGGGCGCGTCCGGGTAGCGCTTGTTGTTGCCGAAGCCGAAGATCACGAGCTGCAGGTTGACGCCGATCTGCGGCGCGGCCAGGCCGGCGCCGTCGACGGCGTGCATCGTCTCGAACATGTCGTGGACCAGCGCGTGCAGTTCGGGCGTGTCGAAATCGCGCACGGGCTCCGCCACGCGCAGCAGGCGCGGGTCGCCCATTCTGAGGATCTCGCGGATCGTCATTTCGGCAGGTCCGCGCACAGGTGCGCGAGGAATTCGCGGTAGCCTTCGGCCGTCTCCGGGTGCTTCATGCCGATGGCGGCCGTCGCCTTCAGGTAGCCCAGCTTGGAGCCGCAGTCGTAGCGGGTGCCCGCATAGCGGTAGGCCAGCACGCGCTCGCGCGACATCAGCGACGCGATGCCGTCGGTGAGCTGGATCTCGCCGCCCGCACCGGTACCCAGGTTTTCCAGGTGTTCGAAGATGGCGCCGGACAGCACGTAACGGCCCACGACGGCCAGCGTCGACGGGGCGTCCTCGGGCTTCGGTTTCTCGATGATGCCGGAGACCAGTTCCAGGTCCGGCCGGTAGGCGCGCGCGCTGACGATACCGTACTGGCGGGTGTGGGCGCGCGGCACGTCCTGCACGGCGAGCACGCTGCACTTCTCGTAGCCGTACAGGTCCGTCATCTGCGCCAGCACGGGCTTGTGGCCTTCGGCGGTGTCCATGAAGTCGTCCGCGAGCAGCACGGCGAACGGCTCGTTGCCGATCACGGGACGGGCGCACAGCACGGCGTGGCCCAGGCCCAGCGCGGCCGGCTGGCGGATGTAGATGCAGTTGACGTTCTTCGGAATGACCTGGCGCACGAGCTTCAGCAGTTCCTGCTTGCCGGCCGCTTCCAGCTCCGATTCCAGCTCGTAGGCCTTGTCGAAGTGGTCTTCGATGGCGCGCTTGTTGCGGCCGGTGATGAACACCAGCTCCGTGATGCCGGCGGCCACCGCTTCCTCGACCGCGTACTGGATCAGCGGCTTGTCGACGATGGGCAGCATTTCCTTCGGCTGCGCCTTGGTGGCCGGCAGGAAGCGGCTGCCGAGGCCGGCGACCGGGAATACGGCTTTCTTAATTGCGGTCATTCTAGCTCCATCTAAACTATCGGGTTGAATTCTGTGCACCGTCCAGCAGGGCCAGGAGGCCTGCCTCGTCCAGCACGGTCACGCCGAGCTGCTCGGCCTTTTCCAGCTTGCTGCCCGCCTCCGCGCCCGCGACGACGTACGACGTCTTCTTCGACACGGACCCGGACACCTTGCCGCCCGCCTGTTCGATCAGGGCGCCCGCGGCATCGCGCGACATCGTCGGCAGCGTCCCCGTCAGCACGAACGTCTTGCCGGTCAGCGGACCGGCCGCGTCGACGGCATCCTGCGGCAGCATGGCCAGCAGCTCGGTGCGCAGTGCGGCCAGCGCCGCGAGCATCTCGCGGTTGCCCGGCTGGGCCATCCATTGTTCCAGCGCCGTGACGACGCCTTCCGGCAGGCCGAACACGCTGAAGATCTTCAGGTGCGCGAGGTCGTCCAGCGTGCGGCCGTCCGCCAGCAGCTGGCGCGCGCGCGGCTCCGTCAGCTTCGGGATCCCGAGCGCGGCCAGCAGGCCCACGTCGTCGAGCTTTTCGCGCAGCTGGGCGCGCGGCGGATGCTCGCCCTGCGGCGCGACGCCGGCAGCCAGCAGGTCGTTCAGCGCCTGCTGGTTTTTCTCCTCGGCGAAGAAGTCCGCGATGGCTTCCGCGACCGTACCGCCGATGTCGGGCAGCACGCGCAGCAGCGCGGCCGGCGCGCGGCGGACCAGCGCGAGGCTGCCCAGCCAGTCGGCCAGGGTCTTCGCCGTCGACTCGCCCACGTGCCGGATGCCCAGCGCGAACAGCAGCCGTTCCAGCGGCGGATGCTTGCTGGCGGCGATGGCGGCCAGCAGGTTGTCCGCCCACTTCGTCGCGACCTTGCCCTGCTTGACCGTCTCCGGCGTCGTGCCGTCACGCTCATCGGCGAGGCGCTTCATTTTCAAAAGGTCATCCAGCGTGAGGCGATACAGGTCGGCCACGCCGTGGATCAGGTTCGCTTCCACGAGGCTGTCGATGTAGCGGTCGCCCAGGCCCTCGATGTCCATCATGCGGCGGCCCGCGAAATGGCGGATCGCTTCCTTGCGCTGCGCCGCGCACGTCAGTCCGCCGGAGCAGCGCGCGACGGCCTCGCCCTCTTCGCGCACGACGTGCGAGCCGCACACGGGGCAGGTCTTCGGCAGTTCGTACACGGGCGGTACCGGTGTCGGGCGGCGTTCCAGCACGACGGACAGCACTTCGGGAATGACGTCGCCCGCGCGGCGCACGACGACCGTGTCGCCCACGCGCACGTCCTTGCGGCGCACCTCGTCCTCGTTGTGCAAGGTCGCATTCGTGACGGTCACGCCGCCGACCGAGACGGGCACGAGGCGCGCCACGGGCGTGATCGCACCGGTGCGTCCCACCTGCACGTCGATGGCGGACACCGTCGTCAGCGCTTCCTCGGCCGGGAATTTATGCGCGAGCGCGAAGCGCGGCGCGCGCGAGACAAACCCCAGCTCACGCTGGTCCGCGAGGCGGTCGACTTTATACACGACGCCGTCGATCTCGTACGGCAGCGACTTGCGGCGCGCGCCGATGTCGCGGAAATAGCCCAGCATGCCTTCGCAACCCGTCACGACCGCGCGTTCCTTCGACACGGGGAGACCCAGCTGGTCGAGCCAGTCCAGCGCCTTCGAATGCGAGTCCGGCAGCGGCGCGCCTTCCAGCAGGCCGATGCCGTAGGCGAAGAAGCGCAGGCGGCGCTGCGCGGTGATGCGCGCGTCCAGCTGGCGCAGGCTGCCCGCGGCCGCGTTGCGCGGGTTCGCGAATTCCTTCTGGCCCGCGTCGCGCTGGCGCTGGTTCAGGCGTTCGAAGTCTTCCTTGAACATCAGGACTTCGCCGCGCACTTCCAGCACGGCCGGAATCTCGTCGCCGCGCAGGCGCAGCGGGATGACCTTCACGGTGCGGATGTTGGCCGTGACATCCTCGCCCGTGTAGCCGTCGCCGCGCGTGGCGGCCTGCACGAACACGCCGTTCTCGTAGCGCAGGCTCATGGCGAGGCCGTCGAACTTCAGCTCGGCCGCGTACCGCACCTGCGCGTGACCGAGGCCTTCGCGCACGCGGCGGTCGAAGTTGTCGATGTCCTCATCGGAAAAGCCGTTGTTCAGCGACAGCATGGGCACGGCATGCGTGACCTGCTTGAATTCGGGGATCGGCGCGGCGCCCACGCGCGACGTCGGCGAATCCACCGACACGGCCTGGGGATGCTGCGCTTCCAGCTCCTGCAGTTCGCGGAACAGCTTGTCGTACTCGGCGTCGGGGATCGTCGGCGCGTCCAGCACGTGGTAGTTGTAGATGTGGTGGTTCAGTTCCTTGACGAGCCACGCCATCCGTTCCAGGTCGGCCATGCTCACCTCAGCTGAACAGGCGCAGCGCGCGCGTGGAACCGGCGGCGATGTCGGCCGCTTCCATCTCCTGGTAGAACTCGCGCACCTGGCCCGCGATCTCTTCCAGCGCCGCATCCGTCAGCGGCTGGTCGAAGTCGTCGACGATGGCGGCAATCAGGCGCTGTTCGAGGTCCTTCGCGCAGGCGACCATCTTGCCGAAGCCGTCGCGGGCCGGGGCCACGCACGGGACGTCCAGCAGCAGCGTCAGGCGCGACGTCGTGTCGGCGCCCAGCGTGACATTGGTCGACAGCGTGAACAAGGTGCCGCCGCCCTCTTCTTTATCGAGCATGACGAACTTGCCGTCCGGGCGCACGTCGAAGCCGGCGTTCTCCAGCGCGCCGATCAGCGTGGCCATCGCCCACGGCGCGCCTTTCGACGCGAGGTTCACACCCAGTTGCGCATCGTGGCCGGCGACGAAGCGGTGCAGCGTCTTCGCTTCGCTCATCACTTCGATCATGTCCGGCACTTCCGGCTCGGCGCCAATCTCGTCGGCGACGGCGCGCAGGCGCGTGACCATTTCCGAGTATTCCAGTTCGTTCAGCGCGGTCGTGCGCGTGGCCAGCTGGACGCCGGCCTGCAGCTTCGTGTACACGCCGCCGTGCACGATCGGTTCCCAGTCGCCGTTCACGGCCAGGCCGACGAAGTGCACGGGCTTGTTGCCGACGCGGCGCAGTTTCAGGAGTGCCGGCAGGATCCGGTCGCCGCGCAGCGGGCCTTCCGAATTCAGCGGGATCAGGCAGTCGATCAGCGGGTCGACGAGGTTCTCGGCCAGTTGCGCGGGCGGCGTGTCCGGCTTCACGGCCGGCAGCTCGGCCACGGGGTCGAGCGCGGCAACGGCTGCGGGCACCGGCGCGGCCGCTGGCGCGGCGCCCGGCGCGGCGTGCTGGAACGGCTCGGCGACGATGCCCGGCTCGATCAGCACGTCGTGCTCGGGCGCGGGAGCGCCGTCCAGCACGGGTTCGTGGCGCTGGACGTGCGGTTCCGCGCGCTCGGTCGAGCCGCCCTTCATCAGCACGTCGTCGTGGTCGTGCGAAAACGCGCGCTCGACGCTCTTGCGGGCCTTGTACTCCTGCCACTTGTTGTAACTAATGACGCCGACGACGAAAACGCCGCCGGCCGCGATCAGGCTCATTTGGAAGTCTGTCATGCTGCTTGTGCCTCAGTAGCGAAATTCGCGGCGGACTCCATGTCCACCGCCACGATGCGCGACACGCCCTGCTCCTGCATCGTCACACCGATCAGTTGGTTGGCCATCTCCATCGCGATCTTGTTGTGCGAGATGAAGAGGAATTGGGTATGGTCCGACATGCGCTTCACCATGCGGCAGAAGCGCTCGGTATTGGCGTCGTCCAGCGGCGCGTCGACCTCGTCGAGGAGGCAGAACGGCGCCGGGTTCAGGCGGAACATCGAGAACACGAGAGCCGTCGCCGTCAGCGCCTTCTCGCCGCCGGACAGCAGGTGGATCGTCGCGTTCTTCTTGCCGGGCGGCTGGGCCATCACCTGCACGCCCGAATCGAGGATCTCGTCCCCCGTCATCACGAGCTTGGCCTGGCCGCCGCCGAACAGGATCGGGAACAGTTCCGAGAAATGCTGGTTGACGCGGTCGAACGTGTCCTGCAGCAGGTCGCGCGATTCGCGGTCGATGCGGGAGATCGCGCCTTCCAGCGTGCTGATGGCTTCCAGCAGGTCGTTGTTCTGCGCGTCGAGGAAGCGTTTTCTTTCCGTCGCCTGCGCCAGTTCTTCCACGGCCGCGAGGTTGACGGCGCCCAGCGCCGCGATGGCATTCGTCAGGCGCGTGACCTCGCCCTGCAGGTACGACGGCTTCAGCTCCGGATCGAGCTTTTCGGACAACGCGGCCTCGTCGGCACCGGTGGCGGCCAGCGCTTCCGCGAACTGTTCCTGGTTCAGGCGCGCGGCCTGTTCCTTCAGCTGCATCTCGGTGATGCGCTCGCGCTGCGGCTGCAGGCCGCGCTCCGCCGCCATGCGCGCCTCTTCCGCCGCGCGCAGCTGCTGCGTGAGCTGGTCCAGTTCGTGGCGCGCATCGGCCAGCGCCTTTTCCTGCTCCGTGCGCCTTGCCAGCAGGCCTTGCAAGCCCTCGGCCGCGGCGCCGGATTCCAGCGCTTCCAGTTCCAGCTTCCCGGCACCGATGCTCTCCAGCACCTGCGCGGCCTGCTGGTTCGCCGTGGCGATCGTGCGGCGCAATTCCTCGATGCGCGTGCGCTGCGTCTTTTCCGCGAACACGGCTTCCTGCGCGGCGCGTTCCAGGTCGCGCAGGCGCTGGCGCGCTTCCGCCAACACGCGTTCCTGTTCCTGGAATTCGACCTGGCCATCCTCGTGCGCGCCCTGCAGCTCGGCCAGTTCCATGTCCAGCTCTTCGAACTGCGCTTCCGCCTCGGCCTTCGCCTGCCGCTGCTCCGCTTCCTGCGCGGCGATCTCGTCGAGGTCCGCCGCGATCTGGCCGCTCCTCTGGTTGAAGCGCGACTCGACCTCGGCCTGTTTCACCACGTCGATCTGCAGCGCATGCACTTCGCGTTGGAGTGTCGCGACCTTCTGGCGGCCGTCCTGCAGGCGGCGCTGCAAATCGGCGACCGCCGCGTCGGCGCGGGTGGCGCGCGTGCGGGCCTCGTCCAGCAGCAGCGCCTGCGCGCGCAACTGTTTGCCGATGTTGTCGATCTCGTGCTGGCGCGCGAGCACGCCGTCCTGCTCGGCGTCGGCCGCGTAGAAGCGCACGCTCGATGCCGTCACCATATGCCCTTGCGGCGTGACGAAGCAGCCGCCCTGCGGCAGTTTCGAGCGCTGCGCGAGCGCCGTGCCGGGATCGTCGGCCGCGTACACGCCGGTCAGCCAATCATCGAGCAGGCCGCGCAGGCCCGGGTCATTCAGCTTGAGAAGACTCGCAAACGGTTTCAGGCCGTGATGATCGATGGGCGCGCCCGCGCCCGGTGCGGGCGAATACAGCGCGAGCCGGGCCGGCGGCGCGTCGCCGAAGAAGCCGCGCGCCCAGTCGAGGTTCGACACTTCCAGCGCGCCCGTACGTTCGCGCAGCACGGATTCCAGCGCGGTCTCCCAGCCGGTCTCGATGTCGAGCTTTTGCCACAGGCGCGGCAGTTTATCCAGCTCGTGCTTCTGCAGCCATGGCTGGACTTTGCCTTGCGTCTGCACGCGCTCCTGCAACTGGCGCAGCGCGGTCAGTCGCGCTTCCAGCTTGGCGTTGGCCGCGGTCTCCTGCTGCACCTGGGCGTGCGCGTCGCGCCGTTCCTGCTCGACGGCTTCCTGGCGGCTCGCCGCCTCTTCCAGCATCAGGTTCTGTTCTTCCAGCTGCAACTGCTTTTCTTCCAGCTGCATGCGCAGGTTGTCCAGGTGGCCGGCGTCCGGCAGGTTGAGGCCCGAACGTTCCTGCTGCAGGCGTTCGCGCCGCGTGGCCAGGCTCGCGAGGATGTTCGACGCATTGCGCTGGTGCGCGGACGACAGCTCGATGCGCTGCTGGATCTGCATGATCCGTGCGCGCGACTCGGTCGACTTGTTCTGCGCCTCGCGCCACGCCGCTTCCAGGTCCGGCAAGCGTTCGTTCTGCGCCTCCGCCGCGATCTGCGCGCCTTCCACGCGCGCCGCGAGTTCTTCGAGGCGGAACTCCGCTTCCTCGATCTGCTCCTGCGTCTCGTTGGCCTGGTTCAGCCACTGCTCGCGCTGGGCCGTGAGCGTCCCGATCTGGTTCTGCAGGCGCGTGCGCGACTCGACGACGAACTTGATCTGCGCTTCCAGGCTGCCGATCTCGGAATTGGTCTGGTACAGCGCGCCCTGCGCCACGTGCAGGCGGTCGCCCGTCTCGTAGTGCGCCTGGCGCATGCGCTCCAGGTCCAGCTCCAGGTTGCGCAGTTTGGCGTTCTGTTCTTCCAGGCCGGTCTGCGCCTGCTCCATCTCCTGGAACCAGCGCAGCTGCTCGGCCTTCGCTTCGTTGCGGCGCAGGAGCCACAGCAGCTTCTGCTTCTCTTCCTGGTCGGCCTGCAGCTGGTGGAAGCGGTTGGCGACGGCGGCCTGCGCTTCCAGCTTTTCCAGGTTCGCGTTCAGCTCGCGCAGGATGTCTTCCACGCGTGTCAGGTTCTCGCGCGTGTCCGACAGGCGGTTTTCCGTCTCGCGGCGGCGTTCCTTGTACTTGGAGACGCCGGCCGCTTCCTCGAGGAAGACACGCAGCTCTTCCGGGCGCGATTCGATGATGCGCGAGATCATGCCCTGGCCGATGATGGCGTAGGCGCGCGGTCCCAGGCCCGTGCCGAGGAAGATGTCCTGGATGTCGCGCCGGCGCACGGGCTGGCCGTTGATGAAATACGTCGACGTGCCGTCGCGGGTCAGGGTCCGCTTGACGGCGATCTCGGCGTACTGGCTCCACTGCCCGGCGGCCTTGCCGGCGCTGTTGTCGAACACCAGTTCGACGGATGCGCGCCCCGCCGGCTTGCGGTTGGTGGAACCGTTGAAGATCACGTCCTGCATCGACTCGCCGCGCAGCTCGGACGCTTTCGATTCGCCCAGCACCCACCGTACGGCATCGATGATGTTCGATTTGCCGCATCCGTTCGGGCCGACCACGCCGACCAGCTGTCCCGGCACCTGGAAATTGGTGGGATCGACGAAAGACTTAAATCCCGACAATTTGATGGAGGATAGACGCACGTTCGCTTACGGAATGGGGGGAATCGATAAAGGCTGCATCATACCATCTGTTCCTTGCTTTTCGGCCAAGATTTGGCCGCCGTGCGCGCGGAATCAGGTGCAGAGGACGGCAAAACGCAGGCGGTCCGGGGCGCACGGCGGCACGTACGGCCCGCGCGCGGGCTGCCAGTCGTTACGCAGGTAGACCCGGTCGCGCCCGGACAGTTTCAGCGCGACGGCCGTCAGCCACTGGTGCGAGTATGCGGGATCGGCGCGCGGCAGCAGGATCGTTGCCGCGAGCAGGCCCAGCAGCAGCGGCTGCGGCGAGCAATCCTGCGCGGCCCTGGCGCGCGCGAGGAACAGCGCGGCCGCCCCCAGCCCGAGCACGCAGCCGGCCAGGGCTTCGCTGGCGGAATGGGCGCCGACCTGCACCCGGGCCAGCGCGACCGCCACGGCGAGCAGGCTGCCGGCGGCCACCGCGCCCCGGCGCAGGCGCAGGCGCGGCGAACCGCGCTCCACCAGCAGGAATAACGCGACGGGAAACACGGCCGCGGCCCGTGCCGCATGGCCGGAAAACCCCGTGAACGACAGCGACCGGATGCCGATGCCCCAGCCGATGAACGCCACCTGGCTCGCGGCCGCCACGAGCATCGCGCCGCCGAACACGCCGCACCAGACGAGCGCCAGCCGCCAGCAGCGCGCGCCGACGAGCCAGGCCGCCACGCCGACGGCGAGCAGCGCCGTGACGTTGAGGCCGCCCAACGCGGAAAGATGGGACCACCAGAGCATGTTGCGCAGGATGAATGCGTGTCGACGGCTCGACTATAACCCGGCGGCCGGCTGGGCACCAACACGGGCGGGCGCGGCAATCGATGCGTCGTTGACGGCCCCTTGCGCCATCGCGTCGGACAACACCTGCCCCACGACGCCGTCGATGGCGAGCACGCGCGCGCTGCCGTCGCTCAGGACCGCGGCCAGCTTCTCGGCCGGCAGGGAAAACGCTTCGCGCCGCCCCGCGCCGGAAAAGATGAACAGCGTGCGCAGCGGGCTCACCCACGCCAGCTTGACCTTGCGCGCGCCGTCGCCCGTGCGGAATTCCAGCCACATGCCCCGCTCCAGGCCGTCGACGGCGGACACCTCGGCCGCCCGCGCCGCCGCCTGTTCGGCGGCCGCGTGTTCCATCTCGACCTTGCGCAATGCATCCTGCTGGGCCGCCTGCGCGGCCAGCTCCAGCTGGCGCTCGGGCGACAGCTCGATGGGCGCACGCACGATGGCCGCGTGATACTCGGCCAGGCGGGCGAAGAATTGCAGGCGCTCGGCGTCCTGCCACTTGATCGCATCGAGCCATTTATTGAGCGTCTGGAGCAGGCGCGGCAAGCGGGCGATCAGGGCCTTGCGCTGCTCCGGCGTGGCCTTCGGCTTGACGCTCCAGATCAGATCGTCCATGGCCCGGGTGGCGTTGTCGACGGCGCCCGGGCGCGCATCCTCGATCGTCCACGCGAAGGTCAGCACGGTCGTCCAGCGCTGCTCGAGGAAGCCGCTGACGACCTCGTTAACGTCGCCGGCCTGCACGCGCAGCGCGACGGCGTCGCGGGCCTGGCGCGCCGCGACCTCGTGCTTTTCCCGCTTCAGCGCACTGGCGACCGGCGCCGCGAGCGCCGCTTCCTGGGCCGTCTCGTCGGCCGCGATGCCCGCTTCCAGCTCGGCGACGGCGCTGGCGAACGCTTCCGGCTGCGCCTCGCCCACGCGCTCGACGCTGCGGCGCATCGTCTGGAACAGCGGGTCGTCCGCGTCTTCTCTCTGCTCCCAGCCGACGCGCGACATCAGGTCGACGAGGCGGCGCGCCGGGTGGTCTTGCTCGAAGAAGAAATTCTTGTCGAGCAGCGCGGCCTTCAACACGGGCACCTGCAAGAGTTGCAGCAGTTCGCGCGTGCGCGGCGGGATACTGTCATCCAGCAACACGGTCTCGAACACGCGCGACAACAGGTCCAGGGTGCGCTCGTCGCGGCGCGGCAGGCTGCCCTGGGGCAGGCTCTGCTTCAGGCGCGGCAGGTAGAACACGTTGTGCGGCGTGGCGGTGGCCGCCGCTCCTTCCGCCAGCGCGGGCTCGATGCGCGCCAGCAGGTCGAGCAGCGGGGCCGTCCCGCCCGTTTGCGCCAGGATGCCTTGTATGGCGGCCGGCCAGCCGGCGTGGGCGGCAGACCCGGCCTGTCCGGTCACCGGCGTGGCGACGCCCGGCGTAGCGACGCCCGGCGTGGCGACGCCCGACGCGAAGCCGCCGGCGGATTGGACAGCTGGACCGGACGGGGCCGCGAAGCCCGCCGCCGGTTGCGTACCCGGTTCCTGGACCGGCGCCGCCGCGAACATGCCCGCCCCGCTGGGACGCCAACCGCCGCCGCTGGACGGCAAGGTGGGCAGGTCGGGAATCAGCGGGACGCCATCCTCGCCGCCATCGTCGCCGAACAGCTTGCGCAACTGCTCCGCAAGGGCCGCGCGCTGCCCGGCGCGGGCCGCTTTCGCGGCGGCCCCGTCATCCGTCTTCTGGATGCGGTAGGCATCGACGGAACCCGGCTGGCCCTCCTTGCGCAGTGCCGCCACGAGGGCGTCGAACAGCGGGGCGAGGTCGAACACGATGTCCGGGCGCAACAGGGGCTGGACGAGGCCGTGGGCATCCGCTTCCGGTTCGAATTCGCGCCATGCCTCCTCGATGGCACCGA
The DNA here is from genome assembly GCA_966211695.1 of uncultured Massilia sp. Taxonomy (GTDB): domain Bacteria; phylum Pseudomonadota; class Gammaproteobacteria; order Burkholderiales; family Burkholderiaceae_D; genus Telluria. The sequence continues at coordinate 1,801 of CBIHOW010000010.1, read as the reverse complement.
GAAAGATCTCCGGACGGAAGGGATTGCTGTCCGCGCGCAGCACGCCGCGTCCGAGCAGCATGCCGAGGCGGACGGCCAGCGTCGCGAGCTGGTCGGCATACTGGATCTCGAAGGGACGGGCCAGCGCGCCCAATGCGAGGCGGTTGTCGATTTCTTCCAGCGGCACGAGGTCCAGGGAGGCCGCCATGCGGGGAGACGCGGCCTGCGGCGCCAGGCGGTCGAGTTCGCGCCGCACCGCCAGGGCGATCGCGCCGGATGCGAGGTGGAAGAAGGCGTAGGCATTGTCCTTCAACAGCCGGGCCGCCTTCACGCGCCGCTGGACATCTTGCGGGTCGCCATGGTGATGGGCGAGGTCGCCCAGCGCGGCGGCCATGCGGGCCGTCATCGCGGTCAGCTGTTCCTTGACATGGGTGTCCGCGATACCGGCGAGCGCATCCAGCGTCGCCTGCTGCGACGATGCGGCCTTGCGAGCGGCCGGAGTCTGGACGGGGCTGGAGGACATGATAGCTCTATTGTGGCACATAATTTCCAAGTGGCAATAGGAATCGGTGCGCCCCGTCGCATACTCAGGAAAATGATTATGCTATGACCAAGGCCGGATAATACGGTAAAACGCTATGCTGCGCCGCAAGATACGGTTGCCGAGGAATAAGAATATGCGAAAGGCGTGTTAGCGGAGAAAATTATTGCTAGCGTAATGCGCGTAGTCCTACAAGTGCTCAAGAGGTGATCCGATACCGGTTCAATTGCCGGGCTCGCATCATTGCAAAACCGAAATCGCTTCGGTAAGCAGGACATCTCCACTATCGAAAGGAATGATCATGGCTTCGAACAAAAATTCTTCGCGCTCGGGCAACCAGGGCGGCTCCCACGAACAGCACGTCAAGGCTGGCCAGCAAAGCCACAAGAACGACGGCAACAAGCAGTCGGGTTCCGGTTCGGGCTCGCGCTCGGGCGGCTCGGGCGGCACCCGCGGCGGCACCCCGGAGCAGCACGCCGAGGCTGGCCGTCAAAGCCACAAGAACGACAAGAAGCGCTGATCGCAGCGCTATTGGAAGGTCGAAAGAGCCTGGGCGGGAGACCGCGACAGGCTCTTTGTGTTATCAGATGTTGCGCAGGTACGAGCCCTTGGGCGGCGCGAAGTCGCGGACGTCGTCGATCATGCCCGCCGCCTTGGCGTCGCGCGCGTTCAGGTGCAGGTCGCCGTACTGGTGGATGCCCCACTGCTCGGGCGTCAGCTCGATGTGCTTGCGCAGGATGGATTCCGTGCGCGCATCGTCGGCCCGCAGGCCCTCGACGATGATGTTGAGCGCATCCGGACGCGACCCCGGCGACGCCGTCGCGTGCGATTTGTGGATCATGAAGCGCGCCGTCTCGCTCGCATAGCGCTGCTTGCCCGCCAGGAACAGGATCACCGCGATCGACGCGACGGCACCGCCGTTGTACATGATGCAGTTGACGGGCGCATTGGCCAGGAAGTTGTACAGGCACAGGCCATCGCTCACATACCCGCCGTTCGATTGCACGAGGATGTGCGCCGTCTCGAGGCCATCGTCGTTCATGCCGGCCACCGCTTCGAAGACGCGATGCACCATGTCGCTGTTGACGTCGCCGGACAAGGTAAACCACCCCTCCTTCTGTTTTGCTTGATCTTCGCTCATAGTGGGTCTCTCCTGTCACAAGGTCATAGGGCAAGTGTAACAAAACACGTCCGCACGCCCGTGGTGCCCTATGGCAATCGTGTGCGCCCTCCCCTCCCGGATTGACTTCCCGTCACCACTGACATAGACTTCGCAGTCTT
>CBIHOW010000009.1:0-113090 GCA_966211695.1 uncultured Massilia sp. | reverse complement strand
TGCGAATCGTTTTGTTCGTCAGCAGCAGAGAAGCGAGATTATGCAGTGTTTCGCGATGATCGTCAACTTCTTTTTTCCCATCGAAGCGTTCAGAACCGTTTGAAGGCCTGTCGTTTGCGACGAGGGACCGAATGATACCAGCGTCGCATACCGCCCGCAAGTCCCGCTACAATGCACGCTTTGCCGTCCTCCCCGCGCCGCCATGACCATCCTGCTCTCCACCCTCAACGCCCGCTACGCCCACGCTTCGCTCGGCCTGCGCTACCTGCTGGCCAATATGGGACCGCTGCAGGAACAGACGAGCCTGATGGAATTCGTCATCGGCGCGAAGACCGTGGAGGTCGTCGAACGCCTGCTGGCGAAGAAGCCCCGCATCGTCGGCTTCGGCATCTATATATGGAATGTCGAGGAGACGACGAAGGTCGTCGCGATGCTCAAGCGCGTGGCGCCCGAGGTGACGGTCGTGCTGGGCGGGCCGGAAGTCTCGTACGAGACGAACGAGCAGGAGATCGTGCGCCTGGCCGACTACGTCGTCACCGGCTGGGGCGATATCACCTTCCCCAAACTGTGCGGCGAGATCCTCGATGGCCCCAAGCCGATCATGAAGGTGCATGCGGGCGTGCAGCCGCCGATGGCCGACATCGCCCTACCCTATTCTTCATATACGGACGAGGACATCGCCCACCGCACCATCTATGTGGAAGCGTCGCGCGGTTGCCCGTTCAAATGCGAGTTCTGCCTGTCGTCGCTGGACAAGACGGCCTGGCCGTTCGGCATCGACACCTTCCTCGCGGAGATGGAGACGCTGTACCAGCGCGGCGCCCGGCTCTTCAAATTCGTCGACCGCACGTTCAACCTGAACGTCAAGACGAGCCAGCGCATCATGCAGTTCTTCCTCGACAAGATCGCGGCCAATCCCGATGATCCGGTCTACGCCCACTTCGAACTGGTCCCGGACCACCTGCCGGAAGCGCTGAAGGCGACGATCGCGCAATTCCCGCCCGGCGCCCTGCAGTTCGAGATCGGCATCCAGAGCTTCAACCCGGAGGTGCAGACGCTCGTCAGCCGCCGCCAGGACAATGCCAAGGCCGCGGACAACATCCGCTGGCTGACGACGCAATCGCACGCGCACCTGCACGTGGACCTGATCGCCGGCCTGCCGGGCGAGGACGTCGAATCGTTCGCGCGCGGTTTCGACCAGTTCGTCGCCCTCGGCCCGCACGAGATCCAGTTCGGCATCCTCAAGCGCCTGCGCGGCACGCCGATCATCCGCCACACGGAACCCTTCAAGATGGTGTACGAGCCGTATCCGCCGTACACGGTGCTGGCCACCGACCGTATCGACTTCGCCACCATGCAGCGGCTCGTGCGCTTTGCCCGCTACTGGGACCTGGTCGCGAACTCCGGCCGCTTCGCCCACACGGTCAAGGTGCTGCTGGGCGACAGCCCGTTCGCCAACTTCATGGCGTTCTCGGACTGGATCTACACGCAGCTCGACGCCACCCACCGCATCGCGTTGGACCGCCTGGCGAAGCTGGTGCAGGCCTGGCTGCAGCGCCAGGGCATGCCGGCCGCCGATGCCGCCGCCCTTCTCGCCAGCGATTACGCCGGCAGCGCCCACAAGCCGGTAGAGAAAACGACGCACGCCGCACCCGAGCGCCAGGTCCGCCACCTCGCTGCGTAAACACGGCAATGTGCGCCACCGAACGCTATGAGATCACGGTAACGTAGCGCTGGTGGCGGCAGTCGCGAATCTCTTTTACACTGCCGCAATGCGGATTGAAAATGCGCCAACATTAACCATCGAGCATCCAGACGCCGGCGCGGGGCAATCCGTGGTGGCGCGCGGCGTATGGCAGGTCCACGCATTCTCCCGGAGCGGCTTCAAGGACATCGAAAAGACACTGAAATCCCTGGCCGGCAAGCCGGTCGCCTGGGACCTTTCCGAAATCGCCAGCCTCGATCACATCGGCGCCCAGCTGTTATGGAGTTCCTGGGGCAAGCGCCGCCCCGAACAGCTGAAGCTCGACCCGAAGCAGGAAGAACTCTTCGAGCGCATCGAGAAATCCGGCAAGATCGAGCTGCCCCGCACCCGCAGGAGCCACCTGCAATGGGTGATCACGCTGGGCGGCGGCGTGCTGAGTTTCTTCGAGCACCTGCGCGGCGCGCTCACGCTGATCGGCCAGGTGGTGCAGGACATCGGCCGCTTCATCCGCCATCCGGTATCCGGACCGTGGCGCGAAATCTCGGCCAACATCTATCACTCCGGCTTCCAGGCGCTCGGCATCACGGCGCTCGTGGGATTCCTGATCGGCGTCGTGCTGTCGTACCTGTCGGCGCAGCAGCTGCGCATGTTCGGCGGCGACATCTACCTCGTCAACATCCTCGGCATGAGCATCATCCGCGAACTGGGCCCGCTGCTGGCGGCGATCCTCGTCGCGGGCCGCTCCGGGTCGTCGATCACGGCGCAGCTGGGCGTGATGCGCGTGACGGAGGAACTCGATGCGATGCTGGTGATGGGCATCTCGCACGGCTACCGGCTCATCATGCCCAAGGTGGTCGCGCTCGCGCTCGCGATGCCGCTGCTGGTCGTGTGGACGGATGCGATGGCCCTGATCGGCGGCATGGTCTCGGCGAAGATCGAATTGAACCTGACGATGCGCTACTTCATCCAGAAGCTGCCGTCCGCTGTGCCGATCGTGAACTACACCATCGGCCTCGGGAAGGGCGTCGCGTTCGGCATGCTGATCGCGCTCGTGTCCTGCCACTTCGGCCTGCGCATCAAGCCGAACACGGAAAGCCTGGGCCGCGGCACGACGACGTCGGTCGTCACCGCAATCACCGTCGTGATCCTGGCCGACGCCGTGTTCGCGATCGTCTTCTCCGGGGTGGGCTTCTGATGGACAAACCTCAACGCCCGCCGCAACAACTGAACCGCAAGCCCGAGGAAGACGTCGGACCGCCGGTCGTCCAGATCCGCAACCTGTGGACGCGCTTCGGCCGCACCGTCGTCCACCAGGACCTGAACCTCGACATCTATGCGGGCGAGATCCTGTCCATCGTCGGCGGCTCGGGCACCGGCAAGACCGTCCTCTTGCGCCAGATGCTGGGCCTGGAACGGCCGTCCAGCGGCTGCGTGCGGGTGTTCGGCGAGGACGTCAGCAGCGCCAGCCCGGAACAGCTGCAGCGCATGCGCAACCACTGGGGCATGCTGTTCCAGCAGGGCGCGCTGTATTCCGCACTGACCGTGTTCGACAACATCGCCCTGCCGCTGCGCGAACTGCGCGCCCTGCCGGAAGACGTCGTGCGCGATGCCGTGCTGCTCAAGATGGACATGGTCGGACTCGGCCCGGGCGATGCGAACAAGATGCCGTCCGACCTGTCGGGCGGGATGATCAAGCGGGCCGCCCTTGCGCGCGCGCTCGCGCTCGAGCCGCAGCTGCTGTTCCTCGACGAGCCGACGGCGGGCCTCGACCCGGACCTGTCCGATTCGTTCGTGGCGCTGATCCAGACCCTGCACAGCGAGCTGAAACTGACCGTCGTGATGGTCACGCACGACCTGGACACGCTGTTCGCGCTGTCCTCGCGCATCGCCGTGCTGGCCGAAAAGCACGTGATCGCGGTGGGGCCGTCGTGCGACGTGCTGCGCGTGCAGCACCCCTTCATCAAACACTTTTTCCTGGGGCCGCGCGGCCAGCGGGCGCTGGAAGTGCTGGAAGAGCGCATCGCAAGAAAGGAGTCGGAAGACTGACATGGAAAACAGATCGTATGCCCTCATGACGGGCTTCTTCACGGTCGCGCTGCTCGTCGCGGCCATCCTGATCGGCCTGTGGCTGAACCGCGACCGCACGACGATGCATCCGTACGAGATCGTCACCACGCAGACCATCCCCGGCCTCAATCCGCAGGCGACGGTGCGCTACCGCGGCCTGGAAGTCGGGCGCGTGGACGACATCGTGTTCGACCCGCGCGTGACGGGCCAGATCCTCATCAAGCTCTCGATCGAGGAAGGCGCGCCCGTCACGAAGACGACGTTCGCCTCGCTCGGCTACCAGGGCGTGACGGGCATCGCCTTCATCCAGCTGGACGACGACCGCACCGGTTCCCCGCTGCTGCAGAGCGACAAGGGCCACGTGGCGCGCATCCCGCTGCGTCCCGGCCTGCTCGACCAGCTGGAAAAGCGCGGCCTCGCGATCCTGGAAAAGACGGAGCGCATCACGGACAGCCTGAACAACGTCCTCAGTAAAGAAAACCAGGACAAGCTCACGGGCGCCTTCGACAGCATCAACAAGGCCGCCGCCGCGTATGCCGAGATCCCGGGCCAGCTGCAGCCCACGCTGGCGCGCCTGCCCGCGCTGACGGATAAACTGGACCGCACGATGGGCTCCGTGAACGAGCTGTCGACGAGCGCCACCGCGGCCGCGCGCAACTACGACCGCCTCGCGACGAGCCTGCAAGCGCCGGGCGGCCCGATCGAGCGCGCCGGCGCGGCCATCGATTCGCTGGGCGGCGTCACGTCCGACCTCGAGCTGCAAACCTTGCCGCACGTCGTCGACATGGCCGACGAGGCGAAGACGTCGCTGCGCGCCGTGCGCCGCACCGTGACGAACCTGGGCGACCGCCCGCAAAGCATCCTGTTCGGCGCGCCGGCCGCCGAACCCGGCCCGGGCGAACCCGGCTTCGTCCCCCCGACCAAATGAGGAATCCAGCGACCATGCATCCGACCCGCTTCATTCTCGCTGCCGCCCTGGCGTTGACCCTGTCCGCCTGCGCCTCGCAGAAGGGCCAGCCGACCACGCAATTCGACTTCGGCCCGGCCGCGACCGCGCAGGACCCGGCGCAAGGCATGCTCGGTTCGGTGGTCGTCACCGACGTCACCGGCTCCAGTGCCCTGGACAACGAGCGCATGTTCTACCGCCTCAGTTATGCCGACCCGCTGCAGGCCCGCACCTATGCGAACAGCCGCTGGACGGCGAACCCGCTGCAACTCCTGACGCAGCGCTTCAAGACGCGGCTCGCACAGTCGGGCGCGCGCGTGCTGTCGGAAACGGATGCGGCCACCGGCATTCCGCTGCTGCGCATCGACGTCGATGAATTCATCCACGACTTCGGCGGCGTGAGCCAGAGCACCGGCGTCGTCGCCGTGCGCGCGTCCGTGTTCCAGGGCCATATACTCGTCGACCAGAAGAGCTTCCGCCAGGCCGTCGCCGCGCCCAGCGCCGACGCGGCCGGCGGCGCGCGCGCCCTCGCGGCCAGTACCGACGCCATCGCGGCCGACATCGTGGCGTGGCTGGGCACATTGAACCTCAACCGACGATGACCGGGATGGAAGACCAGGCTGGCCCGCGCGCCTCGCCGGTGGCGCGCGCGGCGCTGCTGGCTTATCTGCTGCTGATCGTCTACGCGAGCTGGTTCCCGTTTTCCGGCTGGCGCAGCAGCGGGCTGTCGCCGTTCGCCTTCCTCGTCCTGCAGATGCCGCGCTGGTGGACCGGCTTCGACGTCATGGTCAACATCGTCGGCTACATGCCGTTCGGGACGCTGATCGTGCTGGCCCTGCATCCGCGCGTGCGCGGCCTGTGGGCCGTGGCCATCGCGGCCGTCGTCGGCCTGCTCGTCTCGGGCACGATGGAAGTCGTGCAGAACTACCTGCCCAGCCGCGTGCCGTCGAGCCTCGACCTGCTGACCAATGCGGGCGGCTGCCTGGCCGGGGCGCTGCTCGGCGCGTCGTTCGCGCCCATGCTGCTCGACCGCAGCCGCTTGTACCTGCTGCGCCAGCGCTGGTTCGCGGCCCATGCAAGCCAGGGCCTCGTGCTCGTCGCGCTATGGCCCCTGGCCCAGGTCTATCCGCAGAACTACCTGTTCGGCAACGGCCAGATCCTGCCGCTGCTGTCGGAATGGCTGTCCGACTGGCTCGACACGGACATCGACCTCGTGACGATGCTGCGCGGCGACGTGCCGATGAGCGTGGAGCAGTACTGGCTGTCCGAGACCATCATCACCGCATGCGGCATGACGGGCGCCGCCCTCACCCTGCTGTGCCTCACGCGCCGCGGCGCGCCCCGGCTGTCGCTGATGCTGGCGCTGATCGGCGTCGGCATCGTCGTCAAGACGCTCGCCAGCTCCCTGTTCTTCGCGCCGGACAATGCGTTCGTGTGGGTCACGCCGGGCGCCGAAGGCGGCTTCTTGATCGGGCTGATCATGCTGGCGGGCCTCGCGTTCGCACCGCAGGTCGCGCAGCGCCGGCTGGCCGTCGTGACGCTCGTGCTGTCGCTCATCGTCGTCAATACGATTCCCGCCAACCCGTATTTCGTCTCCACCCTGCAGGCCTGGCAGCAGGGTAAATTCCTGAATTTCAACGGCGCCGCCCAGTTCCTCGACATGGCCTGGCCGATCATCGCCTTGTGGTTCCTGCTGCTGCCGTCGCACCGGCTGAATCGCTCATGATAACGGCGTATCATAGGAAAGATACACGCCATCCGGAACCGACATGAACGACGACAAACCCTTTTACAAGCACCACGTGTTCTTCTGCCTGAACGAGCGCGAAGGCAAGGACTGCCGCCCCAGCTGCGGCAAGAGCGGCGCCGAAGCGGCGCAGCAACACGCCAAGAAGCGCGTCAAGGAACTGGGCCTGAACGGCCCGGGCCAGGTGCGCATCAACAAGGCCGGTTGCCTGGACCGCTGCGAGGAAGGCCCCGTCGTGGTCATCTACCCGCAGGGCACCTGGTACACCTACGTGGACAACGCCGACATCGATGAAATCATCGACCGCCACCTCGTCAAGGGCGAAGTGGTCGAACGCCTGAAGATCTGACCGACGCACTTATGAACAAGCAATGAACAAGAATTCCCACAAGTTTTACCTGACCGGCCCCGCCGGCAAGATGGAGTGCCTGCTGGACGAACCCGAAGGCGCCCCGCGCGGCATCGCCCTCGTCGCGCACCCGCACCCGCTGTACGGCGGCACGATGGACAACAAGGTCGCGCAGACGCTGGCCCGCGCCTTCGTCGGCCTCGGCTACGCGACGGCCCGCTTCAACTTCCGCGGCGTGGGCGAGTCGGAAGGCGTGCATGACGAAGGCCGCGGCGAAGTGGACGACATGGAAATCCTGCTCGACCACATGATCGAACAGTATCCGGGCCTGCCGTACGCGCTGTCCGGCTTCTCGTTCGGCACCTTCGTGCAGGCCCAGTTGCAGCAACGCCTCATCCAGCAAGGCCGCCCGGCCGAGCGCCTGGCGCTGGTCGGCACGGCCGCCGGCAAGTGGCCGATGCCGGAAGTCCCCGCCGACACGATCCTGATCCACGGCGAACTTGACGATACGATACCGCTCGCGCACGTGTTCGACTGGGCACGCCCGCTCGACATCCCCGTCACGGTGATTCCCGGCGCCGACCACTTCTTCCACCGCAAGCTCGTCCACATTAAAAATCTTGTCGCGCAATTGTGGCGACGTGACATTTGAGGCGAACGCTGGCCTATAATGATGCGATCTTCTTTCAAGGCAATGCTTCAGGGCATTGTCTATCGCATCACCGTTCACTGTTCACTTCCGAATTGTCTTCCATGAAAAAGTTAATCGCGGCCCTCGCCGCCAGTGCCCTTTTGATGTCGGCCGCCCAGGCGCAGCAGGTGCCGGCCCCGCAAATCGCCGCCCGTTCGTGGCTCCTGCTGGACGCCACCAGCGGCCAGGTCATCGCCTCGCAGGATCCGGATGCCCGCATCGAGCCGGCGTCGCTCACCAAGGTCATGACGGCCTACGTCGTGTTCGAAGCCCTGCGCGACAAGAAGATCACGCTGGACCAGATGGTCAACGTGTCGGTCCGCGCGTGGAAGGTCGACGGCAGCAGCTCGAAGATGTTCATCGACCCGGCCACCCCGGTCAAGATCAACGACCTGCTGTACGGCCTGATGGTCCAGTCGGGCAATGACGCGGCCGTGGCGCTGGCCGAAGCCGTCGCCGGCGACGAAGCGACGTTCGTCACCCTGATGAACCGCGACGCCGAGCGCATGGGCATGAAGAACACGAAGTTCGCCAACCCGCACGGCCTGCCGTCGCCGGACAACTTCTCGACCGCGCGCGACCTGTCGATCCTGGCGGCGCACGTGATCCGCGACTTCCCCGAGTTCTACAAGATCGACTCGGTCAAGGAATTCACGTACAACCGCATCAAGCAGCAGAACCGCAACCGCCTGCTGTGGCTGGACCCGACCGTGGACGGCATGAAGACGGGCCACACGGAGGCGTCGGGCTTCTCGATGATCGCGTCGGCCCACCGCCCGAACGGTCCGGCCGGCGAGCGCCGCCTGATCTCGGTGCTGTCGGGCGCCACGTCGGACGGCAACCGCACGGCGGAAAGCCAGAAGCTGCTGAACTGGGGCTTCCAGAACTTCGACACCGTCAAGCTGTATGCGAAAGGCCAGGCCATCCTGACCCCGGAAATCTGGAAGGGTTCCAAGTCGAACGTGAAGATCGGCTTCCCGAACGACGTGTGGGTGACCGTGCCGAAGGGCGTGGCCCAGAAGATGAAGCCGGTCCTGGAACGCAAGGACCCGCTGGTCGCGCCGCTGGCCCTGAACAGCCGCGTCGGCACGCTGAAGATGAACGTCGACGGCAAGCCGCTGCTGGCGCTGCCGGTCGTGGCGCTGGAAGAGGTGCAGGAAGCGTCGATCTTCGGGCGCGCGTGGGACTCGATGCGGCTCTGGATGAAATAATCACCTGCTTCAAAACCCCGTCGTTCCCGCGCAGGCGGGAACCCAAGCTTTGCATGCGTTCACGCAGCAATTGGGTTCCCGCCTCCGCGGGAACGACGTTTTTGTGCTGTTGCTTTCGCTATAATCAACTAATCATCAACCCGGAAAAACCGCAATGACCCCAGCCCTGCCCCGCGACCTGTCCTGCCCGCGCATCGCCACCCGCAAGAACGGCGGCCTCGAACTGTCCCGCATCGTCGCCGGGATGTGGCGCATGGCCGATTGGGACATGACGGTGGAGCAGCGCATCGCCTTCATCGAGCAGTGCATCGCGCTGGGCGTCACGTCGTTCGACCATGCGGACATCTACGGCAACTACGGCGTCGAAGGCCTGTTCGGCGAAGCCCTGCGCGCCCAGCCGTCGCTGCGCGACCGCATGCAGCTGATCAGCAAGTGCGGCATCAAGCTGCTGTCCAATAAACGTCCGCAGCACACCATCCAGCACTACGACACGAGCGCCGCGCACATCATCGCGTCGGCCGAGGAATCGCTGCGCCAGCTGCACACGGACCGCCTCGACCTGCTGCTGATCCACCGCCCGGATCCGCTGATGGACTTCGACGAGGTCGCCGGCGCGTTCGCGCGCCTGAAGCAGGACGGCAAGGTGCTGCACTTCGGCGTCTCGAACTTCAGCCGCCACCAGTTCGAGGCGCTGAACCGCCGCATCGAACTGTCGACGAACCAGGTGGAATTCTCGCCGCTGCACGTGGCGCCGATGTTCGACGAGACCTTCGACGGCCTGCAGGACAAGGGCGTGGCCCCGATGATCTGGTCGCCGCTGGCCGGCGGCCGCCTGTTCACGTCGAACGACGCGAACGCGGAAAACCTGCGCCTCGTGATCAAGGACATCGCCGACCGCCTGCACCAGCCGTTCGCCAGCGTGGTGTTCGCGTGGATCATGCAGCTGCCGTCGCGTCCCGTCCCGCTGACGGGCAGCGGCCGCGTCGAGGCGATTGCCGTCGCCGTCGCCGGCACCACGTTCCAGCTGTCGCGCGCCGACTGGTTCACGATCCTGCGCGCCGCGCGCGGCCACGAGGTCGCGTAGGAGTCTCCGCCGCCATGGGCGAACCCCTCAAGATCGTCGAAGGCCGCGCGCTGACGGCGCAGCAGAAGAAGGACCTGCTGAACCGCCTCGCGCGCGTGGAAGGCCAGCTGCGCGGCGTGCAGAAGCTGATCGCGCTGGCCGATGCGCCGTCCGACTGCGACGCCGTGGCCCAGCAGATGGCCGCCGCGCGCAAGGCGCTGGACCGGTCGTTCGTGCAGCTCCTCACCGCCAGCATCGTCACCCACACGGGCAATGCGGGCGACGTCGAGGAAGCGAAAGCGGCGGCGGCGCGCCTGGCCGCCATGTTCGACAAATTCGCGTAAAAATCAGTCCGCCGCCTCGTCGTCGTACACCTTCGGCGGCGCGATCTTCGTCCACCCGCCCATCCACGCGATGTTCAGCAGCAGCGTCGCGCTGATATAAAACACGAAGAACAGCGCGAAGAAGCGCGAGCGCAACAGCGCCAGCAGCACGATGCAGACGATGAGCGCGACGAGGGCCGCCTTCGATTTCGGCTGCTTGGAGCTGGGGAAGCGGATCGTCGATACCATCAGCGTGCCCACCGCCACCATCAGCAGCATGACGAGGAAGGCGCCGGCCATGTCGGCCACGGGGTCCGGCCACGCGACCACCACCGAGGCCACGCAGGCCGCGCCGGCCGTGATCGGCATGCCGACGAAGTAGCGCGGGTCCGTCTTCCCGACCATCACGTTGAAGCGCGCCAGCCGCAGCGCGCCGCAGGCCACGAACACGAAGCACGCCAGGCCGCCCATGCGCACGAGGGTCGGGTGCGCGGCGCCCATCTGGGCAAAGCCGTAGCAGTACAGCAGCAGGCCGGGGGCGCAGCCGAAATTCATCACGTCGGCGATGGAGTCCAGCTGCACGCCGAACGCGGACTGGGTGTTGGTGGCGCGGGCGACGAAGCCGTCGAGGGCGTCGAACACGCCGGCCAGCACCAGCAGGATCGCGGCCAGGCGATAGTCGGCCGGATCGCCCACCGGCGCGTTGTCGACCGAGATCACGATGCTGCCGAAACCGCAGGCGATCGACAGCAGGGTCACGAAACTGGGCAGGGCAAACTTGGCGCGCGCGAGGCGCTGCTGGCGGGTCGGGTTCACGAGATTCGTTAAAAGCGGAAGAATGGCTTATTTTACATGGGCTTATGCTGGGGCCGCGCTTGTCCTTACATCGTCACGGGCCCCGATTTCGCCTAGAATGGAGGCTCCTTCACCCATCAGGACGGACGCCGGGAGTTTTATATGATGAACAGTATGCTTCGCGTGCGGCAGATCGCCCTCGCCTGCACTGCGGCGTGGGCGCTGGTCGCCTGCGGCGGGGGCGGCGGCGGGAACGATGCCGGCGCTCCGAATGTGACTCCCTCGACCGGATTCTCGGGACAGGACGCCTCGGCACCCACGGCGACGAACAACATCGCCACGGACGGCCTGAACTGGATTAACTACCGCCGCGGCCAGATCGGCATGCCGGCCCTGGCGCGCAACGGCGTCATCGACACCGCGGCCCAGGGCCATTCCGATTACCAGCGCATCAACAACGTCGTGACCCACGACCAGACGGCCGGCAAGACCGGCTACACCGGCGCGCGCCTGCAGGACCGCCTGACGAATGCCGGCTACGTGTTCGGGCAGCCGAATGCGATCGGCGAAGTCATTTCGGCAACCTCGAACGGCAATGGCTTCTACATGGCCGAGGAATTGATCACGGCGATCTACCACCGCTTCGTGATCTTCGAGCCCGTGTTCAAGGAAATCGGCGCGGGCGCGGCGACGACGTCCGCCAATTACAGTTACTTCACCGCCGACTTCGTCGCCAACAACGGCTACGGCACCGGCATCGCCGCGGGCACGATCGTGACGTGGCCGTTCAATGGCCAGACCCAGGTCCCGAACAATTTCAACAGCGATTACGAGGAACCGGATCCGGTCCCCGACCGCAGCGTCGTCGGCTACCCGGTCAGCGTGCACACGAACCTCACGCGCAAGCTGACGGTCCAGAGCTTCACGATCCGCGCGCACGGGGCCAACGGCGACCTGGCGACGCGCCTGCTGGTCCAGGGCCAGGACGCCAACACGACCACGCAGTCGGCGGCCGCCATCGTGCCGTTGGCCCAGCTGGCGTCCGCGACCACGTATGATGTCAGCTTCTCGGGGGCCGTCGACGGTGTCCCGGTCACCCGCAGCTGGTCATTCACGACGAAATAAGGTTCGCATGGACAGTCCCGACCACCGTTTCCCGCCAGACGCACACGATGCCCCCGCCGTGAACCACGCGGGCGGCGTCGCGCGCCTGATGGGCGACGGGGCCTTGTTCGGACGCGTCCTCGCGCGCTTCCGCAACGAATACCGCCAGGCCGCGGCGGGCATCCGCACCGCGCACGACCAGGGCGACACCGCGCTGGCGCTGCGCCTCGTCCACACGCTCAAAGGGGCCGCCGGCATGATCGAGGCGGTGCCGCTGCGGCGCCAGGCGGACATCGTGGAGCGGCTGCTGCGCACGGGCACGGGCGACGTCCACGGCAGCCTCGCGCGCCTGCAGGATGAGCTGGAACGGGTGTTGCGCGAACTGGACGCGCTGGCAAGCAGGCTGCCGGAGCGCCCTGCGGTGGCGCCGGCGCAACGGCCGGCGGAGATGGATCACGATATCGTCGACCGCCTGATGGCGCTGCTCGACGAAGGCAATGGCGATGCGGTCGACCTCGTGCGCGAAGGTGCCGGCGCGCTGGCCGCACAACTCGGGGAAGAACATTATCGCCAGGTGGCAGACCTGGTCGAAGGTTTCGACTTCGACGGCGCCCTCGCGCTCATGCGCGAACGGGCGGGCTGAAAGACCTGCAACCCGCAGGTCAGCGGTTGTATTCCGCTTCTTCGTCGAACGAGTCGGCGCAGGATTTGCCGCAGAAACGGCGCACGCTGTCGAGCGGCTTGTCGCAATACCAGCACGCGCCCTTGGGCGGCAGGCTCAGGCGGGCGGGCACCGGCGTCGCACTCATGGGCGCACTCATTGGCGCGACAATCGGCTCGACAGGCACGCTCTTGTCCGGAACACTTTCCTGTATCGTTTCCAAGGTTACCCCCTTACCGGCAGCACGTCAGTAACGCTGAGATTACTTTAGTGGAACACCGTGTGCATGAGAAAGCGCAAGTACGCTTGTGCCCGCTTCTGCGGTGCGCGGTCTTTCAAACCAGTGTGCGCCGATTGCGTTACCTCTGCAACGCCTGTTGCCCACGAGTCATCAAGAAACAACAGTCACGGTGCCCCGACGTCATCGTCACCGATGCCAGGCCATCCAACTGCCCGAAATAATAGCAGTGTTGGCAATGATCGCGCCGGGCCGTTCAATCGTGCGGGCCGGCCGTGTCGGATTTGAGACGAGGCGTCAGCGCGCGGGTTCCAGCGTCACGAACAGGGCGTCGGGCGCCGTCTCGAGGCGGGTGGGAATGAATTGCACGCCGGCGTAGCGCAGGTCTTCGGGGCGGAAGGTGTAGACCGGCATGTCGCGCATCAGCTGGTTCACGAGCAGGTCGGCGGCGCGGCCCAGGTCGCGCGCGCGGTCGCCGTCCATGCCTTCGACGTCGAAGCTGTCGACGTGCGTCGCGGACAGGACGACGGCATTGCGCACATTGTCCAGCACCAGGTGGCCGGACATGGCCAGCGTGCCGTTCCACGACTGGCGCAGGAACGGCGGCGATACGGACACGTCCAGGGACAGGCCCACGCGGTCGGTCTCCGGCATGATCGCGAGGCGCGGCCGGGTCAATTGCACGTCGAACAGCTCGAGCATGCGGTTGCGCAGCGGGAAGCGGCGCTCCAGGCCGGCCTGCAAACGGGATTGCGACAATTCGACGCGGCGCGGCCCGATCACCGTCGCGCAGGATGCCAGCAGGCCGGTGCCCGCCAACGCCAGCGCCGCCTTGCCGAATTGCCGTCTCGTCATCGCCGTCATCATCTGCCTCATTCGTCCATGGATGGGGCGAAGCCTAGCACATCAATAGAAATACGGCGTTGCGCGCGCCCATTCGCTGCGCGGCCAGCGCTTGTGCAGCAGCGCATGCGCCTTGCGCGACAAGGCCGATGCATCCTTGTCGAGGCAGCCGCCGCGCGTCGACATCACGGCCACGTGCAGCAGCCAGGGCAGCTCCGGATCGGCCGGATGCGTGTCGGCCCATTGCAGCACGTCGTCGCCGAACGTGCCGGTGGCCGTCTTCAGCTGCTCCAGGCGGCCCAGTTCCGTGCGGCGCGCCGCCGTGTCGCCCAGCTCCGGCGGCGCGGGCAGGCGCCACACGAAACCCGTCGGCGTGTCGAACTGGCCCGGCTTGAAGCTGCACCAGGCGGACGCCGTCGCATCGCCGGCCTCGATGCGCGTTACGGGCGGCGCCACCATGTCGAGGTCCGCCGACAGGCCGAATGCGACCGACGCGACCAGCGCCACGTGGCGGCGCTCGGCGGGCGTGGCGGCGCGGGCGTAGCGGGTCGCCATCTCGGCCACGGCCGGCACCAGTTTGGCCAGCAGCTCTGCGGCGGCGCGGCCGGTCTCGGGCTGGTCGAGCAGCGCCGCGCGGATCCAGGCCGCGCCCGCGATGCGCGCGCGCAGCGGCTGCGGCAGCGACTCCGCGCGCGCCAGTTCGAGCATGTCGGCGGTGGCGAGACCACGCTTGAACCACGCGATGACATCGTCGTTGAGCATGTCCTCGGCCGGCGCGGCGTCCGGGCTCGCCATGTCGACGTTCGCGCGCAGCAGGTACGCGCCGGCGTCCCGCACCGACGTCGCGACGGCGAAGCGCTCTTCGCGGAACAGGTTGCGCGTGGCCGGGGACAGCTTGCCCTTCAACGCGGCGTCGGCGATCGCGCGCGCCGCATCGCGCTTGCCCGCCAGGCGGTACAGCCTGGCCAGATGGTAGCGCACGGTGAGGTAAGCGGGATCGTCCGCATCGACCGCCAGCGCGGCCTGTTCCAGCGCGGGCGCCGGCGTCTCGGCCAGCATCAGCGCGGCGACCAGCCACGGATCGGTATGGCCGCGCTGCTTCGTCCCCTGCTGCCAGCGTTCCAGCGCATGGCGTGCGGGCGCGGCGCAGGAACCGTCGCGGCTGCCGGCGCAGTCTTGCAGCGTTGCGATCCAGTCGATGAACGCGTGCTGTCCGCGCAGCGGCTCCGCCTTGGCCTCGTCCATCAGGATGGACCAGTCGCCAAGGCGGTCGAGCGCGAACGGGTCGTGCGCCGGATCGCCCAGGTAGCGGTTCAATTCGTCGAGCCGGCTTTCCGGCGTCAGCCGCACGCGCATGGCGCGCAGCAGGGCGCGGGCCGGTTCGTGCATGGCTTGCAGGGACGCGTCGGCCACGATGGCGGCGCCGCGCTTGTCGAGGACTTGCGCCTGGCGCTCGCGCGCGTCGCGCGGCGTCTGCGGGACGGCGGCCACCGCGCGCCGGACTTCCGAGCGCAATGCGAGATATGCGCCGAGACCGCGCATCGGATGGCCGGCCGTGGCGCCGATCTGGTCGAACAGCGCGGTGCTCTCGGCATAGTGGGCGCCGTGGAACTGCCAGGCGGCGCGCTGGTAGTCGCGCAGCTGGCGCCAGTACGCCGGCTCCGTCGCGGGCAGCGGCTGCGGCGCGACGATGTCGGGCAGCTTCTCGGCGCGATAAGAATAACGCGCATCCTCCGCGCGCTGGCAGGATTCGCCGACCTGGTATTGCGCGCGCAGCCACGCGTCGACGCGCGCGCGGTTCGCGTCCGGCCGCGCCTCCAGCTGGCGCAGGGTCGCGGCCGCGTGCGCGTTGGCGGCCGCCGGACAGGCCACGATCGTGCGTGCGGCCGGGTCGTCGATCCTGATGTTCAATACTTTGGCGGCGCGCCCGACCAGGTCCGCGGACGTGTCCTCGCCGTCGACGTGATCCCACCCGTTGCCGAACGCGCTGCCGTCGGCGCGGTCCAGGCCACCCTCGGTGCCCGGTGTCTTCGCGACCGGCGCGCCCAGCATGATCGCGCGCCATGCCGTGTACAGGTAGACGCGGCGCATGCCCGGCTGCAGCACGCCCAGGTCGCCGGCCTGGAAACGCGCATTGGGGATGTCCGGCTTCGTGTACGCCTTGAACATCGTGTAGCTGGGACCATAGTCGCCGCTGGCGAACGCATTCGCCGCGACGGCGGAGACTACGGCACAGGCAAGCAGGTATTTCATCGGGAATCTCTCCATCCTTTTTCGTCGAACCAGAACGTGCGCCGGTAGCGCGCTGCCACCGCGGGCGGGAACGCTTCCTGGCGCGAAAAGCCGGCGCTGCCCGCGCGGCACAGCGGATGCAGCACGTCGGGACGCGTCGCCACGATGCCGCGCAGCGCCCGGTTGTCGCGGCCCATGCGGAAAAACATCGGCACCACTTCATCGGCCGCGAGCCCGTCCAGCCAGGCCGGCGCGCGGCACCACCAGCCGAGGGCCGTGACGCTCAGCCGCATGTCGCCCGGCAGCGCGGCGCGGATGCTGTGCACGAGGTCGCGGTAGTCCGCGCGCTGCGACGGCCGCGCTTCCAGGTCCAGCTGCACCCAGCCGGACGTCGACGCGCGCGCGGCGCTGTGCATCGCGGCCAGCACGGTGTCGCGTGCCGCCTGCAGGCCGGGCGGCGGATGCAGCGGATCGATCTCGACGTGGACGACGGGGATCACGCGCGTGCCGGGTGCGAGCAGCCGCGGACGCGCGCCCGGCCGCACGAGCACCTTGTCGCCGGCGAGCCAGATGTGGCGGTCGACCACGGCCACGACCGTGCGCGAAAACGCCGGGACGGGCGCATCCCGCCACAGCCAGGCGATGGCACCGGCGGGCGGTTCGGGCGGTAATGAGGAAATGGGCAAGCGGGTCTTCCAGCGGGCAAAACGGGCGTTATGTTAGCAATCTTTTGTTGCCGAATTTGCACAAACAATCACATGCGCCTCCCGAAAAATTTATCAGGCGCGCTTGAAATACTCCGTATATACTCCAATTGGAGTATAAATTGAGGGCACATCATGAAACTGGTCACATCCCAACAGCGCATCCCCGACAGCGACAAGGTCACTGTCAACGTCGGTCTCGTCGACCTCGCGCAGGTCGACCTGCTGGTCAACGAAGGCTTTTATTCGAACCGTACCGATTTCGTGCGGACCGCGATCCGCAACCAGCTGCTGGTCCATGCGGACGCCATCCGCCAGACCGTGGTCCGCAAGCGCTTCGTGGTCGGCCAGCACCGGTATTCGCGCCAGGAGCTCGAACAGGTCGTCGCGGCCGGCGAGAAGCTCGACGTGCACGTGCTGGGGCTGGCCGTCATCGAAGACGACGTGCCTGCCGAACTGGCCGGCGCCGCCATCGCCACGATCCAGGTCCTGGGCGCATTCATCGCCAGCCCCGCCGTCCGCCAGGCGCTCGCGGACCGCACCCTCACCTAAGGAATTCACATGAAACCGCTCGACCAGTTCCTCAAACAAATGATGGCCTCAGCGCAGCGCGTCCAGGCCAGCGACGCCGCCGGCGCCACCGACATCATCCACCGCGCCCTGCGGGAAGCGGGACTGATGCAAGCACCGGCACAGGCCGCGCCGGACGGCGCAGCCGGATTCGTCGACCTGAATGCGGCGCCGGCCTGGTCCGCCCGTCGGCCGCGCATGCGGCGGGCTCCGGCCGATACGACGGATGCCCGTGCACGCGGCCGGTTCGTCGACGGCGTCTTCGCCTGCGGCGCCGGCACGCGGCGCTACAAGCTCTACATACCGGCGTCCGGCACGGAGACGCCGCGTCCGCTGGTCGTGATGCTGCACGGCTGCACTCAGAACGCCGCCGATTTCGCGGCGGGCACGGGCATGAACGCGCTGGCCGACGAACACGGCTGCCTGGTGCTGTATCCCGAACAGGATCGCGGCGCCAACCCGTCGGGCTGCTGGAACTGGTTCGATCCCGCGCAGCGCGCGCGCGACAGCGGCGAGCCCGCGATCCTGGCCGGCATGACCCGCCATGTGATGGCGGAGCACGCGGCCGACCCGGCGCGCGTGTATGCGGCCGGCCTGTCCGCCGGTGGCGCGATGGCGGCCATCCTCGGCGCCGAATTCCCCGAGCTGTACGCTGCCGTCGGCGTCCACTCCGGACTCGCCGCCGGCAGCGGCAAGGACATGATCTCGGGACTGCACGCGATGAAGCATCCCGCGCGCGGCAAGGTCTTGAAGAACGGCGTGCCGATCATCGTGTTCCACGGCGACGCCGACGCCGTCGTCCACCCGGGCAACGGCAAGGCGGTCCTGGATCAGTTCGTCGCCACGCACGACGGCGAACTGGTGGAAGACTGCGAACGCGGAGACCACGGCGCCGGCCGCGCATACAGCCGGACCCGCTGGCACGACGCGGCCGGCCGGCGCGTCGCGGAACACTGGGTCGTTCACGGCGCCGCGCACGCGTGGCAGGGCGGCAAGGCGAGCGGTTCCTATACGGATCCCGGCGGGCCGTGCGCGTCGACGGCCATGCTGGCGTTCTTCCTCGGGCGCGCGGACTGACACGCCGCGCTTATTTGCCGCTCATTTACCAATACAGAACCGGCTGAAGATCACCCCGAGCAGATCGTCCGGCGTGAACTGCCCGGTGATGCTGGACAGCTGGTCCTGCGCGAGCCGCAGCTCCTCGGCGAACAGGTCGAGCGACTGGTCGTCCTGCGCCGCATGGTCGGCGGCGTAGCGCAGGTGCTCGCGCGCCTGGCGCAGCGCGACGAGGTGGCGTTCGCGCGCGAGGTACAGCGACTCCCCCGTCTGCTGCCAGCCGGCGATGCGCAGCAGTTCCGCGCGCAGCAGGTCGATGCCGATCTTTTCGTGCGCGGACAGGTAGATGTGGACGGCGTCCGCCGCCTGTTCGACGCTCGGCTTGTGGCCGGACAGGTCGATCTTGTTCCAGATGCGCACGACGGGCACGCCGGCCGGGAACGCGGCGACGATGTCCTCGTCGGCCTTGGCCGGGCCGAGGCTCGCGTCGAGCAGGTGCAGGATCACGTCCGCCTTGCCGACCTCGCCCCACGTGCGCTCGATGCCGATGCGCTCGACGACGTCGATGCCCTCGTCGATGGCGCGGATGCCGGCCGTGTCGACGATGTTCAGCGGGATGCCCTCGACCTGGATCGTCTCGCTGACTTTATCGCGCGTCGTGCCCGCGATCGGCGTGACGATGGCGACGTCCGATCCGGCCAGCGCGTTCAGCAGCGACGATTTGCCGACGTTCGGCTGGCCGACCAGCACGACGTTCAAGCCCTCGCGCAGCAGCGCGCCCTGCGCCGCCTGGCGGAACACGGCTTCCAGCGCATCGACGATGCCCTTCAACTGGCCGCGCGCATTGGATTTCTCGAGGAAGTCGATCTCCTCTTCCGGGAAGTCGAGCGTGGCCTCGACGAGCATGCGCAGGTTGATCGTCTTCTCGACCAGTTCATGGACGACCTTCGAGAACGCGCCGGACAGCGATTGCGACGCCGATTTCGCGGCGGCCTCGGTGGAGGCGTCGATCAGGTCGGCGACGGCTTCCGCCTGCGCGAGGTCCAGCTTGTCGTTCAGGAAGGCGCGGCGCGTGAATTCGCCCGGCTCGGCGAGGCGCAGGTCCAGGTCGCGGCCCGCCTCCAGCACGCGCGCGAGCAGCATGCGCAGCACGACGGGGCCGCCGTGGCCCTGCAGTTCCAGCACGTCCTCGCCGGTGTACGAGTGCGGCGCCTTGAAGTACAGCGCGAGGCCTTCGTCGATGACGGTGCCTGCGGCATCCTTGAACGGCAGGTACGTGGCGTGGCGAGCGGCGAGCTTCGTGCCGGGGAACAGCGCGGCGACGAGGGCGGACAAGTCCTTGCCGGAGGCGCGCACCACGCCGATGCCGCCGCGTCCGGGGGCGGTGGCGATGGCGGCGATGGGGGAGGTGTCGAGTTTCATGGGGTGGGATTGTAGTTTATTAGTCGGACTGATGCCCATGAACGTCGTCCCCGCGAAGGCGGGGACCCAAGTGTGCCGGCGCTGCGGTAACGCGTGCAAAATCAGGCTCCCGCCTGCGCGGGAACGACGAGCTGCTGCCAACAATAAAAAAAAAAGCCCGTGCGGACACGGGCTTTTCGGTCACCGGCCGGTGTTACTTGGCCGGCGCGAACTTCTTGGTGATGACGTACTGCTGCGCCATCGAGATCAGGTTGTTCACGACCCAGTACAGCACGAGGCCGGACGGGAAGAACAGGAAGATGACCGAGAACGCCAGCGGCATGAACATCATCATCTTGGCCTGCACCGGATCGGCCGGCTGCGGGTTCAGCTTCTGCGTGATGAACATCGAGATCGCGTACAGGATCGGCAGGATGAAGTACGGGTCCGGTGCCGTCAGGTCGTGAATCCAGCCCACCCAGGGCGCGCCGCGCATTTCGACCGCGGCTTGCAGCACCCAGTACAGCGCCAGGAACACCGGCATCTGCACGAGGATCGGCAGGCAGCCGCCCAGCGGGTTGATCTTCTCGGCCTTGTACAGCTCCATCGTGGCCTGCTGCATCTTGACCGGATCGTTTTTAAAACGCTCGCGGATCGCCTGCATCTTCGGGGTCACCGTCTTCATCTTGGCCATGCTGCGGTAGCCGGCCGCGGACAGCGGGAAGAACAGCAGCTTGATCAGGATGGTGAAGGCGATGATGGTCCAGCCCCAGTTGCCGATCATCGAGTGCAGCCAGTTCATCGTCGCGAAGATCGGCTTGGCGATGATCGCGGCCCACGCGTAGTCGCGCACCAGGTCCAGGCCCGGGGTCACGTTTTCCAGCAGGCTCTGCACCTGCGGGCCCGAGTACAGGCGCGCGGCGTTCGAGACGGTCGCGCCCGGTGCCACGGTGCCCAGTGGCTCGACGGCGCCGATGGCGAACAGGTTGTTACCCAGCGACTTCGTGTAGATGTCGCGCTGCGTGTTCGCCGGCGGGATGAAGGCCGAGACGAAGAAGTGCTGCGAGATCGCGATCCAGCCATCCTTCGCCTGCTTGGCGTGGTCGGCCGAGCCCTTGGCGATCTTCTCGAACGTCAGCTTCTGGTAATGCTCTTCCGGCGTCCACAGGGTCGGGCCCGTGTAGCTGCTGTTGAAATAGGTGTCGCCTTCCGGCTTCATGCCGTCATGCTCGAGCTGGAAGTACAGCGACGGCGTGACCGGTGCCTGGGTCAGGTTCGTCACGTCGTGGCGCACGTCGATCACGTAGTCGTTGCGCTTGAACGTGAAGGTCTTGGTCAGGCGCACGCCGCCCTGCTCCGCGTCCAGCACGACCTGCACCTGGTTGTTGCTGTTCAGCGTACGCGGGCCCGGACGGACCGTGAACGGGGTGTTGTGGTTCGGCAGGACGCCGGCCGGGCTGGCGCCGGTCAGGCCCGTCTGGGCGAGGTAGACGCGCGGACCGTTCGCCTGGAACAGCACCTGGTTCTTGGTCTGGTCGACCTTGTCGCGGTACTTCAGCAGTTCCAGGCGGCGGATCACGCCGCCGGCCGTGTCGATGTCGACCTTATAGACGTCGGTGGTGACGGTGATGACCTGGGTCTGCACGGGCGCGGGTGCCGCGGGCGTGCCCGGGACGGCGCCGGCCGGGGTCGGCGAAGCGGCCGTCGGCAAGTCGTTCGGCTTTGCCGGGTTCGGGGCCTGCGCGACCTTGGCCGGCGGCTGCGCCGAGAACATCGACTGCTTGCCGTTGGCCACCATCCAGTCGTTCCACAGGACGACCAGCGAGACGGCGAACACGATCCACAGGATGGTACGTTTATTGATTTCCATTGGTCTTATTCAGGAATGCTTGCAACCGCAAGCGGTTGGTGAGGAATGCTGCTCCCCGGGACGCGGTACCAGGTCGACGCCGCCGTCGTTCCACGGATGGCAGCGGCAAACGCGGCGCAGGGCCAGCCATCCGCCGCGCGCGGCGCCGTGGATCTTGACGGCCTCGATCGCGTAATTGGAACAGGTCGGATAGAAACGGCAGTTCTGTCCGAGCATCGGAGACACCAGCAACTGGTAACCGCGCAACAGCCAGACAAGCAACCGGTTCATGATAGTCCCGGTTGCGAACCTGAAGGCGCAACGCTCGCCGCCTGTGGAGCGGCTTGACCTTTGCGCGGACGCGGTAACTGCGACGCGAACAGGCGCGTCAATTCCACGCGCAACTGCGCCTTCAGCGACGTCGTCGTGGCCGGACCGTCCTTGCCGTTGACGGGACGAGACAAGCGGACGATGCAGTCGAGCGCCGGCAATGGCGTCGTGCGGAACAGTTCGCGGGTGACGCGCTTGATGGTGTTGCGCGTGACCGCGCGCGGGGCAAAACGTTTGGCCGCGACGACGCCCAGCCGCGCATGAGGCAGGGCATTCGGTCGGGTATAGAGCACGAAATGCGCGGTTTTTTGTGCAGGGCGCAAACGAAAAACGGATGAAAACTCATCCGTTTTTACGATACGCCGAACGCGCGCAAAGTCGTGCGAACCTTCGCCTGACATATGTCGTAGGCGCGGTCGATGCGGCTTTCCGGGCTTAGACAGCCAGGCGCTTGCGGCCCTTGGCGCGGCGAGCGTTCAGGACATCGCGGCCACCACGGGTAGCCATACGTGCGCGGAAGCCGTGCGTGCGCTTGCGACGAACGACGGAAGGTTGGTAAGTACGTTTCATGGTGGTCTCGCTTAAAGCAAAATAGAATGCAAAATCGGGGCTGAGCTCACGCTGAGTCAGCATTGCGCCAATGACATTTCGCAGTTGTTAAGCCAGCGTCACGCCACAGCAAAGCTTGTCGCCTGTGTGCCATTTGTTGGATTAACAAGGCGTACGGGCGGGGAACCCTGAATTAGACAGCATTTCCAGTCCAGCTGTCAAGAAAGCCGTTGTGTCAAGACCGCGCCATTGTGCGCCGCAAACGGTTACGGGTGCGCGTCAAGCGCTCCCGTTTCGGTGGAAAATTCCTGTATCGCCTGTGGATAACTTGCGAGAACACAGGTAAAATAGAGTGTTACGCTTAACTTAGTCGATGTATGGATAACTTTTGGCAGACCTGCTCCAACCAGTTGGAGCTCGAGCTGACACCGCAGCAATACACCGCGTGGATCAAACCACTCGTCGCCCTCGACTACGAGGACGGCAAGCTGCGCATTGCGGCGCCCAATCGATTCAAGCTCGACTGGGTGAAGTCGCAGTTCGCCAATCGCATCACCGCGCTTGCGTCCGAGCACTATCAACGGCCGGTCGACGTGCAGTTCGTGCTCGACCCGAAGAACAGCGCGCCGAAGAAACCGGCATCGGCGTCCCCTGCCCCCATGCCGTCCAGCAGCGGCGCGCTGGGCATCAACGCCGCCGCCGACAAGACCGTGCCGGAGATGCCCGTCGTCACGCCGGACAATGTCATCGCGAACAATCCGCGCCGCGAGCAGAGCCGCGTCAACCCGGACCTCACGTTCGAGAACTTCGTGACCGGTAAGGCGAACCAGCTGGCGCGCGCCGCCGCGATCCAGGTCGCCAACAACCCGGGCGTGTCGTACAACCCGCTGTTCTTCTACGGCGGCGTGGGCCTCGGTAAGACCCACCTGATCCACGCGATCGGCAACCAGGTGATGGCCGACCAGCCGGGCGCGCGCATCCGCTATATCCACGCGGAACAGTACGTGCGCGACGTCGTGACCGCGTACCAGCGCAAAGGCTTCGACGACTTCAAGCATTACTATCACTCGCTGGACATGCTGCTCATCGACGATATTCAATTCTTCGGTGGCAAGAGCCGCACGCAGGAAGAATTCTTCTATGCGTTCGAGGCGCTGATCGCGGCGAAAAAGCAGATCATCATCACGTCCGATACCTATCCGAAAGAGATCACCGGCATGGACGACCGCCTGATCTCGCGCTTCGACTCGGGCCTGACGGTCGCGATCGAACCGCCGGAACTGGAAATGCGCGTGGCGATCCTGATGAAGAAGGCGGAATCGGAAGGCGTGATGCTGAACGACGACGTCGCCTTCTTCGTCGCGAAACACCTGCGCTCGAACGTGCGCGAACTGGAAGGCGCGCTGCGCAAGATCCTCGCGTACTCGCGCTTCCACGGCAAGGACATCACGATCGACGTCGTGAAAGAAGCACTGAAAGACCTGCTGTCCGTGCAGAACCGCCAGATCTCCGTGGAAAACATCCAGAAGACCGTGGCCGATTTCTTCAACATCAAGGTCGCGGACATGTATTCGAAACGCCGCCCGGCCAACATCGCGCGTCCGCGCCAGATCGCGATGTACCTGGCGAAAGAGCTGACGCAAAAGAGTCTGCCGGAAATCGGCGAACTGTTCGGCGGCCGCGACCATACGACGGTGCTGCACGCGGTCCGCAAGATCGCCCAGGACCGCGCCAAGAACGCCGAGTGCAACCACGAATTGCACGTGCTGGAACAGACCTTGAAAGGCTGATGCGTGACCGGGGGCCAAAAGGATGTGCCCCCGATGATTTCTG
Organism: uncultured Massilia sp.; assembly: GCA_966211695.1. Taxonomy (GTDB): domain Bacteria; phylum Pseudomonadota; class Gammaproteobacteria; order Burkholderiales; family Burkholderiaceae_D; genus Telluria. Next base: position 88,823 of record CBIHOW010000009.1, on the reverse strand, counting down.
GCAAAATATTGCGCGAACAACATTTTTACCCATAACCGAGGATATCTATGCAACTGGTCAAATCCACCCGAGACACGCTTCTCCGGCCACTGCAGATCGTGAGTGGTATTGTCGAGCGTCGGCACACCATGCCGATTCTGGCCAATATCCTCATCCGCAAGAATGGCGAAAGCGTCTCGTTCCTGTCGACCGACACCGAGGTGCAGATCACGACCCTGGCCAATATCGGTTCGGGTCCTGAAGAGACCGGCACGACCGTCGCGGCGCGCAAGCTGCTCGACATCCTGCGCGCCCTGCCGGAATCGGGCGACGTCACGATGACCCTGCTGAACAAGCGCCTGACCGTCCAGAGCGGCAAGTCGCGCTTTGCGCTGCAGACCCTGGCGGCCGAGGAATTCCCGACCGTGTCCGTGGCCGACAGCTACAACGCGACCGTCACACTGCCGCAGAAAACGCTGAAGCACCTGTTCAACATGGTGCACTTCGCGATGGCCCAGCAAGACATCCGCTACTACCTGAACGGCCTGCTGCTGGTGCTGGACGGTAACAACGTCATCGCCGTCGCCACCGACGGCCACCGCCTCGCGTTCGCGCAAGTGACGGCCGAGCAGACGTTCGAACGCCAGGAAGTGATCATTCCGCGCAAGACCATCCTGGAACTGCAGCGCCTGCTGGAAGAGAGCGACGACGAAGTCCGCCTGGACATCGCCGCCTCGCAAGTCAAGCTGACCTTTGCCGACATCGAACTCGTCTCGAAACTGGTCGAGGGTAAATTCCCGGATTACACGCGCGTGATCCCGAAGGGTTACAAGAACGACTTCACGATCAGCCGCGAAGAACTGCTGCGCTCGCTGCAGCGCGCCGCGATCATGACGAGCGACAAGTTCAAGGGCGTGCGCTGCATGATCGCCCCGGGCTCCATGAAGATCAGCTCGACCAACGCCGACCAGGAAGAAGCGGTGGAAGAACTGGAAATCGACTACGGCGGCGACACGATCGACATCGGTTTCAACGTCACGTACCTGCTGGACGTGCTGAACAACCTGAAGTGCGACCAGGTGAACATCTCGCTGGGCGATTCGAATTCGTCGGCGCTGATTTCGATTCCGGAAAATGGCGACTTCAAGTATGTCGTCATGCCGATGCGTATTTAATTAGGGCAAAGCGCCCATATATTCGTCCTGTTGTGCGGGGATTCAAGTGGTCATTGGGTCCCTGCCTTCGCAGGGACGACGGTCTTGAGGCCGCGTGCCTCGCCCCGTCGTTCCCGCGAAGGCGGGAACCCAAGTTCGCAACCGAAGCCGCTCCCCGTATTTATTGACGATTTAGACAGCTGGCCCCTCGCCCGCCCGTCTGATTCACACGTTATTTGAGAAAGCAGTCATGTCCGAGAACACTCAAGCAGTTTTGGAATCCTCCCCTGCCAAGGCGGAAGAGTACGGCGCCTCGTCGATCCAGATTCTGGAAGGCCTGGAAGCCGTACGCAAGCGTCCGGGCATGTACATCGGCGACACGTCGGATGGCACCGGCCTGCATCACCTGGTGTTCGAGGTGCTCGATAACTCGATCGACGAGGCATTGGCCGGTTTCTGCTCCGAAATCCACGTCACGATCCATTCCGATAACTCGGTCTCGATCACCGACAACGGCCGCGGCATCCCGACCGGCATCAAGATGGACGACAAGCACGAGCCGAAGCGCTCGGCGACCGAGATCGCCCTGACGGAATTGCACGCCGGCGGCAAATTCAACCAGAACGCCTATAAAGTCTCCGGCGGCCTGCACGGCGTCGGCGTCTCGTGCGTGAACGCGCTGTCGAAACTGCTGCGCGTGACCGTCCGCCAGAACGGCAAGGTGCACCAGCTGGAATTCTCGCGTGGCGTCCCGCTGGATCGCATCATCGAAGTCGTCGACGGCGTGGAAGTCTCGCCGATGAAAATCATCGGCGACACCGACAAGCGCGGCACCGAAGTGCATTTCTGGGCCGACGAGGAAATCTTCACGACCGTCGAGTTCCACTACGAGATCCTGAGCAAGCGCATCCGCGAACTCTCGTTCCTGAACAACGGCGTCAACATCAAGCTGAGCGACCAGCGCACGGGCAAGGAAGAAGTGTTCGCCTTCGAGGGCGGCACCCGCGGCTTCGTCGAGTACATCAACAAGGCCAAGACCGTCCTGCACCCGACCGTGTTCCAGGCGACGGGCGAGCGCGTGTCGGAAAACGGCACCAATATCTCGGTCGACGTGTCGATGCAGTGGAACGACGCGTACAACGAGCAAGTGCTCTGCTTCACGAACAACATCCCGCAGCGCGACGGCGGCACCCACCTGACCGGCCTGCGCGCAGCGATGACGCGCGTGATCAACAAATACATCGACGAGAACGAACTGGCGAAGAAGGCCAAGGTCGAAATCTCGGGCGACGACATGCGCGAGGGTCTCACTTGCGTGCTGTCGGTGAAAGTGCCTGAGCCGAAGTTCTCGTCGCAAACGAAAGACAAGCTCGTGTCGTCGGAAGTGCGCGGCCCGGTCGAAGAGATCGTGGCGAAGACGCTCACCGACTTCCTGATGGAAAAGCCGAACGACGCCAAGATCATCTGCGGCAAGATCGTGGAAGCGGCGCGCGCGCGCGAAGCGGCCCGCAAGGCCCGCGACCTCACCCGCCGCAAGGGCGTGATGGATGGCCTGGGCCTGTCGTCGAAGCTGGCCGACTGCCAGGAACGCGACCCGGCGCTGGCCGAGCTGTACATCGTCGAGGGTGACTCCGCAGGCGGCTCCGCCAAGCAGGGTCGCGACCGTAAGTTCCAGGCCATCCTGCCGCTGCGCGGCAAGGTGCTGAACGTGGAAAAGGCGCGCTTCGAGAAGATGCTGTCGTCGGAGCAGATCACGACGCTGATCGCGACGCTCGGCACGTCGATCGGCCCGGACGAGTTCAACGTCGACAAGCTGCGCTACCACCGCATCATCATCATGACCGACGCGGACGTCGACGGCGCCCACATCCGCACCCTGCTGCTGACCCTGTTCTACCGCCAGATGCCGCAGCTGGTCGAGCGCGGCCACATCTACATCGCGCAACCGCCGCTGTACAAGGTGAAAGCCGGCCGCGACGAGCGCTACCTGAAGGACGACGTCGAGGAAGCGAGCTACATGATGCGCGTGGCCCTGCATGGCGCGGCCCTGCTGCCGAAGGAAGGCGCGGAACCGATCACCGACGGCGCGCTGGGCGACCTGGTCGACAAGTACAACAGGGCGAACGCGATCATGATGCGCCTGTCGCGCGTGATCGACCGCGCCGCCCTGTCCGCCATCATGACCGGCGTGAAGCTGGACCTGTCGAGCCAGGAAGCGGCCGAGAAATCGGCGCAGGCGATGGCCGACGCGATCCACGACCCGAGCGTGAAGGTGGGCGTGCGTTCGGACGAACTGTCCGACAAGCACAGCCTGCGCATCGAACGCATCCACTACGGCAACGTGCAGGTGACGTCGATCGACGCCGACTTCGTCGCCGGCGCCGACTACAAGACGCTGGAAAACTCGGCCGAGACGTTCCAGGGCCTGATGGGCGAAGGCGCCATCATCCGCCGCGGCGAAGGCGACAAGATGAAGGAATTCGCCGTGCGTGACTTCCAGCAGGCCATGGAATGGCTGCGCGAGGAAGCGGAGCGGGGCGTGTCCAAGCAACGTTACAAGGGTCTGGGTGAGATGAATCCTGAGCAGCTGTGGGAGACGACCATGGATCCGACGGTGCGTCGCCTGCTCAAAGTTCAGATCGAGGATGCCATTGCGGCCGATCAGATCTTTACTACGCTGATGGGGGATGAGGTCGAGCCGCGTCGGAACTTTATTGAGACGAATGCGCTGCAGGCGGGGAATATTGACGTTTGATCTGAAGCAATTCCAAAATAAAAGCCAGCTTAAAGCTGGCTTTTTTATAACAAAATTCTATATCCCCTTAACGTGCGGCATGAGCTCATAAAATACCTCTGTTGAAAGTGATAACTTATCAAAATTCGATAATTCATGACGTTTCACAGCATTAAACTCTGCAACATAGATTCCGTTCTCCACCGAAGTCATCGCTATAGGAACGACCATATCAACTGATGTTTCGTTAAACGCAGCACGAACTTGTTGCATGATCTGTTCCTCCAAGATTCTTTGCCTTTTCTTCTTCGCCTCGGCAGTAATAATAAGGCTTTTCAGTTGGCCGTCCGCACATCGATAATTTGCGGAAAAAAGCGCATCAACTTCGCACAACCTAAGTTTGATACCAATCTGCAGATGATTCAGCTCTACCACATCAATTGGAGAAAATAATGCAAAATGCGTCTCGACAACAGCCAAACGAACTGCGACTTGAATTAAATAAGTTTCGTCGTCTCGCCCAAGGGCTTTTGTAGCTAACGGCATAGAGACGCTTTGAATACGGTGTCGTTGCACGCCCGAATGGTAACCAAACTTGGTTGGGAATGGCTCATCCTGGTCAGAAGCATATGGAACAAATTCGAATACATTCCCGTTGCCAGTTACTTGGACCGCACTCCAGCGATTCTTCTTTAGCAGCTCCGGCCACATTGCCGATGCGCCGGACCCACGTATAACGTCCTTAATAAAATTGGCCGGATTTTTTGGCGAAAGGCTTGTGCCCAAATGTTCGTTCGACCAATGAATTGCCTGTACAATTTCTACACTCGTAACCATCGTCTTGTTAAGAGTATTAGAGACTGGATCCCACCTTTGGTTGAAAATGTGTTGTATTACGTGTGGCTTCTCAGATTGCTTACCCATGTACTGTACTGATAAGTTAGAAACAAGACTAATTTATAACAACAAGCTGTTTTACGCTAGCAATAATTTACTCTGCAGCTCATTTTCTTCAGTCTACAGAGACTGGCACAACTATCATCGTTTAGTATTTGATGCCCTCAAATTTGGCAGCCTCAACAAAACCTCATGCCCAACTGGTTGTACCCTTCTCGCATACATCGATTCAAGACGGAAGTTAGCACCGAAGTTGCCAACATAGAATTACAAAACGTTTGAAAACAAAAAGTTTCAAATAAAAAAAGCGAGCATTTATTTAAAATAATAAATGCTCGCCACACTAAATTGTATAAATTTTGCTAAATATTTTAAATATGCGAAATATTGAAAGCAAGTTTTTAAGCGTGCATGATCAATAAGTTTATGCTTACTTAAATCTCTGTCTCAACAAGCGCATCCGACAACAGAGGAACTTCGGATAACAAATCCTTAACGTTATCGAGTTCATTCTTTTTTCTGGCACGTTGCGCTATGACGTGACGATTTACAGAAAAATATGAAGCGGCTTGAGCCATATTCATAGTCAACAAACTCTGGTCATTCAACTTTATCGCTTTGTTCGGCTTATGAGGCTCTATACCAAGTGCTTGAATAACACAAGAGGCGACTGCTCTACCGAGCAGCGGTGGAACACTATTCCCAATTTGTCTAAATCCATGCCATTTTGTTGCATGAAGTCTAAACCAGTCTGGATACGAATGTAATCTAGCAGCTTCGCGCACAGTCAGTACTCGAGGATACGTCGGATGAATTGGCCTTGGCGAAGTGTGCGCACCACGCGCGCTATCGGTGCCGGCACGAAGTGTATTACATAGACCAGCTGGATCGAGTCGAAGGAAACGGCTAACTGACTCCGTTTTCCCCGGAGGAGTATCTCTAAATCGATTTTTCGATTTCTCGGTATGTTCCGTTATAAGGCTGCAGGTTAACAAGTTATGATCAAATATCCGCTTATAACTAAAGTCGGCAGGATCTTCCAGTAAACCTCGCAGTTTCAATGCGTAATCAGATGCGGTATTCCAGCTTACAGCTACCGAATCACTTGTTCTTAGTTCTTCGAAGTCATCGGCATTAGGCAAATCATCAATCGCATCTTTAACGGTTACCGAAGCTTTAATTTCTGGCTCGACATAATCTGGAATTTTTTCATCCTGTCGCGCAGCCATAAGGAACAACCGCTCCCTCGATTGCGGCACACCAAATTTTGCCGCATTTAAAACTTTATAAGGAAGTGAAACCTTATAACCAGCATCTTCAAGCGCTGAAATTAATTCACTCAAAAACTGGGCATGTTTTCCTAACGTCAATCCTTTGACGTTTTCAAAAACGCAATATTTTGGCTTGAGCTCACGCACTAATCTTACGTAATGAAAGACGAGTTGATTGCGACTATCATCTAAAGCTCTTTTACCGATCATCGAAAAACCTTGACAGGGCGCCCCTCCAAACACCACGTCTATTTCTCTACCTTCAATGCCAGCTGCCGCACGAATCTCTTCGCCAGTGAGATCAATAACGCTAGCACAAATAGTTTTGCAATTTGGAAAATTATATTCGTGAGTGGCGCAATGTATTGGATCGATTTCAACCGCTGCAACGACATCAAACCCTGCTTGTTCGAAACCTAAGGACATCCCGCCCGCGCCTGCGAAGAGATCAATACCGATCGGACGTGTCATCAAAAGCTCCCATAAAATTTCTCATAACCCAACATTTTAGCTCGTCGACGAGCAAAAAGCGATCGTTATTCATGGATCATATGAACCAAGAACACACGCGCTGCCCGCGATGTATCTGTTGCAACTTTCTTGATATGCAAACTGTATAAAATTACAGTATATAGCTTCTACGGACGAGATGCGAACGCCGTGCTGACGAAGCTTCTAAAGGTTGCGCTACAGCGACACGTTGGGGGCAGGAGGCGGCTCTTCAAGGAGGTGCTGTAACCGAGTAGCTAGAGCTTTAGGATCTGCAAGTTCACACTGCCACACTATCGCGACGTTCCATCCTGTAGCACGAAGAGCAGCCACGTTGCGAGCGTCTCGCTCAGTGTTAGCGCAGAGTTTAGGCCCCCAATAGTCAAGTCTAGACTTTGGCAACTGCCCTTTACTGCAGCCATGACTGTGCCAGAAGCATCCATGTACAAAAATAACAAGCTTCCTTGATGGAAATACAATGTCAGGCGTGCCTGGCAAGTCCTTACGATGGAGGCGGAAGCGGTAGCCAAGCCTGTGAAGCATTGAGCGAACAGCCTTTTCAGGCCCCGTATCTTTTGTGCCAACCTTTTGCATCAGGCGGCTACGGCGCTCGGCATCAAGACGATCAATCATATCTAGAACTCCATCTTTAGATACAGCACAATACTTTTGCGGATCTAAAGCAAGTCTAGAGGATCGGAGCTTTATCGGCTTACACAGTTGGCTTCATACACATTACCTTTATAAAGGCTGGACCTCATAAAACGTCGCGTCTCATTTCACGGTAGAGTCGCGTAATCGCGCTTCCTTTTATCAAACGCATAACAAGCCAAGACTTTCGATAAGCCCTGCTACCAAAGACGTTGCCGCACTTCATACCGAGCCGCCCCGGCGCATCGTCATTAATAGAGAACTTTCGGCCATCGCTGCTTTAGCCGTTGCTGTTGACGAGCCGCGGCCGTTCCACGATCACCTCGAACATATCTTCACGTCTGATTTTTTCCTTCCCTGTCTTGTCCGATGACCCATGAGCGCAGCGTCTGCTTCTCCACACGACGCTGCCTGCGCCCGGCCTGATACGCCCCATGCGCACCCGCATTGCGCTGCCTGGCCGCGACCGCATGCCGATTACGCGGCTTGATCGATGTGATCTTCATGTCTCACCCCTTGATGCAAACGACCTGGCGCAGCGTGTGCACCACCTCAACGAGGTCTGTCTGATGCGCCATCACCTTGTCGATGTCCTTATAGGCCGCCGGAATCTCGTCGACGACGCCGCCATCCTTGCGGCATTCGATGCCTTCCGTCTGCGCCGCCAGGTCGAAGCGGTCGAACTTGCGCTTGGCCTCGCTGCGGCTCATGTGGCGACCTGCGCCATGCGAGCATGAGCAAAACGATTCCGGATTACCTTTGCCGCGCACGATGTAGCTCTTTGCGCCCATGCTGCCCGGGATGATGCCGAGCTCGCCGTCACGCGCCGAGATCGCGCCCTTGCGCGTGACGAACAGCCGCTCGCCCCCATGTGATTCGCGCGCCACATAGTTGTGGTGGCAATTGATCGCTTCGCCGTCGAGCTTGAACGGCGGCACATACTGGGCCAGCACATCGACGACGCGGCGCATCATTTCGCGACGGTTGATGAGCGCGTAGTCCTGCGCCCATTCCACCGCTTCGATGTAGTCGTCGAACAGCGTCGATCCCTCGCTGAAATAGGACAAGTCCTTGTCCGGCAGATGGATCTGGTGGCGTTGCATGTCCTTGCGCGCCGCCGCGATGAAATAGCGGCCGATGACGTTGCCGATGCCGCGCGAACCGGAGTGCAGCATGACCCAGACGCGCTGTTCTTCGTCGAGACAGATCTCGATGAAATGGTTGCCGCCGCCGAGCGTGCCCAGCTGGCAGATCCATGTCTGCGAGAATTTCGTCTGCATCTTCATGATGCCGCCGTGCTTGCCGACGATGACGTCCAGCCGGTCGTTGAGCGGCCGCCCGACGCGCGCATGAGCCGAACCGCGCACCTTGTCCCAGGCGTGCTGCTCGAAGCCGACCGGCACGGTCGCTTCGATCGCGCTGCGGAGGCGGGCCAGGCTGTCCGGCAGCTGGCTGGCCTTGAGCGTCGTGCGCACGGCGTTCATGCCGCAGCCGATGTCGACACCGACGGCGGCTGGAATGATCGCGGATTGCGTCGGAATCACGCTGCCGACGGTGGCGCCGATCCCGGCATGCACGTCGGGCATCGCGGCGACGTGCGGGTGGACGATGGGCAGGTTGGCGATGTTCAGCAATTGCTGCAGCGCCGCGTGGTCGATGTCGTCCGTGTAGATGTGCACCGGGACGCGGCCCTTGCGCAGTGTTTGTACGATGGGCATAACTTGTCTTTCAAAAGTTCGTTATGCCGGCGTTATTGTCTTCCAAAAAGCAAAAACCCCGGCGAGTGTCCTCGCCGGGGTTCAGAAGGAACGGCCGGCTCGAGGAGGCATGGATTGCCTGGCCCCGAGCGCGGTGCTCGGGGCTATCTGTCTTGCGTGTTGTCGATAGCCGTACGTGGCATTTCCGTTCCTTTCTTGAAAAATGGGTTGATCGAAGCGATGGGGTGCGATTCTGCGTTACTTCGATCTTGCCTGTCAAACAATCAAATCATCGGCGTTGTGTTTTTGCACAGCACCGTCAATTCAATAATCGGCTGTGCTTGGGCAGCTTCGCCGCCAGGTAGTCATGCTGGTCCGCGAGGATATTCCGCCCGCTCAGCAGATAATGCTCCGCGCGACACGGCACATATGGCACGTAGATCAGTGGCCGGAATTGCTCCACCAGCAGATTGCCCTTCTCCTGGTTGCAGCGCTTGCAGGCGGTCACGCAATTCATCCACGTGTCCTTGCCGCCGCGCGACCTTGGCAAAATATGGTCGCGCGATAGTTCCTTGTGCGTGAAGCGATTGCCGCAATAAGCGCACGTATAGCGGTCGCGCTTGAAGAGCAGGTCGTTCTGGTTGGTGAGCGGCAGTCCCGTCCTGAACATGCGGGTCATGATTTCGCTGCCGGCGATGGCAATGATCGGCTTGACGGCGATTTTCGACTGCACGCCCGATTTGGAATAGCCGCCGCGGAAAACGAATTCGCGGCCGCCCAGTTCCCAGGCCACTTTGCCGAGTGCGTAGTACAGGATGGCGTCCTCTGGCGCAATCCAGTCGAACGGGTTGCCTGCGATATCGAGTGCCAGGATTTGCGTGTTCATCATGTCACCTTCGTTTCGTAGTGACAGCGTAGCTTGAACACAAATAAAAGTCAGCAATCGTGCGCTGACTTCGACTTCAACCTCGCAATCTGACCGGCTTTGTACCGAACGTCCGCACCGCGACCGGCTTCGCCAGCCCGGCCAGGAAGCGGCCCAGCGGCGCCTCGACCCAGTGGTGGAACGCAGCGCCGGACGCCACGCTGGCCGCCCACGCCCACACGACGCCTGCGCCTTGCAGATAGGCATCGTCCGGCACGAACCGCGTGAACGCCGCATTCACAACGAGGCACACCGGAAAGTGCACGAGGAAAATCGAATACGAGATCTTGCCCAGGTAATTGATGAGCGCCCAGCCCGAGCTCGCATACGTGCTCAATCGCGCACGGCCATACAGCAACAGGAAGCACGCCACGATGGACGCCACCGCGATGCGGATCCGGAAATCCAGTTCCAGCGCCAGCACAGCCGGCACCACCATCATCAACAGCAGGGAGAAGGTCGCGATGAACGGCCGGCGCGGGTCACTCGCCCACCATGCCAGGATGCCAAGGCCGTAGCTGCCGAAGAAATACGGCGCCCATACGTCGAACTCCGCGTCGCGGTTGAAGTACAGCAGCGAGATGCTCACGCCCAGCGTGACCAGCAGCGGCATCAGCCAAGGCATCGCGCGGTTGCCGGCGATGCGTCCGCCCAGCCACAGCAGGCAAGTGATCAGCGCATACAGCTGGAAATCGATGGCGACGTACCACGCGCCGGCGGACAGCGATTCGTAGCCCAGCACGCTGTGCAGTAGCAGGACGTGCGCGGCCAGCTGGGACATGTCGGGCGGGGCCGAGATCGAATCGTGGACCATCCACGTGCGCGCGAGGGCCGATGCGCCGATCGCCAGGAACATGGCCACGATGAACGGCGGCGCCAGCTTGATGTAGCGGCGCCAGATCGTGCCCAGCGGATTGCCGATGCCGGGCAGGCCGGCCGGCGACAGGGATTTCGCGGCGAGGAAACCGCTGATGACGAGGAAGGCCTGGACGGCGATGCGGCCGTACTGGTCGAGCCAGTCGATAATCGGCGGCATCAGCGGCCGCGCGGCGTCGGCCATCGGGCCGTAGAACGCCAAGTGGTGCAGGACGATCAGCTGCGCCGCACCGGCCTTCAAGAGGTTGATCAAACCAAACTGTTTTTGGACCGTCGCGTTCGGTCCGGATGCTCCCGTATCTTTCATGTGCAAGCCCAGCCATTCAGTGTTGCCCAGTGTCAATCAAGCAACAAAGTTGTCGATATGGCTGAGCGGGCCGCCATCATAGCCGAGCTGAATTGTGCGGGACCACCCTTTACACCTCGTAAAGCCTGTTACATAAAGATGCAAATTAATTGTCAAAATGACGACTGAAATCGCGTTTTGCGCACGATTTCAGCCACAAAAGAAACGGAAATTTATCCTCAGCAAGTGCCGCCAGCAATGCTTTTACCAGTCCTCAAGTCAAAACCGAAGTAACAGGTATAACCGTCTGCCGGTGCGAAAGTGCACCAGACATTTTGTTTGCTCCGGCTGCGTGCGCCCTTCTCTCCGCTGCAGGTTTGCTTGTCATCGGGAGGCATGGCATTGAAGATGTCCTTGGCGGGCTGCCCTTCGATAATGAACGACAGCTTCCGGTCATCCTTGGTGGGTGCCTGTTGATCTCCGAGGTCGCCGGAATAGATGGTGTACTCCCCTTTGAACGGCCGGTACGGAGCCGGCCAATGGAGTTGTTCGGCTGCGTATGCCAGGGAAAACAACGCCGTTACGCCAACGATTGCCAAGGTCTTCTTCATATCGTGTTCGCCCGTATTGCCACATGAAAGTGGTTATCGTGATTCTTCATCGGCAGTACGCCAGGAATACTCAGGTCATTGAAGTACACCTTGCTCACCGCCGGGTGAGCTTGAAAAAGGCCGATCAGCCGTTCCGTGGCTGCCTTGTCGTATCCCGCCTGGAAATAATTTACTGGCACGTGAGCACCGTCTTTCCGCAAAGGACGGACGTCGACCTGGAGGCCATCCTTGTGCGAGTCGTGGGGTTTGAATTTTCCACCGCCCGGCAAGCTGATGTTCCCGATACCGAACTTCCGGCCATCGATCGCCTGCCACTCGCGCTCGATAAAAAAGAGGAGAGTCATCATGACGGGATGAGCATACTGCCCGCCTCCCTGATCGGGCGTCCCGTACACGTAGTAGCCTGCGTCTTCGGGCGCTTGCGGGAGCATGAAGTAGCCGCGCGAATCTTTCGGTTGAACGTCGAGCATGACGAACTCCCGCTCACGTGATGCGGTTGGCTGCCAGATCCCAGCCTCCGGCGGTGTTTCCACCCGCGCCGCCACTGATCTTTTGCTGGGTATATTTCCACTTGACCTTCGAAAACTTGAGGGCCACTGAATCCTGGAGAATACCGCCCTCATGAGCGGCCTGGTTCACGCTGCCAATCAAGACGTTTTCCAGTTCGACCTCGTAGTACTTGACCGGTTTGCCGTCGCTATCGGCCCGCATGAACTCAAGCTTGGCTTTCGGGATCGTCTTCCCGGCCGAACAAGTCTGCATCAGCAGCGGCGACGACAGGTCGGTCAGCTTCGTCACCGCGATGCTGCGGTGCTCGCAGCGTTCAGCGGTATGGCCGCCGGCAGTCGACGCTGTCGCTGACTTGGGCTGCAAAACACCCCACTGGGCCGATGTTAGTTCTATCCATCCCTGGTGGGTGGAATCTTGCGACTCTCCTTTGATGCCGTCGATTTGCAGATATACGTCGATTGCCATGAGTCATCTCCGAAGTAGAGGGTGAACCACCTTTGCGATGAAAAGATGAAGTATTCACCCAAGCTCGGCAGACTCGATGCGCTCGATCAATCAAGGATACAGTTACGAACAACTGCCATACGCGTAATACCCCGCCGACGTCTGCCTCACATCCGTATAAGCGGTGACCATGTAATACCCCAGATACTGGTTCGAATTCTTCGCATACACCTGCCCATCCGCACCGATATAAGCCCGGCCGGCCGACACGTGCGACACATTGCTGGCATACCAGTGACTGCACGTGAACGGCGCCGCCGCGTTGCCGCTGACGACCTTGTCGATCATGGTCTTGATGGCGACCATCTGCCCGCCGCTCTTGGCCGGGAAATTCACGTCCTCGTAACCCCACCAGTCCCAGCATCCGCCCGGATTGTTCGCGGTGACGATCGTTTGCGGATACAGCACGATGATGTTGTTCGTATCGGCCCAGCGGTTATAGCCGGCGTTCTGGTAAAACGCCGTGCCGACGACGGACGCGCTTTGCAGGCAGCCGTGGAAGGCCACATGCAGCCGGCACGACTGTCCCGCGGCGCAGCTGGCCGGCACGTAGGCGTAGCCGCTGTTCGCCATGCTGTAGAAATTCGGATTGAAATTGCCCCAGAAAACAGACTGGTCGAAGTTGATGAAGCTGCCACTTAACGCCCCCGTATTCTTGGGATTCAGCGGCCCATAAATCCATTTCAGGATCTCGCCCGCCGTATCGAAGTTGCAGTTGTTGACGTAGGGGCTGCCGTTGATGGCGCAGCCGTTGCCGAAGAAATCCGTCGGGATCGAATGCTCGGCCGCAAGATTGTTCTTGTAATAGATATTGGCGGCCGGGAGGTACGAACCGTACATCGTCTTGAGATCGTCCATGACGGGCTGGCGTACCGTGGAATCGATGGTCCCCGACAGCAGATAGACCTTCGATGCGGCCATATTGCTGGTCGGGTCGATATAGCCATTGCCCGACCACGTATTCACCACCGAGATCAGGTACGGCAGATTGCGCGAGCCGGTATTGGCCATGCACGGACCGACCGAGATCGCGGCATTCCCCTGCGAGCAGTAGACGGGCCCGCCGGCGATGATGCCCGCGCCCTTTTTCACCGTTTTCGAATACGCGAAATGCATCTGCGCCGCCATGTGGGCGCCGGACGAAAAGCCGGACACCGACACCTCGTTCACGCTGACGTTGTACTTGGGGAGGGCGACGACCGCCGCGAAGGCGCTCGTGCCGAGAAAGCCAATGAGGACGCCGGCAAGATGCCTTGCCCTGATCAAGATGGTCATGGTGTCTCCGATTGTTTTATAGGTTTGACCCGGATCAGCTTAGTTGAGGCAGACCGATGTGCAAGCGCAAAGCGATGTGCGCTTGCGATCAGGCGACTGTGCAAAAAAGTCATCAACCAGTCATGCAACAGTCATCGCGTAGTCATGTCACAAAGTTAATCTGCCGACCATTTTTAACCCTCCGGCCGTTCACTCATGACTCGCACCGTTCACTTCGCTCCTTCCCTGATCGCCATCGCCGCCGCCACGCTGTGCGCATCGCTCGCCCACGCCGAGAACGTCCCTGCAACCGCAGCCGATGTGCCCGGCATTCAGGACACGACGCCCGCCGGCGCCATCGCCACCGTCGAGATCTCGACGCGCAAGACGCGCTCGTCGGTCGCCCTGTCCGGCGCGGAGATGCAGAAGGTGCTGCCCGGCGTGAATCCGCTGAAGGCGTTGCAGTCGTTGCCGGGCGTGAGCTTCCAGACGGCCGACCCGTGGGGCAACAACGAGCAGAACCTGTCGCTGTTCATCCACGGCTTCAATGGCCAGCAGCTGGGCTACACGATGGACGGCGTACCGCTCGGCGACCAGCAGTACGGCAACTACAACGGCCTCGCGCCGCAGCGCGCGCTCACCAGCGAGAACGTCAAAAGCGTCGTGCTGTCGACCGGTGCGGGCGACCTCGGCACGCCGTCCACGAGCAACCTGGGCGGCACCATCGAGACGTATTCGCGCGACCCGTCCGCCAGCCGCACTATCCACGTGCAGCAGACGCTGGGCAGCCACAGCGCCACCCGCACGTTCATCCGCTTCGATTCGGGCGACCTTGGTAGCGGCAACAGCTTTTATTTGTCCGGCCTGCACCACGAAGCGAAGGCGTGGGATTTCGACGGCCGCCAGAGCAACGACCAGTTCAATGCGAAATTCGTGCACCAGGGTGATGCGGGCAAGCTGACGGTCTTCGTCGACTGGTCCGACAAGACGGAGCCGAACGAGGACTCGACCTTGCACAAGGCCGGTACGCCGTCGCCTTACACACGTCCCTTCCTGTACCCGGACTTCGCCAGCGCACTCGCCTACCTGGATTCGCAGGAAAACAGGAACGCCAGGGAGAACTTCCGCAATTACTACAGCGACGCCCAGCGCACGGATAAACTGGCCTACGCGAAGTACGAGGCGTACCTCACCGACAACCTGACGTGGTCGAACCAGTACTACTTCCACCACAACGACGGCGTCGGCGTCGTCGCCGGCCCCATCCAGCAAGCCGGCCTGCCAGGCCTGTTCAAGGTGTACTTCCCGAACCGGGACCTGAAGTCCGTGTTCGGCAATTCGGGCTACGCCACGCGCACGACGGAGTACAAGATCAACCGCCAGGGCTGGCTGTCGAACGTGCGCTGGGATCTCGGCGACCACCTCGTGCAGGCCGGTCTCTGGTTCGAGCACAACAATTCGGGCGCGTACCGCCGCTGGTATGCGCTCGACGTGAACCATCCGAGCACGCCGTACGAGCGCCCCAGCAATCCCTTGATCACGCAGTACGGCAGCGACATCGACAACAAGGTCGTGCAGCTGTACCTGCAGGACGAGTGGAAGCTGAGCCCAAGCGTCACGCTGCAGGGCGGCTTCAAATCGAGCCTGCAGTTCGCCGATGGCCGCTTCCCCGTGAACCAGCTGCCGGCCGCGATCAGCAGCACGGCGACGGGCGGCCTGCCGGAAGGGAAGATCGATACGAAAAAATGGTTCCTGCCGCAGATCGGCGCGCGCTGGGACGTGTCGTCCACCGACCAGCTGTTCGCCAACATCCAGAAGAACATGCGCCAGTACGTGACGTATGGCGGCGGCGGGACTTCGCCGTGGAGCCTGTCGTCGCAGGCCGCGTTCGATTATTTCAAGGCGCACGCGAAGCCGGAGACGTCGGTGACGGTCGAAGCGGGCCTGCGCGACTCGCGCAGCCTAAACCTCGGACCGCTCACCGCGTTCGACGGCCAGGTCGCGCTGTACCACGTGACCTTCCGCGACCGCCAGCTCGCGATCAGCTCGAACCCGATCATCACGTCGTTCGCGGGCGGCACGACGATCCTGTCGAACGTCGGCACGGTCAAGACGGACGGCGTCGACATGGCCGGCACCTTCCACTTCGGGCGCGCGTTCTCGTTCTACGACGGCATCTCGTACAACCGCTCGACCTACAAGGACAGCTACCTCTCCGGCACGATGCTCGTCCCGACGGCCGGCAAGACCGTGCCCAACACGCCTGAATGGATGAACAAGTTCATCGCCACCGCGACGCTCGGCGACGTCGAGACGCAGCTGTCGGGCGATTATGTCGGCAAGCGCTACGCCACCTACACGAACGATCTCGATGTGCCGGGCTACTTCCTCATGGGCCTGTCCGTCTCGGGTAAAGTGCCGCTGTCGACGGCGTTCGTGAAAAACCTGCGCTGGTCGGTCAGCGTGACCAATCTGCTGAACCGCGAAGGCCCGCTGCAGCCGGTCGTGGGCCAGGCAAGCGGCAGCTACGCGACGTATCCGATCCCGCCCCGCATGGGCTTTTTCACCCTGAGGGCCGACATCTGATGACGCACACGTTCTTCCCCCGCCGGCGCTTCCTCAAGGCGACGGCCGCGCTGGCCGCCCTACCGGCACTGGCATCCGCCCGGCAGCCGAAGGCGGTCCTGTACGCCCACCGCGGCGCCAGCGCGCTGCGGCCCGAGCACACGCTGGCGTCCTACGCGAAGGCCATCGAAGACGGCGCGGACTTCGTCGAGCCGGACCTCGTCGCGACGAAGGACGGCGTGCTGGTGGCGCGCCACGAGAACGCGATCACGGACACGACGGATGTCGCCACGCGGCCCGAGTTCGCGGCGCGCAAGACCCGCAAGACCATCGACGGCGAGGCGCACGACGGCTGGTTCGTCTCCGACTTCACGTTCGCGGAACTCAAGACGCTGCGCGCGGTGGAGCGCCTGCCGCAGATGCGCGGGACCGCGTACGACGGCCAGTTCCAGGTCGTGAGTCTTGAAGAGATCATCGACTTCGTGGCGGCGGAAGCGGCCGCGCGCGGGCGCACGATCGGCCTCATTCCGGAGCTGAAGCATTCGACGTGGTTTGCGCGCGAAGGCCTGGCGCTGGAAGACCGCTTCGTCTCGACCCTGAAGGCGCATGCGTACACACGACGCGCGCCCGTCGTCGTGCAATCGTTCGAGGTCGCGAACCTGAAAGCCTTGCGCAAGGCGGGCCTCGGCAAGCCGGCCAACGTGACGCTGGCCCAGCTGGTCATCGCGGGCGGCGCGTACGACAAGGCGCGTCCCGCGGACGTGGCCGCAAGCGGCGGCAGCCTGACGTACGGCGAGATGGTCACGGCGCGCGGCCTGCGCGACATCGCCACGTACGCCGACATCGTCGCGCCGAATACGCGCGCCGTCATCCCGCTCGGGAAAGACGAGCGCCTGGCCGCGCCGACGGCGCTCGTGGCGGATGCGCACAAGGCGGGACTCCCGGTCGTCGTGTGGACCTTCCGTCCCGAGAACGCGTTCCTCGCGGCCGACTTCCGCAGCGATGCGGGCTTGAGCGCGCGCCACGACGCCGGGTCGGTCGCGGAGATCCGGCGCTATCTCGAGACGGGCATCGACGGCCTGTTCTCGGACGATCCGGCGCTCGCCCGCCAGGCCATCGACGGATAATCATCGCGGGCGTGTACCATGTGCGCATGACCTACCGCCTCGCCCTGTTCGACTTCGACGGCACGCTCGCCGACTCGTTCCCCTTCGTCCTCACCGTCTTCAACACGATCGCCGACCGGCATGGCTTCCGCCGCATCGACGTCGCGCGCGCGGACGAGCTGCGCCACCTCGACGTGCGGCAGATGATGGACCACGTCGGCATGCCGGCCTGGAAGCTGCCGCTCGCATCGAAGACCTTCATGGCGATGATGCGCGACAGCGCGCACGCGATTCCACTGTTCGACGGCATCGGGGACGCGCTGCGCCACCTGCACGGCCGGGGCGTGGTGCTCACCGTCGTCTCGTCGAATGCCGAGCACAACGTGCGCACGGTGCTGGGGCCGGAGCTCGCGGCGCTGTTCCGGCGCTTCGAATGCGGCATGTCCGTGTTCGGCAAGGCGAGCCGCATCCGCGCCGTGCTCAAGGCCTGCGGCGTGGCGCCCGCCGATGCCATCTACATCGGCGACCAGGCGACGGATGCGGAGGCTGCGCAGAAAGCCGGCGTGGCGTTCGGGGCCGTCCACTGGGGCATTGCCACGATCGACGCGCTGCGGACGAAAGACTGCGCCACCGAGTTCGTCACGCCGGCCGACCTGCGCCGAATTTCGACGACATGACACTTGGTGGGCACGGGGTGCCCACCCTACGTTGCATACAAATACTTCGCATGCTAAACTTTTGCATATCAACAGTGAACAAGAAAAGTATTTACGAGAGCCAACATGCAACTCACCGACCAGACCCTGAGCAGTCTCACCGCCGCGCTGACCCACGCGTCGCGCGCCTACCGTGCCGCCGCCGACAAGGTCGCGTCCGACTTCGGCCTGTCCCAGGCGACCGGGCTGCCGGTGCTGGTCATCCACCGCTTCGGCGAGAACGGCGTGCGGCCGGGCATCCTGGCCGAGACGCTGAGCCTGGAGGCGTCGTCGCTCGTGCGCGTCGTCGACCACCTGATCGAATCGGGCCTGGTGGCGCGCCATGAAGATCCGCAGGACCGCCGCGCCAAGATCCTGCGCCTGACCGACGAGGGCCTGAAAACGGCCGCCCAGATGGACCAGGCGCTGACGCCCTTCCGCCGCAAGCTGTTCGGGCAGTTCGACCCGGCCGACGTCGAGGCCACGCTGCGCGTCCTGTCCGGCCTGCCGACGGCCATCGCGACGATCCAGGCCGCATGAACTTGCCAACCCGGTCGGAGATGCTGTTCTCCGTCAAGTCATTCGCGGCAGCGATGCTCTCGGTCTATGTATCGATGCGCATCGGACTGCCGCGACCGTTTTGGGCCATGATGACGGCCTATATCTGCGCCGCGCCGTTCGCCGGGCCGACCCGCTCCAAGGGCCTGTACCGCGCGGGCGGCACGGTGCTCGGCGCCATTGCCGTCACGTTCCTCGTGCCGCGCCTGATCAACTCCCCTGAACTGCTGTCCCTGGCGCTGGCGCTGTGGATCGCCGGCTGCCTGTATGTGTCGCTGCTCGACCGCACGCCGCGCTCGTACATGCTGATGCTGGGCGGCTATACGGCTGGCCTCATCGCCTTCCCCGCCGTCAACGAACCGGCGGCCATCTTCGACATCGCCCTCGCGCGCGTCGAAGAAATCCTGCTCGGGATCACATGCGCCACCGTCGTGCACAGCCTCGTGTTGCCGCAACCGTTCGGACCGATGCTGGTGGCGCGCCTGGACCATGCCGTGCGCGACGCCCAGCACTGGATCCGCGACGCGCTGAACCCGGCCGGCGACGCGCGCAGTGCCGGCGACCGCCGCAAGCTCGCGGGCGACATCACGGAGATGCGCCTGATGACCACGCACCTGCCGTTCGACACGTCGCGCCTGCGCTGGACGGAGAAGGCGGTGAACGCGCTGCAGGAACGCCTGGCCGCCTTCGTGCCCATCGTCTCGGGCGTGGAAGACCGCCTGGCGGCGCTGCGCGACCTGGGCGCCACCGCCGTGTCGGAACGATGGCATGCGCTGCTGCGCGACGTCGTCGCGCTCACGGAAAGCCCGAAGGACGTGTCCATCGACACGCAGGGCGCCGCGCTGCACCGGCGCATCGATGCCCTCGAACCGAAGGTCGACGAAGCAATCGGCTGGACCGGCATGATCGAAGTGAACCTGGCCGCGCGGCTGCGGCGCCTGATCGACATCTGCGTCGAGACGCGCACCCTGCGCCAGCACATCGACGCCGGTGTGCACGGCCGCCTGCCCGAGGCCGTGCGCCACCTGCCGGGCGTGCCGGTCAGCGCGCTGCACCTGGACCGCGGCATGGCCGCTCTGTCCGCATTCGCCGCCGCGGCCGCCGTGCTGGCCTGCTGTGCATTCTGGATCCTGACCGGCTGGCCGTCCGGCGCGGCCGCCCCGATGATGACGGCCGTGCTGTGCTGCTTCTTCTCCACGCAGGACGACCCGGTGCCGTTCATCAAGACCTTCATGTGGTACTCGATTTATGCGATCCCGCTGTCGGCCCTGTACCTGCTGGGCATCCTGCCGGCCGTGCACAATTTCGAATCATTCGTCCTCGCGTGCGCCCCGACCTTCCTCGCGCTGGGCGTCTTCCTCGCGCGCCCCTCGACGTTCGGCCGCGCGATGCCCTTCCTGTTCGCCATCTGCGGGACGCTCGCCATGGTCGACACGCACAACGCCGACATGGTGTCCTTCGTGAACAGCACACTGGCGCAGGTCGTCGGCTACGTCGCCGCCGCCGTCACGACGAGCGTGTTCCGCCGCGTCGGCGCCGCGTGGACGGCGCGCCGCCTGCTCAAGGCGGGCTGGAGCGAGCTGGCGCGCATGGGCAAGGGCGAGCGCGTGCCGTCGCTGCCGGAATTCTCGGCGCGCATGGTCGACCGCGTCGGCCAGCTGACCCCGCGTCTCGCGCTGGCCGGCAAGGACCAGGACCTGCAGGCCGTCGACGCCCTGCGCGACCTGCGCATCGGCTTGAACATGACCCTGCTGCAAAGCGTGCGCGCCCGGCTGGGCCGCGGCGAAGCGGCCGTCGGCCCGCTGATGAAGCAGCTGTCGCGCCATTTCGCGCTGCGTCCGCGGGTCGACGCCGGTTGCGAACGCAGCCTGCTGGACACGCTCGACAACGCCCTGCGCGCCATCTGCGCCGGCGAACGCGACGCGGCCCAGCGCGAGGCGCTGGCGGCCCTCACCGGCATGCGGCGCGACCTGTTTCCCCTGGCAGCGGCCTATCAACCGTTGTCCGCAACTGCGGCAACTGCAATCTGAAAGGAGATCCGATGATCGGCGAAGTCAGCATCTACGGCCTCTACGTTCCTCCGCTCCTGCTGCTCACGCTGGCGGCGCTGGTGGTCTCGCGACTCATCAACCTGGTCCTGGCGAAGACGGGCTTTTACCGCATCGTCTGGCACCCGGCCCTGTTCGATTTTTCCCTGTTCGTCATCGTGCTCGGCGCACTGGCGTATTACACACGCAACTGGTCCTAACATGGCTATGAAAACTATTTTGTCGGCGATTGGCCGGGTAACAATCACGGCGGTGGTGACCGCGGGCGCAGTCTACGCGGGCTGGCAGCTGTGGCGCCACTACGAGGTCGAACCCTGGACGCGCGACGGCCGCGTGAAAGCCTACGTCGTGCAAGTGGCGCCCGACGTGACGGGCCAGGTGACCAAGGTCTACGTGCACGACAACCAGCAGGTGAAGGCCGGCGAGCCGCTGTTCGACATCGACCGCGCCCGCTTCGAACTGGCCTTGCGCCAGAGCGAAGCCCAGGTGACGGCGGCCCAGGCCGCGCTGGCCCAGGCGCTGCGCGAGAACCAGCGTAACACCCAGCTGGACGACCTCGTGTCGCAGGAAACCCGCGAGCAGGGCCAGACCCGCACCGACCAGGCACGCGCCGCGCTGGCCCAGGCCATCGTCAACCGCGACACGGCGAAGCTGAACCTCGAACGCACGCGCGTCGTCTCCAGCGTCAACGGCATCGTGACGAACCTCGACCTGCGCGAAGGCGCGTACGCCACCGCGGCGCATCCCGTGATGGCCGTCGTCGACAGCGGCTCGTTCTACGTCGAAGGCTATTTCGAAGAGACCAAGCTGCCCGGCATCCAGCTGGGCGACCGGGTCGACGTCACCCTGATGGGCACGCGCCAGCCGATCCGCGGCCACGTGGAAAGTTTCGCCGAAGGCATCACCGACCGCGACCGCAGCACGGGCGCCAACATGCTGCCGAACGTGAACCCGACCTTCAACTGGGTCCGCCTGGCCCAGCGCGTGCCGGTGCGCATCGCCATCGACCAGGTGCCGGCCACCGTGCGCCTCGTCGCCGGGCAGACGGCGACCGTCAAGGTGCTGCCGGCGCAGACCAGGAAAGTGGCTGCCGTTCCCGCCGCGACTACCACGCATCAATCGTCATGAACCGCTACCGATCCTCCGCCAGGAACATCGTCACGCTGTCGCTGCTGGCGGCCGCGCTCGCCGCCTGCACGACGGTCGGTCCCGACTACCACGTGCCGAACGAGGCCGTGATCAAGCGCGACGCGGCCAACGCCCCGTTCATGGGCGCGACGGAACAGCCCTTCCAATCCGAGCCGTTGCCGGCCGACTGGTGGCGCCTGTACCAGGACCCGCTCCTCGACAAGCTGGTCGCCAGGGCCTTCGCCAACAACGCCGACCTGCGCGTGGCCGCCGCCAACCTGCAGCGCGCGCACGGCGTGCTGGAAGAGGTCGAGGAAAAGAAGCGGCCCGAAGTCGAGATGAGCGCCGCGCCGCAATACGGCCGCATCGCCGGCGCACAACTCGGCATCCCGGAACAATTGCCCACCGACGGCTTGTACGACGCCGACGTCAAGATCGGCTACACGCTCGACCTGTGGGGCCGCATCCGCCGCGCCGTCGAAGCGTCGGAAGCGGACGTCGAAGCCGCGCAAGCCGCCAGCGACCTGACCCACGTGATCGTCGCGGCCGACACGACCCGCGCCTATGCGGAAGCGTGTTCGGCCGGCTACCAGCTGAAGGTGGCGCAAGCGTCCGTCGACCTGCAGCAAAAGTTCGTGAAGCTCACGGCCGAACGCGTCAAGCGCGGCCGCGGCATCGCCATCGACACCACCCGTGCACAAGCCCAGCTCGACCAGTTGCGCGCCAACCTGCCGCCGCTGGAAGCGCGCCGCCGCACGGCGCTGTACCGTCTGGCTGTTTTGACCGGTGACGTGCCGAGCCAGTTCCCGGCCGAGGTCGCACAATGCGCCACGCCGCCGCGCGTAGCCGCGACGATTCCCGTCGGCGACGGCGCCGCCCTGCTGCGCCGCCGTCCCGACGTGCGCCAGGCCGAACGCCAGCTGGCCGGCGCCACCGCGCGCATCGGCGTGGCGACGGCCGAGCTGTACCCGAACATCAACCTGGGCGCGTCGGTCGGCATGATCGGCATGGCGAACCAGTTCAACGATGCGAACACGTGGAAGTTCAGCCTCGGCCCGCTGATCTCGTGGAGCCTGCCCGCGACCAGCTCCGCCCGCTCGCACATCGCGCAGGCCAAGGCCAACACGGCCGGTGCGCTGGCCCGCTTCGACTCGGTCGTGCTGAACGCACTGCGCGAGACGGAAAGCGCGCTGACCGTCTATGCCCGCGAGCTCGACCGCAACGCGCTTCTACGCGCCGCGCGCGACCAGAGCGCGCTCGCGTCGCGCCAGTCGGCCAAGCTGTACCAGTTCGGCCGCACGGACTTCCTGTCCCAGCTGGACGCGGACCGCACCCTGGCCAGCGCCGAGAGCGTCCTTGCGGCGTCCGATGCGCAGTTGGCGGCCGATCAGGTGCAGTTGTTCCTGGCGCTGGGTGGCGGTTGGGAAAATACCCACGCGCCGCATGGCGGCGAGCATGTGGTGCAGGCGCATCACAAGGAGTGACGCACCCAGCGTTCACAACAATTTGTCGAGCGTGATCGGCAGGTCCCGCACCCGCTTGCCCGTCGCATGGAACACGGCATTCGCGATGGCGGCACCCACGCCCGTGATGCCGATCTCGCCGATGCCCTTGGCGCCCAACGGGTTCACGTGCGGGTCGTCCTCGTCGACGATCTGCACGTCGATCGCCTGGATGTCGGCATTCGTCGGCACGTGGTACTCGGCCAGGTTGCCGTTCACCGCACGCCCCTCCCGCCTGTCGATCAGCGTCTCTTCGAACAGCGCCAGGCCGATGCCCCAGACGATGCCGCCCATCAGCTGGCTATAGCCCGTCTTTTCGTTCATCAGCTTGCCGACACCGTAGACGCCCACGACGCGCGGCACGCGGATCTCGCCCAGGTCTTCGTCGACCGTCACCTCGACGAACACGGCGCCGAACGCGTGCATCGAGTACTTCTGCTTTTCATCGCCGGGCTCGGCCTTCGCGGTCACCTCCACGGGACCGTCGTGACGCGCGGCGATGGCCTGCATGGCTTCGCGCCGCGCCGGATCAGCCAGCAGGTAAAGCTCGCCGCCATCCGACGTCGAATCGACGCCCACCTGGTCGGCCGTCGCGCCGAACAACGGCGAGCGTTCATCGGCGGCGGCGATGCCGAGCAGCTTCAGGCGCAACGCCTTCCCCGCCGCCTGCACGGCCGGCGCCACGCTGGCGACCGTCGTCGATCCACCCGACACCGGCGCTTCCGGCATCTGCGAATTGCCCAGCTCGAAACGCACGCGGTCGACCGGCACGCCGAGGGCATCCGCCGCCACCTGCGTCATCACGGTGTAGGTGCCGGTGCCGAGATCCTGGGTGCCTGAGCGGAACAGCGCGGTGCCGTCCGGCGTCAATGTCGCGGAACATTCCGCCGGTGAACGGTTCGTCGGGTAGCTCGCCGTCGCCATGCCCCATCCCACCAGCTTGTTCCCCTGGCGCATCGAGCGCGGCTGCGGGTTGCGTTCGCGCCAGCCGAAGCGCTCGGCGCCGATCTCGTAGCACTGGCGCAGCGATTTACTGGAAAACGGCAGGTTCTTGCCCGGATCGCGCTCCGTGTAGTTTTTCAGGCGCAGGTCGAGCGGGTCCATGTGCAGCTCGTAGGCCAGCTCGTCGATCGCGCAATCCTGGGCATACGAGCCGGTCGCTTCCCCGGGCGCGCGCATGAACGTGGGCGTGCCGAGGTTCATGCGCGCCAGCCGGTGCGACGTCTCCTGGTTCGGGCTCTCGTACATCATGCGCGTGACGAGGCCGCACGGCTCGATCCAGTCCTCGATCATGGACGTGTAGGCGATCGTGTCGTGGCTGGATGCCGTCATGCGTCCGTCCGGCAGCGCCGCCATGCGCATGCGCTGCTCGGTGTTCGGGCGGCTGCCGACGGGGCCGAACATCTGGTTGCGGTCCAGCGACAGTTTGACGGGACGGCCCAGCTGTTTCGCGGCCATCGCGGCCAGCACGACGTGCGACCACACGGAACCCTTCGAGCCGAAACCGCCGCCGACATAAGGGCAGATCGCCGTGACGTTTTCCGGTGGAATGTCGAAGATGCTGGCGACGATGCGCTGCACGCCCTTCATGTATTGCGTCGAATCGTACAAGGTGAGGCGGTCGCCGTCCCATTGCGCGATCGTCGCGTGCGTTTCGAGCGGGTTGTGGTTCTCGATGGGCGTCGTATAGGTGACGTCGATCCGCGCGCTGCCGGCCAGCAGGCCCGCCTGCAAATCGCCCCGCTTCGTGTCGGCTTCTTCCGTCAACACTTTTTCCGGCGGATGCACGGATTGCCTGGCCTGCTCGAAGTCGAGCACGGCCGGCTTGCGTTCGTACTCGATGCGCAGGCGGGCGCCCGCCTCGCGCGCGCGCTCGAACGTGTCGGCCACGACGACGGCGATCGGCTGGTTGTTGTAGTAGACGTCGTCTTCCTGCAGCAGGGTCAGCCTGCGCCCGATCGGCGGCTGGAGCTTGCCGTCCTTCATCTTCGGCGGCAGGCGCATGGCGTTCTCGTGGGTCATCACGAGCAGCACGCCCGGCACTTCGCGGGCCGCGCTGTCGTCGATGGAGAGCACGCGTCCGCTGGGGATCGTGCTCGTGACGAGGACCGCATGGGCCACGTCGGCGACCGGATGCTCGGCCGAATAGCGCGCCGCGCCGCTGACTTTCGCCCACGCGTCGACGCGATTGATGGGTGCGCCCGTGATGTTCATGCCATGCCTCCCATCACGCCGGTGGCGACCCGCAGCGCCCGCGCGACCGCGCGCTGCGCCAGTTCGACCTTGAACGCGTTGTGCGCATAGGGCTGCGCACCAGCGACGGCATCCGCCCCTGCCTGGCCCAGCACGGCGTCGGTGAGCGCACCCAGCGACTGGCCGCGCAATCGCTGTTCCGCACCCAGCGCCCGCCAGGGCTTATGGGCGACGCCGCCCAGCACGATACGCAGGTCGCGGATGGTGTCGCCGTCCACGTCGACGGCGGCCGCCACCGACACCAGCGCGAACGCATAGCTGGCGCGGTCGCGCACCTTCAGGTAATGCGCATGCCGGGAAAACGGCGTCGGCGGCAATTCCACCGCCGTGATCAGTTCGCCGGGGCGGATCACCGTGTCGTCCTGCGGACGGTCCTCCGGCAAGCGGTGGAACTCGGCGACGGGCACCTGCCGCGCGCCGTCCGGCCCCTGCAGGTGAATGACCGCGTCGAGCGCGACGAGCGCCACGCTCATGTCGGACGGATTGGTCGCGATGCAGTGCGGACTGGCGCCCAGGATCGCGTGGATGCGGTTGTGGCCGTCGATGGCGTCGCAGCCCGAGCCGGGATCGCGCTTGTTACAGTGAGGGAAGGTCGGATCGGTAAAGTAATGGCAGCGCGTGCGCTGCAGCAGGTTGCCGCCGACCGTCGCCATGTTGCGCAGCTGGGTCGACGCGCCGTTCAGCAGGGCCTCCGACAGCAGGCGGTAGCGCTGGCGCACGAGCGGGTGGTTCGCGGCCGCCGTGTTGCTGGCCATGGCACCGATGCGCAGGCCGCCGCCCGGCAGCTCGTCGATGTCGGCCAGCGCCAGCCGGCTCACGTCGACCAGGCGGACGGGTTTCTCGATGCCGCTCTTGTACAGGTCGAGCAGGTTGGTCCCGCCGCCGATGTATTTCGCACCCGGCTGGCGCGCCAGCTCGAGCGCGTGGTTCACGTCCCTGGCACGGTCGTAGAAGATCGAGTGCATGCACGTCCCCCTACGCCTGGCGCAAGACCACGCTGTGGATGGCCTTGACGATGTTGGGATAGGCGCCGCAGCGGCACAGGTTGCCGCTCATGCGCTCGCGGATCTCGTCTTCGGACAGCGCGCCCGGCGCCAGCTGGTCGCCTTCCGTCAGCATACTGGCCTGCCTTGCCTTCACCTCGTCCAGCAGCGCCACCGCCGAACACACCTGCCCCGGTGTGCAATAGCCGCACTGGAAGCCGTCGCAATCCATGAAAGCCTGTTGCATCGGATGGGGCTGCCCTTCGTGGGCCAGGCCTTCCACGGTCGTGATCTCGCGGCCGTCGTGCATCATCGCCAGGGTCAGGCAGGCATTGATGCGCTGGCCGTCCACGAGGACCGTGCACGCCCCGCACTGGCCGCGGTCGCAGCCCTTCTTGGTGCCGGTCAGGCCCAGCACGTCGCGCAATGCGTCCAGCAAGGTCACGCGGGGCTCGATCGTCAGGTTGTGCTCGGCGCCATTGATCCGCAAGGTGAGCGGTTGCGGCGGCGCATGGGGCAGCGTCGCGCCCTGCGCACGCTGCTCCGATAGACTCAGGTCGTCGTCTGGCATGGCTTTGCTCGCTTCCGAAAGGAGATGAATGTCCTGATCATCATGTCCGAATTCGGAAAATCAGGGAGCGCGAGAGAAGCATGCCGTTGCGGCAAGGGTTTGAAGCGCTCTATACTCGCGCAGTGATGCACAAAAGCATCGCCAACCCGGAAATGACCATGCGCTCCACCTTGCTCCTGTTGACACCGCTCTTGCTGCTGGCCGGCTGCGTCAACGAATCGGCCAGCTATACGATCGACAGCTCCGACCACGCCCTGACCGTGGTCGTCACGCAGGATTATTTCTGGAGCAAACAGGTGGGCCTGCGCGTGATCGCGTCGCGCCTGCCGGACTGCCAGCGCCAGTTCGACCTGGGCAAGACGCCGCTGGCCGACCTGAACGTCGAGCTGTTCTCGACGGGCGACGACACCTTCCTGCTGCGCGCGGGCGACGAGATGTGGCAACTGGAAACCCGTACGTGCAGCCAGTTGCCGGAACCGTCGGACAACGTCCAGGCCCAGCCGATCGGCGTGTTCCACATGGATGCGAAAAAGAAGCTCGTGTTCGAGCCGGCGGAAGGGTCGGTGGCGGCCGCGCGCTAGGCCGATCTTGCCAGATAGCGCTCACACAGAGTTCACAGCGGCCGGCGCAGGCCGGTCATCCGGCACCGCGGCCCGGATCAGCGCTGCTGCCCGGTCAGCTGGCGCAACCGCGCGATTTCGGCCGTGCGTCCGAGCCGGTCGAGCGCCTGCTCGAGCAGGGTGCGGTCGCCGTCGCGCAGCATCGTCCATTGCGTGAAATATTCGTGCACGGTACGCCAGGGCGGGAACTCGGGCGGCATGCTGCGCCAGGCGCTGCCGGTGTGGAGGAAGTACAGGACGGCGCAGAACACATCGTACAGATCGTGCTTGCGCGGCCGGGTCTTGCGGCGGGCCGCTTCCAGCATTTCACGCACGGTCTCGAACTGTTCACGCGGTACATCGCTTGGAAAGGTTTGCCTGGCCATGTCGATCGCCTCAAATTCACTTGGAGACACGTGATCCGGAACAGGTTCCCGATCATCGACGGGGCGTAGCGCATTGTCGCGACGGATTCGAACACGGCGCCCAGTAAATACAGTCTAGCAGCGTGTTCGGAATCATGGCGCCTTTTTTTCAGGCGCCATGCGTGCGGGGTCGGGGCGACCCTCAGTCGCGGGCCAGCGACAGGAACTCGGTACGCAGCGCCAGGTTCGGCTGCAGTTCGCCCAGCAGGGTCGACGTGATGGTTTCCTCGCCCGGCGTGCGGATGCCGCGGCTTTCCATGCACATGTGGCGGCACTTGATGACCACGCCCACGGCCTTCGGTTCCAGCACTTCCATCAGCGTGTTGGCGATCTGGACCGTCAAGCGTTCCTGCACCTGCAGGCGCTTGGAGAACACGTCGACGAGACGGGTCAGCTTCGACAGCCCGACGATCTTGCCGTTCGGCAGATAGCCCACCGTCGCCTTGCCGAAGAACGGCGCCAGGTGGTGTTCGCAATGGCTGTAGACCGGAATGCCGCGCACGACGATCAATTCGTTGTATTCCTCGGCGCCGTCTTCGAAGGCCTTGAGGATCTCGACCGGATCCTGGTCGTAGCCGGAAGTCCAGTGTTTCCAGGCCTTGGCGACACGGGCGGGCGTCTCGTGCAGGCCGGAGCGGTTGGGATCTTCGCCAAGGCTTACCAGCAGGCGGCGCCAGTCGTTCTCGGTGAAGACTTCTTTGTCAGACATGGTTAACCCTAAAATTTTCGATTGCCGAGAGTATATAGAAAATGGAGCGGATCCACAGAAGCCGGCGGCTTCCTTGCGCAAAACGAAAGCCGGACTGTGGCCGATGCGCTAGCGTAGTCGACGTCCTTGTCACTGCGCGGAGAACAGCCATGCTTGGGAGCACTGTCCTGGAAGTCGCAATAGGCCTGACATTTTGTTATGGCACGGTCGCCCTGATCGTCACCACCTTGCAGGAGGCGCTGGCCGCGGCGTTCCGGCTGCGTGCCAATACCCTGCTGGCGGGCGTCAAGAGCATGCTCAACGACCCGCGCTTCGACGGGCTGGCGCGTGCCGTCTACCTGCATCCGCTGGTCAACCCGCACACGGACGGCACCCAGCCGAGCGAGCGGGACATGCGTACGCGGCCATCGTACATCGAACCGGCGCATTTTGCGATTGCGCTGGTGGACAGCCTCTGGAAAGCGCCGGGCGACTTCGTCCAGCTCGGCAACGCCATCGAGACGATCCCCGATCCGCAGGTGCGGCAGGTGATGCGCGGGCTGTACGGGCGCGCGCGCGACCTGCAGCAGTTCCAGGACATGCTGGCCGGCTGGTTCGACAACGCGATGGCGCGCATGTCCGGCACCTATAAACGGCGCCAGCTGCTGATTTCCCTGCTGCTGGCGCTGCTGCTGGCGATCCTGTTCAACATCGACAGCATCCACCTGTTCCGCACGCTGTGGCAGCAGCCGGCCCTCGCGGCGCATCTCCATGACGCGCCCGGCGCACTGGACCCGGCCGTGTTCGACGCCCTGATGGCGCTGCCGATCGGCTGGACGCAGTTCCCTCCGGTACCCAATGCCGATTTCGCGCTGCAGGTCGCCGGGTGGATCGTCACGGCGTCGACCGCGCTGTTCGGCGCCCCGTTCTGGTTCGACCTGATGCAGCGCGTCGTGCGCATGCGCAGCACGGGCACGCGGCCGGAAGAAACGCCGCTGGCGCTGCGCGTGGAAGGCCGGATTGCGGCCACGCCCACGCCCTGAGCCGGGCCGAGTGGCCGGCCGTCAGCGGCCGGGCGGCCGATGGCTGTCGACCAGCATGCTCGAGATCGACACGTGCGCCACGCGCTCCGGCCACTCGTCGTCCGGGCCGAACCAGCGCACCTCGCTGATCTCGTTGGGGTCGGTACGGATGTCGCCGTCCAGGTAATCGGCCGTGAACGCGATCATCAGCGAGTGCGGGAACGGCCACGACTGGCTGCCGAAATAGCGCAGGTTGTGCACGCGCAGGCCCACTTCCTCGAACACTTCGCGGTGCACGGCTTCCTCGATCGTCTCGCCCGCCTCCAGGAAGCCCGCCAGCGGCACGAAGCGCTTTACCGCGGACTGCGTATGCAGCGCCAGCAGGACCTTGTCGCCGTTGCGGATCAGGACCATCATCGCCGGCGATATGCGCGGATAGGCCATGTGGCCGCAGTTCACGCACTTGAGGCAACGTTCGCCCGCCGCCAGCACGGTGCCACTGCCGCAGGCGCCGCAGAAGCGGTGGGTGCGCGCCCATTCGGCGATCTGGCAGGCACGTGCGGCCACGCCGAGGTGGCCTTCGTCGAACTCGCCGAACAGCGAGCGCAGCCCGCGCCACGCATGGCCGGGCGGTGCCAGGGCCTCGTCGTCGACCCAGGCGGCCTGGCAATAGCGGTCGTCCAGCAAGCCCACCGGCTGCAGGCGCGGCGGGTCGAGCGCGAGGCTGCGTACCGCGGCCTCGTCGGGCAGGCCGAGGTCGGCCTCGCGCACGAGCAGCCGCCCGCCGTGGAAGACGAAGGACAGCGGTGCGGCATCCTGCTGCGGAGCCATCAGGGGCGTGAACGAGGCGGGCGTCTGGAGCATGGGATATCCGGTCATCAAGGGGATTCCCATCGATGATACCGGGTTTCGCCGCCCCGTTCAGGCCGCGTCAAGTCTTCGCCAGCTTGCGGCCGACGTCGTGCGCCTTCTTGAGGTGCTTGCCGAACGTGGCGGCGGTGCCGTGCGCCAGTTTGCGGATGTCGGGATCGTAGTCCTCGCCGGCATAGTGCTGGAAGATCTTGATGTCGCGCTCATGCACGTCGATGTTGTACTGGATCCAGCGCTGCTCGAAATCCCTGCCCTCGAGGCTGGAAAACTCGTCCACCGTCATCTCCTGCTCGGGACGGATGCGGCTGGGCATGTCGATCTTCCTGGCGGCGGCCAGCTGCTCGAGCTCGCGGCCCATGCGGCCGTGCTCGTCGATCATGGACTGGGCAAACGCCCTGGCATGCTCGTTGTCCAGCTTTTCCAGCGCCAGCTCGCAGATCTGGATCTCGGCCATCGAATCCTGCAGCGCCTGCACGAGGAATTCGTTGCTGCCGCTGGAACGCGGCGCCTCCTTGTGTGCTTCCTTGTGCGCCGGCTTGTCGCGCCGGGCGCCGGCGGGCTGGGCGTCGTCCGGCAAGGCGCCGAACGCCTGGCTGACGTCGGCCGGGGTCTGGTAATCCTCGTCCGGTAATTGTTCGAGGGACGCGCAGATATTCTCGTCGGCCCCCATGCTCTTCGCCTGTTCGAGCAGCGTCTTCTTCGACGCCGGATAGTCCACGCCCTTGAGGAATTTCTGGAC
The DNA here is from genome assembly GCA_966211695.1 of uncultured Massilia sp. Taxonomy (GTDB): domain Bacteria; phylum Pseudomonadota; class Gammaproteobacteria; order Burkholderiales; family Burkholderiaceae_D; genus Telluria. The sequence goes on along the minus strand of CBIHOW010000009.1, from coordinate 57,233 downwards.
CTGGATCGGATTGACGTGCGCCATGATGGTGTCCTCCTCACGCTAAGGTCATCTCAGACAACGCCCGCGTCCACAGGTTTCTGCGGCCGCGCCAACGACCGCGCGAATGGATGAACTAATCCGGCTCATCGTGCTCCAAGCCTCAGCAGGACCGTTGCATCGCAACCCAACGCGGAGGAAACGATGACCGATGTTCCCGTCGTGCTCGGTATCAACCGGACCCAGGACGCCAGTGCCTGCCTGATGCAGGGCTCGCGAGTGCTGTGGGCGATCCAGAAAGAGCGGCTGACGCGCCACAAGCATCATTGGGGCCGGCCGGGCGACGTCCGCGACCATTACGGACCGCGCCTGCCCTGGCCGGAGCGCCCCATCGACATCGTGGTCGAATGCTTCTCGTGCGACGACGAAGCGCGCCACCAGGCCCGGTACGACGAGGAACTCGCCGCGGCGCTGCGCCTCGCCCCCGCCTGCCGGCATGCGCGCATCTCGCACCACCTGGCGCACCTGTACAGCGTGTTCCACCCGTCGCCTTTCCGCACAGCCGCCGTCATGGTCATCGACGGCCAGGGCAGCCCCGTCGCGGACCTGACCGACCACTGGAGCGGCGCGGCGTACGTACCGGGCGACTGGCGCGAAGTCGCCTCGTTCTACCGCGCCGACCGCGAACGCGTGCACTGCATCGGCAAGCACCTGTGGGACCGGGACGACATGCGCCTCGTCGGTCTCGGCATGTTCTATTTCCTGCTGACGCAAGCCATCTTTCCCAGCGAAGGCAACGAAGGCAAGGTGATGGGGCTCGCCCCGCATGGCCAGCCGCACGCGCTGGGCCTGCCGCCGCTGGCCGTCGAAAGCGGGCAGGTGACGTTGCCGCCGGCCTGGCGCGATATCCTGCGCGACCATGAACGCTTCCGCTACGGCCAGCCGGGGGTTGTCTTCGCCGACTGCGCCAACCTGGCGGCGGCGGGCCAGCGCGCCTTCGAGGATGCGATCCTGGCCGTGGCCCGCTGGCTGCATGCGGAGACGGGACTCGACAACCTGTGCTTCGCCGGCGGTACGGCGCTGAACTGTTCGGCCAACGAGCGCCTGCTGCGGGAAACGCCGTTCAAACAGGTCTTCATTCCCCCCGCGCCGGGCGATGCCGGCACTGCGCTGGGCTGCGCGCTGTACGGCCTCACGGAGCTGGCCGGCGCCGGCTGCGCCTACCGCTGGACCCACGATTACCTGGGTCCCGTCCCGCGACCTCACGACATCGAAGCCGCGCTGGCCGACCGCGACGACCTTCACATCGTCCACCTGCCCGATACCGACGCCCTGTGCAGCCACATGCTCGACCTGCTGTGCCGGGGCCGCGTACTCGGCCTGTACCAGGGCGGCAGCGAGTTCGGACCGCGCGCCCTGGGCCACCGCAGCATCCTGGCCGATCCGCGCCAGCCCGAAGTCCGCGACTGGATCAATGCGCGCGTCAAGCTGCGCGAATGGTTCCGTCCGCTGGCACCGGTCGTGCTCGCCGAGCGGGCCGCCGAGTATTTCGACCTGCCCCGTCCCTCGCCCTTCATGCAATTCGCCGCGCCGGTCCGGCCGGACAAAATGGCGCGCGTACCGGCCATCACCCACGTGGACGGCAGCGCGCGGCTGCAGACCGTCGGCCCGGACGACGACCCGCTGCTGCGCCGCCTGCTGGTGGGCTTCGATGCGCGCACGGGCGTGCCGGTCCTGCTGAACACGTCGTTCAACGGCAAGGACGAGCCGATCGTGGAAACGCCGGAGGAAGCACTCGCGTCGTTCCGCCGCATGCCGTTGCACGCCCTCGCGATACCGCCCTTCCTCGTGACCAAACGGATCGAACCGGAGCTTCCCGCATGATCCGTGCGTATCCAGGACGGGCCAGCGTACTGCCCGGCGCCACGCTGCATCTGCACGTGTCGACCGACAGCCGCCGTTTCCGCGTCACGTTCTACCGCTGGGACGACGGACCGGTCCGGATGCTGCGCAGCGACTGGCTGCCCGGCGAATGGGCGGCCGATGCCGCGCCGGACGTGGACTGGAACTGGCCGGCCTATCCCTTTCCGATTCCACCGGACTGGCCATCGGCCGTCTACATCGCCGACCTTGAAGAAGAAGGCCGCAAGACCACGTTCGACCTGGCCCGCGGCCACGGGGCCGCCCTGTTCGTGGTGCGTCCCGGGCCTGGCGGACGCGGCATGCTCCGCGGGATCCTCTACAAGCTGCCGCTGGCCACGTACCACGCCTATAACGTCAGCGGCGGCGGCTGCTTCTACGTCCACCCGCCGCGATCGACCGCGCCGCCGGGCGCGCGCGTCTCGCTGCGCCGTCCCGGCGGCGGCATCGGCGGGCCCGTGTGGTGCGCCGCCGACCATTACGACGCCGCATCGCCCCGCCAGACCTTCGCCCACTGGGATGCGCACTTCATCCGCTGGCTGGTGCGCAACGGCTACCGCGCCGACGTCTGCACGGACCTCGACCTCCACGCCGACCCGGCGCTGCTCACGGGCTACCGCCTGCTGGTCGCCGCCGGCCATGACGAATACTGGAGCACCGCGACACGCGACGCCGTCGAGGACTTCGTTTCCAGCGGCGGCAATCTCGCGTTCTTCGCCGCCAATGTGTGCTGGTGGCGCATCCACGTCGTCGATGACGGGACGGCCATCGTCTGCCACCAGGGTGGCCCGCATGGCGCCCTCGATCAATGGTGGTCACCCCGCGGCGCGGCACGTCCCGAGGACAGCTTGAGCGGCGCCAGCTACCGGCATGGAGGCGGCTGGTGGGATGGCCCGCGCCGGTCCGGCGGCTATCGTGTCCAGCAGCCGGATCACTGGGTCTTCATGGAGACCGGCCTGGCACGCGGCGACGCGCTCGCACGGCATAGCTGGCCGCCGCTGGCGGGCTATGAGTGCGACGGCGTCCCGCTCGACGTCTTCGATGCGGACCACGGCGCGCAGCTGTCGGCGCAGTTGTCGGCATGGGCGGACGAGGACGGCACGCCAAACGACTACGCATTGCTGGCGGCGGCGCGCCTGGGCCCCGACTGGCAGGAATTGCCGGCACGAGCACGCCATGCGGCCGGCGAAGGCATCCACACGGCCGCCATGGGCCTGTTCACGCGCAACGGCACCGTGTTTTCGGCCGGGACGACCGACTGGGCGCAGGTTCTCGACGCCGGCCGGGATCGCCAACTGGAGCGCGTCACGCGCAATGTCCTCGACGGCCTGCTGCGCAGATAACAAGCAAGACGACAACGATGCCCTCACCGGAAAGACGCGCATGCCCGCTCATTCCAAAGGAGGAAAAAATGTACCATCGACCACTGCTGCAACGCCTCGATCCGCCTTCCGTCATCGTATTCCGTGCCCTGCACCTGGGCGACATGCTGTGTGCGGTTCCCGCCCTGCGCGCCCTGCGCGGCGCCCTGCCCCGTGCGCACATCGCGCTGGTGGGCTTGCCGTGGGCGCAGCAATTCGCGGACCGGTTCAGTGCCTACGTCGATGAATTCATCGCCTTTCCCGGCCACCCTTTGCTGCCCGAGCAACCGGTCCGGCACGACGCGCTGGCCCGTTTCTACAACAGTCTCTGCACCCGCCAGTTCGCGCTGGCGCTCCAGTTGCACGGCAGTGGCGACGTGAGCAACGACATCGTGAGCGGCTTCGGCGCGCAAGCGATGGCCGGGTTCTGCCGCGGCGCGCCCGTCGTCCGCGACCGCACCATCCTGTTTCCCTATCCGGAAATCGGGGCGGAACCGGAACGACTCCTGTCCCTGATGGAGCAACTGGGCGCGCCATCGACCGGGGTCCACCTGGAATTCCCGCTGTCGCGCGACGACGAGGACGAATGGCGCGCCAGCGGCCTCGGCGCCAGGCTCGCGCCCGGCGGCTACCTGTGCATCCACCCCGGCGCGCGCAAGCGGGACAAATGCTGGCCGGCGGCGTTGTTTGCCGAGGTCGGCGACCGCCTCGCGGCCGAGTTCGGCCTCGAAGTCGTGTTGACCGGATCGGCCGAAGAAGCGGACCTCACTGCCGACGTGGCGGCCCGCATGCACCACACACCGCTCGACGCCGCCGCCCCGATCTCGATCGGCGCGATGGCCGTCCTGATGCGCGATGCCAGGCTCTTGCTCTGCAACGACACGGGCGTGTCCCACATCGCGGCCGGTCTCCGGCTCAAAAGCGTCGTCGTGTTCAGCAAGGCCGACATCGCCCGCTGGGCCCCACTCGACCGCCATACGCACCGCTGCATCTGGGATCCCGGTGCGGAGCGTGCGCAAGTCGTCCTGCAACATGCACGTGCACTGCTGTCCGGCACGGCGCCGAGCCGCCAGCGCAGTGTCGGCATGTGGCCTTATTGGTGACTCATTGGTGCATCCTCGCCGCATGGGCCAGCGCCTCCACCTCGTCGATGCCGACATCGGCGACAAAGCTCACGTCGTGCGGACAGCGCGTCCTGAGATTGTCTTCATCGCAGACGGGGCACCGTATCCGCACCGACAAGGCCGCGTACAAGGTCGAAGGGCGCAACGGCATCCCATCGATCAGGTTCGTCAGCCAGAAAATGCCGACGCTCGGGACGCCCAGGGCGAGGCCCAGGTGCAGCGGACCGGTGTCGTTCGACACGAGCAGGGCGGCGCGCGCCAGCAGGCCGCACAGCCCGCCCAGGCTCAGCCGGCCGGAGAGTGGGACGGCCGGCGCACGCATGCGCGTCACGACCTCGTGCACCAGCGCCGCTTCGTCCGGCGAACCGTTCACGGCGATGCAGGCATCGTCCCGCGCGAGCCGGTCGCCCAGTGCCGCGAACGATCGTGCCGGCCAGCAGCGGCGCGGATCGGTCGACCCCGGCTGCAGCACGATGAGACGCTTGCCGGCCAGCGCGGATACGATCCCTGCTGCCTCGTGGCGATCCGCGTCCGTGAGCGCGAGTTCCGGTTGCGCCCCAGGGGGCAACCGGAACTCGGCACCAACCAGCCCGGCAATCTCGAGCAGGGCCAACCTGCGCGGGCTGGGCTCGCGATACGGCACCCACCGATCGAGCAAGGGTACGCCCGGCGCGCAGGCCCCCGCCGTCAAGTGCGCGCCAAAGCGCAACAGGAATGGATTCGAATGACGCCCTCCCCCAAACATCTGCAATGCGAGATCGAAACGTTCGGCGCGCATCGCGTCGACGAAGCGCTCGACCTTTGCGACCTCGGTCTCCGACGCCCCCACGCCCTGCACAGGCGGCACCTCGACGACCCGGTCGACCGGCCCGCGCCGCCCCTGCAGGAACACGCGATGCCAGGCTTTCCCCGCCAGGACCAGTTCGGCCGCGGGATACGCCTGCTTCAGCGCGTGCAGGGCCGGCAAGGCGAACACGAAGTCGCCTACCGCACTCGGTCGCAGCACAACGATCTTGCGCACATCGTTCACAGGGTCACGGGTCGGTCGCATCGTGCGGCTCGGTCAGCGGTAACACATAAGGCGCATCGATGGCCCGCGCCGTGATGGTCGTCGGCAGTTCCATGTGATACGCACCGGACGGAAAAATCGCGCAGCCGCCATGTCGCGCCATCACGCGCTGCTGGGCCAGCACGTCCTCGCCGCAATGCTGGGCCGGCAGGTCGCGCCAGAAGTCGAAGCCGCCCGCGGCGCGCAACTTGGCCGTATCGAACATCACGCAGCCGCCGACCCAGGCGATCTTGTAGCGCCGGGTTGCGCCGGCCTCGTCCGCCAGGCGGGTCTGCACGTGGAACAGGTTCGCCGCGCTGTGCAGGTGGTGACGCGCCCACGCCGGGCTGCCGGGCCGCACGGTTTCCGGCGTCACGGGGCCGTCCCAGAATTCGATCGCTTCCTGCATCGGCCGCAACTGGCCCAGGTAGCTCAATCCGTGCAAGGCACTGCCGACGAGGCCGCAGCGTTCTTCGCTGAGGACGGCATGCAGCCGGGCGACCAGGTCCGGTTCGAGGATCACGTCGTCGTCGACGAACAGGCAGCACGACGCGCGCACCTGGTCCAGCAGGAACGCGCGCTGCTCGGCCATGCCGCGGCGACGCGGGCGCCGGAACGTCTCCACGCTGCGTCCGGTGACGCGCAGGTAGCGCAATACCGCCTGCACCTCGCCGTGCGTGCAAACGCCGTCGCCGTCCGACTGGTCGGCAAGGACGATGCGCAAGGCCGGCCAGGTCTGCGCGCCGAGCGCCGTCAGCGTGACCGCAAGCGCCGCGGGCCGGTTGCGGGTCGGGACCAGGACATCGATCGTCTCGTTCACGGCGTCGCCCTTCCCTGCTGTCGCTGTCGCTGTTGCTCCTGCTCCTGCCCCTGCGCTTGGCCGTTGAGGTAAGGGTTGAGCGCGGGATCGTTATACATCTTGAATTGGCGATAGAGCTTGAAATAGGCCTGTCCGGTCCGCGCTTCCGTGAGCAGCACGTCGAGGCAGGACATCAGGTCCTGGCGCTGCGCGAGCAGGCGGTCGAGCTTGGCGGTGCAGGCGCGGACGTGGGCGTCGTCCGCGTCGGCGCGTTGCGTCTGCGCGCGCATGTGGTGGATCTTGAGGGCGAGGATCGACAAGCGGTCGATCATGGCGCCGGCCGTTTCGCTGGAGAGCCGCGCACCGGGCTGGCAGACGACGTGGCGCAGGCCGGCCAGCAGCGCTTCGTCGATGGATTCGACCGCGTCGTTGCGCTTCTGGTTGTAGCGGTCGATCAGGCGCTTGCCGGCCGCGATTTCCGACGGAGGCACGTCCAGCCGGCGCGCCCGGTCTTCCTCGCGCCACAGCAGGCCGTTGTAGCGGTGATTGGCGGCGATCCATTCCCAAGCGCCAAACTGAGCCGGCTCGGCGGCCGCATGCGACATGACGGGCCAGTCGCGTTCGCGCAGCTGGCGGTCGTGGAACCAGACGACGGACACGGCATCGATTTCGCTTTGCATGGCAACTCCGGGCAGACGGGCGATGTCTGCTTGGAGTACACAGGCGTACTGGAGTTCTGCGCAATGCCCCCATGCTTGGCACAGCGCAAACAAAAAGATTACTTCAGCAGGCGCGAACGGCTGGCCACGAAGGCGATCAGGCAGGCCAGGCCGCCGATGTAGGCGATGGCGATCTGCATGCCCATGCCCTGGGCGATGGCGCCGATGACCGGCGGGCCCATCAGGCTGCCGCTGTAGGCCAGGCTGGCCACGCCGGCCAGCGCTGCCGGACCTTGCGCGCCGGCCGCGCTGAACACGAACGGGAACACCAGCGCCATGCCCATGCCCGCGACGGCGAAGCCGAACAGGGCGAGCCAGGCATTCGGCGACAGCACGGCGAAGAACAGGCCGGCGGCGCCCAGCATCGAGCCGCTGGTGACGAGAGGACGGGCACCGTAGCGGACCTTGAGCTTGTCGCCGACGAGGCGGGCCAGGAGCATCATCACGGAGAACGACGACAGGGCCAGCGGCGCCAGGCCGTCCGACGCGCCGAAGTGCTCTTTCAGGAACACACCGCTCCAGTCGGCGATGCTGCCTTCGGCCATCGAACCGAGGAAGCCGAGTGCGCCCAGGAACAGCAGCGGGCCGCGCGGCAGCGAGAACGATTTTTTCTCGACGACTTCGCCGGCGTCATCCGCATCCAGCGACGCGTAGCCGTAGTAGAGGGCCAGGGCCAGCGGACCGGCCAGCATCACGAAGTGCGTGAGCGGCGCGATGTGCAGGCCGGCCATCACGCTGCCCAGGGTCGCGCCCGCCAGGCCGCCGGCGCAGCCGAGGCCGTGCAGCTTCGACAGTTCCGACTTGCCCGTCTGCTTTTCGCGCCTGGTGGCGGCCGAGTTGACGGCGACGTCGAACGTGCTGGCCGTGATGCCCAGGCTCAGGACAGCCATCATCAGCAGGGGCACGGTCGGTGCGCCGCCGATGGCGACCAGCACGGCCAGCAGGGCCAGGCCGGAAAACAGCATGGTCTTGCGCGCGCCAAGCGAGCTCATCATACGCGATGAAATCGGGTACGACAGAACGGCACCGAGGCCGCCGCACAGCAGGACCATCGACAACGCCGAGTGCGACACGTGCACGCGCTCGGCCATCGCGGGAATACGGCCGGCCCACGAACCCATGATCACGCCGAACACCGTGAACAGGAGCGGCAGGGCGAACGACTGCGATTGCGCGAGCGGGAGGCTGCGGGCGCGGGCGGTGGTTGTGGCGGGCAGATGATTTTGCATTTCGTAGATGACTTTTTTTAAAAAATTGTCTGGATCCAAAAGCAAACGCCAACCGATTGGTTGGCGCGTGGAAAGCTGATGGGAGGCAATTTTAAACGGTTTGCGAGAACTTTGCTTTGCCGCTCGGAAAAAACTTTTGAGCGTTGCGGGATGCCGACAAACAGCGGCAGTTTGTAACCAGATGTGAACTTATAACGAGAAATAAGCGCGGGCGTTGTAAAAAATATAGTGGAGATGAAAACGATTCCAAACTAGAATGGCCGGGCCCAAAAACGGACAGGAATACCATGACGCCCTCCCCCGACATGCCCCGTACCGACTCCCGCCTCGACCTGGTCGACGCCCTGCGCGGCTTCGCGATCGTCTCGATCATGCTGCTGCATAACATCGAGCACTTCGATCTCTATTTTTCGCCGCCGGGCGAGCCGGCCTGGTTGAAGGAATTGGGACAACTCATCTGGGACGCGATGTTCACCGTGTTCGGCGGCAAGTCGTATGCCATCTTCGCCCTGCTGTTCGGCCTGACGTTCCACCTGCAGGACGATGCCCGGGCCCGGCGCGGCGAGGATTTCCGGCCGCGCTTCGCGTGGCGGATGCTGCTCCTGCTCGGGTTCGGCCTCGTGAACTCCGCGTTCTACCAGGGCGACATCCTCGCGATCTATGCCGTGTTCGGCCTCGTGCTGATCCCGGTCGCGCGCCTGCGCACGCGCACCGTCTTCCTGCTGGCCTGCTTCCTGAGCCTGCAACCGGTCGCGTGGATCGATGCGCTGGCGGCGCTGGACAGCGCGCCGGGCAAGCTGCCCAATCCGGAATCCTGGTCGCTGTATGGCCGCGCCAACCAATACCTGATGCACGGTTCGGTGCTCGACGTCTGGATCGGCAACCTCACGAACGGCAAGCACGCCGTGCTGCTGTGGAGCTGGGAAAACGGCCGCGTCCTGCAGATTCCCGCGCTGTTCATGTTCGGCATGCTGGCCGGGCGCCTCGGGCTGTTCGCCATGAACGACAGGAACCGCACCATCTGGCGCCGCGTGTTTTTCGGCGCGCTGCTGCTGCTCGGTCCGCTGATCGTCATCCATCGCCAGCTGGAAGCGTGGATCGCCGCCGAGGCCCTGCGCCGGCCGCTGGACGCCATCTGCACCCCGCTGCTCAACCTGGACACCATGCTGCTGCTCGTGACGGGTTTCGCGCTGCTGTTCCGCCGTGCCGCGGGCGCCCGCGTGCTGGGCAAGCTCCGCTGGATGGGACGGATGAGCCTGACGAGCTACATGACGCAATCGATCGTCGGCACGACTTTGTACTACGGCTTCGGCTTCGGCCTGTACGCGGTCGCGGGCACGGTGATGGCGCTGGCTATCGGCATCGTACTGGCCGTGCTGCAAGGCACCTTCAGCGCCTGGTGGCTGAAGCGCCACAAGCAGGGCCCGCTGGAAGCCGTGTGGCACCGCCTGACATGGATCGGCGCCTCGTCAGGCCAGGGTGCTCAACCCGCGACGCGCGTAAACAACCCTTCGTAGCGCAGCACGAGGCCCTCGCCGTCGACGTCGAGGTCGGCGGCAAACGGACGCGACAGGCTTTCAAAGCGCACCCGGCCGGGCGTCACGCGCGTGTACGCCTGCGCGACGGGCTGGACGTCGAGCTTGGGCAGGTCGACGTACGCGACGCGGATTTCCTGGCGCGCCTGCAGCGCGTCGCCGAGGCGCCGGATCGGCAGCGTGTTCGTGAACGGACTGCCGGACAGGTCGACGTCCGTGCAGCCCTGCAGCGCCGGCAGCGGGGTGCCGTCTGCCTCGCTCCAGTTGCCGGCCCCGTCGGCGCGCAAACTCACTTTCCCCTTGCCGGCGACATGCACGTCGAGACGGCGCACGCGCCATTGTTCGTCGCAGCACAACAGATAACTGCAGGCGAACAACCGGCCGCCGGCCGGGCCGATGAGGACGCCTTCCGCCGTCACGCCGGCGTCCCCGGTTTCCAGTTCGACATGCTCCAGGCCGCCACCCTGCTCCGTTGCCCAGCGATAGCTGCGTTTCATGTCGCCCTCCTTCCATGTTCCGTGCACGCTTAATGTAGCACCGGGCCGCCGAGTTGCGCGCCAGCGATACGGCCCTCGCCGTATCATCAAGACAAGGCCTGCCGTCGCGGCAGGCCGCTACCAGGAGACGCCGTGTTCGGTATCGATGCGCGTACGGCCCGCGTGGTGTGGACGGCCGCGCTGGTGATTGCCGCTCTGTATGGCGTCTTTCTCGTGCGGACGACGTTGATGGTGATGCTGATCGCCGTGCTGTTCAGCTACCTCATCTATCCGTTGTTCGTGCTGGCCCAGCGCGTCGCCGGCGGCCGGGTGCCGCGCACGCCTCTGCTGTGCCTCGTCTACCTCGTCGTGATCGGGCTCGTCGCGCTGGCCGTCGGGCTGTTCGGCAACACGGTGGCCGCGCAGGCGACGGCGCTGGCGCACCAGTTGCCGACCCTCCTCGATCCCGCCACCCTGGAACGGCGCCTGCCGCTGCCGGGCCTGCTCGAACCCCTGCGTGCGCGCCTGGCCGCTTTCCTGCGCGACCTGTTGCAAGGCGGCTCGGCGCAGGCGATGCCCTTCGTGCGCAACATCGGCTTCGGGTTGATGCACCTGGCCGGCAACCTGATCTACGTCGTCGTGGTCCCGATCCTGAGCTTCCTGATGATCCTGCAGGCGCCCGTCTTCGACGAACTGCTCGTGGCGATGCGCCACCGCCGCAACGGCGCCTTCTGGACGGACGTGCTGCACGGCCTGAACACCGTGCTGTCGAGCTATGTGCGGGCGCTGGCCCTGCTGTCGCTGGCGACGCTCGTCGCCTACGGCCTCGTGCTGTCGCTGATGGGGGTGCCGTTCGCGCTGCTGCTGGCCGGCGTCGCGGCCGTGCTGGAAGTGATTCCCGTGCTGGGCCCGCTTGTCGCGGCAGCGTCCATCGTGGGCGTCGCCCTGTTCAGCGGCTACGACCACGTGGGCTGGATCATTCTCTTCATCGGCGGCTACCGTGTGTTCCAGGACTACATGCTGAGCCCTTGGCTGATGAGCGAAGGCGTGGACGTGCCGCCGATCCTCGTCGTGTTCGGCCTGCTCGCCGGCGAGGAGCTGGCCGGCGTGTCCGGCATCTTCCTCTCCGTCCCCTTCCTGGCCGCGCTACGGATGTTCGTCATGCAAATGCGCCTGCACCGGACCAAGATCACAGACAGGTCGACGCCCGGCGATGCAAACGTGTTGTAAACGCCACACGGTTTCCAGGCGTGCCGCTGTGCACAACTGATAGCGCTATCAGTCCGTTTTCGATGGTTTCCCTCTGGCGCGGCGGAAATACGCCCATCGTTTCATGCAAATCGCATGATCCGACCTGCGCACGTTTCGCTGCGCAACATGAATAAACCTTTACAAACCTGCCGCCTTATTGAAGACTTGGCAAAAATGATAGCGCTAACGGTCGCTTCGAATTGAACAGAAAGAGAGACAGAATGGCATCACCAAGCGATGTATCCACCCCCTCGGGCGAAGGCCGCCGCTGGGTCATCATGGGCGTCTGCGGCTGCGGCAAGAGCACGATCGCTGCCGCCCTCGCCGCGGCGTTCGATGTCGCCTTCCTCGAGGGCGACGCGTATCACCCGGCACCGAACGTGGTCAAGATGTCGGCCGGCATGCCGCTGACGGACGATGACCGCGCCGGCTGGCTGCAGGCCCTGGCCAACGAGATCGGCGCCGCGCGCGAACGCGGTACGGGCGTCGTCGTGTCGTGCTCGGCGCTCAAGCGGCGCTACCGCGACCTGCTGCGCCAGGCCGATCCGAACCTGCGCTTTGCTCACTTACAAGGTCCGCGCGGCATGATCGCAGCGCGCATGCAGACGCGCATCGGCCACTACATGCCGATCACCCTGCTGGACAGCCAACTGCGCGACCTCGAGCCGCTGCAGCCCGACGAGGCCGGCATCACCCTGGACATTACCCAGCCACCGGACGCCCTGGTGGCCGGCATCATCGCATCGATCAAGCAATAAGTCAGTCGTCGCACCCGGCCCAGCCGCCCACGATCCGAGGCGGCATGCCGACCACATGAGAATAATGGAGACTACCATGCGTACACCACTACAACGCACCCTCATCAACCTGGCCGTCGCCAGCGCCTGCGGCATGCTCGGCGCTGCCCATGCGCAGCAAGCCGAACCGGCACAACAGCCGGCGCCGGAAGCCCAGGCGGCCCAGGCCCCTGAAGCCGTCCCCGCCGTCCCGGAAGCGAACGTCGTGCGCATTTCCGGCTCGCGCATCGCGGCCCGCGGCTTCACGCAGCCGACGCCGACGACGAGCCTGTCCAGCGCCGACCTGGAAAAGGCCGCCAAGCCGAACCTGTTCAACACGCTGGCCGAACTGCCGGCGCTGCAGGGCAGCACGGGCCGTACGACGAGCACCAACAGCACGTCGAGCGGTATCCAGGGCCTGTCGTCGCTGAGCCTCCGCGGCCTGGGCACCATCCGGACCCTGACCCTGCTCGACGGCCAGCGCGTCGTCGGCGCCAACGTCACCGGTGTCACGGACGTCAGCCAGTTCCCGCAACTGCTGGTGAAACGCGTGGACGTCGTCACGGGCGGTGCGTCGGCGTCGTACGGTTCCGATGCGGTGGGCGGTGTCGTCAACTTCATCACCGACAAGAAATTCACGGGTTTTAAAGCGAACGTCGAGGGCGGCCAGACGCGCTACCACGACGACAAGAGCGGCACCCTGCAGGCCGCCTGGGGCAAGGGCTTCATGAACGATCGCCTGCACGCCACCGTCAGTGGCGAATTCAGCAAGGAAAACGGCATCGATTCGCCGGGCTTCGGCGAAGTGGGCGCGGGCGGCCGCACGTGGTACCGCAACACGGTGTTCCAGCGCCGTCCGCTGTCGCAGACGAATGACGGCAAGCCGGAATACAAGGTCATCGACCATGCCCAGCAATACCAGTACTCGAAATATGGCCTGATCACGAACGGCCCGCTGCAAGGCACCGCGTTCGGCGACGGCGGTGTGCCGTACCAGTTCAACTATGGTTCGAACGGCGTGCCGACCGGCACCGGCCAGGTCACGAACTGCGTGAATCCGTTCTGCGTGGGCGGCGATTTGTCGGGGAGTGTCGGCGCCGGCACGAACCTCGCGATGAATTTCAAGCGGCAAGTCGCCTACACGCGCCTGTCGTGGGACCTCGATGCGGATAACGAGATCTATTTCACCGCCAACTATGCGCAGGTGAAATCGCACTTCTCGCCGAACCCGGGCGCGGCCAAGCAGGCCAACCTGACGATCCGTTGCGACAATCCGTTCCTGCCCGCGTCGATCGCGGCGGCCTGCGCGGCCAACAACATCGACCGCTTCCAGTACGGCACCGCGAACGCCATCTTCCCGGCCAACATCAACGTGCACCCGACGCGCACGCAGCGCCGCTTCGTCGTCGGCGCGGATGGCAAGTTCACCCTGTTCGGCAAGGACTGGTCGTATGACGCGTATGCGGAACACGGCGAGAACACGACGAACATCAACGTCCACGACATCACGCTGAACACGCGCTACAACAACGCGATCGACGCCGTGCGCGATCCGGCGACCGGCAAGATCGTCTGCCGCAACGCCGTCGCCGCCGCGAACGGTTGCGTGCCGCTGAACATCATCGGCAACAACCCCGTCGATCCGGCCGCCTGGGCCTATATCGCGCCGGCCGCCGGCCCGATCCAGCGCACGACGCAAAGCCAGGACGTGGCCAGCGCCAACTTCAACGGCGAGATCTGGGAAGGCTGGGCCGGTCCGCTGTCGATGGCGACGGGTGCCGAATGGCGCCGCGAGAAATACGACGTGCACGGCGACCCGTACGGCGCCGGCGTCTCGCCCGATTCGATCGGCGCCGCCGCCTACCCGCTTGATCCGACCCTCAACAGCACGGTCGGCAACAACTGGTACGCCGGTAACTATCACAACGGCGCGGGTGCGTACAACGTGCGCGAGGCGTACGTCGAGCTGAACCTGCCCGTGCTGAAGTCGGACACGTGGGGCGAAGCGAACCTGAACCTGGCCGACCGCCAGACCAAGTACAGCACGGCCGGCAGCGTGAGCAGCTGGAAGATCGGCGCGACGTGGAAGACGGGCATCGACGGCCTGCGCTTCCGTGCCGTCAGCTCGAAGGACGTGCGCGCACCGAACCTGTCCGAACTGTTCGCGGCGCCGGTCGTCGTCAACAACCAGGTGCAGTACCAGGGCAACACGGTCAGCGTGCAGCAGCGCACCGTCGGCAACACCAAGCTGCGTCCGGAAATCGCACGCAACAACTCGTTCGGCATCGTGCTGAGCCAGCCGAGCTGGGCGCCGGGCTTCTCGACGTCGCTCGACTACTACGACATCAAGGTCAACGACGTGATCTCGACCCTGTCGATCCAGCAGGAAGTCGACCTGTGCGTGGCCGGCAACCAGGAGATCTGCCAGGCGATGGTGCTGAACAGCCCGGGCAACAACTACGTCACGGTGCAGAACTTCAATCTCGCTTCGCTGCACCTGAAGGGCTTCGACATCGAGTCGGCATACCGCACGAACCTCGACAAATTCAACCTGCCGGGCCGCTTCACCGTGCGCGCGCTGGCCACCCGCACGCTGCACTTCATCACGGATTCGGGCGTCGTCGGCACGATCCCGTCGGAAGGCGCCGGCGTCAACCTGGGCAACACGCCGAAGTGGAAGCTGCTGGCCACGCAGACCTGGGATGGGCTACTGAGCGACAAACTGAGTCTCACCCTGACCGAACGCTGGTTCAGCGATGGCAAGTACAGCAACGAGTACATCGAGTGCCAGACGAACTGCCCGGTGTCGACGCTGATCCACCCGACCATCTACGACAACAAGATGAAGGGCGCGACCTACATCGACTTCGGCGGCAGCTATAACGTGTCGAAGCAGCTGATGGTCTACTTCAAGATCGACAACCTGGCGGACCGCGATCCGGAACCGGCACCGCAGGCCAACCCGAGCTTCGCGATCAACCCGGCCCTGTACGACGTCGTGGGACGCACCTACCGCGCCGGCCTGCGTTACAACTTCTGACCGGGGGCCGGCCATGTGGAACCTGCTGTCGGTACTGCTGGCGGTCGGGCTGCTGACGGTGATGATCGCGTGGGGCAAGATCCAGCCGCTCCTCGCGTTCGTCGTCGCAGCGATCGTCGCCGCATTGATGCTCGGGATGCCCGCCGCGAAGATCCCGGGCGCCATCGAAAAAGGGATCGGTGACCTGCTCGGGTCCCTGGTCGTCGTGATCTGCCTGGGCGCCGTGTTCGGCAAGCTGATCGCCGACAGCGGCGCGGCCCGGCGCATCGCCATCAGCCTCGTCGACCGGCTCGGCATGGCGCGGATCCCGGTGGCGATGACCGTCACCGGCTTCGTCGTCGGCCTGCCGCTGTACTACAACGTCGGCTTCGTGCTGATGATCCCGCTGATCTTCTCGCTCGTGTACCAGTCGGGCCGCCCGGCCGTGGCGCTGGGCATGCCGCTGCTGGCGGGCCTGTCGATCGCGCACGGCTTCCTGCCCCCGCATCCGTCGGCGACGGCGCTCGTCGTCGCGGTCCATGCGGACATGGGCAAGACGCTGCTGTACGGTCTCGTCGTCGCGATTCCCACGCTGATCATCGCGGGCCCGATCTTCGCCATGTCGCTGAAACACATCCGCGCCGAGCCGGCGCCGATGTTCCGCACCGCGCAGCAGGAGATCCCCGACAGCGAACTGCCGGGCACCCTCAACAGCTTCGTGACGGCGCTGCTGCCCGTCGTGGTGCTGGGCGCCCTCACGCTCGTCACGCTGGTCCGTCCCGACCTGTCCAAGCCGCTCGCCTTTTTATCCAGTCCGCTCGTCGTGATGCTGCTGTCGTACTTTGTTGCGGTCGTGACCCTCGGGATCGGCCGCGGCCAGCCGTTCAAGCGCGTGACCGACAGCGCCGCGGGCGCACTGCGCGAGATCTCGCCGATCCTGATGATCATCGCCGGTGCCGGTGGCTTGAAACAGGTGCTGATCGATTCCGGCGTCAGCGCGGAACTGGGCACGCAGCTCGCCCACATGCCCGTGCATCCGTTGCTGCTCGGCTGGGCCGTGGCGACCCTGATCCGCGTGTGCCTCGGTTCCGCCACGGTGGCCGGCATCACGGCGGCAGGCGTCGTCGGGCCGCTCGTGGAAAGCTCCGGCGTCGACCCGAACCTGATGGTCCTCGCCGTCGGCGCGGGGAGCCTGATGTTCAGTCACGTGAACGATTCCGGCTTCTGGATGTTCAAGGAATACTTCGGCCTGTCGCTGAAGGATACGTTCCGCTCGTGGACGATGATGGAGACCATCGTCGGCGTGTTCGGACTGCTGTTCGTGATGTTGTTGTCGCTGTTCGTCACCCAAGGATAACTATAAATGAAGACTACGCTTTCAACGATTCCAGCCGCGCTGGCGCTGGCGTTCGTACTCGCCACCCCAGCATCGGCCGCTTCCGTATCGGCCTTCCAGACCATGCCAGAAGACCCGCGCGCCGTCGTCGTGCACGCGAAGGGCGACGGCAAGGCGGACGACACGGCCGCCATCCAGCAGGCCATCGACGCCGCCGCCAACAAGGGCGAAGGCGGCGTCGTGTTCCTGCCGTCGGGCCGCTACCGCATCACGAAGAGCATCCTGATCCCGCTCGCCGTGCGCGTGTACGGCGTGGGCGCGACGCGTCCCGTGTTCGTGCTGGCGCCGAAGACGCCGGGCTTCCAGCAGGGCGTCGCCAACATGGTGATCTTCACCGGCGGCGACCAGTACACGGTGGGCAAGGTGCCGATGCCCGTCGCGGGCGCCGTCGGCGCGGACAAGGACGTGCGCGACGCGAACTCCGCCACCTTTTATTCCGTGCTGTCGAACGTCGACTTCGAGATCGGCGACGGCAACCCGGCCGCCACCGGCGTGCGCATGCACACGGCGCAGCACTCGAACCTGTCGCACATCGATTTCCATATCGGCAGCGGCCTCGCCGGCGTCTACCACGTCGGCAACATCGCGTACGACCTGAAATTCCACGGCGGCCGCTACGGCATCCTGGCCGAGAAGACGTCGCCCGCCTGGCAGTTCACGCTCGTCGATGCGACGTTCGACGGCCAGCGCGACGCGGCCATCCGCGAGCACGAGGCCGGGCTCACGCTGGACAACGTCGACATCCGCGACACCCCGGTCGGCATCGACATCGACCGCGGCTACGGCGACTGGCTGTATGCGAAGAACGTCCGCTTCGAGAACGTGGCGAAGGCCGCCGTCGTCATCAGCAACGAGGACAACGTCTACACGCAGATCGCGTTCGACCACGCCTGCGCTCGCAATGTGCCGACCTTTGCGAAGTTCCGCGACAGCGGCAAGACGCTGGCCGGCGCGGGCCGCGCGTACGAGGTCACGGAACTCAACTACGGCATGAAGGTCGACCAGCTGGGCGCGCCGGGGCGCTTCACGACCAACTACAAGACCGCGCTGCTGTCTTCGAAGTCGTCTGCGCAGCGCGTGCTGAAAGCGCTGCCGCCGTCGAAGGAATGGGCCAACGTGCACACATTCGGCGCCAAGGGCGACGGCCGCACGGACGACACGGCCGCGATCCAGAAGGCCATCGACAGCCACCGCGTCGTGTACCTGCCGCAGGGCTTCTACATGGTCAACGACACGATCCGCATGAAGCCGGACACCGTGATCGTCGGCCTGCACCCGGGCCTGACGCAACTGGTGCTGCCGAACGGCTCCCCGCTGTTCCAGGGCGTCGACACGCCGAAGGCGCTGCTGGAAAGCGCGCGCGGCGGCGCCGGCATCGTGTCCGGCATCGGCCTCGCGACGGGTGAAGTCAACAACCGCGCCGTCGCGCTGCTGTGGCGCGCCGGCGAGCAATCGCTGGTCGACGACGTGCGCATCCAGGGCGGCCACGGCACGCGCCTGTACGACGGCACGCGCGCCGATCCGTACAAGAAGACGGAGCGGTGGGATACGACGCCCTGGTGGGACCGCCAGTACCCGAGCGTGTGGGTGACGGACGGCGGCGGCGGCACGTTCACCGGCATCTGGTCGCCGAGCGGCTATGCGCAGGCGGGCTTCTACGTGACGAACACGAAGACGCCGGGCCGCGTGTACGAACTCTCGGCCGAGCACCACATCCGCAACGAGATCGTGCTGGACGGCGTCGAGAACTGGTCGTTCTACGCGCCGCAGACGGAAGAAGAGGTCCGCGACGGCATGGACTCCGTCTCGCTCGATATCCGCAACTCGAAGAACATCCTGATCGCGAACTACCACGGCTACCGCGTCACCCGCTCCATCAAGCCGGCGGTGACGGCCGTGCGCATCGCGAATTCCAGCGACATCCGTTTCCGCAACGTGCACGTGAACGGCGAGAGCGGCTTCGCCACCTGCGACGAGAACGGCTGCACGACTTACCTGCGCGCGTCGAAGTACCCGTACGAGAATGCCATCACCGACGTCACGCACGACATCCAGGTGCGCGAGCGGGAATTTGCGATCCTCGACTACACGGGCAAGCAGGCGGCCGCGCCGGCGCCCTCCGGCAAGGTCGAGAAGGTCGCGGACGGCTTTTATTCGATCGCCGGCGCCGCCGTAGACGCCAACGGCAAGCTGTACTTCATCGACCGCCACTTCAAGCGCATCCACGCGTGGAGCCGCGACCGCGGCCTGGAGATCGTGCGCGACGCCCCGCTCGACCCGATCAACCTCGCCATCGACCGCAGCGGCAACGTGATGGTCGTGTCGCACTACGGCCCAAGCGCCACCGTCTATGCGTTCAAGCCGGACGTGCCGCCGACGCCGGACGGCTACACGATGATCAAGCCGACCGCTGCCGCAAACCGCGCGGATGCGCGCGTGGCCATCCCCGTCAACTTCTGGCAGAACGGCGAGTTCCAGGACCAGATCGATCCGAAGACGTATGAATTCACGACGCTGGCCGAAATGTTCGCCCGCGACGTGGCCAAGCCGAAGGCGCAGGAATACGTGTCGCCGGACGGCAGTCTCGTGCTCCCGGCCTGGCGCGTGACGCGCCAGGGTCCGACGGACCACATGGGCTACCGCTGGTCCGACACGCTCGACACGCACGGTTTCACCAGCGCCCGCGTGGGCGAGCGCGTGATCTTCACGAACGGGTCCGAGAACCGCACGTTCAGTGGCCTCGTCGGCCAGGGCGGCGCCATCACGGACCTGAAGCAGGTCGCCGACCGCGGCGGAGAGAGCGCGACCTTGGGCCCGGACGGCAACGTCTACGTCGCCAACGGCCAGGTGTTCGTCTACGGCCCGGACGGCGAGGAGCGCGGCCGCATCGACGTGCCGGAACGCCCGCTGCAGCTGATCTTCGGCGGTGCCGACAAGCGCACCTTGTTCATCCTCACGCACCACAGCCTGTACACGAGCCATGTCGACTAAGCGCCTTTGCCTGGCGATGCTGCTGGCGCTGGGCTGCGCCGGCAGTGCCGTCGCCCAGCAGGCCATTCAACTGTGGCCCGACGGCGCGCCCGGTTCCGAAAAGCGCCACGGCGAGCCGGAGAAGCTGAAGGACGGCGCCTACGTCAGCAACGTGCACGACCCGTCGCTGACGGTGCTGCGCGCCGACCCGCGCCATGCGAACGGCGCGGCAATCGTCATCGTGCCGGGCGGCGGGCATCGCATGCTCGTGTTCCAGAACGAGGGCGTCGTGGCCGGCAAGCTGCTGAACCGCATGGGTGTCACGGCGTTCGTGCTGAAGTACCGGCTGGCGCGCGATCCGGACTCTCCCGGCTACAGCATCGAAGGCGATGGCGCGGCCGACCTGCGGCGCGCCGTGCGCTGGGTGCGCGCGCATGCGGCTGAATATGGCGTCGATCCGCAGCGCGTGGGCATCATGGGCTTCTCGGCGGGCGGCGAACTCGTCTCGCTCGTCGCCGACAATCCGGAGCCCGCGCCGCGCGGAAAAGCCGATGCGCTGGACCGCCAGAGCGCACGCCCGGACTTCCAGGTGCTCGTGTATCCCGGCCCGCTGGGTTCTCCCGCCAAGGCCGTCGATGGCGCACCGCCCGCATTCCTCGTCGCCGGTTCCCGCGACACCTGCTGCATGCCGCCCACGACCACGTTGTACCAGCAGCTCGTGAAGGCGGGTGTGTCGGCCGAACTGCACCTGTACGCGGACACGGACCATGCGTTCAACGTGGGCCAGCGCGGCGAGCGTATCTCATTGCAGCACTGGCCGGATCGCCTGGCGGACTGGCTGTCCGACGGCGGCTGGCTCGTACCCCGTAACGGACGCAAGCCGGAAGGCGTGCCCGCACCTTGAAAGGACTGTCATGAAACTGATCGTGTCGACGCTGGCCGCGGCCTTGCTGGCTACCCCGGCGGCGTGGGCGGCGGACGTCCAGTACAAGCTGCTCGTGCTGGCCATCCCCAACAAGTACCACTACGAATACATCCCCATCGCGCGCGACAGCCTGGAAAAGCTGGCCAAGCTGCACGCGTTCGAGTTCAACTACACGAACAAGCCCGAGGCGTTCGACGGCGACCTGAAACAGTATGCGGCCGTCGTCTTCCTCAACACGCCGGGCGAGGAACTGAACCCGGCGCAGCGCGCGAACTTCGAGGCCTACATGCGGGGTGGCGGCAATGCCGTCGTTGTGCACCGCGCCGCGATCACGCCGCCGAACGGGTGGGTGTGGTACGAGAAACTCGTCGGCCGCTCGTTCAAGACGCATCCGATGCTGCAGACAGGCGCCGTCGACGTCGTCGACAAAACGTTCCCCGCGACGTTCGGCATCCCGCCGCGCTGGATCTGGAGCGACGAGTGGTACGAGACGACGAATCCGTACAAGGTCGCCATCCACCCGGTGCTGAACGTGGACGAATCGAGCTACGACGTCACGAAGATCTGGCCGGGCCAGGTGTCGACGGGCATGGGCAAGGATCACCCGGTGTCGTGGTACCACACGGTCGAAAAGGGCCGCGTGTTCGTCACGCTGCTGGGGCACAACGGCGACATGTACCGCGACCCGCAATATCTCGCGCACCTGATGGGCGGGATCTGGTGGGCGGCGACGGGTCGAGGCCAGCAGCGCTAACCGGCGCCGTAGAACGCCAGCCAGTTCTCCAGCCGGCTGCGCCAGAAGGGCGCGTCGTGGCCGCCGCTGCCCACGTGCAGTTCGCTAGCGGCGCCGAGCGCGGCCTGCATGGCTTCGTCCTGCCGGCGCAGCGGGTCGCGGTCACCGACGTCGAGATAGAAGCGCAGGCCGCGCAGGTCGGCGTGTGCCGCCAGCAGCAGCGGATCGCGTGCCGCGCGCAGGGCCGGCGTCGGGTACAGCCAGTCGCGCTGGCCCGTGAACTGGTCCGCGCCGCTGTAGTCCCACAACGCGGCGCTGTGCGCGCCGACGCGGGAAAACATCTCCGGGTGGCGTAATGCGAGATGCAACGCGGCGAATCCGCCCATCGACACGCCGCCAATGCGCCGGTCCGCGCGCGTGGCCGTCACGCCGAGCCGAGATTCGACGGCAGGCAGCATCTCCGTCATCAGGTAATCCTCGTACAGGCCGATCGTGCCGCCCGAGGTCAGCGTCCCTTGCGCCGGCGTCGTGTTCACGCCGAAGCCGTTGTCGTAGTCGGGCGCGGCGATGACGAGCGGTGCGTCCAGCCGGTCGGCCGCGCGGTTGATGGCGAGGCCGGCATCGAAGAAGGCGGCGCCGTTGCCGCCGAAGCCGTGGAACAGGTAGAGGATGGGATGGCGCGCGCCGCCCGGCGGCAGGTAGAGCGCGACGTTCATCGTGCGGCCGAGCGCGCGGCTCGCGACCGCGAGGGTTTCGATGGTGCCCGCCGGTGCGGCAGGCACGGCCGCGGCGGTCTGCTGAACCGACGCGTTGCCGCCGCCGCAACCGGCCAGGCAGGCAGTGGCGGCAATCAAAATATCCCGGCGTTTCATCCGTGGCCTCCTCGATGAGCACCGGCTCATTCTAGCCACGGATGGAACGGGCTTTCTTCAGGCAGTCTTCAATAATTGAAGCCGGCACGAATGCCGAACATGCGCGGCTCGACGTAGGTCGCTTTCATGAAGCCGCCCCACAGCGAATCGCTGCTCGTCTTGGCGCGCTTGTCCGTCACGTTGCGCACGTACGCTTCCGCATACCAGTTGCCGTCCGGTGCATCCAGGCGTGCCGAAGCATCCGCCAGCGCATACGCGGCCTGGTAGCGGCCGATGCCGGCCCAGTCCGAATTGCGCAGGTCGAAGTAGGCCTTGTCGCGCCAGTTCACCTTCACGTACGGCGTGAGGCGGTAGCCGCCCGGCAGCTCGAACTCCTGGGAGAAGTTCAGGTAGACCTGGTACTTCGGCGTGTTCGGCAGGTGGTTGCCGTCGATGTCGTACAGGCGGCGGCCCAGCAGGGCCTTGTCCGGACCGTTGTAGATGGCCGGGCAAGGCTGCACGCCAAATTCCGCGCGCACGTCGCCGCACTGGTAGTCGTCGCTGTAGTTGTAGAAGCCGTGCACCTTGGTGTCGATGAACGCGAAGCCGCCGCCCACGCGCGCGCCGCGCCACGGCTTGTAGTCCCACTCCAGCTCCAGGCCCGGGATGCGCGTGTCGCCCACGTTGATCGTGCGCCAGGATTCGTACACGTCGCACTTGGGCTGGTCGGCGGGGCAAGGCAGGCCGTTGTCCGGGATGATCTGGTTGATGAAGTAGTTACCCGTCAGCTGCATGTCCTTGTAGCGCATGTAGAAGGCGGTGGCCGAGAGGCTGAGGCGGTTGTCCAGGAAGCGGCCCTTCCAGCCCAGCTCATAGTTGGTGACGGTCTCCGGGCCATACGGCAGGAACGTCGCTTCTCCCGGCTTGCCCGTCGCGGCGCACAGGTGGTAGTTGCAGCTGTCGACCTTGTCCGCGAAGCCGCCCGCCTTGTAGCCCGTCGAGACGGAAGCATACGCCATCTGGCGCGGCGTGATCTGGAATTGCAGGCCCGCGCGCCACGTCACCTTGCCCCAGGTTTCCTTGTGATCGTTATTGGTCGCATTGGCGTAGCCGGCATAGGCGATCGGACCGCCGCCGGCCCAGCCCATCTGCTGCGTCAGGTCGGTGCCGTCGTGGATGCGGAAGCCCGGCGTGCCCGGGATGCCGCGGTCGTACAGGCCGCGGTAATAAGCCGGGTTGCCGATCCAGTTGGCGCCGTACACCTTGCCGCCCTTGTCTTCCTTCGAATCGCGGCTGTAGCGCGCGCCCAGCGTGGCCGTCCACTTCGGCGCGAAGCTCCAGTCGGCCTGGCCGAAGATGGCCTTCGAATCGATCTGGCGGTTGGGCTGCGCGTACACCACGCTGCCCGGGTCGCCGAACGGTTTCTGGATCGCTTCCGTCATCTCGTAGTCGATGCGGTTGCGCTCGTGCATCCAGAACAGGCCGGACACGTATTTCAAGGAGCCCAGCTGCTGCTTGAGCTGCAGTTCATGCACCGTCGACAGGTAGCGCGAATCGGCGGTGCGGTGCCATGTGTCGCGCAGCGGCCAGGTACCCCAGTTGCCGTCCTTCGTATTTGGGAACGGGGCGATGTCGGCCCAGGACGGCGCGTTCTGCAGGCCCAGGTCGTCGTCCGAGATCTGGCTGCGGCGCTGGTCGGCGACGGCGAAGTTGTAGCTGACGGACGTGCGGTCGTTGACGTTCCAGTCGGCGCCCGCGCGCACCGTGCGGATCTGCATGTCGGTCTGACCCGGCACGTTCGCGTTGATATAGAACTCGTCGTTGGTGCATGCATAACGCGTACCCACGCCGGATGCGCAGTCGCGGAAGAATGCATAGCCCGCGCCCGAATCCTGGAAGTGCTCGTAGGCGGCGTGCAGGGTCAGGTCCTTGTTGACGCGCAGCAGGGCCTGCAGGCGCGCGGCCCATTCGTTCTGGTTGGTGTAGTAGTCGGACGGGCGGACCTGGCGGTTGTAGCGCATGTCCACGTCCGGTATGCCGTTCGGGATCCAGCCTTTCGACGGCACGTTCGCTTCCGACAGGTCCTGGTGCTGGTCGGCGTAGCCGTCGCGGCGCACGCGCATGAACGAGCCGCGCAGCGCCAGCCTGTCGTTGACGACGACGTTCTGCACCCAGTTGACCTGCTTCTTGTTGTAGTTGCCGAAGTCCGTCTCCACGCGGCCGTAGTTGCCGTTGAAGTCGGGCTTCGCAGTGATGACGTTGACGCTGCCGCCCGTCGAGTTGCGGCCGAACAGCGTGCCCTGCGGGCCGCGCAACACCTCGAGCTGGTCGATGTCGAACATCAGCGCCTGCGCGCCCTGCGGCCGCGGTGAATACAGGCCGTCGACGTGGAAGCCCACGGCCGGGTCGCCCGTCTCGGTGAAGTTGGTCGACGTGATGCCGCGGATCGTGATCTGCACGCCGTTGTCCAGGCCCGTGTCGATGGTGACGTTGGGGATCTCGTTGGCCAGGTCGCGGATGTTGGTGGCGCCCTTGCGGGTCAGCTGGTCCTGCGAGAACGCCGTCACGGCGACCGGCGTCTTGAGCAGCGAGGTACTGAAGCGGGTGGCGGTCACCGTCACTTCCGGGATCGTATCGGCGGACTGCGCGGGCTTGGCGTCGGCCTGCGCCCAGGCGGGCATGGCGGCGAAGGTGCAGGCACTGGCGACGGCCACGCTCATGGCCGTCCGTTTGATTGGATGCAGCATCGTATCTCCTTGGTTTTTTGAATTCTGCGTGCCGGCGAACCGGTCACGTATGGACGAGTATTTCAATCAAAATTCGTAAAATCAAAGAATTTCGCGAGACACCTTTCAGTTTCTTCGTCTTTACTAAACAATCAGCTTGTCGCGTGCGCTCAAGGCTGCGCGGCGCCCACCGCGACCGCCTGTTCCGGGCCATTCCAGGCGCGCACGGCGACCTTGAGCGGGCCTGCCGCACCGGTGAATTCGGCACTGACGGTCCGGCTTTCTCCCGGCATCAGCGCCACGTAGTTGTCCGACCAGTACACGGGAAGCACGCGCGCGCCGGCGGCGTCGAGCAGGGTCAGTTTCGTGTTCAGCACGGGCACGCTGGACGGATTGACGAGCGTGACGTCCACCCTCCCTTCCGTGCGGGCGGACGCACGCACGGTCACCGGCACGCCGGCGAGCGTATCGAGGCCGCGCTGGCGCTCGGGGCTCGTCGACGGCCAGTACACGTTGTCGGAAAGCGTGCGGCCCGCGCCGTCCGTCAAGGTCAGCTTCACGACCAGCAGCCCTTCGCGCGCCAGCAGCGGCGCGATGCCGAGATCGAGTGGTCCGGACGTAGCCACGCCGGGCACGCTGACGGTGGCGGCGCCGCGGCCCGCGAGCCGGCCGTCGACGGTCCAGGCTTCGAATGCCACGCGCGCCTTGTCCAGCGGCGCGGTCGGGTTGTTGATGACGTCGACCGCGTAATCGGGCAGGTTCAGTTGCACGTGCACGGGTTCGGACGCGTGTTTCGTGCCGTAGTAGGCGGCGTGCGTGTCGTAGTCGTGGCTGAGGATCTGCCACATCGTGCTCGGCCAGGCCGGCTGCGTCATCCACAGCATGCGGCCGCTGTTCTCGCGCCACAGTCCCGCATTCATGCCTTCGAAGATCGCGCGGTGCGATTCGTAGTTCATCAGCTGCGCCTTGCGCTCGAAGTCGGCCAGCGACGCCGGCGCGCCGTACTGCCGCTCGAGCGCCTTCATGAACGGTTCCACGCGGCCGTTGCCGCTGGGGTGCCAGTCGTGGTACGCGGCGGTGTCGCCCAGCGGCCAGCGCTCGGACGCCGGCACCGCGGCCTCGAACGCCTCGCGCGTGGGGAACGACGGCGTGCCCACTTCGACGGCGAAGCCCTTGGCGTGCGTCGTGAAATACGTCTCCGGCGCCTGGTAATCGTACGGGCCGCTGTTCTGCAAATTCACCCGGTTCGAGCTGCCCGTGTACCAGCGCGTGCCGTCCTCCGCGTAGATCAGCGCTTCCAGTCTTTCGTTCAATGCGGGCTGCGGCACGCCTTCGTTGCGGCCGAACCAGGCGACGATCGAGGGGTGGTTGCGGAAACGGCGCACGACGTCGACGGCGTTCGCCATGAACAGGTCGACGTCTTGCGGCTCGATGTTGTAGTCCTGCGTCGAGGCCCAGAAGTCGTTCAGCACCATGAGGCCGTATTCGTCGGCGAGCTCGAAGAACGTTTCTTCCGTGTTCTGACCGACCCAGTTGCGGATGATGTTCACGTGGGCGTCGCGGTGCAGGCGGAAATACGGTTCCAGGCGCGCGCGGTCGACGCGCTTCATGAAGTCGTCCATGCCCCAGTTGCCGCCGCGCGCCGCGATGCGCACGCCGTTGACCTTGATGACGAGGTGCGGCGCCAGGCTGCCGGCATCGCCCAGTTCGCGGATCGCGCCCGTGCCTTCCGCTTCCGGACGCAATCCTGTCGCCCACTGGTTGCCCGCGACCTTGCGCAGCGCCTCGTGGCGGGCATCGGTGATGCGCACGCCGAGCGCGTGGCCCTTCGTGAAATCGGCCTCCACGCGGCGCAGGTGGCCCGTGCGGTCGACCAGCGACAATTCGTAGGTCACGCTGCGGATGCCGAACGCCGTACGCGCATGGTCGGACAGCGCCGCGCCCTGCAGCACGTCGACGTCGAGGTCGTGCAGCTCCGGCTTGCCGTAGCCGTTCGGCCACCACAGGCGCGGCTGCTTCACCTTCAGGGCGGCGAATTCGTTCGATGCGAAGCGCACGGTGCGCGTGCCGGGCGCCACGTCCAGCGTGCGGCTCACGACGATCGGCTGCATCGATCCCGCCCGGTCGCGGATGGTGGCGCGCACGGTCGCGCGCACGGTCTTGTTCGACAGGTTCGTGACCGGCACCTCGATGCCCACGTCGGCCTCGCGATGGTCGTCCGCGAGCGCGGTGATCACGTGCGCATCGCCCACGCGCACGTCGCCCGTGCTGCGCAGGACGACGTCCTGCCACAGGCCCGTGTTGCGGTCGCGGACGGACGGGATCCAGTCCCAGCCTTCGGTGGCGATGAAGGTCGGGCCGTCCTGCGCCTGCACGCCGCCGTTCTCGCCGACGCCGGCCGCGACGGATTCCTCGTGCGCGATGCCCGGATGCGGCGGCGGCGACACCTTGACGGCGATGACGTTCTCGCCTTTCGGGTTCAGGTACGGCCCGAGGTCGACGCTGCCGCGCACGAAGGCGCCGCGCGTCGTGCCGGCGCGGCGGCCGTTGACCCAGATTTCGGACGCGTAGTTGATGCCCTTGAACGTGACGAACAGGTGGCGGCCGGGTCGATGGTCGCGCGGCAGCGTGAAGCTCGTGCGATACCACCAGTCCTGGCGGCTGAGGCTTTCCGGGATCGCGAGGTTGTCGAGGCCATACGCCGGACTCGGATAGACGCCGCGGTCGACAAGCGTGGTGAGGACGGTCCCCGGCACCGTGGCCTTGTACCAGCGCGAAGCGTCATAGCCGGCGCTGGCGATCTGTTGCGCGGATCCCGGTGCCCGGTCCGCCGATTGCAGCGTCCAGGCACGGATCGTCCATGCGTTCGCGCCCCGTGGTTCCAGCGCCGGACCCGCATGGGCCGGCACGGCGACGGGCTTCGACGGCGGCGTCGCGCTCCGCGGCAGCGTCCACGCATCCTGCGGCGCGAGCTGGCCGGCCATCTGGCGGGTCTGCAGCGGCCAGTGCGGGCTGCCGGTCTCGAACACGATCATGCCTTCGTCCGGCGGGGTCGAAGCGAGCCGCGCGACGGCTTGCGGGTCATCCGCCACCGTCAGTCCGGCCACGCGGCCGGCGAACGCGGCATCCGTCCCCGTGCGCGGCGCGATCGCGATCTGCGCGGCGGCCGCGGCGCCGTCTGGGACCTCCTGCCGCGCCACTTCCCTGCCGTTCGCGTACAGGACGACGTGGCGGCCATCCCGGCTGGCCGCCACGTGCGTCCAGGCGCCGGCGGGCAGCGGTACGCTGCTGCGCAGCGGTGCGCCCGCGCCGCAGAAGGCCACCTTGCCGTCCACGCTGCACAGGTAGCCGATGCCGTCCGCGCCGGCCAGCAGCGCCGTCCCGCGCACGACTTCCGACGGCTTGAACCAGCCGCCGATGGCGACGCGCTGCGCCGTCAGCGTCACGCCCTTGGGCGCCTGCTTGACCAGGCCATCGGCGGCGGCCGGGAATTCGGCGTTGAACGGTCCCCACGTGGCCGCGTGGGCGGCGGACGCCGCCAGCATCAGGGCGGCGAACAGCGTGTTCAGGGAGCGGGATGGACTGGCGATGGGCGTGGGCAGGCCCGAACTGGCGTGGCGCATGATGGTCTCCGGGATAGGCATGAAGTCCCGGCGCGGACGGCCGGGATCGTTATGCGGCGGATTCTGCATCCGCCCGGAGGCAGGGTCAAAGGCCGGAAAGGCTTTGCGGTGCTGTTTAGTGGTGATTACTAAACTGCTAGTCGCGCGGTCAGCGCTGTGGTTCGAAGAACAATACCTCGCCCGTCGCGGTGGCCGCGATC
Organism: uncultured Massilia sp.; assembly: GCA_966211695.1. GTDB lineage: Bacteria > Pseudomonadota > Gammaproteobacteria > Burkholderiales > Burkholderiaceae_D > Telluria. Next base: position 28,573 of record CBIHOW010000009.1, on the reverse strand, counting down.
AGCTGGCCGTCGTACCAGGCCGGCGAACCGGTGAAGGCGCCAAGGCGCTTGACGTATTCGACGGCCGAATACAGCGCATGCGGGCCGCCCTTGTACATGTTCTTCGTGTCCAGCTTGCCCGTGGCCGTGTCGATCACGCGGCCGTCGTTCACGGCCAGCGCGTCGCTGCGCCAGGTCCAGCGCGCCCGTCCGGTCGCCGCATCGAGCGCGTGCAGTTCTCCCTTCATCGATGCCGCCACGACGACGTCGGCCACGCGCAGCGGCGACGCGAACGTCCACACCTTCGTCTCGAAACGGTAGCGTTCGCGACCGGTGCGCTTGTCCAGCGCCAGCAGCAGGCCGGTGTCCGACGTGCCGACGTACACGCTGTCGCCATCGACCGCCGGCGTGCCGACGACCCAGCTGCCCTGCGCGTCGTAGCGCCACTTCGGCTGGCCGCTGGCCGCATCGAGCGCATACAAGAAGCCGTCGCGCGAGCCGACGTAGACCGTGTCGCCGTCGACGGTGGGCGACGCCTGGATGCCGAACATGATGCTGGTCTTCTGCTCGACGCCCGTCTGGTGGCGCCAGCGCTGTTCGCCCGTCTGCGCATCCAGCGCATACACCGCGCCGTCCCAGCTGCCGACGACGATGCTCTTGCCCGCCAGCGCGGGCGACGAATGCACCATGCCGCCCGTGCGCCATGCCCAGGCCAGCTTGCCGTCTTTCGCATCGAGCGCATACAGATGGCCGTCGCTGCTGCCCACGTAGACCTTGCCGCCGTGGACCAGCGGCGACGACAGGTACAGGTCCCACGGGTCGGGCACGGGCTGGCCGTCGCGCGCCATGCCGAACATGCCGTGCGCGGCGAACACCGCCTCGCCCTGGGTGCGGAACGTCCACCGGGGCGAGCCGTCGTCGGCCTTCAGCGCATGCACGCTGCCCGCGCGGTCGAGGAAGTAGACGGTGCCGTCGGCCACCGCGGGCGTGGAGACAATGCCGCCGCGCGCGTGATACAGCCACTGCAGCTTACGCGTCTTCGCGTCGAGCGCGTACAGGTTGCCGTCCTCCGCGCCGACGAACACGCGCCCCTGCGCCGCCACGGGCGATGCGTGGATCGCCGCGTGCGCATCGAACCGTCCGGCCAATCTGAAACCCTTGATGGCGCGGGTCTCCCCGGCGGCACGGCCGGCGTGCGTGGGGTCGCCCATGAACATGGGCCAGTCGGCGGCGAACGATGGGTTAGCGAGGAAGGCGAGCAGCAGGGCAAGACGGCGCATGGGAGTTCCTGTCGTTGGGATGGCGCCATTCTAGGGGCGGGCGGCGCCCGGAATCTTCAGGGAGGCTTCACGGTAGATAGGCGCGGCGGCGGGGCGTCGTTATACTTGCGTTCCATGCGACTCCTACTCGTGGAAGACGACCTGGCGCTGGGCCGCGCGCTGCAGTCGGTGCTGCACAACGACGGCCACGACGTGACCTGGGTGCGCCTGGGCAGCGACTGCGCGCGCCTGCTGGACGAGCGCCGCCACGACGCCCTGCTGCTGGACCTGGGCCTGCCCGACGGCGACGGCGTCGCGCTGCTGCGCCGCCTGCGCGCGGCCGGCCACGTGCTGCCCGCCGTCCTGATCACGGCGCGCGACAGCCTGCAGGACCGCCTCGACGGCTTCGACGGCGGCGCCGACGATTACCTGATCAAACCCTTCGACATCCCCGAACTGCTGGCCCGCCTGCGCGCCGTCGTGCGCCGCGCCGGCGGCGCGCAGGCCGACGCGCTGTGGCAGGTCGGCGACCTCGCCATCGACGCGCGCAGCATGAGCGCCACCTGCCGCGGCGCGCCCGTCAACCTGTCGCGGACGGAGTTCGCGCTGCTGCACGCGCTCGTGCGCAACCCGGACCGCATCGTCACGCGCACGGAGCTCGAACAGGGCGTGCTGCCCTACAGCGAGGGCCAGACGCTGGACGTGCATATCTCGAACCTGCGCAAGAAGATCGGCGACGGCTACATCCGCACCGTGCGCGGCGTCGGCTACATGGTGCGCCATGACGGCGGCCGCTGAGTTGCCTGTCAAGGCATCCCCGCCGAAGTCGCTGCTGCGCCGGCTCCTGATCGGCTTCATGCTCGTCATGCTCGGCATCTGGCTGGCGGCGCTGGCCCACATCGTGAAGCAGGTGAAGATCGACAAGGTGCGCCAGACGGCGGCCGTCAATCGGGCCTGGACGCGCCAGATCATGCTCAACATGCAATCGCTGCCGCCCGACCCGGCGGCGCTGGCGCGCATCGGCCAGCGCATCGAAGACCTGCGCCTGGACATGTTCCGCGAGTTCGGCTACCCGACGCAGGCGCGCATTCGCGTCTGGCTGGGACGGGAGCTCGCGTACGACTCGGCGCCGGGCATGCCGCTGGACGACGGGTGGGCGCGCTGGACCGAACGCGACGCCGCGCGCGACATCGTGGTGGAGCGGCGCGAGAAGCCCGACAGCGACTGGGTGTTCACGCCGTCGGCCGCCAACTACCTGCTCTCGCCGCTCGTCTACAGCCTGCCGTTCATGCTGCTGCCGGCCTGGCTCATCGTGCGCGTGGGCCTGCGGCCGCTGCGCGCGGTGGCGCAGGCGCTCGAGGCGCGCGACCACGAGTCCCGCACCGACCTCGCTCCGCTGCCCGCGTCGCCCTACCGCGAACTGGCGCCCGTCGTCGACGCGGTGAACCGGCTGATGCGGCGCCTGTCCGAGCGGCTGGCGCGCGAACACGAGTTCCTCGCCGACGCCGCGCACGAGCTCAAGACGCCGCTGTCGGTCGTGCAGATCAACGCCCACCTGCTGGAAGCCGCGGCCGACGATGCCCAGAAGACCGACGCCGGCGCGGGCCTGCGCGAGGGCGTCGCCCGCGCCACGCACGCGGTGCACCAGCTGCTCGCCTACGAACGGGCGCGCCAGGAATCGACGGACGCGCCCCTGCAGGACCTGGACCTGGCCGCGCTGCTGCGCGAACGCATCGCCGTGGCCGCGCCGCTGGCGCTGCAGCGCGGCGTCGACATCGAATTGCGCGCATCATCCCCCGCCATCCTGCCGCTGCACCGCGAAAGCATGGCCGCCCTGCTCGACAACGTGGTCGGCAACGCGATCAAGTATTCACCGGATGGCGCCCGCGTGGACGTGTGCCTCGACGCCGGCCCTTGCCTCACGGTGACGGACCAGGGCCCCGGCATCCCGCCCGCGCTGCGCGCCCGGGTATTCGAACGCTTCTACCGCGTGCCCGGCCAGGACCAGGCGGGCAGCGGCCTCGGTCTGGCGATCGCGGAACGGGCGGCCTCCCGCAACGGCGCCCGCATCGTGCTCGACGGCGGCCCCGGTGGACGCGGGCTGGCGGTGCGCATCGCGTTCGGCGGCGCCGGCTGCGCTACGCCTTCGCCATGAACGCCGCGACCAGCGCATTGGCGTGACCGTGGCCCAGCTGGTGCTCGTCCTTGAGGTGGGCGACCAGTTCCATGTGCTTGCGCGGGCCCGCCTGCTCCAGGACCTGCATCCAGTGCGCGATCGGCTTGCCGTACTTCTTTTCGATGGAGGGGAAGTAGGAGGCTGGGCCTTTGACGGTGTCTTGGGTTGCCATATCGATGCCTTTCGGTCGTTGTCGGTTGAGCCGTACATCCCCACGACGAACGAGGATACGGCATTTCGACACTCAGCCGCGCGATCGCCGGCCGCGCAGCGAAATCCGCAGGATGCGGTTCGCATAATAGTCGGACACATACAGGGCGCCGTCCGGGCCGAATACGAAGCCGGTGCCACTCGAGGGACCGGGAACGAAGCCGGTCCCGATCGTCATCGCCTTCCCTCCGGGAGTGAAGCGCAGCAGCGTGGTGCCGCTCAGAACGTACAACGGTGTCGACCGCGCCGTGCCCGGAGCGTCGGGAAAGGCGAGATAGGTATCCAGTCCGGCCAGGCCGGTGGCGAAAGCGCTGTCCACAAGCCGACCATCCGGGCCGTGGATCCGGATCGTACCGTCGGCAAGCGCAACGAAGATCCGGTTGCGCGTATCGATGGCGATGCTGCCGGGACGTGCCGGGGTCTCGAACAGCACCGTCGGCGGGCCTCCGGTACTGCTCAACACGCGCGGCCGGTCGTCCGAAAGGACCAGACGCCCGTGGCGGTCGAACTTCATGTCGTCGACGTCGTCGAAGCCGGTGTCGAAGAGGACCGACGCCGTCTCGTTGGCATATATCGCCGCGAGGACGCCGCCACCGCCGACGAGGACCGCAAACTTGTGCTCGCCGATACGTGCGGCGGGGTCGACGAGCACGGCGTCCGGATCGATCATTGGCGGCCCGAACTCCGTCACCGGCTGCCCGCCAGGTTCCACGCGGTGGACGCGCAGTCCCGGCTGGCGCCCGACGTACAGCGAGCCGTCCGGTGCGAACGACAGCTTCATCGGTTCGGGGACATGGGCATAGACGGTGACACGATACGGGGCGGATACGCTCGGCAGCGGAGGCTCACTGCCCCACGCATGACCGGACGCCGCCACGATGAGGACGGCAACGAGGGCGAGCAGCTGGCGGACCAGCCGGAGCAGTGGATATGGCATGAGAGCCTCCAGGTGGGAACGCGCGCGCGGCACTGAAGCGATCCTAGGCCGCGCTACGGGCATCCGATTGACATCTCTCAAATGCAGATCGCATAGCGCTTCCATGAAACGCTTGCATATCATTTTTGAGATCGATAACCTCGCAAGACTTCGCCGTCATATCCGGCGCAACTCTTCTCTGGGCATCGTTCATATGGACAGACTATCCCGTCGTCGTCTGCTTGGTTCAGCCGCCAGACTCGGGGCATCGCTTCCCGTGCTGCTTGGCGGCGCGTTCAGCCGGAGCGCGCAGGCGCAGGGTGCGGCCCGGCCGGCCCTGTCGCACCACGACGTGCGCGACTACGGCGCGCGCGGCGACGGTAAAACGGTCGACTCGGGCGCCATCAACGCCGCCATCGAGGCGGCGGCCAGGGCCGGCGGCGGCACCGTGTTTTTCCCGCCCGGGCGCTACCTGTCCGCATCGATCCGGCTGCGCAGCCGCGTCACGCTGCACCTGGAGGCGGGCGCGGTGATCGAAGCGGTGGATTGGAACGTCGCCCGCTACGATCTGCCGGAGCCGAACGAGGCGGGCGGGAACTACCAGGACTTCGGCCACAGCCACTGGAAGAACAGCCTGATCTGGGGCATCGGCCTGGACAGCGTGGCGATCACCGGCACCGGCTGCATCGACGGCAAGGGACTCAATCCGGGCTACAGGAAGCTGCCCGACGGGAGCATACGTTATGACGCGGACGGCGGACCGGGCGAAGGCAACAAGGCGATCGCGCTACGGGAATGCAATAACGTCCTGCTGCGCGACTTCGGCATCCTGAGAGGCGGTCATTTCGGCATCCTGGCGACCGGATGCAACAACATGACCATCGATAACCTGCGCATCGATACCAATCGCGACGGCATGGATGTCGATTGCTGCAGCAACGTGCGCATTTCCAGGTGCAGCGTCAATTCGCCCTGGGATGACGGCATCTGCCTGAAGGCGTCGTATGCATTGGGCAAGGTGGCTGCCTGCGACAACATCACGATTTCGGATTGCTACCTGGCCGGGAATTTCGACGTCGGTACGCTGCTGGACGGGACATTCAAGCGCAGCGCGCCCGACTACCACTCGGGCCGCGTCGGGCGGATCAAGCTGGGCACGGAATCGAATGGCGACTTCAGGAACATCACGGTCACCAACTGCATTTTCGACGATTGCCGCGGCCTCGCGATCGAAAGCGTGGACGGCTCGCACATCGAAGACCTCACGATTTCCAACATCACCATGCGCAAGGTGGCCAACGATCCGATCTTCATCTACCTCGGCGCCCGCCTGCGCGGACCGGATGCGCCGCCGGTCGGTTCCATCCGGCGGGTCAACATCAGCAATGTCGTCGTCTCGGGCGCCCAGGCGGGTTTTACCAGCACGATCAGCGGCCTGCCCGGTCATCCGGTCGAGGACATCCATGTGTCGAACCTGCGCTTGCACGTCGAAGGCGGCGGCGCGGCTGCTTTGCGCGACGTGGTTCCGCTGGAAAAGCCGAAGGCGTATCCCGAGCCGGGCATGTTCGGGCCCTGCCCGGCCTATGGGCTGTATATGCGCCATGCGGCCGGCATCGACGTCGACCGATTCACGGTGACGTACGCGCAACCCGAGGCGCGTGCCGCCTTCGTGCTGGAGGATGTGCGGGACGCCGCCTTCAGCGCGGTCAACGCCCAGCCGGGCAGCGACGGCGCGGCGCTGTTCGACTTGCGGTCGGTGACGGACTTCACGGTGCGCGATTCGCGCAGGCTGAAGGACCAGCACGTGCCCGCCAGCGGGCAGCGCAAGCGCATCTGATTCAATAGGCCAGCGAGCCCTCCAGGGCGGTCTGCACCAGCGCATCGATCTCGCCGGTGATGTTGGTCATCGTGCTCGCCACCACGGCGAACTCCCTGCCGACCGGGCCCGCGCGCGCCGCGACGATCTGCGCGTTGAAGGCGACCATGCGCGCCTCCCGTGCGATGGTCTTGATGTCGCCCATCAATGCCTGCATCTGCCGGCGCTGCTGGAGCGCGTGGCGCTTGGATTGCTCCTCGTACACGAGGGTCAGGGCATTGAGGACGCTGAGCAGCGGCGTCGCGCTGCGCACCAGCTCATCGAGCAGCGCCGGCGCGCGCCGCGACGTCGTGCCGATGGCGTCCAGCGTGCTCTCGGCCAGTGCGATGAAGTCGCGGATGACCTGGTCGCCCCGCATCGTGCCGAAATAGGCGTCGCGCAGCTGCTCGCAAAAGATGCCCGGCAAACCCTGCTTGCCCTGCACGAGCGTGACATGCGCGTCCCGGAAGGCCGCCAGCGTGTCGCGGGCGGTCTTGTCCGCGCCCTCATGGCCGAGCGAGGCCAGGACCGAATACAGCACCACCCGCTGGGATGTGAAGCGGCGCCGGCCGGACAGGTTGATCAGGGCGCCGAACACGTCGCCGGACAGTTTGACGTCGGGCTGGGCGCCGGATACGGCGGGGAGGGTTTCTGCGTGCATGCTGGGCTCCGATCGGTTGACCGCCGGCGGCGGCTGATGCGGTAGCCGATGCAGGTTTTATGCCAGCTTGATTCGAGGCTGTCATACTTACCTGCACTAACTTGAATCAAAATGTGGAGAAGATTTGCACCCGGGGCGTGAACCAGCCCAAATAATGGGCAGTTCGACGTCGCGCGTTCACTGTTTTTGACTGTTCACGTAACGTGAACGAACCAGGGAGATGAACATCCTGTATGATTGTTCATATCCTGTGTATGTTCACGTAACGTGAACGCTGAAAAAACATGAACAACCTGTTTGTGAGTGAGAGTGAGGCCGCATTCGTAGCGAGTGCCCTTGATGCGCTATACGCTTCGACGGAGATTCAGGGTGAGCTCCTCGATACGCCGAATGGCGATATCAATGCCCGGATCCTCTTTACGATCCATGGTCGAAAGTTACGATATGACTGTGAAGTGAAGAAGAAAGTCGATCGTTATGCGCTGCCGCTCAATCTGTTGAACAGACTCGACAATGCGCAGCGCACCCTGCTGATCAGTTCCCCGCTCAGTCCTGACATGGCACAGCGTTGCCGCGACATCGGTCTCCAGTTCATCGATACGGCGGGTAATGCCTACATCAATGACGGGGCTGGCATTTACATTTACGTGACCGGCAGACGCGGTGCCGCCGAACTCCGAATTCCGGCCAACAATACGATGACGCCGGCGGCACTGAGGATGATGTTTGCAGCCCTGGCAGAGCCCACACTGCTCAATGCACCCTACCGGGATATTTCAAGCAAGGCACGGATATCCACCGGGGCCATTGGCAAGGCGTTCGAAACGCTTGAATCCCGTGAATTGATCGGCTCTACGGCAAGTGGGAAACGCATGATCCGCACGCCCGAATTGTTCTTGAACGAGTGGGCCAGTGGTTATGCCGGCAGGCTCAAGCCAAAGCTCAGAAAACACCGTTTCGCGACCGATAATTTGAATCACTTCCTCAACTGGGTTCCCGGCCTGGGCCTTTCAGCATACGGCGGCGAGCGGGCAGCCATGTACCTGACCGGCCACCTCAAGCCCGAAATGTGCACGATCTATGTCGACATGGATGACCCACATGCGCTCAAGGACATTGTCAAAAACTTCCGCTTGCGCGCTGATCCGCGAGGTCGTATCGAAGTCGTCGAGATGTTTTGGAACCCGGACGACTTCACCAAGTGGTTTCCGACGGTACCGCCACACCTCGTCTACGCGGACCTGATGGCGAGCCACGATTCACGCAACATTACCGTAGCACGAGAGCTCGCGCCCGACATCATCCAGTATGTACACGATACGACCCGATAAACCCGTCAATCCCGTCCTTCTCGAGATCCTGTCCACGATTCAGACGGTAACGGGAGAGCTCGACTGTGACTACCTGCTTGTCGGCGCGACCGCACGCGATATGCTGATGACCCATGTGTTCGGCCTCGACACCCGGCGAGCAACTCATGATGTCGACTTCGCCATCGCACTCGACCACTGGGAACGTTTTCACGCACTGAAAGCTGCTCTCGTGGCCACCGGCAGCTTCGTACCGGCCGCAGAGAAGGTGCATCTATTGCATTACAGGCCCACGGAACACGGCAACGCGTTTCCGCTGGATCTGATTCCTTTTGGTGGGGTGGAACAGGAAGCACATCGCATTTCCTGGCCACCCGACATGAACGTCGTCATGAGCGTCATGGGCTACGCCGAAGCACTGGCATCGGCACTGGACGTGGAGGCGGATAACGGCCTTGTCATCCGGGTCGTGTCGATTCCGGCGCTTGCCGCGCTCAAGCTGCTGGCATGGGACGACCGGGGTCTGCGGGATAACAAGGATGCCCAGGACCTCCTTTTCCTGCTCCAGCACTATCACGAAGCAGGCAATGGTGACCGCATGTATGAGGAAGCATTCGAGTTGCTCGAAGCCTCCGGATTCGACTTGCCCGTGGCCGGTGCCATCCTGCTCGGCCATGACACGCGTGTCATCCTGCACGACGACTCATTGCATGCCTTGCTTGCCATTCTGGCCGAGCCGCGCAAACGCGACCGTCTTCTCGTCCATATGACCCGCTCCACCGGCATCGAATCCGGTATCGCAGACAGGTTCCTGAGCCAGTTCGAGCTGGGCCTTCGAAGCTAACCTTGCACTTCCGTCCGCTCGTAATGCCGCATCTCCTCGAGATTGCCGACGAACGGCCTGACGCTCGCAAAGAACTCCCGGAACTCGGCACTCTTGCGGAAACCATTCATATGGCCTTCGATCGAGTCCCATTCGATCCGCAGGATGAACGACGTCGGCTCTTCCGCGCACCGGCTCAGTTCGAAGCCGAGGCAATGGCTGGATTTGCGCAGCGCTTCTCCCGCCGTCGCATAGGCGGCAATGAACTGGTCGGCCTGGTCGGCCGGTATCTTGTAGCGGACATATTCGATCACCATCCCCCGTCTCCTGTTATTGGTCAAATAATTGCAAATCGATGCCATTGCGCCGCGCGTGCTCGACGCCCCATTCATGCAGCGACTGCAGAACGGGGAGCAGCGTGCGCGCTGTCTCCGTCAGGCTGTATTCGACGCCTTTCGGCACTTCGTCATCCAGCGGCTTCCTGTCGACGAGGCCATCGGCTTCCAGTTCCCGCAGCTGGGTGGTGAGGACTTTGCGCGATGCACGCGGAATCAGGCGTACCAGTTCCGTAAAACGCAGCGGTCCGCCCTTCAGGTAGTACAGGATGGTCGGTTTCCACTTACCGCTGATGCAGTCCACCGCAACCTCGATGCTGCAAAAATAGTCCTTGTTGATCCGGCGTGCGCTCATCGTGTTCGCAAGGGTAGTCGGGTGCACATGACAGTGCAATAAGGCACAAATTTGTAACCTGCCGGCGTGGGCAAAGAAAAAGCCCGCTGTTCTTGCGAAGAGCGGGCTGTCATCAGCGGAAAACGGATTCCCGATCAGAACGGAATATCGTCATCCATATCCGAGAAGTTCGGCGCCGGTTTCGGCTGCGGACGTGCGGCCGGGGCCGGCGGGGCCTGGCGCGGTGCCGGGCGGCTCGGCGGGGCGTCGTAGCCCATGTCGTCGCCACCACCGTAGCTGTCGCCGCCGCCCATGCCCTGGCGGCCGCCCAGCATCTGCATGTTTTCAGCGATGATGTCGGTGGCGTAGCGCTCGATGCCGTCCTTGTCGGTGTACTTGCGGGTCTGCAGGCGGCCTTCCACGTAGACCGACGAACCTTTCTTGAGGTACTGGCCGACGATTTCGGCAAGGCGGCCGAAGAACGAAATGCGGTGCCACTCGGTCAGCTCTTTCTGCTCGCCGGTGTTGCGGTCCTTCGATTTGTAGGACGTGGCCACGGCGATGTTCGCGATGGCGTCGCCGCTCGGCATGTAGCGGATTTCCGGATCGCGGCCGAGATTGCCGACGATGATGACCTTGTTAACTGATGCCATTTTGTAAAGCTCCTTTGGATAGTCCCTGACTCTGCGTGCTGTCTAAGCGTCGGGGAAACTGGTTGAGATGCGTCCGCTATTATGCCTGTTTCGTTGCCTCAGGATGCAACTTTTTGCGCACATCGCGGCTCTGGCGGACAACCGTTTTGCAGTACCCGCTCAGACCACGTAAATGGGGGCGAAGTGCCCGAATTGGAAGAGATACGCATCAATACAACCGGACGAAAAATTTTTCGGTTTTCTGGTGAGTCTGCCATTGAATTGCCCCTCGCCCGGACCACATACGGAACGCACCCGTTGTACCGAAACGGCAGGTCTTGACAGGTCGTCATATCATGCTGCCAAGCCTCGCAGACTTTTTCGAGCTCTGGCATACCACTGTAAATAAAAACAGGTAAACTAGTGCGCTTTCCCGTTCGGCCCGCTCACCTGTGCCATCCGTGCGCCGGCCCCGCAACCATTCGAAAGCCTTCAAACAACAATGGAAGAAATCCGTATCCGCGGCGCCCGCACGCACAATCTCAAGAACATCAACCTCGACCTGCCGCGCAACAAGCTGATCGTCATCACCGGCCTGTCGGGTTCCGGTAAATCGTCGCTCGCCTTCGACACGCTGTATGCGGAAGGCCAGCGCCGCTACGTCGAATCGCTGTCGGCCTATGCGCGCCAGTTCCTGCAGCTGATGGAAAAGCCGGACGTCGACATGATCGAGGGCCTGTCGCCCGCGATCTCCATCGAGCAGAAGGCGACGTCGCACAACCCGCGCTCGACCGTCGGCACCGTCACCGAGATCCACGACTACCTGCGCCTGCTGTACGCGCGCGTCGGCACGCCCTACTGCCCGGACCACCCGGAAGAGCCGCTGGCCGCGCAGACCGTGTCGCAGATGGTCGATGCCGTGCTGGCCATGCCGGAAGGGACCAAGCTGATGATCCTGGCGCCCGTCGTGGCGAACCGCAAGGGCGAGCACAGCGACCTGTTCGAAGCGATGCAGGCGCAGGGTTTTGTCCGCTTCCGCATCCAGAGCGGCACGCACGCGGCCAAGATCTACGACGTGGACGACCTGCCGAAGCTGAAGAAGACGGAAAAGCACACGATCGACGTCGTCATCGACCGCGTGAAGGTCAACGCCGAGATCAAGCAGCGCCTGGCCGAGAGTTTCGAGACCGCGCTGCGCATCGCGGACGGCCGCGCCGTCGCGTACGAGATGGACACGGAGAAGGAGCACATCTACTCGAACAAGTTCGCGTGCAACGTGTGCGGCTATTCGCTGCAGGAGCTGGAGCCGCGCCTGTTCTCCTTCAATAACCCGATGGGCGCCTGCCAGGAATGCGATGGCCTGGGCCACATCGAGTTCTTCGATCCGAAGCGCATCGTCGCGTTCCCGAACCTGTCGCTGGCGTCCGGCGCCGTGAAGGGCTGGGATCGCCGCAACCAGTTCTATTACCAGATGCTGACGAGCCTCGCGTCGCACTACGGCTTCGACCTCGACAAGCCGTTCGAGCAGCTGTCGAAGTCCGCGCAGGACGTCGTGCTGTTCGGCTCCGGCAAGACGTCGGTGCCGTTCGCGTACGTGAACGAGCGTGGCCGCACGGTGATCCGCGAGCACACGTTCGAAGGCGTCGTGAACAACCTGCAGCGCCGCTACCGCGAAACGGATTCGATGGCCGTGAAGGAAGAGCTGGCGAAGTTCATCAACGAGAAGGAATGCCCGTCGTGCGGCGGCGCGCGCCTGCGCACGGAAGCGCGCTACGTCAAGATCGGCGACGGCCGGCAGCAGCGCGCCATCTATGAAGTGGCGAAGACGCCGCTGCGCGACTGCCTCGACTACTTCAAGGATCTCGAGCTGACGGGCGCGAAGCGTGACATCGCCGAGCGCGTCATCAAGGAGATCGTCGCACGCCTGAAATTCCTGAACGACGTGGGCCTGGACTACCTGTCGCTGGACCGCAGCGCCGACACCCTGTCGGGCGGCGAAGCGCAGCGCATCCGCCTCGCGTCGCAGATCGGTTCGGGCCTGACGGGCGTGATGTACGTGCTGGACGAGCCGTCGATCGGCCTGCACCAGCGCGACAACGACCGCCTGATCGCGACGCTGAAGCACCTGCGCGACATCGGCAACAGCGTGCTGGTGGTGGAGCACGACGAGGATGCGATCCGCACGGCGGACTACATCGTCGACATGGGTCCGGGCGCGGGCGTGCACGGCGGCGCCGTGATCGCCGAAGGCTCGCTCAAGGACATCATGAAGAGCAAGCAGTCGCTGACGGCGGCCTACCTGTCGGGCAAGAAGAAGATCCACGTGCCGAAGAAGCGCACGCAGTCCGACCCGGACCGCCAGCTCGTCATCACGGGCGCGACCGGCAACAACCTCAAGAATGTCTCGCTGGAGCTGCCGGTGGGCCTGCTCACCTGCGTGACGGGTGTGTCGGGTTCCGGCAAGTCGACGCTCGTGAACGACACGCTGTACCCCGCGCTGTCGCGCCACCTGTACGGTTCGCAGACGGAACCGGCGCCGCACGACGCCATCCACGGCCTGGAGCACTTCGACAAGGTGATCTCCGTCGACCAGGCGCCGATCGGCCGCACGCCGCGTTCGAACCCGGCCACGTACACGGGCGTGTTCACGCCGATCCGCGACCTGTTCGCGACGGTGCCGACCGCGAAGGAACGGGGATACTCTGCCGGCCGCTTCTCGTTCAACGTCAAGGGCGGCCGCTGCGAGGCGTGCCAGGGCGACGGCGTCATCAAGGTCGAGATGCACTTCCTGCCGGACGTGTACGTGCCCTGCGACGTCTGCCACGGCAAGCGCTATAACCGCGAGACGCTGGAAGTCGAGTACAAGGGCAAGAACATCACCGAAGTGCTGGAGATGACGGTCGAGGATGCGCACGAGTTCTTCAAGGCCGTGCCGGTCATCGCGAGGAAGCTGCACACGCTGCTGGACGTGGGCCTCGGCTACATCAAGCTGGGCCAGAGCGCGACCACGTTGTCGGGCGGCGAGGCGCAGCGGGTGAAGCTGTCGCTGGAACTGTCCAAGCGCGACACGGGTCGCACGCTGTACATCCTCGACGAGCCGACGACGGGCCTGCACTTCGCCGACATCGACCTGCTGCTGAAGGTGATCCACCGCCTGCGCGACCAGGGCAACACGCTCGTCATCATCGAGCACAACCTGGACGTCATCAAGACGGCCGACTGGATCGTCGACCTGGGTCCGGAAGGCGGCGCGGGCGGCGGCACGATCGTCGCGCACGGCACGCCGGAAGACGTGGCGGAGAATCCGGCCAGCGTCACGGGCAAGTACCTGAAGCCGCTGCTCAAGGCGTAACGATGGGCGCCGGCGCGATGGATCCGTCCCGGACCCTCGCGCTGGCGCTCGTGCACGTCGGCGCCGACCTGGAATCCATCTGGGACGACCTGGCGGCCGCCGGCTATGGTGAAGAAGCCGCCATCGGGCGCGAGCGGATGCTCGCCTTCGCGCCGACGCCTGAAGCCAAGGCGCAGTTGCGTGCCTACTGGCGCGAGCGCGCGATGGAGCGGCTGTCGGCACCGCGCGGGCCGATCGACGAGCTCAAAGGCCTCTACTCACCCACGCAACCCTATCGCTCGGCGCTGCTGGAGGCGTTGCGCGAGCAGGCGCCCACACTCGTCTCGCCGACGGACCTGGTCGCCCCGCAGATCGAGCCGGCGATCAAGCTGTGCCTCGAAGACTACCTGAACCCCATCCACGAGGAAACGGTGCGCTGGTCCCGCGAAATCAAGGCGCGTGCGATCCGTGCGGCCGGCCTGCGCGACGATCCGCAATTCGACGCGCTGCCCTGGACCGGGCGCGTAAAACTGCTGCGCGAGCGGTTCGCGCAGATGCTGGCGCCGCATGGTTTCACGGTCAGGAACAAGGGGAAAAACGTCGTGGTCGCCGAACGTCCCACGACCGACGGGCGCTTCCTCTTTGCCCTCGTCGACGACGGCGGCGCGAACCTCGGCAGGTATGGCCAGTTGAGTCACTGGATCGCCATCCGCACGCCGCGCCAGCGCCTCTCGCACGACCCGGACAAGGACGAATCGCTCGCGCGCTTTTCCATCGGCGATCTCGTACCCGAGTTCCACTGGTCGGGGCGGCATTTCAAGACGTATCCCGAATTCTGCCGCGCCGTCGATACCGTCGCGTACGCGGCGCTGTGCATCTTCCGCAAGGTGGATGCGGCGCTGCTGTCTTAATCGGCCGTGTAGAACGGCTGGCGAATCCGCACCGGCCGCACGTCCATCCGGATGCGGTAGATCGAATACGCATCCTCGCGGTTCGTCACGAATTCCGCGGTGTCCGGCACGCGCGTGAACGTGAACTCGAACCCGCGTTCCGGGAACTGGCTGTCCGGCCCTTCGAACGCCACGCCGACGGCACGCTGCAGATCGCTGTCGACCAGCTTCTCGAGCAGGTCCGCGACGGCCGTGTTGCCGAGGATGTCCGTATAAAAAATCGGCGGGCGGTGCTCGACGTACTGCCGGTCCACGGGCTCCTTGCCTGGTCCCGGCACATAGGTGCGCGTGGCCAGGTTGAACCGGTCGCCGCTGTCCACGTAGCTGATGCGCGCATTGGTCACGTTGAAGCCTTTCGACTTGTCCACGGCCGCCTGCGCAAGATCCAGCACGAGCGCCCCGCGGTAGCCGATCACCGTGACGTCGCGTGACGGCCCCACGACCGCGGCCGTGTTCTCGTCGATGCCCAGCCCCAGCGTATAACCCTTGGCCACCATCGCGGGGAGCATGCGGCCGAAGCGGCCGCGCGCGAGCAGGTGCTGGTCGACGAAGACGTCGTCGCCGATGAAGCCGAGGCCCGGCGCGACATCCTTGCCATCCACGACGCCGTTCTTCAACACCGGCATCACGTCCAGCGGCGGATCGTTAAACATGGTGCTGCTCATGATGGCGGCGCCGGCGCTCGTGCCCGCGATGACGCCGCCGCGCCGGTACAGCGCCCACAGTGCGTCCAGCACGGCCGTGTTGCTGCCGTCGGCGCGTCGCAGAGAACTTGTGATGCGGGCTTGGTCGCCGCCCGTGAAGAACGCGCCGCCGGCCTTGCGGATCGCATCGGCCAGCGCGGGATCGTCCGCGGCCTTGCGCACGTCGGCCCCGGCCAGCATGGGCGCGACGGGGACGACGAACGCGCGCGCGCCGTAGCGGTTCAGCGCGTCCACCGTGAGCTGGGCTTCCTTCGCCGGCGTCTGCGCGGCCGTCGGGAGCACGGCGATGCGCGCGCCCTTGCCGCCCGCCAGCGCGACGATCTTTTCCCACACCTCGGCGTTGTTGACGCGCAGGCCGCCGCCGATGATGACCAGCGATCCCTTGGGATCTGCCGGCGCGGCCGCGGCCCAGGCGCTGACGCCCGCGAGCGCCAGCACGACGCACAAGCGCTTCAGCATGTCAGCGGAACGAGTAGTTCACGCTCACGAACGCGCTGCGGCCGCGCGGGTCCGTGTAGCTCGGGTCGTACCCGGCCAGGAAGAACCAGGCCTGGTTCGAGAACGGCGGATCCGCGTTGAACAGGTTCAGCACGCCGGCGCGCACCTTGAGCTGCTTGCTGACCGTCCAGCTGCCCGTCAGGTCCCACAGCGAGTAGTACTTCACGTGGTTCGGCGGCAGCAGCGTGTCGGTGTACGGGTCGTACGTCGTGTTCTGGTCCGTGTAGCCCATCGAGTACTGGTTCGCCAGCGTGAGCGTGACCGGGCCGTTGTCCCATTCGAAGTTGACGCGGTGGCGCCACTTCTGGATCGCCTGGTCGTTCAGGAACACGCCCAGGTTCGTGCGGAACGGCTCCTGCGGACCGAACTGGCGGTCGTAGTGCAGGATCAGGGTGCCCGACAGGTTGACGCCGAAGCGGCCCCACGGTCCGCGCTCGCTGCGCCAGTCGCCGGCGATGTCGAAGCCCGACGTCTTGAGCTTGCCCTGGTTTTCCTTCATCAGGAGGATGTTGGAGATGAAGCCATCCTCGTCGCGCTGGATGTACTTGCCGTTGTACGCTGCCGGGTTTTCGATGATGACCTGTTCGCCCAGGGTGCTGATCACGTCGCGCTTCTCGATGTTCCAGTAGTCGATAGAGAGGCTCGTGCGCTTGACCGGTTCGAACACGACGCCCAGCGAGAACTCGCGCGATTTCTCCGGCTTCAGGTCCGGGTTCGAACGGCGTTCGACGTCCCACTGGTCGGTACACGTGTCGATGCTGCCTTCCTGCTTCACGCACTGCGGGTCGGTCAGGATGCCGGCCGTCGTACCGAAGATCGTCGGGCGCTTCAGGTCCGACAGCGACGGCGCGCGGAAGCCCGTGCCCGCCGATGCGCGCAGCAGCAGCGACTGCATCGGCTGCCAGCGCAGGCCGATCTTCGGATTGGTCGTGTTGCCCACTTCGCTGTAGTGGTCGTAGCGCAGCGCGAACTGCATCTCGAGTTCCTTGGTGAACGGCGCGACCACCTCGGTGAACACGGACGCCACCTTTCTCGTGTTGTCCGCCGTCTCGACGTCGGCCAGTTCGCCGGCCGGAATCGTGCTGTCGCGGTCGCCCTGGATGTTATTCGAGCGCAGCAGGTCCGACGGCCTGAACGTCTGGTGCTCGTGGCGCAGTTCGCCGCCGACGGCCAGTGCCAGGTCGCCGCCGGCCAGCGTCGTCAAGGAGCGCGACATCTTGCCGTCGAGGGAAGTCGACACGCCCTTCGCATTGCGTGCTTCGTCGTTGACCCGGATGCTGTTGACGAGGTCCCGGCCGGCCTGCGACGACGGCCCGAACGGATTGATCGCTCCCGAGCGCACGCCGGCCTCGAATTTATCGTACAAAAAGTAGCCGTCGACGTACTTGTCGATCGCCTTGTTCTCGGCGCGGCCCAGCGCCACGTCGTAGTCCCAGCCTTTGATCGTACCCGTGGCCCCCAGCAGCAGGCGCTGGCCGGTACTCGTCACGTCGTTGGTGCGGTTGCCCGCTTCCGCCATCCGGTAGCGGATCCGGTTGACCGTGGCGGGCAAGCCGGGCGCCGACAGCGCGTTGCGGTATGCCTCCGGCAGGATGCTGACGGGCAGGTTGCGCAGGGTCGACACCGGGTTCGGCGACAGCACGTATTTGGTCTTGGCCTGCGTCTGCACCAACTCCGCGAACAGCTGGTTGTCCGGATCGAGCTGGAAGGTCGCGCGGCCGATGAAGCCGATCTTGCGCGAGTCCGGATAGATCTCCGTGTCTTCCATGTAGTCGTAGCTGCAGCCGGCCACGCCGCCCGGTCCCTTCTCGGCATACACGGTGGCAGGCGGGTTGCACTTCGGCGCGCTCGGGTTGACGCGGCTCGCGCGGCTGCCTGCCGGCAGCAGGCCCGCGCCGATCAGGGCCGCACGCTGCGCCGCCGAGATGTCGATGTTGGCCGGGAACGTGTTGCTGGACATCTGCGCCGGCAGGGTCGTCGCGAGCGGATGCTCCGAGATGAAACGGCGCTGGCCCGAACGCAGGCGGTCGAGCTGCTGGATGTCGAGCACGCCGAACACGTTGAAGCGGTCGGTGGTCAAATCGCCCGTGCCGCCGCTGAGGCTCAGCGTCTTCTTGCCCGCCCCGCCCTGCTGCGTGCCCGCGGCCGACGCGGCCAGGTCGATGCCCGTGTAATCCTTGCGCGTGATGAAGTTGATCACGCCGCCGATGGCATCGGTACCGTAGATCGCGGACGCGCCATCCTTCAGCACCTCGACGCGCTGGATCGCGCCGGCCGGGATGTTGTTCAGGTCCACGCCCGAGTTGTCGCCGGGCGACGCGAAGTTGGCGAGGCGGCGGCCGTTCAGCAGGATCAGCGTGGACGACACGCCGAGGCCGCGCAGGTTGGCGCCGTTCAGGCCGCGCTGGCCGGACGTGCCGTCCGTGATACTCGGGCCGTCCGTCACCGGCGCCGTGTTCGCGCTGATGTTCTTGACCAGTTCCGCGGCCGTCGTCGCGCCCATCTTCTCGATGTCCTCGCGCGAGATCAGCTGCACGGGCAGCGCGGTCTCGGTGTCGATGCGCTTGATCGACGAGCCGGTGATCTCCACGCGGTGCATCTTCGGTTCGTCCGCCTGCGCCTGCGCGTAGGCATGCTGCGACGTCAAGACGGCGACGGCCGCCGCGAGGATGGTCGGTTGCAGGGCTCTCGAAATGTGCTTGGTCATGCGGTGCTCTCCCTCTTGGTGTCTTGGTGTTGACTCAGGTTTTTTTGACGAGCTTGCGGATCTGGTGTTCGCCGTAGAGGTACGCGGCGATGGCTTCGGTGTGGCGGGCCGCCTTGGCCACGTTGGCCTTGTTCGACGTCATCAGCGACACGGCCAGCGCTTCGATGACGGCCAGCGCGGCGCTCGAACTGCTGGGCAGCACCGGGTGCGCGCTGTGCGCGTACAGCACGTGGTGTCCCAGTTCGGCGAGCGGCGACGCGGGCGAATCGGTGATGGAGACGATGGTGGCGCCGGCGTCGCGCGCGAACCGCGTCAGCGACGCGGCGTCCAGCGTGTAGCGCGGCAGCGAGATCACGACCAATACGTCCTTGTCGGTGATGGTCGCGAGGTGACTGGCCGCGACTTCCGTGCCGCCGCTCGCCGCCGCTTCGACGACGTGGCGGCAGAACGGCTGCAGATGCATCGCGAGCGCGCCCGCGAGGAACGACGACAGGCCGAACCCCAGCACGTACACGGTGCGGGCCTTCGTGAGCACGGCGCCGATGCGGTCGATCTGCGTGCCGGCCAGCGCGCGGCTCGTGGCCGTGATGGCCGCTTCCGCATAGCCCAGGCTTTCCAGCGCAGGCGACGCCTTCGCCGCGCGGCGCGCGATGGTGTTGCGCAGCTTCTCGACGGGCTGCAGCACGGACTGCAGCGTCTCCGCCACCGCCCCGCGCATCGCCGCGTAGTTCCTGAAACCGAGGTCGCGCGCGAAGCGGCTGATGGTCGCCGTCGACACGGCGCACGCGTCGGCCAGTTCCTCGATGCCGAGCGCCGTCACGCGCACCTGGTTGCGCAGCACGTAATCCGCGATCGCGCGGTTCGACGCCGACCCCTCGGCCAGCACCCGCAGCAGCGACTGGCCGAGCGAAGACTCGGCGAATCCGATGTCGGGCGAAGCGCTGGACGGGGCGGCAGGAGTCATGTGACCGGATGTCAATGAGTTAATGTTTTTTAATGTAAAACAGTTACGGCGCCCGATTCAACAACATTTTGAAAATAATCTTTCATCGATTTACGTTGTGTAAAAATTCATACATAATCGGCCGCAGACCCGACGCCAGGAGGCACGTCCGCATGCATACGAAGACCCATCCGATCGCGACCGAACCGGGCGTCGCCAGCTACCAGCTCACGTCGTACCACTACGGCGGCGCGGGCGGCGGCAAGAAGGTTTATATCCAGGCGTCGCTGCACGCGGACGAGGTGCCCGCGATGCTCGTCGCGCATTGCCTGCGGCGCGAACTCGAACGGCTCGATGCCGAGGGGCGCATCCATGGCGAAGTGATCCTCGTACCCGCCGCGAATCCCATCGGGCTGTCGCAGATCGTCCACGGCACGCCGTTCGGGCGCTTCGATCTCGGCACCGGCACCAATTTCAACCGCGCTTTCCGCCACGTCGCCGACGAACTGAAAGACACGCTGGCCGGTCGGCTCGGGCCCGACGCGGCCGCGAACGTCGCCGCGATCCGCGCCGAGGCACGCGCCGCTGTCGGACGGTGGGAACCGCAGGACGCCACGCAGGTGCTGAAGAAGACGCTGCTGGAAATGGCGATCGACGCCGACATCGTGCTCGACCTGCACTGCGACAACGAGGCGCTGCTGCACGTCTACACCGGTCCCGCGCTGGCCGACCGCGTGGCACCGCTGGCGACATTGCTCGGCGCGCGCGCCTATCTGCTGTCCGCCGGATCGGGCGGCGAGCCGTTCGACGAAGCGTGCAGCCGGCTGTGGTGGGACCTGGCCGCGCACTTCGGGCCGTCGGTCCCGATTCCGCCCGCCTGCGCCGCCGTCACGGTGGAACTGCGCGGCGAGATGGACGTGCGCTACGATTACGCGCAGCAGGATGCGCGCGCGCTGCTGCAGTACCTCGCACGCGAAGGCGTCGTCGACATCCCGCAGGACACCCTGCCCGCGCCGCTGTGCGCGGCGTCCCCGCTGGAAGCCGTCGAGCCGCTGCATGCGCCGCAGACGGGCGTGCTCGTGTTCCTGAAAGCGCTGGGCGACGAGGTGAAGGCGGGCGATGCCGTCGCCGACATCGTCAACCCGGTCACCGGCGACACGGCCACGGTGCATGCGAGCCGCGACGGCCTGCTGTTCGCGAGCACCGCGCACCGCCACCTGCTGCGCGGCATGCACGTCTGTAAGATCGCGGGCACGACGCCCTTCCGTTCGGGTTCACTTTTGAGTCAGTGATCATGCGACTACGAATCCCCAATACCTTCGTGCTGCTGTTCGCGATCCTCGCGCTGATCGCGCTGGCGACGTGGTTCATCCCCGGCGGGAAGTACGACACGCACCTCGTCGACGGCAAGCAGCTCATCGACCCGGGTTCGTTCCATTACGTCGCGAGCGCGCCGCAGGGCCTCGTCGCACTGATGAAGGCGCCCATCAAGGGCTTCGTCGAAGCGGCGCAGATCATCGGCTTCGTGCTGGTCGTCGGCGGGGCGTTCGCCGTCGTGCAGAAGACCGACGCGATCGACACCGGCATCCGCTCGATCGCCCGCATGCACGAGCACTCGGCACTCGTGCGCGCCGCGCTGATCCCCGTCTTCGTCACCCTGTTCTCGCTCGGCGGCGCCACGTTCGGCATGAACGAGGAGGCGATTCCGTTCGTGCTGATCTTCGTGCCGCTCGCGCTGGCGCTCGGCTACGACACCATCGTCGGCGTGTCGATTCCATTCCTCGGTTCGCAGGCCGGCTTCGGCGCCGCGTTCCTCAATCCGTTCAACGTCGGCATCGCGCAGGGCATCGCGGGCGTGCCCGTATTTTCGGGGATCGGGTATCGCCTGATCGTGTGGGTGGCGACGACGACCGTCACGATCCTGTTCCTGATGTGGTACGCGGCGCGCGTCAAGCAGAACCCGACATTGAGCCCGACCTATGTGCTGGACCAGACGCGGCGCCAGGAACAGCCCGTGCACGTCGGGCTCGACCGCATGACGGGCCGGCACCAGGCGGTGCTGGCGATCTTCGCGCTGTCGCTGGCGGCGATGGTGATCGGCGTGGTGAAATTCGACTGGTACATCGACGAGATCGCGGCGCTGTTCCTGTCGATGGCGATTGTCGTGGGCATCGTCGGGCGGCTGGGACCCGACAACTGGGTGGCGGCCTTCATGCAGGGCGCGAAGGACCTGGCGCCGACGGCGCTCGTGATCGCGATCGCACGCGGCACGATGATCCTCGCGCGCGACGCCCACATCATCGACACGATGCTGCACGGCCTGATGCCGCTCGTGCAGTCGAGCCACCCCGTGTTCGCGGCACAGAAGATGTATTTGATCCAGTCGGTGATCAACTTCTTCATCCACTCGGGCACGGGCCAGGCCGCGCTGACGATGCCGATCATGGCACCGCTCGCGGACCTGGTGGGCGTCACGCGCCAGACCGCGATCCTCGCGTTCCAGCTCGGCGAGCTGTCGACGCCGATGATCCCGACGTCGGGCATCACGGTCGGCGTGCTCGCGCTCGCGCGCGTGCCGTGGATCACGTGGGCCAGGTGGATGATCCCGCTGCAGCTGATCTACCTCGTGCTGGCCCTCGTGCTGCTCGTGCCGCCCTGCCTGATGCAGTGGGGCTGAGCCAGATTACTTCGCGATCTTCACCAGCACCACGTCGTTGACGCGCATCGGCACCTGCACGTTCGCGGTGCCGTTCGCCGCGACCTTCACGGTGCGCGTCTCCGGCTTGTCCACCGTCAGCGCCTGCAGCTTCGCGAGTTGGTCGCCCGTCAGCGTCTTCGGCTTGCCCATCTCGATGTAGGCCGTGTACGCGTCGTTGGCCTTGAAGCCCGTGCGGTACACCTGGACGTGATACGTGCCCGGCTTCATGCCCTTCAGCGACAGCGTCAAAGGCGTGCCGTTCTTCGTCGGCTGGACGGCGCCGAAGAACGGGCGGTTGGTCTTGTTGCCCATGTCCGGCGTCTGGAAGTCCCACGCCAGCACCTGCACGCCGTTCGCGTCCTTCGTCACCCAGCTTTGCTTGTCGCTGGTCTGCACCTGCTGGTCGCCCAGCTCGTTCATGTACTTGTAGGCGAACCAGGCCGCCTTGCGGATGCCCTGCGGGTTCATCAGGCCGAAACCGCCTTCGAACGGCGCGGTCGGCGGACCCGGTTCCTCGAACAGGTCCGTGTAGGTCCAGTAACTCATGCCCTGCGCGATGCCTTCCGTCGCCTTCAGCTTCGACAGGATGTAGGCGGCGCTGATGTACGAATCGTGCACGAGGTCGCGCGGGTTGTAGCTCGTGCTCCACTCCGTGAAATACAGCGGCAGCTTGGGCAGGTAGGACGCTTCGATCTCCTTGCGGACCTTGCGCACGTCGCCGACGATGCCGTCCGGCGACGGCGACAGTTTCTGGTCGCCCTG
Source organism: uncultured Massilia sp. (assembly GCA_966211695.1). Taxonomy (GTDB): domain Bacteria; phylum Pseudomonadota; class Gammaproteobacteria; order Burkholderiales; family Burkholderiaceae_D; genus Telluria. Next base: position 5,490 of record CBIHOW010000009.1, on the reverse strand, counting down.
GCCGTTCTCGTCCAGGAAGCCGCCGTCCACGCCGTAGGTGTGCGTGGCGATGAAGTCGACCGCGGCGCCGCTCTTCTGCGTGTGCGCGAGGAATTCCGGCACCCAGGCCGCACCCGCCGTCGCCGGGCCGCCCACGCGCAGGGTCGGATCGATCGCCTTGATGGTCTTCGAGGTCACGTCATACAGGTCGAAATAGGCCTTCTGGTCGGCCTTTTCCCAGAAACCGTCCAGGTTCGGCTCGTTCCACACTTCGAAGAACCAGGTGCGCACTTCTTCCTTGCCGTAGCGCTGCTGCACGTGGCGCACGAAGGCGTCGACGAGGCCCGCCCACAGTTCCGGTTTCGGGTGCGAGGTGTTGCCCTTCCAGTAGAAGATGCTGTTGTCGGACGTCTTCATCGCCTCCGGCGTGAAGCCCAGCTCGACGAACGGCTTGATGCCCATGCCCAGCAGCTTGTCGTACAGGTAGTCGATCTTCGTCCAGTCGTACACGGGCTTGCCGTCGACGACCTTGAACGTGCCCAGCACGTCGTGGAAGATGCCGTGGAAGCGGATGTAGCGGAAGCCCAGCTCATCCTTCGCGATCTTCAGTTGGGCCAGGCTGTCGTCGCGGATCAGCGTGCCCGGGTAATCGGAGCCCACCGACAGGTCGGCGAAATGGTCGCGCGCGACGGTCGGCGCCTTGGCATCGATGACGATCTGGCGCGCGTTCGCGGCCAGGGCAGTGCCGGCAGGGGCGAACGATGAAGCGAAAGCCAGCGCGAGTGCGCTGCCCAACAACTTGCGGCGGTGTCTCATGATTATTGTCCTTTACGGTGTCGAATGACTTTGGCGAAATGTTTGCGCTAACACTCGTCCAGACGCAAAGGATAATGGATAACGTTGCATCAGTAAAACGAAAAAATAATCAGTGACCGAAAAATATTCAGTGACGCGACTTGCCGCCTATTCCTTGGGCTGCGGCTTCGGCACAAGCCCCATCCATACGCAGGTCGCGGTGCACATGAAACCCGCGCGCTTGGGATCGCTGATGTTATACGCCCAACGCTCCTGCGAACCCTGGTAGCTTATCTGGCATAAACCTTGTAGCGGCAAGCGCACCGAGCCGAGAAAACACGCGTGCGCGCCCTCGGAGTCCGGAATTTCCTTCCAGACACCATTGGTGCTTTCATCGAGTGACACATTCCGGACATTCGCGATGGCGACGTCGAAGCCGGCCGTCTTTGCGAGCATTTGCTTGCGGCTTTTTTCGGCTTCCGCCTTTGCGCGCTCGCTTTCGGCTGCCATCCGGTTGTCGAGACAACGCAGCGCCGCCTGGACATCGCCGATTTTTTCCATCGTATTGATTTTTGCGCTGCAATCCTCCTGCGCCGCCAGGCCGGATGCCGATCCGGCCAGCACCAATGCCGGCACCACGCTTTGCAAACGGGACTTCATGGTCGCCTCCGATCATTCTTTAACAAGCAGTCGATTTGCCTTGCACTGACATCGGGATTGTTGCAATTGTCGGTTGCCGCAGGCGCAGTCCGTTTGCGTGCCGCCTGCTGCGTGATGGCTTTCCGCACCGCGGGGGAACGCGCATGGATGTCGGGTTCCTTGGCCGATGCATTGCCCTCGACCGGTTTCAACGTCGTCACCGGCGCAGGCGGCTGTGGCTGTGGCGAAGCCGATGGCGTCGGCGCAGGCGTGTTCGGTGACGGCACCAATATCGCCGATGGCTTCGCCGGCGCCGGCGCGGGACGATCGCGGACCGTCACGTAGACGCCGGCTGCGACCAGGGAAAACGCGGCCAGGCCGGCAGCCGGCCAGTACCTGACAAGCATGTTGACGGGCTGGCTCTTCTCCTCCACCGGCAGGGGCGTGGCCGCGGGCGGCTTCGGCGGGACCATCACCGGCTCTTCGGGGATGTCGAGCCTGGGGTCCGGTTTGAACGGCTGAGCCGGCGTCCAGGTGCCCAGTTTCGGCTCCACCTTGACCGGCGGGGCATGGCCCTCCGCCTGGATCTCTCTTGTTTTCTTGCGTTCGCCCGGACCCGGCGGCGGCGGATGGGGCGACGGCGGATTTTCCTTTTTCGGCGCATCCTTTTGCCGCTTCCGTTCGGCCAGGCCGGGCTCCGGTGGGCTGTCCCTGGCCGGCATCTCTCGTTGCCTTTTACTTCGTTCATGCGGGACCGGTGCCGGCCTCGGCAATACGGTCTCTTTGATCGGCACGTCTTTCGGCGTTTTCCGCTCGTTGAGGTTCGCGCCCGGCTTGAACAGCTGGCCGCTCAGTGCGCGCATATACAATACCGGCGTGCCCCATTCGATGGGATGGCCGTTCCCTTGCATGCGCAGCCGCGCTTCGGTCAGGGACGCGTCGACGGTGCCGGTCCCGATCAGGTCGCGATAAAAATAGCGCGTAAAGATCAGCGCCGCATCATCGGTGATCGATGCCTGCATCGCCACCACGGCAGGTACGCCCTGCCGCAGGAAGCCTTGTGCCAGGCCCGAGAAAGGCATGTCCTCGCCGATTGCGCCGGAGCAGGAATTCAGGACGATGAGCCGCGGCAGCGCGCCGCTGGGAAAGGCTGAGCGCAGATGGGTCGCCTCCATTTCCAATCCCTTGCCCGTCTCCTGTTCGAGCACGAGCGCGCCCGGTATGCCGTGGCCGATGAAATGGAAGATGTGCGCACCGAAATGGCGGAGCGAATCGCGCAGATTGTCGAAGGTACAGCGGCCCGGCACGCGGCGTAATTCGACCTGGCCCGCGGATACCGGCGCTTCCAGCGCGTTCATCAGGATTTCCCATTCGCGGGCAACGTCGAGCCGGGGATGATCGGTGGGTGCGGCCAGGGCCACCAGGATGCGCAGTGGCCCCTCTACCGTAATGGGAGGGATCGGTTGCGCCACCGGCAGGTAACGGACCAGGGGCGTATGTTCCCGGACTGCCAGGAATTCCCGGCTCTCGGTATCGAACAGGAATTCCCAGGGTCTTGAATGCAGTGCGCTGTCGTCGGGCAAGCGCAAGCGGATGCGCAGTCCATTCCCTGACCGATATGCCGCATCCAGCGACGCGCGGAACAGATGCTCGATATCGCCCGTAAACACCGCATCAAACAATCTTCCGCCGAAATCCTGGATGGTGTTGATCTTGGTCGTTCGTACCCGACGCTGCCTCAATCCACCATATATCTCGGCGAGGAATTCGTTCTCCTCTTCGGCCTCGAACGGCCACGCCACATCGATGAATGGCGAGTCGCCCTGCGGGGATTCGAGCACCCTGGCATGCAGGCTCTCGTCGCCTTGCGAAGAGATAATTTCTAGATCAAAGTTCTGGTAATTCATCGAACCTCCAAGGCTGATGGGACGGAGCCCGGCGTCATCCTTTCGGAGGCGTCGCTTCCATATGCCTTGGACAGCACAACTCTCCCGTGGTTGTTCCTTCCTCGGGTAATCCGGAAAACGGACCTGGTCCGGCTATGCCGGCTTCCAGACAAGCTTGATGTGCAGGCTCGCCTCGGCCTTGGTCTGGGCAATGAACGCACCGATGCTGCCATTGAAGTTCAGGCCGAATTCGATCTCGACGGAGGCCGGTGCCGGCGCCAGTTCGCGGAGGGCGGCGAGCGTGGCATCGGCAACCGGATGCACCACGGACAACGTATCGCCCAGTGACATGCCGACCTTTTCCGTGACCCTCGCGATGCCTGAGCCACGCACCACGTTGGCCGGCACTGCTTCGGCGGATTCGACGACAACCGTGCCGCCTGGAACACTAAATTCGAGCAGTCTATTCATGGAATTTGCGCTCCATTCGTCGGGTCGCCAAGGGACATCTGCCGATCCATTATGCGCATAGGGTCGGCCACGCGATTAAGCTGCATCAAATATGGCGAAACCATGAAAAAAGGACAGGCGCAGGCCTGTCCTTTTTCCGCTTTATTCGCGGCCGCCTCATGGGACAGCCGTCGTCTCCTCACCGCCTGTTATTCGGCCAGACGCTTCTCCAGCTGTTGCTTGGTCGCCACCAGTTCCTGCGGCAGGCGGTAGGCCAGCTTGTCGAACAGCTCGCTGTGCAACTTCAGTTCCTCGCGCCACGCGTCCTTGTCGATCGACGTGATCATGGTGAACTGCTCGGACGTGAACTCGATGCCGGTCCAGTTCAGGTCGCCGTACGTCGGCGTGGTGCCGAACATGTGCTCGACGCCGCCGGCCTGGCCCTGGCTGCGGTCCAGGATCCACTTCAGCACGCGCATGTTGTCGCCGTAGCCCGGCCACACGAACTTGCCGTTGTCATCGGTGCGGAACCAGTTGACGCAGAAGATCTTCGGCAGCGCTTGCGGGTTCTTGTCGGCGACTTTCTTACCCAGGTCCAGCCAGTGCTGGAAGTAGTCGCTCATGTTGTAGCCGATGAACGGCAGCATGGCGTACGGGTCGCGGCGCACGATGCCCATCTGGCCGGCGGCGGCGGCCGTCGTTTCCGAGCCCATCGTGGCGGCCATGTACACGCCTTCCGTCCAGTTGCGGGCTTCCGTCACCAGCGGCACCGTCGTCGAGCGGCGGCCGCCGAAGATGAAGGCCGAGATCGGCACGCCGGCCGGATCGTCCCACGCCGGGTCGATCACCGGGTTCTGGGTGGCGGCGACGGTGAAGCGCGCGTTCGGGTGCGCGGCCTTGGTGCCGGACGCCGGGGTCCAGTCCTTGCCCTGCCAGTCGATCAGGTGCGCCGGGGCTTCCTTCGTCATGCCTTCCCACCACACGTCGCCGTCGTCCGTCAGCGCCACGTTCGTGAAGATGACGTTTTCGCGCAGCGAGGCCATGCAGTTCGGATTCGTCTTTTCGTTCGTGCCCGGGGCGACGCCGAAATAGCCCGCTTCCGGGTTGATGGCGTACAGCTTGCCGTCGGCGCCCGGCTTGATCCAGGCGATGTCGTCGCCGATGGTCGTGACCTTCCAGCCTTCGAAGCCGGCGGGCGGGATCAGCATCGCGAAGTTCGTCTTGCCGCAGGCCGACGGGAACGCGGCCGCGACGTATTTCTTGTCGCCCTGCGGCGATTCCACGCCCAGGATCAGCATGTGCTCGGCCAGCCAGCCGGTGCCGCCCTGCTGGGCTTCCTGGTAACCCATGTTGGAGGCGATGCGCAGCGCGAAGCATTTTTTACCCAGCAGCGCGTTGCCGCCGTAGCCCGAGCCGAACGACCAGATCTCGCGCGTTTCCGGATAGTGCACGATGTACTTGGTCGAGTTGCACGGCCAGCGCACGTCCTGCTGGCCCGGCTGCAGCGGCATGCCGACGGTGTGCACGCACGGCACGAAATCGCCGTCGCTGCCCAGCACGTCGTACACGGCCTTGCCCATGCGGGTCATGATGCGCATGTTGACGGCGACATACGGCGAATCGGACAGTTCCACGCCGATGTGCGCGATCGGCGAGCCCAGCGGGCCCATCGAGAACGGCACGACATACATCGTGCGGCCGGCCATGCAGCCGTCGAACAGGCCGTTCAGCGTCTGGCGCA
>CBIHOW010000008.1:0-117190 GCA_966211695.1 uncultured Massilia sp. | reverse complement strand
CGCCCCCCGGCCCGCCCCCCCCGGCCCCGCCCCCCCCGGCGCCCCCCCCCGGCCCCCGCCCCGCACCCGCCCCCCCCCCCCCCCCGCCCCCGCCCGCCCCCCCGCGCCGCCGCCGTCGCCGCCGCCCGGGCGCAGCGCGCGGCCGCGCACGCCGCCGTGGAGGCGGCCGCCGCGCAGGTCGTCGGCGCCCGTTCGGCGGTGGCGACGGCCGAGGCGACGACCGCCCGCATCGACGCCGACCTGCGCGAGGGCGTGCTGACGGCGCCGCGCGCCGGGCGCATCCAGTACCGCGTGGCGCAGCCGGGCGAGGTGCTGCCGGCCGGCGGCAAGGTGCTGAACCTGATCGATCTCACCGACGTCTACATGACGTTCTTCGTGCCGGAAACGGCGGCCGGCCGCGTGGCCCTCGGCGCCGAGGTGCGCCTGCGGCTGGACGCCGTGCCGGGCTTCGCGATCCCGGCCACCGTCACGTATGTCGCCAGCGTCGCGCAGTTCACGCCCAAGTCGGTCGAGACGGCCAGCGAGCGGCAGAAGCTGATGTTCCGTGTAAAAGCGCAGGTCGACCGGGGCGTGCTGGCGCGCCACGCGAGCCAGGTGAAGGCGGGCGTGCCGGGCGTCGCGTGGATCCGGCTCGATCCGCGCCAGCCCTGGCCGCCCGGGCTGGCCCTGCGGAGCCCGCCATGAACGAGCACGACGCCGTGGTGGCCCGGGTGGCCGGGCTGACGCTGCGCTACAAGGCGGTGACGGCGCTGGACGGCATCGACCTCGTGCTGCCGGCGGGCGGCATCACCGGGCTGATCGGGCCGGACGGCGTCGGCAAGACGAGCCTGCTGGCCGTGCTGGCCGGTGCGCGCCGCATCCAGCACGGCAGCGTGGAGGTGCTGGGCGGCGACATGCGCAGCAAGGCCTTCCGCGCCCGCGTCTGCCCGCGCATCGCCTACATGCCGCAAGGCCTCGGCGCCAACCTGTACGCCAGCCTGTCCGCCGAGGAAAACCTGCAATTCTTCGCGCGGCTGTTCGGGCAGGATGCGCGCGAGCGGCGCGCGCGCATCGACCTGCTCGCGCGCAGCCTCGGCCTGTACCCCTTTCTCGGACGTCCGGCCGGCCAGCTGTCGGGCGGCATGAAACAGAAGCTGGGCCTGTGCTGCGCGCTGGTCCACGACCCCGACCTCCTGATCCTGGACGAGCCCACGACGGGCGTCGACCCGCTCGCGCGTGTGCAGTTCCGCGACCTGCTGGGGGCCATCCGCGCGGCGCGGCCCGGCTTGTCGGTGCTGATCGCGACCGCGTACATGGACGAGGCGCGCCACTTCGACCGCCTGGTGGCGCTCGACGGCGGCCGGGTGCTGGCGGCCGGCACGCCGGACGAGCTGCTGGCCCGCACGGGCGCCGCCACGCTGGAGCAGGCGTTCGTCGGCCTGCGGCCCGGACCGCGCCATGCCGCCCATGCGGCGCCGGCGCCGGCCGCGCGCCCGCCCGTCGCCGGGGGCGCGCCGGCGGTCGAGGCGCATGGACTGTGGCGGCGTTTCGGCGCCGTCGTGGCCGTGCGCGACGTCGGCTTTTCCATCGCGCGCGGCGAGATCTTCGGCTTCATCGGCTCGAACGGCTGCGGCAAGACGACGACCATGAAGATGCTGACGGGCCTGATCGCACCGAGCGCCGGCGAGGCGCGCCTGTTCGGCCGGGTGCCGCGCAGGGGCGACATGGCGTTGCGCCGGCGCGTGGGCTATATGTCGCAGGGCTTTTCGCTGTACGGCGAATTGAGCGTGCGCCAGAACCTGCTGCTGCACGCGCGCCTGTGCGACCTGCCCGAGACCCGCGCCCGCGCGCGCTGCGCGGCGATGGCGGCGCGCTTCGGCCTGCGCGGCGTGCTGGACGCGCTGCCCGGCCATCTGCCGCCCGGGGTGCGCCAGCGGTTGTCGCTGGCGGTGGCGATGGTGCACGAACCCGAGCTGCTGATCCTGGACGAACCGACGTCCGGCGTCGACCCGGCCGCGCGCGACGATTTCTGGGACGCGCTGCTGGCCTTGTCGCGCACGGACGGGATCACGATCCTGCTGTCGACCCATTTCATGAACGAGGCCGAGCGCTGCGACCGGGTGGCGCTGATGCACGCCGGCAGCGTGCTCGCGAGCGGGACGCCCGCCGCGTTGTGCGCGCAGCGCGGGGCAGCGACGCTGGAACAGGCCTTCATCGGCTGGCTGCGCGCCGCCGGCGGCGCGGCGGCCGGCCCGGAGCCGGTGTTGCCCCCGACGCACATCGGTGCAACCGCGCCGCGCGGCGGCTGGTGGGCGCGCGCCGCCACCTATGCGTGGCGCGAAACCCTGGAACTGCGCCGCGACCCCGTGCGCGCCGCGCTGGCGATGGCGGGTTCGCTGCTGCTCATGGTCGTGATCGGCTACGGCATCAACATGGACGTCGACGGCCTGCGCTTCGCCGTGCTCGACCGCGACCAGACCGGGTTGAGCCGCGACTACGCGCTGAACCTGGCGGGATCGCGCTATTTCGTCGAGCGTGCGCCGCTGGCCGGCTATGCGGACCTGGACGCGCGCATGCGCGCCGGCGAACTGGCGCTGGCCGTCGAGATCCCGCCCGGTTTCGCGCGCGCGGTCGCGGCCGGGCGGCCGGCGCAGGTGGCGGCGTGGATCGACGGCGCCAATCCGGTCCGGGCCGAGACGGTCGACGGCTACGTGCAGGGCATGCACGGGCAGTGGCTCGCGACGCGCGCGGCGCGTCTCGCCGGCGGCGCGGCGCCCGAGCCGGTGCGCGTCGAGACGCGGTTCCGCTACAACCCCGACGTGCGCAGCCTGCCCGCGATGGTGCCGGCCATCATCGCCTTGCTGCTGCTGAACCTGCCGGCCATGCAGGCCGCGCTGGCCGTGGTGCGCGAGAAGGAGATGGGGTCGATCGTCAACCTGTACGTGACGCCCGTGCGGCGCAGCGAATTCCTGCTCGGCAAGCAGGCGCCGTACGTGCTGCTGGCGCTGCTCAACTGCGCCATGATGACCCTGGTGGCCGTGGAGGCGTTCGGCGTACCGCTCAAGGGCAGCGTCGCGGCGCTGGCCGCGGCGGCGCTGCTGTTCTGCATCTGCTCGACGGGCATCGGCCTGCTGGCCTCCACCTGCACGCGCAGCCAGATCGGGGCGGTGTTCTTCACGATGATCGGGACGATGGTGCCGGCCATCCAGTATGCCGGCCTGATCGATCCGGTCACGGCGCTCGAAGGGGCGGGGCGCGTAGTCGGCGAAGCCTACCCGGCCTCGCACATGCTGACGATCAGCCGCGGCGTGTTCGGCAAGGCGCTCGGCTTCGCCGGCCTGGGCGACGATTTCCTGGCCCTGCTGGCCGCGATCCCCGTGATCCTCGGGCTGGCGATCGCCGCGTTGCCGAAGCAGGAACGCTAGCCATGGCCCGGATATCGCTGCGCAAGGTGTGGTACCTGGGCGTCAAGGAATTGTGGAGCCTGGCGCGCGACCCCGTCATGCTGCTGCTGATCGTGTACACGTTCAGCGGCGGCGTCTACATGGCGGCCACCGCCCAGCCCGACACGCTGAGCCGGGCCGCGCTGGCCATCGTCGACGAGGACCAGTCGCAGCTGGCGCTGCGGATCCGTGCCGCGTTTTCTCCGCCGCAGTTCATGCCGCCGGACCTGATCACGCTGGACCAGGCCGACGCCCGCCTGGACCGCGGCCGCGCCACGTTCGTGCTGGTGATCCCGGCCGGGTTCCAGCGCCGCGTTCTGGCCGGACGCGACGCGGCCCTGCAACTGAACGTGGACGCCACGCGCATGAGCCAGGCCTTCACGGGCAGCGGCTACGTCCGCGCGATCGCGCAGGGCGAAGTGGACACCTTCGTGCGGCGCGTGCGCAGGCAGCCCGCGGCGCCCGTCGAGCTGGCCGTGCGCGCCCGCTTCAACCCGACGCTGGCACCGTCCTGGTTCGGCGGACTGATGGAAATGGTCAACAACATCACGATGCTGTCCGTGATCCTGACGGGCGCCGCCCTGATCCGCGAGCGCGAGCACGGCACCGTCGAACATCTGCTCGTGATGCCGGTGGCGCCGCTCGAGATCATGCTCGCCAAGCAGTGGTCGATGGCGGCCGTCGTACTGCTGGCGACCATGTTCGCGCTGCTGCTGGTCCTGCGCACCTGGCTGCACGTGGGGATCGCCGGTCCGGTCCCGCTGTTCCTCGCGGGCGCGGGCGTGCACTTGTTCGCCACGACCTCGCTCGGCATCCTGCTGGCGACGGTGGCGCGCAGCATGCCCCAGTTCGGGCTGCTGGTGATCCTCGTCCTGCTGCCGCTCAACATGCTGTCCGGCGCCAACACGCCGCGCGAGAGCATCCCGTGGGTGCTGCGCGAGCTGATGCTGCTGGCGCCGACCACGCACTTCGTCGAGTTTTCCCAGGCGGTCCTGTTCCGTGGCGCCGGCCTGGATGTCGCGTGGCGCCCGTGCCTGGCGTTGCTCGCGATCGGCGGGGTGCTGTTCGGCTTGTCGCTGGCCCGGTTCGGCGCGGCGATGGGCCGCGAGTGACCGGCCGGCTCACGCGCAATCGCCCGCGTCGGCCGCGGCGAGCACGATGCGGTCGCGCCCCGCCGACTTGGCGCGGTACAGCGCGCCGTCGGCGCCATGCAGCAAGGTCTCCCAGCTGTCGTGCGCGGCGTCGAGCACGGCGACCCCGAGGCTGACGGTGACGCGCAGTGGCCCTTCCTCCGCCGGCACGCGCAAGCCCGCGACTTCCCTGCGGATGCGTTCCGCGCACGCCAGCGCGTCGGCGGCGGCCGCTTCGGGCATCACGCAGACGAATTCCTCGCCGCCGATGCGGCCCAGGTAATCGCTGGCGCGCAGGCAGCGGCGGGCGGCCGTCACCACGGCGCACAGGACGCGATCGCCCGCCGCATGGCCGTGGGTATCGTTGACGCGCTTGAAATGGTCGATGTCGAGCATGGCCACCGCCAGCGGACGGCCGTGGCGCCGCGCCAGGGCGACGTCGTGCCGCGCCAGCTCGGTCACGTAGCCGCGCGACAGGGCGCCGGTCAGGCTGTCGTGGCGGGTCGCGTCCAGCAGGGCCCGTTCCGCCGCGAAGGCGCGCCGGCGCAGCGCCAGCGTGACGAGCGCCACGCTGCCGGCCAGCGGGAGCGACAGCGCGAACAGCAGGACAGCGTCGAGGAACTGCGGACCGGGCAGCACCGGCGCGGCCAGGCCCACGAACAGCAGCAGGGAGGAGAAGGCGATCGCGAACCAGCGGCGCGGCCGCGGCTCGACCAGCGCGAACACGAACAGCGCGCCGGTCAGGGCAGGCAGCGCCAGCAGCAGGCCGTCGCGCAGCAGCGCGGCGCTGATCATCATCGCGCCCACGTGGGTGGCGAACACGACGGCGCAGCGGCGCGGCACGGACCAGCGCAGGAAGCTGCGCACGTAGGCCGGCGCGCCCAGCAGCACGAGGAGCAGGCGCACGCGCAGTGTCGTGGCCGCGTAGCGCGGATCGACCCACGCGTCCCACGCGGCGAACAGGAGCACGAACAGCCCGAGCACCGGCCCGAGGATGGGCAGCAGCCGGCCGATGCCGTCGTCGACGTGGGCGTCGAACGCGCGCTCGCCGTCCCCGGCAAACGGCTGGAAATACGCACGGGTGCGCCTCCAGTGGTCGCGGCCCGCGGCGGCGAGCCGGTGGAAGCGTGCCCCGTTCATCAGGAACGTCAATGCGCCATCAGCACCGGGATGCGTGCGTCGGCCAGCACCGCGCGGCTGGCCCCGCCCAGGCACAGCTCGCGCAGCTTGCTGTGCCCGAAGCACCCCATGACCAGCAGCCCGCAATGCAGTTCCGCGGCCAGGTCCAGCAGTTCGTGGCCGGCATCCCGGCGCGGATCGCGGACGAGCATGTGCGGCGTCACGCCGTGCCGGCCCAGGAACCGGAGCAGGTCGGACCGCTGGGACTCCAGTTCCGCCGCGCCGGCGTCCGGGCCGGTGAGCGCGGCGATCGTCACGGTGCCGGCGCGGCCCAGCAGGGGCAGGGCGGCGGCCAGGGCGCGCGCCGCTTCCTTGCCGCCGTCCCACGCGACCAGCACGGCGCGGGCGGCGTCGGGAGCCACGTCCATGCGCGGCAGCACGAGCACGGGACGGGGGCTGTTCAGGATGACGTAGTCCGGCAGGTGGACGGCCAGGTCCGGCAGCGCCTCGTCCGGATCGTCCTGGGTGATGACGACGAGGTCGGCGAAGGGGGCCAGCCGCGCCAGCCCGTCGTCGGCCTGGTCGCACACGAAGCGGGCTTCGTGGGGTACCCGCATTTCGGTGGCGATCGCCTCGAATGCCGCCAGCGCCTGCCTGGCGTTCTGCGCGAGGGGATCGAAGTAGCTGGCTTCGAGCGTTCCCGGCCGCGAGGCATAGCCGAGCGGGAAGATATTGCGCGACACGCCGAACATGGCCGCGCCCAGCAGGTGCGCGTGGTGCGCATGCGCCAGCGCGGCCGCGTAACGCATGCGGGCGGGCGCGTGGGACGACTGGTCGACGTGTACGAGGATCGTCTTGAACATGGACATGGCAGTTCCCTCCGTTGTCAATGCGCGAGCAGCACGGGCAGGGTCATGTCGCGCAGGATCGTCGCCGTGACGCCGCCCAGCAGCAGTTCACGGTAGCGGGCATGGCCATAGCCGCCCATCACGAGCAGGCCCGCGTCCAGGTCGGCCGCCGCCGTCAGCAGGGCCGCGCCCACGTCGCCGGACGCGGCGCGGTGCCCGGTCCGGGCGCCGACGCCTTGCCGGCCAAGCCAGTCGGCCAGGCGCGCGCACGGGTCGCCGTCGCCTGCGGGAAACGGCGCCGTGCCGAAGCCGACGATCGTCGTGCCCCGCGCCGCGCGCAGCAGGGGCAGGGCGGCCGTCACGGCGCGGGCCGCCTCGACGCTGCCGTCCCATGCCACCAACGCCTCCCCGTCGACCCGCCACGGCCCGCCGGCCCGGGGGACGACGAGGATCGGGCGTCCGCTCGTGAGCAACAGGTCATCGGCCAGGTCGTCGCCGGCCGGCGTGGACGCGCCGGCACCGGCCTGGCCCACCACGACCAGGTCGCAGTAGCGCGCCTGCAAGGCCATGCCGCCGGCGGCGTCGTCGTCGACGAGACGGGCCTCGCTCGCATCCACCCCTTCTTCCTGCGCCAGCCGGGTGAAATCCTGCAACGCCAGCGCGGCGGCGCGGCGCAGGGCGGCGCAGCGTTCGGCCAGACGGCTGTCGCCGGCGGCGATCATGGCGGGCGTGACGAAATGCGACACACCGCTTGGTGCGCAACCGACCAGGTGGGCTGCAAACCGGCGTGCGAGGCCGATCGCCAGGCGGATACGGGCAGCCGCGGCCGGGGCCTGGTCGACCTGCACGACGATGGTCTTGTAATTCACGTCGGCCTCCTTTGGACGATCTGCAAGCCCAGCACCATGACGGCGGCCGTGAGTGCCGCCAGGCCCAGCCAGCGGGCTGGCGGCGGTTCGAAACGGAACAGCTCGGCCAGTGCCGGCAGCCACAGCGCGGCCGCCAGCAAGCCGAGTGCGCCCAGGACGATCGCGGCGAACACCGGGTTCGCCGTACGCAGCGCGGCGCCGAGCCCGCGCTGGCGGTAGGCCAGCAGCAAGCCGAGGTTGCACAGGATCAGGGCGCAGAATGCGGTCGCGCCCGCCTGTGCCGCAGGCAGCCTGGTCAGCGCCGAGCCGTAGCAGGCGGCCAGCAGCAGTGCCGCCCACAGCCCGCGCAGCAGGGCCGCCAGCAGCGCGCGCGGGGCCAGCACGGAGTCGTCGTGCGGACGGGGCGGACGGCGCATCAGGTCGGGTTCTTCCGGCTCGTTCTCGAACGCCAGCGAGCACGCCGGATCGATCACCAGTTCCAGGAATACGATGTGCGGGGGATACAGCAGGACCGGCCAGCCGAGCAGCGGCGGCAGCAGGGCCAGCACGGTGATCGGTACGTGCGCGGCCGCGACGTAGCGCATCGACTTGCGCATATTGCTGTAGATGCGCCGTCCCGCGCGCAGTGCCAGGACGAGCGACGGGAAGCGGTCGTCCAGCAGCGTCAGTTCGGCCGCCTCGCGCGCGACGTCGGTGCCGCGCAACCCCATCGCCACGCCCACGTTCGCCGCGCGCAGGGCCGGTGCGTCGTTGACGCCGTCCCCGGTCATCGCGACGACGGCCCCGTGGCGCTGAAGCGCGCGCACGATCGCCAGCTTCTGGCCGGGCACGATGCGCGCGCAGACGCTGACCCCTTCGAGCCGGGCCGCGAGCCCCGCCGCGTCCAGCCGCGCGATCTCCGGGCCCGTGACGGTGCCGCCTTCGGCGAGTCCCGCCTGGCGCGCGATGGCGCATGCCGTCTCGGGATGGTCGCCCGTGATCATCAGCACGCGCACGCCCGCGCGCCGGCATTCCGCCACCGCGTCCGGGATGTCCGCGCGCAGCGGGTCGGCCAGCGCCACGAGGCCGAGCAGGCGGTAGCGCCACGCCGCCGGGTCATCCGGCCACGGCGGGGCGATGTCGCGCGCCTCCGCGACGGCGAGCACGCGCAGCCCCGCGCGCGCCATGTCCGCCGCGGCCGCCAGCGCGGGCGCGCGTTCTTCCGGGGCGCACAGCGCCGCGATGGTTTCCGGCGCACCCTTGGCGGCCGCCACGGTCTGGTGGCCATCGCTCCAGATCCTGACCATCGTCGGGCGGTGCGCCGTCAGGCCGTACTCCCGCACCATGCGTGCCGGCGTGTCGGGCGGCGCACGCGCAGGCTGGGCCGTTGCGGCTTGCCGCAGCGCCTCTTCGATCGGGTCCGGCGACTGGGGCCGGCTGGCGCGCACGGCGGTGTCGAGCAGTTCGCGCAGCGCCGGCGGCAACGCGTCGCCGTGCACGACGTCGTGGCCGACGCCGGCGCGCCACAGCCTGCGCAGCGCCATGCGGTTTTCCGTCAGGGTGCCGGTCTTGTCGACGCACAGCACGGACGTCGCGCCAAGGATGTCGATGGCGGCCAGGCGCCGCGTCAGCACGCGGTTGCGCGCGAGGCGCCAGGCACCGATCGCCGGGAATACGGTGAGGATGACGGGGAACTCGGCCGGCAGCACGGAGATCGACAACGCGATGCCCGCCAGCAGCGCGTCGAGCCAGTCGCCCGTGCGCCAGCCGAGCAGCAGCACGAGCAGCAGGCTGACGGCCAGGCCGAGGATGGCCAGGCGGCGCGCCAGCCTGCGCGTCTCGTGCTGCAGGTGGCCGGGCGGCGGGCGGATGGTGCCGAGCGCCGCGCCGATGCGCCCCAGCTCGCTGCGCACGCCGGTGGCGGTGACCTGGGCCAGCGCGTCGCCCTGGACGACGAGCGTGCCGGCGAAGACCCAGGGCAGGTCCGCGCCGCCCGGACGGGCCGGGGGCTCGTCGGGCAGCCCGGCCCGCTTGCCGACCGGGACGGACTCACCCGTCAGCAGCGACTCGTCGGCCAGCAGGCCGTTCGTTTCCACCAGCACGGCGTCGGCCGGCACGCGGTCGCCTTCGGTGAGCACGACGAGGTCGCCCCGCACCACGTGCGCGGCCGGCACGCGCTGCCGGTGGCCGTCGCGAATCACGGTCGCGGTCGGTGCGCTCAGGGTGCGCAAGGCTTGCAGCGCGTGTTCGGTCCGCCCTTCCTGGTACAGCGTCATGCCCAGCATGAGCACGACCATCACCAGCAGGAAGACGCTCTCGCGCGGTTCGCCCAGCGGCAGGTAGAGCAGGGCGGCGCCCAGCAGCAGCAGGAACATCGGTTCGCGCGCGGCCTCGCCCAGGATGGTGCGCCAGCCGCGCCGCGCGTGGTCCGGCAGCGTGTTCGGACCGTCGGCCGCCAGCCGGCGCGCGGCCTCCGTGCCGGACAGGCCGTCGGGGCGCAGCCCGGGATGCGTCGCGTGGCGGTCCAGGTGCGCGTCGTCCACGTTCACGGCCGCCTCAATGGGCCAGCAGCAGCGGTACGGGCGCGCGCTCCAGCAGCTCGCGCGTCACGCCGCCCAGTACCCATTCGCGGTAGCGGCTGTGGCCGTAGGCGCCGGCGACGATCAATCCGGCGCCCGTTGCGCGCGCGAGCGACACCAGGGCGTCGCCGGCCGTCGCATGCGTGCGCTCGAGCACGACGTCGACCTTCACGCCGTGGCGGGCCAGGTATAACGCCATGTCGGCGCCCGGCTGTTCGCCATGCACGTCGGACAGCTGGTCCGGATTGACGAGGACCAGCCGCACGCCGTCGGCACGTTCCAGCAGCGGCAGGGCGGCGGCGAACGCGCGCAGCGCCTGCGTGCTGCCGTCCCAGCCGGCAACGACCGTGGCGGCGATCGGCTGGTCCGTGTAACCGGGCGGGACGACCAGCACCGGCCGCGGGCCGCGCAGCGCAACGTGTTCCGGCAGCCTGCGCACGCGGGGCGGGATGCCGGGCTCCGGATCGACGTCGCGGCTGAGCACGACCAGGTCGGCATAGCGGGCCTGCAGCAGCAGCGCGCCGTCGGCCGTGTCCTCGACGAGGCGCGTTTCCACCGATGCGACGCCGAGCCTGGCCGCCTGGTCGGTGAACCCGCGCAGGTGCAGGGCCGCGGTCTCGCGCAGGCCGTCGAAATCGGCCGGCGGAACCGGCGCGGCCATGGATCCGGTGAGTAACAGGTAGTCCGTCCACGAGATGCCCGTCGCCGCGCTGCCCACCAGGTGCGCGCCGTGCTCCCGGGCGAGGCGGGCGGCGGCGGCCATGCGGCTGTCCTGCTGCGGACTGCCGTCGACGTGAACGACGATGGTCTTGTACATCGCAGCTCCTTCCGAAGACGCACCGCGCTGCCGGGATGGCCGTGGTGCAGTCGTTCGACCGGGATCCGCCCGCTTAGTGCCGCGCGTGTTCCCGCTGACGTGTGCTGTCAAGCACACTGGTCATGCTAGTCCGCTATCGGATTTGATTCAAGTCGATATGGGTATGCGCCGGGTCAACCGTTGGCGAACGCTTCCAGCACGCGGTTGAACTCCGCCGCATGCGTCACGTTCATCCCGTGCGACGCGCCGGCGATGGTGCGCGTGCGGGCACGCGGCATCCACGCTGCAAGGTGCTCGACGTTGTCGCGGTACATGCGCGGGCTCTTTTCTCCCGCGATCAGCAGTGTTGGGCAGGTGACGGCCTGCGCCGCGGCGCGGGTGTAGGCGGGCAGCGGGTCGCGGAACTGCATCGGGAGTGTCGCCGCGTTGTCGATCGCCATCGTGCGGAACGCCGCCGGGCTCTTGCGCCAGATGCCCGGCAGGCTGACGGAGTCGACGAACAGCTCCAGGCCGGCATCGATCTCGCCTGCTTCGATCAGTGCTGCGGCCCGTGCGCGCAGCGCTTCGGTGGCGGCCGGCAGCGGCGCCTCAGGCATGCCGTCGACCGCCAGCGGACCGCCGGGATCGGCCAGCGTCAGCGACTGCACGAGGTGCGGATAGTCGCGCGCCAGGTGGAATGCGACGCAGCCGCCGCGCGAGTGGCCGACGAGGTGCACGGGACCGAGGTCCATGGCGGTGATGAATTCGGCGAGTTCCGCGACGTGCGTCCACCAGTTGAACGCGCCCTGCAGCGCGAGGTCGTCGGCCGGCCAGTAGTGGCTGAGGCTCACCGAGACGCACCGGAAGCGTTGCGCAAGTACGGCCATCTGGCCGTTCCAGTAGCGGTAGTCGCACAGCGAGCCGTGGACGAACAGCAGCGGTGCGCCGTCGCCGCGCGTGACGTACGGCATGCGCACGCCGGACGGCAGGGTGGCGAAATAGATCTCGGGTACGGACAGGGCGTGCTGGTCGGTGCGTGCGTTCATCGTTGACTCCTTTTGCGCTACTATGCCGCACACGAAGTCTCAAGAAAATCGCATAATACTGAATCAATCCATCAGATTTTCTGATACCTATGAAAGCACTCGACCTCGACGTCCTGGCCATGATCGTGGCCGTGGCGGATACCGGCAACATCAGCCGCGCGGCGGAAGTCGTGCACCGCTCGCAATCGGCCGTGAGCATGCAGATCAGGACACTCGAGGGCGCACTCGGCAAGCCGCTGTTCGTGCGCGGCCCGCGCAGCGTCACGCCGACGCAGGACGGCGAGGTCCTGCTGACCTACGCCCGGCGCATGCTGGCGCTGCGCGACGAGGCCTGGGCCGCGGTCGTGCGGCCGGACATCACGGGCCGCGTCGTCATCGGCGTGCCGGACGATTACGCGTCGTCGCTGTTTCCGCCCATCCTGAAGAAATTCTCCGCGACGTATCCGAAGGTGCAGATCCAGGTCGTCGGCTTGCCGAGCGTGGCGCTGGCGCCGATGGTCAAGGACGGCTCGGTCGACCTCGTGTGCGCGACGCGCGTGAAGGGACTGTCCGGCGAGTTCGTCCGGTTCGAGCCGATGGTGTGGGCCGCCACGGCGGGCAGCAGCGACCTCTGGCGCGAGCGGCCGCTGCCCATCGCCGTGTTCCTGCCCGGCAGCGTGGCCCGGGAGAATGCGATCCGCAGCCTGGAAAAGGCGAAGATTCCCTACCGGACGTCGTACGAGAGTCCCAGCCTGATGGGTCTGCTCAGCATGGTCCAGGCGGGACTGGCCATCGCGCCGCTCGCGCGCTGCGCCGTGCCCGCGCACCTGAGCCTGCTCGGCCAGGCGCAGGGCCTGCCGGAGATCGATCCGCTCGAAGTCATCCTCGCGCGCAGCACCAAGTCGAAACGGCCGCCGTGCGACTTCCTGGCCGAGAAGATCATGTCGGAGCTGCGGCGCTGAGGGGCGTCAGCGGGCCGCCATCCGGTCGAGGCCGCTCGCGGGTTCCCAGCCGCCCCCGAGCGCCTTGTACGCCGCCACCGCTGCCCGCGCCGCGTCCGTCTGTGCCTGCGCGCGCGCGTCGGCGGTGCGCAGCAAGGTGTCGTCGGCACGCAGCACCTCGACCAGGCTGCCCGCGCCGCGCCGGTACGCCGCGAACGACGCCGCGCGCGAACGCGTGAGCGCATCTTCGCCGCGCACGAGGACGGCCGCCTGTTGCGTGCGGTTGGCCAGCGCCGAGAAAGCGTTCTCGACGTCTTCCGTCGCGTGCAGCACGGCAAGGCGGTAGGCCGCCAGCGCTTCGGCCTCCCTGCCTGTTGCCTGCGCGATCCGGGCGTCGATGCGGCCGAAGTCGAACAGGCGCCAGCGCACGCCGAGCAGGGCGGCGCCCTCGTTGGCGCCGCCGCCGAACCAGTGTCCCGCGGACAGCGTCGTCGCGCTGCCGAGCAGGGCGCCCAGCGACACATGCGGGTAGTATTCCGCCATCGCCACGCCGATGCGTGCATTGCCGGCGGCCACGCGCCGCTCCGCCGCGATCAGGTCGGGCCGGCGCTGGAGCAGGTCGGCGGGGGTGCCCATCGCGCCGATGGAAGGCACGGCCGGAATGGCGACCGGTGCGCGCAACTCGTCCCGATGCGTGCCGGGCGGGGTGCCGAGCATGACGTCCAGTGCGTTCGATGCCGCATCGAGGGCGGCCTGCAACGCGGGCACGGCGGCTTCGGCCTGCGCCAGTTCGCCTTCCGTCTGGTCCACCTGATATGCCGGCGCGACGCCCTTGTCGTACAGCAGCCTGACCTTGGCGAGCAGGTCGCGGCGCGTGGCGACCTGCTGCTGCGCGATGCCGAGGCGGGCCTGCAGGCCGCGGATGCCGATGTAGATGTCCGCCGTCTGCGCGGCGACAGCCAGCCGGGCCGCGACGGCGTCCGCCCTGGAGGCCAGATAGTCGGCACGTGCCGCTTCGCGGCCGCGGCGCAGGCTGCCGAACACGTCGATCTCCCAGCTGGCGGCGGCGGTGGCGTCATATGCGTTGCCCCACCGTTCGTAGCCGGGTGTGGCGCCGAGGACCCGGCCGAGCGGCGTTTCCACCGACTGGTACGCACGCGTCGCGGACGCATTGGCCGCGGCGGACGGCAGCAGCGCCGCGTCGGCCGCGTGCAGCCCGGCGCGCGCCTGGGCCACGCGCGCCGCGGCCTGCGCGAGGTCGAGGTTGCGCGTCGACGCCAGTGCGACGTAGCGCGCCAGCAACGGATCGCCGAAACCTTCCCACCACGCGGCCAGCCCGGCGGTCGGGCCTTGCGCGGCGGCAGGCTGGCCGAGGTAGTGTTCGGGGACGGGTGCGTCAGGGCGACGGTAGTCGGGGCCGACGGCGCAACCCGTCGCCGCGACGGCGACGATGGCGGCCGCGAGCAGGCGAAACGTGGTCATGGTCTGTCCTTGAAGTTTGTGACGAGTGACTATAATACTCATTGGTCACACTTTGTCAAACAGTTGTTTGACGCGTTAAGCTATCGCCATGAACACGACTATCACAACGCTTGCCCCGACCCGGGGACCTTCCGATCACGACGTCCGCACGCAGATCGTCGACGCGGCGACGGATTACTTCACGCGCTACGGCTATGAAAAGACGACCGTGTCGGACCTGGCCAAGGCGATCGGCTTTTCGAAGGCCTATATCTACAAGTTTTTCGATTCCAAGCAGGCGATCGGCGAGGTCATTTGCGCCAACCGCCTCGCCGAGGTGATGCGCGCCGTCGACGCCGCGGTCGCCGGCGCGACCAGCGCATCCGACCGGTTCCGCCGCATGTTCCGGGCCTTCATCGACGCGGGCACGGCGCTGTTCTTCGAAGACCGCAAGCTGTACGACATCGCGGCGACCGCCGCGCGCGACGCGTGGCCGTCCGTGCAGGCGTACGAGCGCTACGTCGAAGACCTCATCACGAAGATCGTCCGCGAAGGGCGCGAGGCGGGCGAGTTCGAACGCAAGACGCCGCTGGACGAGACGGCGAACGCGATCTGCCTCGTCATGAACCCCTACATCAATCCGCTGCTCCTGCAATACAACCTGGAAGGCGCGCAGGACGCGACCCTGCACCTGTCCAACCTCGTACTGCGCAGCCTGGCGCCATGAATTCCGTTTAGTGACCATTGACTTATTTGGTCACTAGTAGAAGAATGGGGGCTTTCTTACCAAAGGGAGCTCCCATGTCCATTCGCACACGCAGCGCACACGCCCTGTGCTTGCTGCCGATCGCCCTGGCGGCATGCGGCGACAAGCCCGCCGCCGATGCCCGCACGGCGGCGCCCCTGGTCGAGACCGTACTCGTCCAGGGCGCACCGTCCACTGCCCGTTCATTCACCGGCGTCGTCGGCGCGCGGGTCCAGAGCGATCTGGGCTTCCGTGTGCCGGGCAAGGTGGTGCAGCGCCTCGTCGACGTCGGCCAGGCCGTCTACCGCGGCCAGCCTCTGATGCGCATCGATCCCGTCGATCTCGGCCTGCAGGCCAGGGCGCAGGCCGAGGCCGTGGCGGCCGCCCGCGCCCGCGCGCGCCAGGCGGGCGACGACGAAGCCCGCTACCGCGACCTCGTGGCGGCGGGGGCCGTGTCGGCCTCCGCGTACGAACAGCTCAAGGCGGCGGCCGACTCGGCCCGGGCCCAGCTGAGCGCCGCCGAGGCGCAGTACGATGTCGCCCGCAACGCGGCCGGCTACGCGGTGCTCGTGGCGGATGCGGACGGCGTCGTCGTCGACACGCTCGCGGAGCCGGGGCAGGTCGTCGGCGCCGGCCAGCCCGTCGTCCGCCTCGCGCACGCGGGGCCGCGCGAGGCGGTCGTCCAATTGCCCGAGACGATGCGGCCCCGGCTCGGATCGCAGGCGCGGGCCACGCTGTATGGCGGACAGGCCGCCGGCGTGGCCCGGTTGCGGCAGCTCGCGGATGCCGCCGACCGGCTCACGCGCACGTACGAGGCGAAATACGTCCTCGACGGCCCGCTCGCCGACGCGCCGCTCGGCGCCACCGTCACGCTGCGCCTGGACGGCGAGGGGAGGACGGGCGCGCCGAAAGCGGACGCGCTGCAGGTTCCCGCCGCGGCGGTCCTCGACACGGGCAAGGGCAGCGGCGTCTGGACCGTGGCGGGCGATCCGGCCAAGGTCACCTGGCGTCCTGTCGACGTGCTCGCGATCGGCGACGACACGGCACGCGTGACCGGCCGGTTGAAAGCGGGCGAGCGCGTGGTCGCGCTCGGTGCCCATTTGCTGCACGACGGCGACACCGTGCGCGTCGACCATGTGACGGGCCAGATTGCCGTCGCGGCAATGTCGCAAACCGCGCCGCAAACCAGGCCGCAGACCAGGCCGCAAGCCGGGACGGGAGCCGTGCAATGAGCCGCTTCAACCTGTCCGCGCTGGCCGTGCGCGAGCGGTCCGTCACGCTGTTCCTCATCCTGCTCGTCTCGCTGGCGGGCGTGCTGGCCTTCCTGAAGCTGGGCCGTGCGGAAGATCCGCCGTTCACCGTCAAGCAGCTGACGGTGATCACCGCCTGGCCCGGCGCGACCGCGCGCGAGATGCAGGACCAGGTGGCGGAGCCGCTGGAAAAACGCATGCAGGAACTGCGCTACTACGACCGCACGGATACCTACACCCGTCCCGGCCTCGCGTTCACGACGGTCACGCTGCTGGACAGCACGCCGCCCGCCGACGTGCCGGACCAGTTCTACCAGGCGCGCAAGAAGCTGCAGGACGCGCAGGCGTCGCTGCCCGCCGGCGTCATCGGCCCGATGGTCAACGACGAATTCGCCGACGTCACGTTCGCCCTCTACGCACTGAAGGCGCGGGGCAAGCCGGCCCGCCTGCTGGCGCGCGATGCCGAAACCCTGCGCCAGCGCCTGCTGCACGTGGCCGGCGTCAAGAAGGTCAATATCATCGGCGAGCAGGCCGAGCGCATCTTCGTGTCGTTCTCGCACGACCGCCTCGCGACCCTGGGCATCGCGCCGCAGGATATCTTCGCCGCATTGAACGCACGCAACGTCCTCACACCGGCCGGGTCGATCGACACGAAGGGCGCGCAGGTGTTCGTTCGCCTCGACGGTGCCTACGACGAGTTGCAGAAAATCCGCGACACGCCCGTCGTGAGCCAGGGCCGTACGTTGAAGCTGTCCGACATCGCGACGGTCGAACGCGGCTACGAAGATCCGGCAACCTTCCTCATCCGGAACAACGGCGAATCGGTGCTGCTGCTTGGCGTCGTGATGCGCGACGGCTGGAACGGTCTCGACCTGGGCAAGGCGCTGGATGCCGAAGTCGCGTCCATCAACAAGGACGTTCCGCTGGGCATGAGCCTCACGAAGGTGACCGACCAGGCCGTGAACATCAGCGGCGCCGTCGATGAATTCATGGTCAAGTTCTTCGTCGCGCTCCTCGTCGTGATGGTCGTCTGTTTCCTCAGCATGGGCTGGCGCGTGGGACTCGTGGTCGCCACGGCCGTGCCGCTGACCCTGGCCGCCGTCTTCGTCGTGATGGCCGCGACGGGCAAGAACTTCGACCGCATCACCCTCGGCTCCCTGATCCTCGCGCTCGGCCTGCTCGTCGACGATGCCATCATCGCCATCGAAATGATGGTCGTGAAGATGGAGGAGGGCTATGACCGCGTGCAGGCGTCCGCGTACGCCTGGAGCCATACGGCGGCCCCGATGCTGTCCGGCACGCTCATCACGGCCATCGGCTTCATGCCGAATGGCTTCGCGAAATCGACGGCCGGCGAATACACGAGCAACATGTTCTGGATCGTCGGCATCGCGCTCGTCACGTCGTGGATCGTCGCCGTCGTGTTCACACCCTACCTGGGGGTCAAACTCCTGCCGGCGATTCCGAAGATCGAAGGCGGCCATCACGCCATCTATGACACGCCGAACTACAACCGGTTCCGGCGGCTGCTGGGCACCGTGATCCGGCGCAAATGGCTCGTCGCGCTGATCGTGGTCGGCACCTTCGTCCTGGCCGGTGCCGGCATGGCGATCGTCAAGAAGCAGTTCTTCC
This sequence comes from uncultured Massilia sp., assembly GCA_966211695.1. GTDB lineage: Bacteria > Pseudomonadota > Gammaproteobacteria > Burkholderiales > Burkholderiaceae_D > Telluria. The sequence goes on along the minus strand of CBIHOW010000008.1, from coordinate 99,394 downwards.
CGACGTCCGACCGGCCGGAAGTGCTGGTGGAAGTGCAGATGCCGTATGGGACGGCGATCGGCCAGACGTCCGCCGCGGCGGCGAAGATCGAAGCATGGCTCGCAAAGCAGAAAGAAGCGCGCACCGTCACCGCGTACATCGGCCAGGGCGCGCCCCGCTTCTACCTGGCGATGGCGCCCGAGCTGCCCGACCCGTCGTTCGCGAAGATCGTGATCCGCACCGACAACGAAGCGGAACGCGAGGCGCTCAAGCTGCGCCTGCGCGCCGCCATCGCAGACGGGCTGGCGCCGGAAGCCCGGGTGCGCGTCACGCAGCTCGTGTTCGGCCCGTACTCGCCGTACCCGGTCGCGTTCCGGCTGTCCGGCCCGGACCCGGACACGCTGCGCGCCAGCGCCGCGAAGGTGGAGTCCATCCTGCTCGCGAGCCCGCAGATGCGCACCGTGAACACGGACTGGGGCACGCGCGTGCCGACCCTGCATTTCACCCTGGACCAGGATCGCCTGCAGGCCGTGGGCCTGACGTCGGCCAGCGTGGCGCAGCAACTGAACTTCCTGTTGAGCGGCGTGCCCGTCACGGCGGTGCGCGAGGACATCCGTTCGGTGCAGGTCGTCGCCCGCGCGGCCGGGGACGTGCGCCTGGATCCGGCGCGGATCGGTGCCTTCACGCTCGTCGGCGCGGCGGGACAGCGCATCCCGTTGTCCCAGGTGGGCACGGTCGAGGTCCGGTCCGAGGAACCGGTGCTGCGCCGGCGCGACCGCGTGCCGACCATCACCATCCGCGGCGACATCGCGGAAGGGCTGCAGCCGCCGGACGTGTCGCTGGCCATGCAGCAGGCGCTGCAACCCGTCATCGCCACGCTGCCGGCCGGCTATCGGCTGGACATGGCCGGGTCGATCGAGGAGGCCGGCAAGGCGAATGCCGCGCTGCTGCCGCTGTTCCCCATCATGCTCGCATTCACCCTGTCGATCATCGTGTTCCAGGTGCGCTCGATCGCGTCGATGGTGATGGTGTTCCTGACCAGTCCGCTGGGCCTGATCGGCGTCGTGCCGACGTTGATCCTGTTCCGCCAGCCGTTCGGCATCAATGCGCTCGTGGGCCTGGTGGCGCTGTCCGGCATCCTGATGCGCAATACGCTGATCCTGATCGGGCAGATCGACCACAACCGGGCGGAGGGCCTGGCGCCGTTCGATGCCGTCGTCGAGGCGACCGTGCAGCGGGCGCGGCCCGTCATCCTCACGGCGCTCGCCGCGATGCTGGCGTTCATCCCGCTCACGCACTCCGTGTTCTGGGGCACGCTCGCGTACACGCTGATCGGCGGCACGTTCGCGGGCACGGTCATGACACTCGTGTTTTTGCCCGCGATGTACGCGATCTGGTTCCGGATCGTACCGGCCGCCGAGCCGGCACCGGCACCGGCCGCGGCGGCGCCGGCCTGACGACGCAATGAAAAGCCCGGGCGGGCCTTGCGGCGCCGCCCGGGCTGTCGTCAGGTAACCGGAATCAGAACTGGTTCATCGTGTTGTGCTTGCCGCCGGCCTTCAGCGCCGCTTCGCCGCTGAAGTATTCCTTGTGGTCGTCGCCGATGTCCGAACCGGACATGTTCTGGTGCTTGACGCAGGCGATGCCCTGGCGGATCTCCTTGCGCTGCACGCCGGCCACGTAGCCCAGCATGCCCTGGTTGCCGAAGTAGTCCTTGGCCAGGTTGTCCGTCGACAGGGCGGCCGTGTGGTAGGTCGGCAGCGTGATCAGGTGGTGGAAGATGCCCGCTTCGCGCGCCGCGTCGGCCTGGAACGTGCGGATGCGCTCGTCGGCGACCTTTGCCAGGATCGAGTCGTCGTACTCGGCGCTCATCAGGTGCGCGCGGTCGTAGGCCGACACGTCTTCGCCGCGGTCCTTCATGCCGTCGTACACCTGCTGGCGGAAGTTCAGCGTCCAGTTGAACGACGGGCTGTTGTTGTACACCAGCTTCGCGTTCGGGATGACCTTGCGGATTTCGCGGACCATGCCGCCGATCTGGCCGATGTGCGGTTTCTCGGTCTCGATCCACAGCAGGTCGGCGCCGTTCTGCAGCGACGTGATGCAGTCGAGGACGCAGCGCGCTTCGCCCGTGCCTTCGCGGAACTGGAACAGGTTGCTCGGCAGGCGCTTCGGACGCAGCAGCTTGCCGTTACGCTGGATCACGACGTCGCCGTTCTTCAGTTCGGCCGGCGCGATTTCTTCCGCGTCGAGGAAGCTGTTGTACTGGTCGCCCAGGTCGCCCGGTTCGCGGGTGACGGCGATCTGCTTGGTCAGGCCGGCGCCCAGCGAGTCGGTACGGGCCACGATGACGCCGTCGTCCACGCCCAGCTCGAGGAACGCGTAGCGCACGGCGCGGATCTTCGCGAGGAAGTCTTCGTGCGGCACGGTGACCTTGCCGTCCTGGTGGCCGCACTGCTTCTCGTCCGACACCTGGTTTTCCAGCTGGATGCAGCAGGCGCCCGCTTCGATCATCTGCTTGGCCAGCAGGTAGGTCGCTTCCGCGTTGCCGAAGCCGGCGTCGATGTCGGCGATGATGGGCACGACGTGCGTGACGAAGTTGTCGATCTTGTCCTGGATCGCGGCCTTCGCGGCGCCTTCGGCGGCGTCCAGCTGGCGGAACAGGCCGCCCAGTTCACGGGCGTCGGCCTGGCGCAGGAACGTGTACAGCTCCTTGATCAGGGCGGGGACGGCCGTCTTTTCGTGCATCGACTGGTCCGGCAGCGGGCCGAATTCCGAGCGCAGCGCGGCGATCATCCAGCCCGACAGGTACAGGTAGCGGCGGTCGGTGCTGTTGAAATGCTTCTTGATCGAGATCAGCTTCTGCTGGCCGATGAAACCGTGCCAGCAGCCCAGCGACTGCGTGTACTTGGACGGGTCGGCATCGTAGTTCGCCATGTCGCGGCGCATGATCGCGGCCGTGTAGCGGGCGATGTCGAGGCCGGTCTTGAAGCGGTTCTGCGCACGCATGCGGGCCGCGGATTCGGGATTGATGGCGTCCCAGCCGCTGCCGTAGCGCTGCTTGAGGGTGGCGATGGCCTGGATATCGTTTTGGTACTCGGACATGTCGAACTCCATGAAAAGTGAATCGAAAGTGGTGAAGCGCATGGGTTCATCATAAGCGGTCCGGGGTGCCTGAATCTTCTGTCTTATATAAGACATAAAACTAAAATTACATCAGTAAATTCAATGAGTTATCTCAAGCATTCCGCAATGCGGCAAATAGTTTTGCGAAATGGAATATCCGTACCACCTATTGAAAGACCAGAATCCCACATTGTGGAACGCTATTCAGCCGAGTGAAAAATTGCAGAAATTCGGGGTCAGAGCACGTTTTGGCCAGAAATCGGGGTCAGAGCACATTTCGGATCAATTTCTGTGCGGACCATCGACCACGCCAACGTGACGATACATAGGCAAGGCCGACGCGCAGCTCGGGATGAAGTTGCTGCAAGAACTCTGCACTTAAATGTGCTCTGACCCCGAATTCGCCCTGAAATGTGCTCTGACCCCGAATTTGGGAAAGTGGAAGGCAACAAAAAAAGCCCGCTGCTTGGCGGGCTTGAATCTATTTTCTTGGAGGAAGATAGAGGAGACAGGAACCATTGTGCTGCAACGCACAAGAACCGTCCAATGATGTTTCGTGATGAGCGTCATCCGGCAGGCGCATGACTGCACATTCATTCGAAGTGGAGCAGCAGCCAGCCGAGCGGCAGGCACACGGCAAGGGCGAGGCCGATGCGCTGGCGCAGCCGCTTGCGGTGCGCGATCAGGTCGTTGAGTGCCCGGATGCTGGGCGGGCGGCGGAATAGCGAGGGTCGGTTGATCTTCATCGTAGTCTCTGTATGTCCTGGACAGGAATGGGTCATGGCCGCCCGATACGGACCGGGCGGATGGCGATGTTGTGTGGAGCCCGGCCAACGGCTGTGCCGCCGCCGAGCTTAATGAAGCCGGGCGAGGTGGCGCGGCAGGGAAAATGCCATGCGGCTGAGTGGAGACGGTGCAGGGCGCGCGCACGCCGCCGTCGCGAGGACGGGGGCGTGGGCCTGTCGGCATGTCATGAAACCATTGTGAGCCATTGCGCTGCCATGCACCGTTTGATCGATGACCGATTGTACATCCGTCCACGGACCTGCGGCGCGTCGTTCGGCTTACCCGACCGCGCGTTCCAGCAGCGCGCGGATGTCCGCCGCGATCTCGTCCACGTGCGTCTCGAGCGCGAAGTGCCCCGTGTCGAGCAGGCGGACCGTCGCGTTCGGGTTGTCGCGGCGGTAGGCTTCGGCGCCCGGCGGGATGAAAAACGGGTCGTTGCGGCCCCAGATCGCGAGCGTCGGCACCTGCGTCTCCCGGAAGAACTGCTGGAACAGCGGGTATTTGTCCAGGTTGTTCGCGTAGTCGACGAACAGGTCGATCTGGATCTCGCGGTTGCCCGGCCGTTGCAGCAGCGCGGCGTCGAGGTGGTACGCCTCCGGCGCCACGCGCGCCGGGTCGGGCACGCCGTGCACGTACTGCCATTTCGTCCCTTCGAAGTCCAGGATGGCACCCAGCGCGGCGCGGCTGGCCGGGCCCGGGTCGGCCCACGCCTGCCGGATCGGTCCCCACGCATCGCCCAGCCCCTCCAGGTAGGCATTGCCGTTCTGCGACACGAGCGCCGTCACGCGTTCCGGGTGCCTGGCCGCGAGGCGCAGGCCCGTCGGGGCGCCGTAGTCGAACACGTACAGCGCGTATGTGTCCAGGCCGAGCGTGTCGACGAAGGCTTCCAGGGTCGCCGCCAGGTTGTCGAACGTATAGACGTACTCGCGCGCGGCCGGCACGACGGTGAAGCCGAAGCCCGGCAGGTCCGGCGCGATCACGCGGTATTTGTCGGCCAGCAGCGGGATCAGGTCGCGGAACATGTGCGAGGACGACGGGAAGCCGTGCACCAGCAGCATGACGGGCGCGTCGCGCGGTCCGGCTTCGCGGTAGAACACGTCGACGCCATCGGCCGTGACGGTGTGGAAGGAAGTGCGCATGGTCGTTCTCCTCGTCGGTTGGATGAAACCTGCTAAAATCGTTTTAACGGTTACGTGAAGGTAGATTACGCGTTTTATGTAACCTGTCAAGCTAATTTTGGAGGTTACAATGAGTGCATCGGAACTCCATGGCGACCATCCGGCCCTGGACTTGCTGAATACGGTGATGACGGAGGACGGCGCAAGGGTGGAGCGCTGGACGAGCGACGGCGACGTGCTGGCCTGGCTGCGCACGTTGGCCGACGGGGCGGACAGCCTGCCCGCGCGCCCGCCCGCCGGCCTGCTGGATGCGGCACGCGCACTGCGGGAACAACTGCGCGGACTCGTCGCGGCGCGCAAGGATGGCGCACCCGTCGACGTGGCGGCATTGAACGCGCTGCTGGCGCGCGCGCCGCGCCGGCTCGTCGTGCGCGCGCAGGACGGGACGCTGCGACTGGCGAATGCCTGGGAGGGCAAGGATACGGACGCGCTGCTGGCGCCCGTCGTGGAAGCCGCCGCGCGCCTGCTGACGGAGGAAAAGCAGGACCTCGTCAAGCGCTGCGAGAACGCGGAATGCACGCTGTGGTTCCTCGACAAGTCGAAATCGCACCAGCGCCGCTGGTGCAGCATGGGCCTGTGCGGCAACCGCCACAAGGTGGCCAGCTTCCGCAAGCGCAAGGCGGCGGCATGAGCCGCCAGTTCGACGACATCCTGCTCGGCAGCATCGAGCTCTTTTGTTCCGCCGCGGAACTGGGCAGCTTCACGGCCGCGGCGACGGCGGCGGCCGTCACGCCGGCCGCCGTCAGCCGGGCCGTCTCGCGCCTGGAAGCGCGCCTCGGCGTGCGCTTGTTCGTGCGCACGACGCGCACCTTGCACCTGACGGAAGCGGGCCGCGAGTACTTCGGCCAGTGCCGCGAGGCGCTGGCCCAGCTCGTCGAGGCCGAGCGCGCCGTCACGGGCCGCCAGAGCGCGCCGTCCGGCCTGCTGCGCATCAGCATGCCCACGCCGTACGGCCATTACCGCGTGCTGCCGATCCTGCCCGAATTCACGCGCCGTTATCCGGACGTGAAAGTCGATTTCCACCTCAGTAACCGCAACGTCGATTTCGGCGACGAAGGCTTCGACCTCGCGATCCGGGGCCGGACGCCAACGGATTCGACGATGATCTCGCGCCCGCTGGAAGACGCGGCACTGGTGGTCGTCGCGTCACCCGATTACCTGAAGCGCGCGGGCACGCCGAAGACGCCCGATGCGCTGCTCGGCCACAACTGCATCCAGTTTGCGCTGCCCAGCACCGGCCGCAACATCCCGTGGCTGTTCCGCGTGGACGGCGAAGACGTCGAACTGCCGACGGCCGGCCTGTACGGCTGCGCCGAGGACATCCTGGGCGCCGTCACGCTGGCCCGCGCGGGCGGCGGCGTCTTCCAGACCTACCGGTTCATCGTCGAGGCCGACCTTGCGGCCGGCCGCCTCGTCGAACTGCTGCCCGCGTACGGCGGCCGCTCGCGGCCGTTCTGCCTGATCTACCCGCATAACCGGCACGTGGCGGCGCGGGTGCGCGCATTCGTCGATTTTATTGTCGAGCACTTGCGCGCAGGGCCGCGATTCATTACATGATGTAATGATTGTGTTGCTGTAACCCATCTTTTTCCAGGGCCGGCCTGTTCCTATCCTTGTCTTCACGGACGGCGCACCCGCGCCGTGCAGACCACAAGGAGAACAGCATGAATGCAGCAGTCCATCGTCCCCGTACCGTCATCGTCACCGGCGCTTCCAGCGGCATCGGCCTCGCGCTGGCCAGGGCGTACATCGAACGCGGCGACAACGTCGTCGGCAATGCGCGCGGCGCGGCCCGCCTGGACGCGGCGGCCGCGCAACTGGGGAACCCGGCCAACTTCATCGGCGTCGCCGGCGACATCGCCGATCCGGCCACGGCACAGGCCCTGTTCGACACGGCCATCGCCCGCTTCGGCAAGGTCGACATCCTGGTCAACAATGCCGGCATCTTCACCGCGAAGCCGTTCCACACCTACACGCCGGACGAAGTCGACCGCCTCGTCGACACGAACCTGAAAGGCTTCTTCTACCCGTCGCAACGGGCCGCCGAACACATGGCCGCCAACGGCGGCGGCCATATCGTGAACATCACGGCCAGCATCGCGGTGCAACCGACCGCGAAGATCCCGGCCGTGCTGCCTGTCCTCGTGAAGGGTGGCCTGAACAGCGCGACCCGCGCGCTGGCGCTCGAACTGGCGCCGCACGGCGTGAAGGTGTCGGCCGTGGCGCCGGGGATCATCGAGACGCCGCTGCACGCCGACTACGAGGGCGCGCGCGCCTTCTACAACACGCTGGCGCCGAGCGGCACCACCGGCACGACGGACGACGTCGTCGACGCGGTGCTGTACCTGACGGATGCCCGCTTCACGAGCGGCGTCGTGCTGAGCGTGGACGGCGGCGCCACCGCCGGCACGTGGTAAGGAGGCCGTCATGCCCTATATCCTCATCCAGGTGACCGACGAAGGCGTCACGAAGGAGCAAAAGGAAGCCCTGATCGCGGGCGCGACCGACCTGATGGTGAACGTGTTGAACAAGGACCGGGAAGCGACGTTCGTCGTCATCGACGAAGTGAACACCGATAACTGGGGCCACGGCGGCGAGACAGTGACCAGGCGCCGCCGGCGCGCGCAGTCTACTTCGACGCAGTGAGCGCGACGACGATGCCCAGGACGACGAGCAGCACGATCCAGCGCAGGTGCCGCAAGACCTTGTGTCTGCGCAGCGGGGCATCGAGGACGACTTCGGCGATGGCTTGCAGGATGACGTCATCCGCCATGGGCTTCTCCAGTGGTATGTCGGCCGCCATATATTGACACATGCGTGACAGGTGCGGCAAGACGTTGCAATCGTATCCATCCAAAGATGGAGCCGTAATCGCGGACGGGGGTGTAGATTCGGGCGATCCGATTCAACCATCAAGGAGTCACCATGACGACCCCCGACCTCGATCTCGCCAACCACCACGCCGCCGCGCCCGCCGTCCCCGAGGACGGCATCGACCGCACGGTGCGCACGGCCGGCCGCGTGCTCGTCGGCGTGCTGTTCCTGTGGGCCGGCATCGACAAGGTGCAGGGCTGGCAGGGCGCGCTGCAGGAAGTGGTGGCGGGCGGCCTGCCGGCGCCGACACTCCTGCTGGCGCTGACCGTCCTGCTGCAGGTGGCCGGCGGCGCCGCGATCGTCGCGGGGCGGCTGCTGAAACCCGCGTGCTGGGCGCTGGCCGGGTTCACCGCGCTGGCGACCGTGCTGTATCACGGCTTCTGGCATGCGACCGGCGCGGCGCGCCATGCGGAACTGATTCCGTTCATGGAGCACGTGTGCATCGTCGGCGGCCTGCTGGTGGTGTCGACGCTGGAACCCCGGCGCCGCCGCTGATCAGCCGCCGGCCGGGTTGCGCCATACGACCCGGTTCCTGCCTTCCTGCTTGGCGCGGTACAGGTGTTCGTCCGCCGCCTCGAACAATTCGGCCGCGCTCTCCGGTCCATGGCCGCCGAGCGTCGCGCCGCCCACGCTGACCGTGAGCACCGGCGCCACCTGCGACGCCGCGTGCGGCATTTCCAGGGCGGCGAGCGCGGCGCAGATCTCGTCCACGACGTGGCGGGCCTGGACGATGTCCGTGTCCGGCAGCAGCAGCACCAGTTCCTCGCCGCCGTAGCGCGCCGCCAGGTCGGCCGGGCGGCGCAGGCCGGCGGCCGTCGTGCGCGCGACGGCGCGCAGGGCGCGGTCGCCGGCCGGGTGGCCGTAGTAGTCGTTGTACTGCTTGAACGCGTCGATGTCGAGCAGGGCCAGCGACAGGGGCCAGCCGTTGCGCTGGGCGCGCTGCCATTCCTGCGCGTACAGCTCGTCGAAGCGGCGCCGGTTCGCCAGTTCCGTCAGGCCGTCCACGTGCGCCAGGCGCTCCAGCATGCGGCGCTGGCGCACGAGCTGCAGGTGCAGCGCCACGCGCGCCATCACGACGGTGGCGTTGAACGGCTTGGCGATGTAGTCGGCGGCGCCCATCTTGAGGCCGTTCGCCTCGTCTTCCGGGCGGTCCAGGCCGGAAATGAAGATCACGGCGATCTGCTCCGTCTGCGGATCGGCGCGCAGCCGGCGCAGCACTTCGTAGCCGTCCAGGTCGGGCATCATCACGTCGAGCAGGATCAGGTCCGGCGCGTGGCGCGTGGCCCGTTCCAGCGCCTGTTCGCCGTTCTTCGCCAGCAGCACCGTGTATTCGGGCTTGAGCAGCTCGGCCAGTACCTGGCGGTTGATCACGTCGTCGTCGGCGATCAGGACTTTTTGCGGTTCCACGTTCACGATGCGGCCTCCACGCGGCTGTCGATGGCGTGTTCCAGCTCGTCGAGATGGACCAGCGCGCGTTCGTATTCGATCTCGTCGACGGCGGCGCGGATGGCCGCCAGCGCCGCCGCATGGCGCGGCCCGGCCAGCGCGGACTGCACCTCGGCCAGCGCGTCCTCGGCGCGCGCGTCGTCCGTTTCCAGGAAGCCGCGCAGGCGCGCCAGCAGGGCGCCCGCATCCAGGCCGCTGACGGCCGGCGCCTGGACGGCGTCGATGCGGGCCAGGCCGGACAGCACGCTGTCCAGCGCCACGATCAGGTCCGGCGCGAGCATCGGCACCCGGTCGGTGCGGCCGGCGCGCAATTCCTGTTCCAGGTTGCCCGCGAGCGTGGCCAGCGGCATGGCGCCGATGTAGGCCGCGCCCGATTTCAGGTTGTGCGACAGGGATTGCAGCGGCGCGTAGTCGCCGTGCGCCAGCGCGTCGCGCATCGCAGCCGGCGCCTGCACGTACTCCTGCAGGAAGCTGGCGATGCGGCGGCGCAGGCGCTGCTGCTGGCCGCCGGCATTGGCCAGCGCGCGGTGCCAGTCGATGCCGCGCACGAGCGGCAGCGCCGTCGTCACGGGCGCGGGCACGGGGACAGGTGCCGGGGCCTGTGGTGCCGCGCGTCCCTGCAGGCGGGCCGGATCGATCCACTTGACGAGGGTGCGCAGCAGATGGTCCGGGTCGATCGGCTTCACGACGTGGTCGTTCATGCCGGCGGCCAGGCTCTTTTCGCGGTCGCCCGCCATCGCGTGCGCCGTCATCGCGACGACCGGCACGGCGGCACAGCCGGGCAGGGCGCGGATCGCGCGCGTGGCCGTGTAGCCGTCCATTTCGTGCATCTGGATGTCCATCAGCACGAGGTCGTAATCCCCCGTCTGCGCCATGCGCACGGCCTCCTGGCCGCCCGTGGCGACGTCGATCCGCATGCGCGCCACGGCCAGGAAGTCGAGCGCGACTTCGCGGTTGTTGGCGTTGTCGTCGACGAGCAGGATGCGCGCGCCGGCCAGGCGGTCGGCGTCCGGGCGCTGGTCGACGGGCGCGGGCGTCTTGTGCGCCGGCGCGGCCAGGTCGGGGCGCAGCACCTGCAGCAGGCTGTCGTAGAGGAGTGCCGGACCGACCGGCTTGGTGAGGAAGCCGGACAGCGGCAGGTCGCCTTCCTGCTGCAGCACGCCTTCGCGCGTGCAGGCGCTGACCATCAGGATCGCGGGCGGCGCCGCGAAGCGCGCGTCGGCGCGGATGCGGCGGATCGTCTCCACGCCATCCCAGCCCGGCATCATGTAATCCATCAGGACGACCTGGTACGGCGTGCCGTCCTGCACGGCCTGCGCCAGCCGCGCCAGCGATTCCTCGCCCGACGCGACGGCGTCGGCCTGGATGCCGAAGCCGTCCAGCATCTCGACGAGCGCGTCGCGCGCGCCCGCGCTGTCGTCGACGACCATCACGCGCATGCGCTGCAGTTCCGCGCCCGCCGGCGTGGTGGCGGCATCGGCGTCGGCGATCCCCAGCGGGACCGTGAAGGTGAAGCGGCTGCCGACGCCCGGCGTGCTGGTGACGGCGATCGTGCCGCCCATCAGTTCGACGAGCTGCTTCGAGATCGACAGGCCCAGGCCCGTGCCGCCGTACTTGCGGGTGATGGAGTTGTCGGCCTGCGTGAACGACTGGAACAGGCGCGCGAGCTGGTCGGCGTCCATGCCGATGCCGGTGTCGCTGACGGAGAAGCGCAGCACCACGCGGTTCGCCTCGCGTTCGACGACGTCGACGGCGACGACGATCTCGCCGTCCTCGGTGAACTTGACGGCGTTGTTGGTCAGGTTGATCAGGACCTGGCCCAGGCGCAGCGGATCGCCCACGAGGCGGCCCGGCACGCCGCGCGGCACGCAGAACACGAGTTCCACGCGGCGCGCGTCCGTCTTGATGGCGGCGATGCTGGCCAGGTGTTCGAGCATGTCGTCGAGGTCGAACGGCACGTTGTCGAGCGTCATGCGGCCGGCCTCGATCTTGGAAAAGTCGAGGATGTCGTTGATGATGCCCAGCAGGTGCTCGCCCGCGCCGAGGATCTTGCCCAGGTAGTTGCGCTGCTTCGGATTCGGATCGGCCATCAGCGCGAGGCGGCTCATGCCGATGATCGCGTTCATCGGCGTGCGGATCTCGTGGCTCATGTTGGCCAGGAATTCCGATTTCATGCGGGTCGCCGCCTCGGCGCGCACCATCGCGTCCTGGATGCTCTTGGTGCGCAGGCCCAGGATGCGCATGAATACGAGCATGTCGAACGTGCCGCCGAACTGCGTGGAATTCAGCGTCCAGTAGGTGGCGTCCATGCCGCCCTTGATCACCTGCGCCTGGACGACGGAGCTCATGAAGCTCGCGGCCCAGCCGACGAGGAAGTAGATGCCGACCGTGTCGCCGCGGCGCGCGCGGTTGAATGCGCCGGGAAGGCCCAGCAGCATCGGCATGATGCCCAGTGAGCCGACGACGGCGACCAGCGCCTCGTCCTCGATCAGGCCGAAGCCGAACGCGAGGGCGGCGATCACGCACAGCACGGCGCCCGTCTGCATCAGGCGCGGGAACATGCGGTCGACGCCGGGCCGCGTCAGCGCGGACCCGACGAACAGGTAGGCGCCGCACGACGTCATCAGGGAGATGATGCCGGTGGCGTTGGCGGTGGCCCACGCGCTCGCGCCCCACAGGTATTCGGCGCCGAGGCCCCACCACGCGACGTTATACAGGGCCAGGCCGCCGATCAGCAGCGAGTACTTGGCGAACAGGCTCTCGCGCAGGTTGGCCCATTGCGCGAGGCTGTACAGCAGCAGGCACAGGAACAGGCCCGTGAGGATGCCCTGCACGAGGCGGTCGCGCAGCGCCTCCTCGTAGAACACGCCCGGCTTGGCGAAGCTGATCGGGAGGATCTTGGGACCGTTCGTATCCACGCGCAGCAGCACGTCGTAGCGCTGGCCCGGCTCCAGGTGCAGCAGGAAGGCCGGCACCGGGCCGCCGCGGAAGATCGACGGGCGCTCGCCGGTCCGCTCCGATCCGGCCTGCGCATGGCGTTCGATGCGGCCGGCGCGCACGAGATACATGTCGACGCGGTTGAGCAGGCCGAAGTCGATCTTGAGCGTCCACGCGCCGTCGGTGCCGGGCGCCATCTGCACGGGCACGCGCACCCAGACGACGGCTTTTTCCATGCCCAGCGTGGCGTAGGCGGATTGCGGGACCGCGAACCGTTCGGGCGCGGCCACGAGCTCGGTGACGTCGAGGCGGCCGCCGGGATCGCGCACCAGCGTGACGGCCGGCCAGGCCTCGACACGCGGAACGGCGTCGTCCAGCACGAGGGGCGCCGGCGCGGCATGGACCACGTTCAACAGGAATAACAGGAACAGCGGCGCGAAGAAACGGAATACGGACATCGTTTATCCTTGATGGACGGCGGGCGCGGTACGCCCGGTGAAACGGCGCTCGAGGGCGTTGACCCAGCGCGGCGCCTTGTCGTCATTGTGCCAGGTGTGGACGGCGTCGCCGACTTCGCCGAGCAGCGTGTCCGGCAGTCTCAAAGGACGGGTCTCGTCCATCAGCAGCTTGACCGTGAGGTTGTAGCCGAGGATGCGCGTGACGAGGCGCGAGATCGAGAAGCCGGGGAACACGAGGCGCGCGATGGCGTCGACACCGCGGATGAAGCCGAACACCAGCACGAACAGGCCGCGCGACAGCAGCGACACGCGCTTGTCCAGGCCCAGGTCGCGGGAGGATTCCTTGCCGATCAGGTGGCGCGTGAGCAGCACCGGGAACGGTTTCAGGAGGCGCAGCGGGATGTAGCGCTGGATCGTCGCCATCAGCGCGGCGGCCAGCGCCGGGCGCGGGTCGTCCTTGCGCGGCTGGTTGCGCGCCTCCGCCTGGATCGCCGTGAACATGCGTTCGGCGTCGGCCATCGTGTCCGTCATCATCTCGCGTTCGATCCCGAGCACGGAACCCAGCACGTTCCATGCGTGCATGTAGGCCTGCTCGTCGCTCGCGTCGAGCCGCAGGCCCAGGCGGCGCAGGCCCTGCAGGAACACATAGTTGAAGGTCAGCAGCGTGTAGCCCAGTTCCTCCTGGTTGCAGGGCAGGCCGAGGCGGTCGATGTCCCAGCCGTGCGCGTACAGCACCTGCGGCATCGTCTTGCCCTGCGCCAGCAGGCGCTTGAGGCGGCGCGGCGCCACGAGGGCCTCGGCCACGTCGCCGCGCAGCACGAGGTGGCGGATCATCGCGTGGATCAGGCGCACCTTGATGGCCTGGGCGACGCCGCCCCCGGACGGCGCGGTCAGGCCGCCGCGCATCATGACGGGGAAGATCATGGCGGCGGTGGCGCGCACGCGGTAGTCCGTGTGCTGTTCCAGTTCGCCGGCCGCGTGCAGCACGGCCGCGAGGTCCGGCATGATGTAGCACTGCGGCAGGCTGGCGCAGAACAGCAGCGTGCACGAGGCCATGCTCATTTCCATGAACAGCACTTCGGCGCGTGCGATGCTGTCGGCGTCGGCCCAGTCGGGCAGCACGCGCGCTTTCGCGACGTACTCTTCGAGCGCGGCGGCCATGTCGGGCGGCAGGCCCGGGCTGGCGCGCCAGCCGTCCAGGTCCCCGTTCAACTGCCAGCGCGCGATCTCCCTGTTCAAGAGGCCGATCGTCGCCATGTCCGGACCGCCGGGATGGCCGGGGCCGAGGATGCGCGCGATGGTGGAATCGGCCAGCGGGTCGGCACGCAGCGCCGGATTGTCGGCCAGGCCGGGTTCGAGGGTGTCGCGTCTCATGCGGCCTCCTGCAGCGCTTCGGCCGCCACGGCGGCAGGCGTGTCGTCCTCGGCGGCCGGACGGGCCAGGATGCCTTGCCAGCGCAGCAGGCCGATGGTGGCCGCGAGCAGCGGGAAGCCCATCGCGAACAGCGCGATCGTGCGCGCTTCGACGGGATGGCCGAGCAGCACCTGGAACACCATCAGGCCCGCGTAGACGCCCAGCGGCACGAACACGTGGCGCATCGTCGGCAGCACCGTGCCGGCGTCTTGCGGGGTCGTGCGCACGCGCGCGAGGCGGCGGAACGCGAACAGGATCGCGAACGACACGAGCATCCAGCCGGCGAAGCCCTGCACGGTCTCGCCGAACCACCAGCCGTCCGTCTTCGCCATGATCCAGGCCTTCAGCACGTAGACCATGTACGGATCGACGCCGAGGTCGTAGCACGTGACGACCATCGCGCCCAGCAGCGCCATGATGGCGTCATGGCCGAGCGACGCGGGCCGGTCGACGGGATCCTGCCACACGATCAGGTTGGCGATCACGTAGCCGATGTATGTCAGCGCGAACCACATCAGCGGGATCACGATGGGGACGTCGCCCAGGGCCGGCCCGAGCACGGGCGTGTACGTGTAGCTGCCGAAGAACCAGCCGTACGACGATCCGAGCTGCTCGGCCAGCCAGCCGAAGCTCGTGGCGATGGCGACGAGGCGCAGCGCGGCGCCGCCGCCGAGCAGGTGGGCGGCGCTGGCCCAGCAACAGCCGAACATCAGCAGCGAGCTGGCGACGAGGGCGACGGTGGTGTCGCCGCCGATGCGTTTCGCGAGGACGAGGAGGAAGACCACCAGCAGGGTGGCGGCAATGAACGGCAGACGACGGCGCAGCAATGGGGTCATGTGAGGCTCCAGGGGCACGACGTAACGATGAAAAATGCGGCCCCCGACAGGGCGGCGGCCGCGCTCGGAATCAGAAGCGGTAATCGAAGCGGACGTCGGCCGTACGCGGCTCGGTCGGCACGGCGAGGCCCGACGAACTGATCGTCATCGGCCGCACCTTGTCCTCGACGTTGCGCACGCGCGCGAGCACGCTCCACGGCGCGCCATCCGGTGCCCAACCGAGACGCAGGTCGGATTCCGTATGGCCGGGGACGCGGAACTTCAGTCCCGCCTGCGGCACGCCCAGCAGGTAGCCGGCGCTCGCGCGGGTGCCCGCACCGGCCGTCAGTACGCCGCCGCCCAGATGTGCGCGGTGTTCCCAGCCGAGCGCCAGGGTGCGCGCCGGCGTGCGGTCCAGCTTGACCCCGGCCCAGGAATGCACGCCGTCCGGCAGGTAGCGGGTGTAGTGCGCGTCGAGCAGGGTGAGGGCGTACGTGAAGCGGTCGGCGGGCGTCGCCAGCACCTGGCCATCCGCCTCCAGGCCGCGGATCGAGGCCGCGCCGGCGTTCGTCGTCTCGTAGCGCGGCCGGCCGTTGATCACGACTTCGTTCGACAGCTGCAGGTTGCGGTAGTCGTAGTGGAACACGGCCACGTTCAGCGTCGCGCGGCCGTCCCGGAAGCGCGTCTTGACGCCCGCCTCCCAGGCGTGCACGGTCTCCGGCCGGTACGTGAGGCTGGCGGCCGGCAGCGCGGTCGCGGCGGGGCAGCCGACGCCGTTGCGCGAGTCGCCCGCGGCGCAGCCGTCGTTGAAGCCGCCGGCCTTGTAGCCGGTCGCGATCGACCCGTAGACGAGCGTGGCCGGGGCCAGGTCGTAGTCCAGGCCGAGGCGCCACGTGGTCTTGTCGGCGGAGATGCTGCCGGCGTTCAGTTCGCGCAGGTCGGTGGCCGCGTTGAACGTCGCCGTGCGCTGGTAGCCGATATAGCCGATGCGCGACTTGTCGTCTTCCGTGTAGCGGGCGCCGGCCGTGGCGCGCAGGCCGTCCGCCAGGCGGACCGTCGCCTGCCCGAACACGGCCTTGCTGCGCGATTCGACCGGGTCGTTGCCGAACACATAGTACGGTGGCAGGCCCACGGCCTGCAGGTCGCGGAAATAATACGTGTCGCGCGTGCGTTCGCGGAACCAGTACACGCCGCCCTGGGCGCTCACGGGCCCGGCGCCGTTGGTGGCGAGGCGCAGCTCGTGCGAATCCTGGCGGTACGTGCCGGTGAACGGCTGGCGCACGCCCAGCGCGATCGTCGGCGCGACGCGGTAGTAGAAGTTGTACAGGTAATCGTGGTCGTAGCTGCGATGCGCGCCCAGCCACGACAGGGTCGCCGGGCCCACGTCCCAGCTCAGGTCCGCCGTCAGGCTCGATGTCTTCTTGTGCGAATAGCCCTGTTCGAAGCGCGTGTTCGGCGGGTTGAAGCGGTACGTCAGCTGACGGTCGGTCGAATCGCCGTTCCACACCGGCTGGCCGGTCGCGATGCCGTTATAGAAATTCGAATCGGGCACCGTGCTGTCGTTGTTGCTGTCATCGCGGCTCGCCTCGTAGCGCACGAGCAGCTTCGCGTCCGGACCGAGTGCCAGCAGCGCGGACAGGCGCGCGGCGCGGTCGTCGCGGTCCAGGCCCAGGCCGCGCGGCGTGGCCGTGCCGTTCTTCAGCCAGGCATCGTGCTCGTTCCAGGTGGCGGCGGCGCGCAGCGCCAGCACGTCGTTCACGGGCACGTTGACCATGGCGCCGACCTTGCGCTCGCCGTGGTTGCCGAAGGCGGCGTTGACGTCGCCCTCGAAGCGGTTGACGGGCGCCTTCGTGATCACGTTGACGACGCCGGCCGTCGTGTTGCGGCCGTACAGCGTGCCCTGCGGACCGCGCAGCACTTCGACGCGCTCGACGTCGTACAGCGCCACGTTCTGGCTCTGCGGCCGCGCGACGTACACGCCGTCGACCATGAAGGCGGCCGACGGGTCGCCCTTTTCCGTGACGTCCGCATTGGAGACGCCGCGGATCGTGATGCGCAGGCCGTCGTACGAGTTTTCCAGGTACGTGTTGGGCAGGCGCGCGGCGAGGGCGCCCGGCGTGTCGGCGCCGATGGCGTCGAGCTGTCCGGCCGTGAGCACGCTCATCGCCACCGGCGTCTTCGATTCCGGCGCCGCCGTGCGCTGCGCCGTGACGATCACCTCCTGGATGCCGCCGCCCTGTGTCTCCACCTGCGCGGACGCCGGCGCGCTCCATGCGATCGCCGCGATCGACATGGCGAGCAGGCTAGGGGTCAACCGACCCTGCTGATTCTTCATGAACTATCCCAGTTTTTTTATAGTCGTTGCTTGGTGCGCCGTGTCGTTCGCACTGGCGTCACCGGCCTGCGTGATTTTCGTGAGAGTTTATTGCAGGCGGGTGAAACGGAGGAGTCTATCAGGTAGTGCGAACGGGCAATAGTGTCCAGTTACCACAAAGTGATGCATTCCGGTTCACATCGCGCCGATTCGGCGACTTGCGGCGTGGTCTTCCCGACAACGTTGCAAAGTCGGGTCGCGCAGTGCCGCCCACCTGCGCACGACTGACCTGCCGCAAACGCGCGCGCCCGCGCCTCCTTATGCTGCTTGCATGACGACGACATCTTCCCAACCCCGCGTGAGCGTGCTGGTGCCGACCTTCGAACAGGCGCACTTCATCGCCCGCGCGCTCGCGAGCCTGCAGGCCCAGACGCTGGACGCGTGGGAGGCCGTGGTGGTGGACGATGGTTCGCGCGATGCCACGGCGGCCACCGTCGCCCCGTTCCTGGAAGATGCGCGCATCCGCTACGTCGCGCTGGACGCGAACGAGGGACTGGGCCGGGCGCTGAACGCGGCGCTGGACGCGACGGCGGCACCGCTCGTCGCCTACCTCCCCGCCGACGACGTGTTCTACCCGCGCCACCTGGAAACGCTGGCGGCGGCGCTCGGCGCGGCACCGAAAGCCGTGCTGGCGGTGTCCGGCGTGCGCTGGCACTACAACCGCGAGGCCGAAGGCCCCGTTCCCGGCGAGGGGCTGCAGCTCGTGCAGGCGATGCACCGGCGGACGGGCCTGCGCTGGACCGAGCGCGCGGCATTCGAGTCCGATGACCTCGATCGCCTCTACTGGTCGCGCCTGCGGGCGCTGGGCAGCAGTGTCGGCACGGGCGTCGTGTCGTGCGAATGGGTCGACCACCCGCGCCAGCGTCACAAGCTGATGCGCGAACCGGCGGGCGGCATCAACCCGTTCCGCCGGCACTATCGCGTGGCCACGCCGCTGCGCTTCCACACGCGCAGCGGCAACGCGATCGACGAGGAGGCGCTGTATCGCCGCCTGCGCGAACGTCCGCCCACGCCGCGCGCGCAAGACGGCCTCACGATCCTGCTCGTGGGCGAACTGGCGTATAACGCGGAACGCGTGCTGGCGCTGGAAGAGCAGGGCCACACCTTGTACGGCCTGTGGACGGACACGCCGTACTGGTTCAACACGGTGGGCCCGCTGCCGTTCGGCCACGTCGAGGACCTGCCTCGCGACGACTGGCGCGCGGCGATCCGGCGGCTGCGGCCCGACGTGATCTACGCGCAGCTGAACTGGCAGGCCGTCCCGTTCTGCCACGACGTCCTGCTGGCAAGCAGCGGCATCCCGTTCGTCTGGCATTTCAAGGAAGGGCCGTTCATCTGCCTGCAGCAGGGCACGTGGCCGCAGCTGCTCGACCTGTACCGCATGGCGGATGGGCGCATCTTCAGCAGTTCCGAGGCGCGCGACTGGTTCGACCTGGCGTCGCCGGGCCTGGCGCGCACGCGCCCGTGCCTCGTGCTCGACGGCGACCTGCCCAGGCGCGACTGGTTCGACGGCCCCGTGACGCCACCGCTGTCCGCCGCCGACGGCGACGTGCACACCGTGGTGCCGGGCCGCCCGATCGGGCTGCATCCGCCCACGGTCGCGGCGCTGGCCGCGGCCGGCATCCACCTGCACTTCTACGGCGACTTCACGCACGGCCAGTGGCGCGAATGGATCGCGACGACGCAGGCGCTGGCGCCGCACCACCTGCACCTGCACGGCAACGTGGCGCAGGACCGCTGGGTCGAGGAATTCTCGCGCTACGACGCCGGCTGGCTGCACTGCTTCGCGAGCCGCAACGGCGGCGACCTGCGCCGCGCCGACTGGGACGACCTGAACCTGCCGGCCCGCATCGCCACGCTGGCGGCGGCCGGCCTGCCGCTGATCCAGCGCGAGAACGGCGATGCCGTCGTCGCGGCGCAAGCGCTGGCGCGGCGGCTCGGCGTCGGCGTGTTCCATGACGATATCGACGACCTGGCCGCGCAATTGCGCGACCGGCCCCACATGGACGCACTGCGCGCGCGCATGTGGGCACAGCGCGAGCAGTTCTGCTTTGATGCGCACGTCCCGGCGCTCGTCGCGTTCTTCCGGCAGGTCATCGCCAATGCGGGCCGCGGACCGCGCATGCCCGGCTAATGGCGTTCATGGCGATGCGTGATCCAGGCGTTCGAGGTAGTCCGCTGCCTCGTTCACGCCTTCCTGGGCCGCTTTGCGGAGCCATATCCGGGCCTCGGCAGTATTTTTCGGAACGCCGTATCCCTCCGCAAGGGCGACGCCGTAGTGATAGCGGGCCAGGCTCGGATAACTCGAGCCGTCGTCCAGCTGGGCGGCCCGGCGCATCAGGGCCGTCGATTGCACGGGATCCTGCCGGATGCCGATGCCGGTCTCGTACATCTGCGCCAGTCCGATCATGGAGAACACGTCGTTCCAGCGACGGATGCAGTCTTCGAAGATCTGGATGGCGGCTGCGTGGTCGCCTGTCTTGTTCGCCGCATAGCCGTACAGGCATTTGATGCGTTTGGTGCTGGTCACGTAGGAGCGATAGCTCAGTTCGCTTTCCACATCACGATTGCCGCCCGGCTGGGCATGTGCCGCCGCGCCGTGGAGGACGGCACACGACATGGTCCAGATCAGGTATTTACGCATCGGATCTCCCTGGTTGATGACAGTGGTTGATCCTTGAGCAATATTCACGCCATGGGTTGGCGACTGGTTTCACGTGCGATGTGTCGCGTTATGGCACAGGCTTGTGCGCCGATGTGCTCAATGCTGCCGCAGCAGGTCCGCGCGCGGATACCTCCAGTCCGGCACGGGACGGGGACAGGGCGCCGCCGCATGGTCGGCGTAGTCCAGCGTCGAGAAATTGGCGCTGCCGAGCGGACTCCAGCGTGCATCCGTCGCGGTCGAGCCGTCGATGGCCGGCGCGCGGGCGAACCGCATCCATGCGTTGAAGCGGCAGTTGTTCTGTTGAAGGTCATGCAGGCGCGCGAGGCTGTCGCGCGCGTCGCCTTGCCAGGCCAGTTGCGCGTCGCTCGCGGCGGCCCGGCCGGCGATCCCCGCGGGGCAGGACGCGACCGGCGTGATGCCCGGCGCGACGCTGAGCTGGCCGCGGCGCAGGTGGTAGCTGCCGTGCGCGGCGTCGGTCGCCACCGTCACGAACGACCAGCACAACGGATTGGCGGGATAGGCGGACAGGGCCGTGTCGAGCAGGCGCTCGCTCGGGTCAAGGCGGGCGATTGCTGTCGCGACCGTGTCGCGTGCCGTGTGCATCGCCACTGCCTGGAGGACGACGAAGGCGAGCGCCGCGGCCAGCCCGGCAGCCAGTGCGGTGCGGCCTCGATCGCCTCCGGACCGTCGCGCCCGCCAACGCGCGATCCATCCCAGGACGCCGGCCAGGGCCAGCAGCCCGGCCAGCGAACCCCATTGCAGGAACCCGGCGAACGTGACGGCGACGGGCACGGCCACCAGCAGGGCCAGCAGCAGCCCGCGCCGCATGGGTCCACGTACCATGAGGGCGAGCGGGATGCCGAACGCGATCCAGAAGACGGGTTCGACGATGAAGATGAGGTCGCCGTAATACCAGCGCGCATCGAACGGCCAGAACGGATGGACGCCGTAGACATTGAGGCCGTCCATGGCGATGTGCAGCACCATGCCCACGCAGGCCGTCAGGAGCGCCGCGATCCGGGCACGCGGGCTGGCGCGCAACAGCCCGCGCGCGGACGGCCACAGCAGCCAGACGAGCCCCAGCAACAGCGCGACTTCGCCAAGCGCGGCCAGCAGCGTATGCGTATGGCCGCGGTGATGCAGCAGATAGCCCAGCGGCGCGTCGAGCAGCTTCGTGAGCACGAGGTCCAGGTCGGGGAAATTGCTGGCGAGGCAGCCGATGGCGAGCAGCATGCGCGTGCGTACGCGCTGTGCGTCGGGTGCGGGCTCGGCGGGTACGCTGCGGTCGACCAGCGCGCCGATGCCGAGGCCGACGACGGAGTGGGTAAGATTATCCATCCTGCAATCTTACCCAAATCACAAACTGACGGCCCGAGCTACCCGTTCCGTACTTTGCTGTTTGCGTACACCCACGTGTATTCAGCGCCAAACAGGAAAATCTGCGCGGAATAGTAGAACCACGCGACGAGAATAACAAACGAGCCGGCTGCGCCAAAGCCCGATGCCACGCTCGATTTCGCAAGGTACAACCCGATCAATGATTTGCCTACGTTGAAGAGCAACGCTGTCACTGCGGACCCCATCCAGACATCGTGCCAGGATATCTTCGCGGTTGGCATGATCTTGTAGATCATCGCGAACAGAACTGTGAAGAGAGCCAACGACGCGATGAAATTCAATACGCTTGCCAAAACGCTTTCCGCGGCAGCCCCTCCGCCCAACCATTCGCCCGTCGCTGCGAGCGCGGCGCTGACGATGAGGGAAATCATCAGCATGAAAGCAAATCCGAGAACCAGCCCGAAGGATAATACGCGGCTGCGCAACCAACCCCAGACGCCCGACGGTTTCTGTTTCGCCGGCACCCGCCAGATGCGGTCCAGATCGGTTTGCAGCTCGGCGAAAGTCGCGGTGGCGCCCAGCAGCAAAAGAACACCGCCAACGATACTGGCGACGACCCCGGTGGACCGTTCACGCGCGGCGTTCAGCAAGCCCTGCACAGCCGTCGCACCTTCCTGACCCATGATGCCTTGAAGCTGCGCGATAATTGCTCCTTGTGCGGCGTCCTGTCCAAACACCATCCCGGCAATCGCGATGATCAGGACCAGCAGCGGTGCGAGGGAAAACAGCGTGTAATACGAAAGCGCTGCCCCCATGCTCGGCGCGTAATCGTCCATCCATGCGTTTGCCGCCGCCCGGAATATCTGCCACTGCCTGCCGATCCAGCTGGCCGAGGTGTGCTCGAACTTCGGGCGCGGGGGCGTGGCTGCGGACGGTTCCGCGTCCTTCGCGTCCGATTTGCAGTCCGCTGGACGCGTCGGAACGTATTCTGTTTCTTTCCGGACCGGGACGGATGCATCGGCGTCGGCTTTGTTCCTCGCCGAGGCAAACGACGCGACGAGGGATACAAGAACACTACCGACCTTCAGCAGGTCGCCAGCGTCGTGGCTGCGTTCCGGTGGCCTTTCTGGTGCCCTGTCGGATACAGGGTCTTTTTTGCGCCTCAGGAGCGCATAGCCCGTCGCCGCGACGCCCAGTACAGCGGCGCCGCGCACGTACGGAGAGGAAAGCACGTCCGAGGCCTTCGATTTCAACAGGTCGAATGGCGCATCCGTTCCCGACGCGGCGGCAGCTGCGCGGGTGTCGGCTTGATGCATCTCGTGGGCGGTAGTCGTCATATTGTCCTCCTGTGGTCGGCATACGTGCGGGGCCGCCTGGGCAGAACCGAATGCATGTGCTCGACCTTGAAAGCTTTACCGTAGCCCTTCCGCCAGTAAGGTTCGGTACGGTGACTCACCGTCTGCGGAAGCAAAACGGGAATTGCCTGGTCCGGCGCGAAAAGTTGCCGGCGCCATCTTTTCTAGCGCTGCATGGAGCCGGCCAGGACGACCCGGTAAATGCTTGTAGAATGGCCCGATGCCAAGGTCTTTCAACATACGCGCCGTCACGCCGGCCGACATCCCCGTGCTGCGAACGCTGATCGAACGTTCGGGTATCGGATTGTCGGCCGGCTTTTACACGCCGGAACAAGCACACGCGCTCACGCGCGAGGTGTTCGGCGTCGATACCCAACTCATTCGGGACGGCACCTATTTCGCCATCGAAGACGGGGCGCGCATCGTCGCTTGCGGTGGCTGGAGCAAGCGCTCGACGCCCTACGGCGGCGACAAGCATAAGGTCGCGCCGGACCGCCTTCTCGACCCCGCTACCGAAGCGGCGAAGATCCGCGCCTTCTTTGTCGATCCCGGCATGGAACGCCTGGGGCTGGGCTCGCTACTCATGCGGCACTGTACCGAGCACGCACTGGCGGCAGGTTTTACGTCGCTCGAACTGACGGCGACCATGCCCGGCGTGCCGCTCTACACGGCGCACGGCTTCGTGCCCGTGCACGACCTGAGCCTTTCGCTCCGGGACGGACAGGTCGCGGTGCCGCTGACGCTGATGCGCAAGACGATCGGATGACAGGCAGCGCGTCCACGCTCGGCCTTACCGGTCCCGGCCAGATGTCGCTCGCCGCAGCACCGCGACGCTGCCCACGTAATCGTCCGGCAGCACCAGTGACCGGCAAGAGCACGCCGCCAGCAACGGCTCGTCGGAGGCCGCCCATTCCGCCAACCCCAACCCGCGGCATTTGAACCTGGCCTCGCGCTCGCTCCACACGCGCGCGAACGCGACGTCACGCGCATGCGCGGGCACGCGAGCCAGCGCGGCTGCGCAGGCGGGCCCGAGGTAGTCGCGGGCGACGGCTGCCCAATCAGGAACGCCGGTGATCCGCATGACGTCGATGCCGACAGCGCCCCCGTCCAGCCGCAGGGCTCCCACGGACAGGTCGCCGTCGTGGCTGACCGACAGGGCAATGCGGCGGCCGTCGAGCAGGGCATACGGCGCCTCGCCCGGCGCGCCGCACAGCTGGATCGACGAAGCGGGCAGCCCGCTCGCCTCCGCCAGCGCGGCGCGCAATGCCAAGCGGATCGTGCGCCGGGCCGTGGCGCGATCCGGCTGGCCGCGCACGCCGATGATTTGCAATGGCGAAGCGGAAGCGGGCGCGTCGGCGAACCCGCCACCGTCCCACCAGCGCACGGGCAAGGCGTGGACCATCACGCCCGCTGCGGCGCCGCCGGCAACCCGTTCCACCCGGTCGCGGCCGGAATATGCTCGCCCTTCATGACAAGGGTCAGCGGGCCGATGCGGGCATTGTCCCCGACCTTCGCGCTGTACAGCACGGCGCTGCGCGGGCCCAGGTAGACCTTGCTGCCGATGTCGACGTGGTCGATCTTCATCACGCGGTCTTCGAACAAATGGGTCTGCGGGCAGGACAGCGCGTTCAGTTCGCTGTGGTCGCCGATCGTCACGCAGTCGAATTCCGTGATGTCCGTCGTGTCCATGTAGACGCCGCGGCCGATGCGGCAGCCCAGCAGGCTGAATGCGACGGGCAGCCACGGCGTGCCGCGCAGGTAGCGCATGAAATTGGGCACGGCGATGCCTTCGTACATGTTCGTCACGCCTTCGGACAGCCAGACGAACGGCGTCCACATCGGCTCCGCCCGTTTCTTGTAGCGGCCCAGCAGCAGCCATTTGAAGGCGAGCACGAACAGGTAGTTGCCGATGCCGTAGGCGAGGCTGATGAGGGCCAGGTCCCAGATCACTTCACCCCAGCGGCCGGCACCGGCGATCGGCATCAAGTCCAGCACGACCGTGTAGCCGACGGCGATGACGACCGCGTGCGGCGCGACGATGCGGAACGCTTCCACGAGCGCGCGGCCGAGGCGGCGCGCCGGCGACGGGCGGTAGGTCAGGTGTTCCGGATAGCCGCTGACCTGTTCGCGCGCGGGCAGGTGGATCGGCGGCGAGCCGAGCCACGTGTCGCCGCCCGTCATGCGCTCGTTCGCCGGCGCATGCGTGTGCACGCCCACGAGGACGCCTTCCGGCAGCACCGTACCGTCCGGGATGTAGCTGCCGTTGCCGACGAAGCTGCGGTTCGAGACGACGGTCGCTTCCATCGTCATCCAGCCGCCGTCGATCTGCTCGTCGCCCAGCATGACGGCGTCGGCGATGAAGGTTTCGTCGCCCAGGGTCAGCATGTCGGGGACGACGCCCAGCGCCGTCGAGATCTCGGCGTCGCGGCCGACCTTCGCGCCCAGCAGGCGGTACCAGAAGGGCGCGAACACGGTCGCGTAGATGCCGTGCAGGACGTTCAGGCTCGATTCCTGGATATGGCTCACGAGCCATTTCTTGCAGTACGCATTGCTGTGCACGGCCGAGCGGCCCGGCATCATGCGGGGCAGGAAGCCCCAGCGGATGGCGGCCGACACGAGCATCGTCAGCGCGATCAGCACGGCGGACGCCGGCAGCGCCAGCACGAAGTAGCGCAGCAGCTGGCCCTGGATCGAGTTCTGCGCGAGGATCGGCAGCGTGCCGCGTTCGTCGAACCAGTCGATCAGCACGAAGCTGGGGAAGACGGGCATGAAGAACAAGGTGGCGACGAGCAGCATGCCGAACACGAAGAACAAGGCTTCGCCCATGAGGCGGGCGCGGCTGACGGCCGGGCGCGGCGGCAGGGTCGACGGATCGAACGCGCCGGCGTCGCGCGCGGGCGAGCCGCTCCAGACGCGGCCGTCGGGGACACTCGCGCCATCCTGCAGCGCGGATTGTCCCTCCAGGTGCCCGCGCCGGCCGACCTGCGTATTGCCTTCCAGGATCGCATACGACGACACGCACGCGTCATCGTCGAGCGCGATGCGGCCGAGGATCAAGCGGCCCCGTTCCACGCGCGCGTTCTCGAAGTTGACGGCATTGCCGATGCTGACGTTGTCGCCGATGGCGAGCAGGTCGGGCGCACGGATCGTCAGCGAGCCGATCACGACGTCGTGGCCGATCTTCGCGCCCAGCAGGCGCAGGTACCAGCCGTACAGCGACGAGCCGGCCAGCAGATAGGTCGGGGCCGCTTCGACGAGGCGGTCGGCCAGCCACCAGCGGAAATAGGTCGTGCCCCACAGCGGATAGACGCCGGCCTTCAGGCGGCCGGCGACGAGCCACTTGCCGCCGATGGCGAACACGAACTCCAGCAGGGTCGCGAGCAGGAACACGCCGATCGACGCGGCGATCGCGCGCCGCACCGAGTCGCCCGGGTCGCCCGTGAAGAAGTGGTACGTGAAGAACGGCGCCAGCCACTGGGCCATGCGCAGCGTGATCAGCACGGGGACGGTCGCCAGCTGGGCCACGCCGCACACCCAGCGGCGCGCTTCGGACGGCGGCGTCCAGTCGGGCTCGACGGCGGCCGTGCCGGCGGCCTGGTCCAGGCTGGACGCGATCGCGCCGACCTGGCGATGCGAATAAATGTCGCGCACCGTGACGTGGGCAAAGCGCGGGTCGGCGCGCAGGGCGGTGGCGAGGCGGGCGGCGAAGAACGAGTGGCCGCCGAGGTCGCTGAAGAAATCCAGCTCCCGCCGGATTGGCTGGCCCGGGAACAATTTCTCCAACGCCCAAAACAGCGCTTCCTCGCCCGGCGTCTCGGGCACGTCCGACTCGGCCGGATCGCTGGGCAGCGGGGCCGACAACGCCATTGCCTTCAGCGCTTTCCGGTCGATCTTGCCGGACGTCAGGCGCGGCATCACGGACAGTTGTTCGAAGCGGCTCGGCACCATGTACGGCGGCAGCTTGTCGGACAGCGCGCGCCGCAGGGTCGCCGGCGCCAGCTGTTCGGGCGCCGCGCCGGCGGCCGGCACGAGGTAGGCGACGAGGCGGTCGATGCCGTCATCCTTGCGGAGCAGCACGGCCGTCGTGCCGACGCCGTCCTGCTGCGCGAGCTGGGCTTCGATCTCGCCCAGTTCCACCCGAAAACCCCGGATCTTGACCTGGTCGTCCGTACGGCCCAGGCATACGACCTGGCCGTCCGGCTCGATGCGGGCCAGGTCGCCCGTGCGGTACAGACGCGGGTCGTCCGGTCCCGAACGCCACGGGTTCGCAAGAAATTTCTCGGCCGTCAGGTCGGGACGGCCAAGGTAGCCGGCCGACAGGCCCGGGCCGATGATGCACAGCTCGCCCGTGTCGCCGCGCGGCAGCAGTTGCAAACCTTTGTCGGTCTCCGTGGAAATGACCAGCAGGCCATAGTTCGGCAGCGGCGTGCCGATGGTGATCAACCGGCCGGGTTCCAGGCGCGCGAGGCTGGCGGATACGGTCGCTTCCGTGGGACCGTAGGTGTTGAACATCTGGCGGCCCGGCTTCGAAAAGCGCTCGACCACCGTCTCCGGGCACATTTCTCCGCCCAGGTTGATGATGCGCAGGCCCGGCACGTCGTCCGCGAACAGCGCGAGCAGCGTGGGCACGGCATGCAGGACGGTGACGCCATTCTCGGAAAGCAGACGCGGCAGCGCTTCCGGGTCGCCGGCCGTCTCCTTCGGACCGATCCACAGGGTGGCGCCGACGAGGTAGGAGATCCAGATTTCCTCGAACGACATGTCGAACGCGACCGAAAAGCCCTGGTAGACGCGGTCCGTGGCCTTCACGCCCAGCACTTCGTTTTCGCTGCGCAGGAAGTGGCAGATGCTGCGCTGGTTGATGAGGATGCCTTTCGGCTTGCCCGTCGAGCCGGACGTGTAGATGACGTAGGCCGGGGCGTCGCCGGCGACCTTGCCGCGCCGGCGCAGTGCATGGCCCTCGGGCGCCGGCGCCAGCAGTGTTTCGGCCGTGTGGATGGGCTGCGTCACCGCGCCCAGGCGGTCGCGCATGCGCTCGCTGGTCACGAGGGCGGGGGAGCCCGCGTCTTCCATGCACACGAGCAGGCGCTCGACGGGCGTGTCTTCGTCGACCGGCAGCCAGGCGGCGCCGGCCTTCGCGATCGCCGCCTGCATGACGAGGAGGTCGATGCCGCGCGGCATCCACAGGCCGACGATGTGGCCGGGCTGGATGCCCGCATCGATCAGGCGCGACGCGGCCAGGCTGGCGAGGGCGTCGAGTTCGCGATAGGTCAGGCGGCGGTCGCCGCCGATGAGGGCCAACTGGTCCGGTGCGCGAGCCGCGCTCGCTTCCAGCAGGTCGGCCAGGATTTCGTCGCGCAACAGCTCGGGCTGGTGCGGGCCGTAGAGAACATCCGGGTGCCGTGTCAGAGGAGAGATATCGTTCATCGACGGCTATGTTGGGGTTGGTTGAATTTCATCAAGACAAAAAACACAAACCTGGCGGCCACATCCGCGCAGGGTACTCCATTTTAACGGTCGGGCGGCGCGAGTGTTTCGTTACCGCCTCAGGCCGCCCGTCATTCCGCGATTTTTGATCTGGATCAAGGATTTGACCGGATCAGATTTCATAAAATTTCCCTAAAACAATATTTCCTCATTAAAAGCCAGGAGCCACGCTTGCGCACCAACCTGCCCGTCACGGGCATCGAATACCCGTTACAGGACGGCCAATCCATCGTCTCCAAGACGGACACCAAAGGCCGCATCACCTATGTCAATCCCACCTTCGTCGAAGTCAGCGGCTTCACCGAAGAGGAATTGATCGGCAAGGCCCATAACGTCGTCCGCCACCCGGACATGCCGCCCGCGGCGTTCGCCGACCTGTGGCAAACGCTGCAGGCGGGCGAACCGTGGACAGGACTCGTGAAAAATCGTCGCAAGAACGGCGATTTCTACTGGGTCGTGGCGAACGTCGTGCCCATCCAGGAAGAGGGGACGACGGTCGGCTACATGTCCGTGCGCACCCGTCCCGCGCGCGACCAGGTCGAACGGGCGGAAGCCATTTACAAGCGCTTCCGCGACGGCCGGGCCGAGGGACTCGCGATCCGCCGCGGCGCCGTCGTCCGCACGGCGTGGTGGGCGCGCCTGCTGGACCTGCGCACGTTGCCGCTGGGCCGGCGCCTCGGCGTCATGATGAGCGCGCAGGCGCTGCTGATGCTGGTCCTCGCCGCCGTGACCCAGGCCTGGGGCTGGCGCCTGCTGGCGCTGGCGGGCGCCGCGCTGACCTTGCTGGCCTGGGCGGAATTGCACCGGTCCATCGTGGCGCCCATGCGCCGGGCGCTGGACGGCGTGTACGCGCTGGCCGGGGGCGACCTGTCGCGGCCGCCCGCACGGGGGCGCGACGACGAGATGGGCCGGCTGCTGCTCGCGCTGCGCCAGCTGAACATCAACCTGACGGCGATCGTGGGCGATGTGCGCACGAGCGTCGGGGCGATCCACGCGGCCACGCGCGACATCGCGACGGGCAACCACGACCTCGCACACCGCACCGAAGCGCAAGCCGCCAGCCTGGAGCAGACGGCCGCCAGCCTCGCCCACATCGCGGCGAAGGCGGGCCAGAACACGGACAGCGCCGAACGGGCCGACGGCCTCGTGGGCGAGGCATCGCGGGTGGCGGGACGCGGCGGCGCGGCCGTGCTGGAAGTCGGGACCACCATGGGCCAGATCAGCGGGTCGGCCACGCGCATCGTCGACATCATCGGCCTGATCGACGGCATCGCGTTCCAGACGAACATCCTCGCGCTGAACGCCGCGGTCGAAGCGGCGCGTGCGGGCGAGCAGGGCCGCGGCTTCGCCGTTGTGGCGGGCGAAGTCAGGAGTCTCGCCCAGCGGTCGGCGGGCGCGGCGAAGGAAATCAAGGCGCTGATCGAGGATTCCGTGCACCAGGTCGGCCAGGGCAATGAGCTCGTCGACGCGGCCGGCCAGACGATGCGCCAGGTCGTCAGTTCGGTGCAGGACGCGGCCGCCCTCATGGGCGACATTACGGCGGCGTCGCGCGCGCAGAACGAGGGCATCGCGGAACTGAACGCGGCGATGGTCGAGCTCGACGGCATCACGCGCGAGAACGCGGCCCTCGTCGAGGAGTCGGCCATGGCGTCCGCCAGCGTGGCGGAGCAGGTGGGGCATCTGGGGCAGGTGTTGTCGGTTTTTAAATTTGGACGCGGGTAACACAGTGGCTTTGGCGATTTTTGATGCAAGTCAAGGATTTCGCGGAACCGCCTCAATACACTCATCCTGACTTTCCACGCCGTAGGCCCAGGAGTTTTCCAGATGTTCGATGCAGTCCCCGCAACCAGCGCCAACCGGGCGCATCCCGCGGTCCAGCCCGTCGTCGAGTTCGACGCGGACCTGATCGCCCGGCTGAGCCGCAACGGCCCGCGCTACACGTCGTACCCGACGGCGGACCGCTTCACGGAATCGTTCGGCTACCGCGACTTCCTGCACGCCGTGGCCGACCTGCGCACGCGCGGCGGCGGCAAGCCGCTGTCGCTGTACCTGCACATCCCGTTCTGCGACACCGTCTGCTATTACTGCGCCTGCAACAAGATCGTCACGAAGAACCGCGAAAAAGCGGCGACCTACCTCGCTTACCTGAAACGGGAAGTCGAGATGCAGGGGCGGCTGTTCGCCGGGATGAACGAGGTCGAGCAGCTGCACCTCGGCGGCGGCACGCCCACCTACCTGTCCGACGCGCAGATGGAAGACCTGATGGCGCACCTGCGCCGCTGCTTCCGCTTCGCGCCGGATTCCGTCGGCGAATATTCCATCGAGATCGACCCGCGCACCGTGTCGGCCGAGCGCGTGCACAGCCTGCGGCGCCAGGGTTTCAACCGCATCAGCCTGGGCGTGCAGGACTTCGATCCGGACGTGCAGCGCGCCGTCAACCGCATCCAGCCCGAGGCCGAGACGCGCGCCATCATCGCGGCCGCGCGCGACGCCGGTTTCCGCTCCGTCAGCATCGACCTGATCTACGGCCTGCCGAAGCAGACGCCGGACACGATGCGTGCGACGCTCGAGAAAGTGATCGACGCCTCGCCGGACCGCATCGCCGTGTACCACTACGCGCACCTGCCGCATCTCTTCAAGGCGCAGCGCCGCATCGATGAAGCGGACATGCCCGACAGCGACACGAAGCTGCGCATGCTCCAGCTGTGCATCGAGCGCCTGACGGCCGCGGGCTACGTCTACATCGGCATGGACCATTTCGCGCGGCCGGACGACGACCTCGCCATCGCGCAACAGCAAGGCCGCCTGCACCGCAACTTCCAGGGGTATTCCACGCACGCCGGCACGGACCTCGTCGCGTGCGGCGTGTCGGCCATCGGCGCGGTCGGCGCCACGTACAGCCAGAACGTCAAGACGCTGGACGCCTATTACGATGCGCTCGACCGCAACGAGCTGCCGGTGGCGCGCGGCGCGCGGCTGTCGATGGACGATGCGCTGCGCCGCACGATCATCCAGAAGCTGATGTGCCAGTTCGAGCTGTCCGTCAGCACCATCGAGCTCGCGTTCCCGATCGCGTTCCACGCCTATTTCGCGCGCGAGATGGTGCAGCTGGCCGAGCTGGAACGCGACGGCCTCGTCGAACTCGCGCCGGACTGGATCAGCGTCACCCTGAAGGGCCGCCTCCTGATCCGCAACGTGTGCATGGTGTTCGACCGCTACCTGGCCACGCGCGGTTCGACCACGCATTCGAAGACGGTGTGACCTGATGAACGTCGCGCTCCTCCCGGTGTTCGTCGTGGGCCTGCTGGGCAGCGTCCACTGCGCCGGCATGTGCGGCGGGATCGTGGGCGCGCTGTCGGTGGCCCCTTCCGTCGGACGGGTCATACCCGTGCGCGTGGCCGCAAGGCGGGCGCCCGTCGCGAATGTCCTCGCTTACAACGCGGGACGCATCGGCAGCTACATGGTGGCCGGCGCGCTGGCCGGCGCGACGTTCGAGCACCTTGCGCAGGGAGCGCAGGTGCTGGCGGGTCTGCCGGCGCTGCAGGCCGGCGCGTACTGGCTCGCGAACCTGATGCTGGCCGCGCTGGGCCTGTACCTGATGGATGCGTGGCGCGGCCTCGCGCGCCTGGAGCAGGGCGGCCGCTTTGTCTGGCGCGGCGTGCAGCCCCTGCTGAAGAAAGTCGGTCCGCTCGACCGGCCCGCGCGCATGTTCGTCGCGGGCGGCCTGTGGGGCTGGCTGCCGTGCGGGATGGTCTACAGCGTCCTCGTCACCGCGATGCTGAGCGGTTCCGCGCTGCACGGCGCCCTCGTCATGCTGGCCTTCGGCCTCGGCACCCTGCCGATGCTGCTGGGCCTGGGCCTGCTGGGCGCGCGCCTGCGCGGCTGGCTCGCGAGCCGGCGCGTGCGGCTCGCGTGCGGCGTCCTCGTGCTGGGCTTCGGCCTGCTCGGGCTCGCGCGCGCGGCGGGCGGCCTGCCGCACGGCTGGGTGCAGGAGATCTGCATCGCGCCCGGAGCCGGCGCATGAACGCGGCCATCCTCGACACCGCCGCGTGCTGGCACTGCGGCCAGCCGGCACCGGCCGCGAGTCCGTGGTCGGCCGTCGTCGACGGAGAAAACCGCACCATGTGCTGCCCCGGCTGCGCGGCGGCCGCGCAAGCCATCGCCGACGCCGGCCTCGCCGACTATTACGACAACCGCACCGAATTCGCCGCGCGCATCGAGGATGACGCCGACCTGGCGGCCCTGCGCGCATACGACGACGCGGTCGATGGGGACGATGTCGTTTTCACCATCGAAGGCATCCGCTGCGCCGCGTGCGTGTGGCTGATCGAGCGCCGCATCGGCGCGCTGCCCGGCGTGACGGACGCGCTGCTGAACGTGGCGACGGAACGCCTGCGCGTGCGCCGTGACCCGGCCGTGGCGAAGGCCAGCGACATCATCGCCACGCTGCGCGCGATCGGCTACACCGCGTACCCGCTGGACGCCGGGCGCCAGGCGGCGCACCTCGAGCGGGAGCGCAAGACCCTGTTCCGCCGCCTGTTCGTCGCCGGCCTGGCGATGATGCAGGTGATGATGTACGCCGTCCCCGTCTACCTTGCGACGGACGGCACCATGGACGCCGACATGCGCGCCCTGATGCACTGGGCCGCGCTGCTGCTGACCGTGCCGGCCGTCGTGTATTCGTCGTGGCCGTTCCTCCGCGGCGCGTGGATGGACCTGCGGCGCGGCGTGGCCGGGATGGACGTGCCGGTGGCGCTGGGGATCCTCGCCGCATCCGGCGCCAGCGTCGTGGCGGTCGTGCGCGGCCATGGCGAGGTATATTTCGATTCGATCACGATGTTCGTGTTCCTGCTGCTGGGCAGCCGCTACCTGGAGCTGGACGCGCGCCGGCGCGCCGCGCGCGCGCTCGAAGGCCTGCAGCGCGCGGCGCCCGCGACGGCGCTGCGCTTCGTCGGTTATCCGGACGCGCGCGCGACGGACACCGTGGCCGCCGGCGCGCTCGTGCCGGGCGACGTCGTGCTCGTGGCGCCGGGCCAGGCCGTGCCGGCCGACGGCGTCATCCTGGAAGGCGACACGGAAGTCGACCTCGCGCTGCTGACGGGAGAAAGCCGCACGCGTGCGATGGGGCCGGGCGCGCAACTGCCCGGCGGCGCCGTCAACGTCGCGCAGGCCATCGTCGTGCGCGTGACGAGCAGCGCGCGCGACAGCACGCTGGCGCTGCTGGTCCGGCTCGTCGAACGCGCGGGCCAGGACAAGCCCGCGCTGGCGCTGTGGGCCGACCGCGTGGGTGCGTGGTTCGTGCTCGCGCTGCTGGTGCTGACGGTCGTCGTGTGCGCCGGCTGGTACCTCGTCGACCCGGCGCGCGCTTGGCCGGCGGCGATCGCCGTGCTCGTCGTGTCGTGCCCGTGCGCGCTGTCGCTGGCGACGCCGACGGCGCTGGCCGCCGCCACCGACCGCCTGCTGCGGCAAGGCGCGTTGGCCGTCAAGCCGCACGTGCTGGAGACGCTGGGCCGCGCGACGCACGTCGTGTTCGACAAGACGGGCACGCTGACCTATGGCCACCCCGTGCTGCGCCAGACGGTGACGTTCGGCGGCGCGAGCCGGCGCATGGCGCTGCAGCTGGCCGCCGCGCTGGAAGCGGGCAGCGCGCACCCGCTGGCGCAGGCGATCCGCGACGCGGCCGGCCCGCCGGCGCTGGTCGCGGGCGTGGTGAACCAGGTCGTCGGCAAAGGTGTCGAGGGAGAGATCGGCGGCCGCCGTTACCGGCTCGGCAACGCCGCGTTCGTGGCCGGCATCGCGTGCGGCGCGGCGCCGGGCGGGCAGCCGGGTAGTCAGCCCAGCGGCGTCACGGCCGTGTGGCTCGGCACCACATCCGGCTGGGTCGCGCGCTTCGACCTCGTCGACGACCTGCGGCCGGAGGCGCGCGACGTCGTGGCCGGCCTGCGCGCGTCGGGCAAGACGGTCGTGCTGCTGTCCGGCGACGACGACGAGGCCGCGCAGGACGTGGCCATGCAGCTCGGGATCGCGCACGCGCTGGGCCACCAGTTGCCCGAGGATAAACTGACCGTCGTGCGCGGCCTGCAGCGCGAGGGCGCGGTCGTGGCGATGGTCGGCGACGGCATCAACGACGCGGCCGTGTTGTCCGGCGCCGACGTGTCGTTCGCGATGGGGCAGGGCGCGCAGCTGGCGCAACTGCACGCCGATTGCGTGCTGCTGGGCGAAGGCCTGCGCCCGCTGGCGGCCGCGCTGGACACGGCGGCGGCCACGTTGCGCGTGATCCGCCAAAACCTGGGCTGGGCCATGCTGTACAACGTGGCGGCGATACCCGCGGCCGCGAGCGGCCTGTTGAATCCGTGGCTGTCGGGCGTGGGCATGGCCGCGAGTTCTGCGCTCGTGGTGCTCAACGCCGCGCGCCTGAGGAGGGAGTAAAGATGGAAGCCTTGTACCTGCTGGTGCCGCTCAGCGTGATGCTCGTCGCGTTCGCGGTGTGGATTTTTTTCGGCGCGTCGGAGAGCGGGCAGTTCGACGATCTGGAAGGGCCGGCGCTGCGGATTCTCAGCGACGACGATTGAACGCCCCGTCGTTCCCGCGAAGGCGGGAACCCAATTTTGCATGCGTATCGATAATGCGTGCAACTTGGATCCCCGCCTGTGCGGGGACGACGGTGCAAGCGTTAGCGGTGTTCGATTACATGCTCGGTCCGCGCCCCGTGCGTTGTTCCTTCTCGATCCTCTCCTGGCATTCGATGCACGTCCGCACCGTCGGCGTGGCCCGCAGGCGCGCTTCCGGAATATCGCGCCCGCACGATTCGCAGATGCCGATCGCGCCCGATTCCAGGCGGCCGAGCGCAGCGTCGATTTCGTGCAGCAGGTGCGCTTCGTGCTCGGCCAGGTGTTCCTCGTTATGGCTGAGCATTTCGCCGGCCGGCGCGTCGTCGTTCTGGCCCATGTGGGCGTTCGGCGAGATCGCCGGGCGGTCGTCCGTATCGCCGTCCGTGCGGCTGCGCACGGTGGCCAGCGCGTCCGCGCGGGCCTTGCGCAGGTGCTGGCCGAGTTCCTCGTGAAGTTCCGGTGAAATTGGCGGCATGGTCGTCGTCCTCTTCGTTGTCAAATTCGTCGGTCAGTGTGGCGGGACCATCGCGCGTCATGTTTGACGCAGGTCATATCGTTCCTTCTTAACGCCAGTCTGCTTTCAGCAACATCGAGGAAGAAGGTCTCCCCTTCCTTGGACCCAATCTGGAATTTTTGATTCACATCAAGGATTTGGAACCCCCAGGAAACCTACTCTGACGGTGTCGTCTTTCTTATTCTCTTCAGGGAGTGCACCTTGGACAGCAGTCTAAACTATAACTACAAGATCGTGCGCCAGTTTGCCATCGCAACCGTGGTCTGGGGCGTGATCGGCATGCTCGCCGGCGTGTGGATTGCCGCGCAGCTCGCCTGGCCGGCATTGAACTTCGATATCCCGTGGCTCACGTACGGCCGCCTGCGGCCTCTGCACACGAACGCGGTGATCTTCGCATTCGGCATCTGCGGCCTGTTCGCCACGTCGTACTACGTCGTGCAGCGCACGTGCCAGGTCCGGCTGTTCTCCGACAAGCTGGCCGCGTTCACGTTCTGGGGCTGGCAGGCCGTGCTCGTGTCGGCCGCCATCACCTTGCCGCTGGGCTTCACGCGCGGCAAGGAATACGCCGAGCTGGAATGGCCGATCTCCATCCTGATCGCCATCGTGTGGGTCGCGTACGCCGTCGTCTTCTTCGGCACCATCGTCAAGCGCCGCGTGCAGCACATCTACGTCGCCAACTGGTTCTTCGGCGGCTACATCCTCGCGGTGGCCATCCTCCACATCGTCAACGGCATGTCGATGCCGGTCACCTTCATGAAGTCGTACTCGATGTACGCCGGCGTGCAGGACGCGATGATCCAGTGGTGGTACGGCCATAACGCCGTCGGCTTCATCCTCACGGCCGGCTACCTCGGCATGGTGTACTACTTCATCCCGAAACAGGCCGAGCGTCCCGTGTATTCGTACCGCCTGTCGATCGTGCACTTCTGGGCCCTGATCTTCACCTACATGTGGGCCGGCCCGCACCACCTGCACTACACGGCGCTGCCGGACTGGACGCAGTCGATCGGCATGGTGTTCTCGCTGATCCTGCTGGCGCCGTCGTGGGGCGGCATGATCAACGGGATCATGACCCTGTCCGGCGCCTGGCACAAGCTGCGTTCGGACCCGCTCCTGAAATTCATGATCGTGTCGCTGTCGTTCTACGGCATGGCCACGTTCGAGGGCCCGATGATGTCGATCAAGACCATCAACTCGCTGTCGCACTACACGGACTGGGGCATCGCCCACGTGCACGGCGGCGCGCTGGGCTGGGTCGGTTTCATCACGATGGGTTCCCTGTACTACCTGATCCCGCGCCTCGCCGGCAAGAAGCAGATGGCCAGCATGCCCCTCGTCGACGCCCACTTCTGGCTCGGCACCATCGGCATCGTGCTGTACATCGCCGCGATGTGGATCGCCGGCGTGATGCAGGGCCTGATGTGGCGCGCCGTGAACCCGGACGGCACGTTGACCTACACCTTCGTCGAAGGCGTCAAGGCGACGTACCCGTACTACGTGATCCGCTTCGGCGGCGGCCTGATGTACCTGACCGGCATGTGCCTGATGGCGTACAACACGTGGCTGACGATGCGCGGCACGAGATCGGTCGACGCCCGCATCCCCGCGCTGCCGTCAGCCCACAAGAAGCCGCATGCGGTCCCGGAACACGCCTAACACGAATCGATAGGAGCAAACATGAAATTCACCCATGAGTGGATCGAGAAGAACCCCTGGCTGCTGATCGGCCTCGTGCTGGTCGTGATCTCGTTCGGCGGCCTCGTCGAGATCGTGCCGCTGTTCTTCCAGCATTCGACCACCGAACCCGTCGCCGGCCTGAAGCCGTATTCGCCGCTGCGCCTGGCCGGCCGCGACATCTACATCCGCGAAGGCTGCTACAACTGCCACTCGCAGATGATCCGCCCGTTCCGCGCCGAGACGGAGCGCTACGGCCACTATTCGGTCGCGGGCGAATTCGTCTACGACCACCCGTTCCAGTGGGGCTCCAAGCGCACCGGCCCGGACCTGGCGCGCGTGGGCGGCCGCTACTCGGACGAGTGGCACCGCACCCACCTCGACAACCCGCGCGACGTCGTGCCGGAATCGAACATGCCCGGCTATCCGTGGCTGGCCACGGCGAAGCTGGACCCGCAATCCATCGTGCCGAAGATGCGCGCGATGCAGCGCCTGAACGTCCCGTACACGGAACAGGATATCAAGGACGCGCCGGCGCAGCTGGCGGATAAAACGGAGCAGGACGCGCTGGTCGCCTACCTGCAGGGTCTCGGCACCCAGATCAAGAACCGGAACTAGGAACCGACATGGCCATCCAACATATTTTCGACGACGCGAGCCGCGTGATGACGGTCGTGAGTTTCGCCACCTTCCTGGGCATCCTCGCCTGGACCTACCTGCTGCGCAAGGAGCGCGACTTCGCCGCGACGGCCGCGCTGCCCTTTGCAGACGAAGAGGTGGAGGACGACTATGTCTGACTTCACGAGCGGTTTCTGGAACTGGTACATCGTCCTGATCACGGTGCTGGGCATCGCCGGCTGCGCGATCCTGCTGTGGTCGCAGTCGCGCCACAAGGTGCGCCTCGACGAGCACGGCCAGCCCGAACAGACGACGGGCCACGTGTGGGACGAGGACCTGACGGAATTGAACACGCCGATGCCGCGCTGGTGGATGTTCATGTTCTACCTGACGATCCTGTTCGGCATCGGCTACCTGGTCCTGTATCCGGGCCTCGGCAGCTACGCGGGCCGCCTGGGCTGGCAATCGTCCGGCGCGTACAAGCAGGAACTGGCGAAGGCCGATGCGGACTACGGCCCGCTGTTCGCGCAATACCTCAAGCGCGACCTCAAGATTGTGGCCGCCGACCCGCAGGCCCACGCCATCGGCGAGCGCCTGTTCCTCACGTACTGCGCGCAGTGCCACGGGTCCGACGCCCGCGGCAACAAGGGCTATCCGAACCTGACGGACAACGACTGGCTGTACGGCGGCGACCCGTCCGTGATCAAGGAAACGATCATGAAGGGCCGCAACGGCCAGATGCCCCCGATGGGCGCGGCGCTCGGCTCGGACAAGGACGTGGAGAACGTCGCGCACTACGTGATGAGTCTCTCCGGTGCGCCGGCCGACCCGATCAAGGTCGCCTTCGGCAAGCCGAAGTTCGCCGCCTGCGCCGCCTGCCACGGCCCCGACGCGCACGGCAATCCGATGCTCGGCGCGCCGAACCTGACGGACAAGGTGTGGCTGTACGGCGGCAGCCCGGAGACGATCATGGAGACGATCCGCAAGGGCCGCAACAACACGATGCCCGCGTGGGGCGAATTCCTCGGCGAAGGCAAGGCGCACGTGCTGGCCGCCTACGTCTGGTCGCTGTCCAACGCGCCCGGCGCCCAACACGAGGTGGCAGCAAAATGAACGCGCGCGCGCCCAAGGAGGCGGTCATCAAGATGTACGCCAAGCGCGAGGACATCCATCCGCGCGAGGTAAAGGGACCATTCGCCACCTTGCGCTGGGCGTGCGTGTGGCTCACGCAGGCGCTGTTCTACGGCCTGCCGTGGCTCGCCATGCACGGCCGCCAGGCCGTGCTGTTCGACCTCGGGGCCCGTAAATTCCACCTGTTCGGCCTCGTGCTGTGGCCGCAGGATTTCATTTATCTCGCGGGCCTGCTGATCATCTGCGCCTACGGCCTGTTCCTCGTCACCGCCGTGGCGGGGCGCGTGTGGTGCGGCTATGCCTGCCCGCAGACGGTCTACACGGAGATCTTCCTGTGGATCGAGCGCCGCATCGAGGGCGACCGCAGCGCGCGCATCCGCCTCGACCGCCAGCCGTGGACGCTGGAAAAGCTGGGCAAGCGGGGCGCCAAGCACCTGGCCTGGGGTGCCGTCGCCCTGTGGACGGGTTTTACCTTCGTCGGCTATTTCACGCCGATCCGCGCGCTCGGCGACGCCGTGGCGCACCTGGGCCTCGGCCCATGGGAAGCGTTCTGGATCCTGTTCTACGGCTTCGCCACCTACGGCAACGCGGGCTGGATGCGCGAGCAGGTGTGCAAGTACATGTGCCCGTACGCCCGCTTCCAGAGCGCGATGTTCGACCGCGACACCTTGATCGTCACCTACGACGCGGCGCGCGGCGAGCCGCGTGGCATGGCGCGCAACTCGGCAAAGGGTGACTGCATCGACTGCTCGCTGTGCGTGCAGGTCTGCCCGACCGGCATCGACATCCGCAACGGCCTGCAGTACGAATGCATCGGTTGCGCCGCCTGCATCGACGCCTGCACCGGCGTGATGGACAAGGTGGGCAAGCCCCGTGGCCTGATCCGCTATTCGACCGAGAATGCACTGGCCGGCGGCTGGAACGCGAAGCAGATTCGCGCCCACCTGCTGCGCCCGCGCACGATCGGCTACGGCCTCGTGTTCGTCCTGATGGCGGCCGGCATGAGCGCCGCGTTGGCATTGCGCACGCCGCTCAAGCTGGACGTGATCCGCGACCGCGGCTCGATGGGGCGCGAAGTCGAAGACGGCAAGATCGAGAACGTGTACCGCCTGCAGCTGATGAACACGGGCGAGCGCCCGCACCTGTTCCACATTGGCGTGTCCGGTATCCCGTCGGCCGCCATCGCGGACGAAGACCTCGTCGAACTGGACGGCGCCTCCGCGCGCGCGGTGCCCGTGCGCGTCCGTATCGACCACGGTGCCGCACGCACCGGATCGAACGCGCTCACGTTCACCGTGACGGCGCAGGACGATCCGGCACTGCGCGTGACCGAGAAGGCGGTCTTCATCGTGCCGCGCTGATTTTCATAAGGATAAAACCATGCACGCGACTTCATCTGCCGCCGGGGCGGCGCCCTGGTACACCCACCGCTGGCCGTGGCTGCTGATGCTCGGTCCCGCGACCGTGCTCGCCGGCGGAGGCTACGTGGCGTGGCTGGCCGCGGGCCACCCGGACGCGCTCGTCGTCGACGACTACTACAAGCAGGGCAAGGCCATCAACCAGGACCTGCGGCGCGACCGCGCGGCCACCGCACTGGGCCTGTCGCTGCGGGCGGAATACGACCCGCGCGCGGGCACGCTCGCGGGGCGCCTTGCGGGGCAGGCGGCACCGTTCACCATCTACCTCGCGCATCCCACGCTGCCGCAGCGCGACCTGCGCGTGTTCGTGAAGCCCGCGCCGGACGGCGCGTTCAGCGTGGCGCTGCCGGCGCTCGAGCGGACGCACTGGCAGGTCGTCGTCGAAGGCGCGTTGCGCGACTGGCGGCTGGCCAGGGGGTGGGATGGCGTGCACGCGCTGGAGATCGTGGCGGACCAGCCCTGAGCGGGCTCACAGCGGCTGGCCGAGACGCTGTTCCAGCTGGCTGCGGTAAGTGCGGCTGACCTTGGCCCGCCCGCCGTGCTTCAGCACCACGTCGAATTCGCCGTGCGATATCGGTTCGAGGCGCACGATGCTCTCGAGGTTGACGATGGCCGAGCGGTGGATGCGCACGAAGTGGGCAGGATCCAGCTTGTCGGCCAGCACATGGATCGGCGAGCGGTACAGCAGCGCCTTGCCGCCGATGTACAGGTGGACGTACACGCCGACGGCCTCGATCCAGTCGATGTCCGTGGTCTTGACGATGTGCGTGGCGCCCGTGGTTTTCACGACCAGCCGGTCCCAGCGCGGCGGTTCCGCGACAGGACGGCGTTCTTCCAGCCGCGCCAGGACGCGCCGCATGGCGGCCTCGAAGCGTTCGTCGCTGAATGGCTTCAACAGGTAATCGAGGGCGTTGGCCTCGAAGGCGCGGACCGCATACTGGTCGTAGGCGGTGACGAAGACGGTGACGGGCATGCGCTCGGCGCCGACGGCGGCAACGACGTCCAGGCCGGACGGTCCGGGCATCTGCATGTCCAGGAAGACGGCGTCGGGACGAGCGCTCCCGATCGTCCGCACGGCCGTCGCGCCGTCCGCGGCCTCGAGCAGCTCGCCGACCCCGTCCACCCTGGCCAGCAGGTCGGCGAGGCGCCGCCGCGCCGGGGCTTCGTCGTCGACGACGAGTATCTTCAATGGGCTGAAGGGCGGCATGCGCGGCGTCTCCCGTTCATCCGTTCAGGGGCAGGACGATGGTCGCTTCGGTGCCGCCGTCCGCATGCGGCGCCACGGCGAACACGCTGGCGCCGGGGGGATACATGGCGGCGAGGCGTTCGCGCGTCACGCTGATGCCCAGTCCGCGCGCGGCATCCATCGTCCAGCCGGGCGGCAGGCCGACGCCGTCGTCGACCACGCGGATCTCGACCTGGTCGCCGACGCGCCGCGCCGACACGGCGACTTTTCCTCCCGACGCGCGCACCGAAATGCCGTGGCGGATGGCGTTTTCCACCAGCGGCTGCAACAGCAGCGAGGGGACGCGCGTGTGCGCCACGTCCGGCATGATGGACACCGTGACGGCCAGGCGCTCGGCGAAGCGCATCCGGTGCAGCGCGAAGTAATGCTCGAGGAAGTCGACTTCGTCGGCCAGGCTCACTTCGCGCCGGTTCCGGGTATCGAGCGTGAAGCGCAGCAGGTCGCCCAGGTGCTCGATCATGCGGCGTGCCGTGCGCGGTTCGTGCTCGACGCAGGCGGAAATGCCGTTCAGCGCGTTGAACAGGAAGTGCGGATCGAGCTGGGTGCGCAGCGTATTCAGTTGCGCTTCGAGGAAGCCGCGCTGCAGCCGCTCGATCTGCAACTGGTCGACGAGCACGCGCTTGTAGTAGGTCAGGCCGGTCAGCGCGCCGATGATGATGCAGTACACGAGCATGGCCCAGTAAAACCAGTCGAGCAGGCCGAGGGGCTGGCTCCACGGATCCCAGACGAGGAGGCCGAGCCGGTCTTCGACGGCCGCCGCCGTCACGACGTACAGCGCCGTCAACGCCAGGCCGCACACGGCATGGGCCGTCAGCAGGGGCAGGGGACGGCGGAAGGCGGCGGCGAGGCGGTCGTGCACGATCTTGATCAGCGGCGTCAACGCGCCCCACAGCCAGCAATTGATGGTGACCGACAGCAGGGCGCTCCAGCCGGCGCCGCGCAGGATGTACGGCAGCGCGAAGACGCCGCCGGCGGCCGTCCAGGCCAGCATGGTGACGATGAAGCGTGAGGTGCGGCGTTTCACTGGTTGATCGTTGATGTGTAAGCGGCCCCGCGGCCGGGGCGGCGTCGCAGCCCGTTCGACGGGCGCCGCAACCGTCCTGTAACAGCGGAATCCGGACTGTGACAAAGCCATTGTAAATACCTATTGCACTCCGGCATTCTACCGTAGCCGATCGGCCCGACAAGACAAAACAACGGAGACCTGCTGCGATGCCCCCTGTGAAAGCCCATTACGAAATCCTTGACGGCCTGCGTGGTACGGCCGCGCTCTGCGTCCTCATGTTCCATTTCTGGGAAATGATGGTGCCCGATATTGCCCACAACCCGATGGGTCATGCCTTCCTGGCCGTCGACTTCTTTTTCGCGCTGTCGGGATTCGTCCTCGGCCACGCCTATGACGCGCGCCTGGCGCCGCACGCCGGCACCCGCGAGGCGCTGACCGTCACGGGGTTCTTCAAGCGCCGCCTGATCCGCCTGCATCCGATGGTGCTGGCGGCGCTGGCGATCAGCGTGACGGTGTACCTGCTCGATCCGTTCGTCGGCGACACCCAGCGCATCGGCGTAAAGATCTCCCTCGCGGCCTTCGCCGGCACCATTGCGCTCAGCATGCTGTTGCTGCCGACGCCGAACGTGCCGAACAGCTTCGGCGAGACGCATTCGCTGAACGGCCCGTGCTGGACGCTGTTCCAGGAATACATCGCCAACGTCTTGTACGGATGGTTCGGGCACCGGTTGACCCGCGGCCTGCACGTCGGCCTATGCGTGCTGAGCGCCGCCGCGCTGGTGTGGACGGCGCTGCATTTCAATGACCTCGGCCACGGTTGGGGATGGGCCGATTTCTGGGCCGCCCCGGTGCGCCTCGCCTGTCCATTCCTGGCCGGGCTGCTGGTGTACCGGACGGGGTTCCGGCTGTCGGTGCCGCAGCCGTTCGTCGTCCTGTCGCTGGTCCTGGTCGCGATCTTCGTGGCGCCCCAGATGGGCAAGGTCAACGGCCTGTTCGAAGCGACCTGCGTGATCGTCGTGTTCCCGCTGGTCCTGGCCGCGGGGGCGGGCTTGACCCGGACCGATGGCCCGATCGGCGCATTGTGCCGGTTCATGGGTGAGCTGTCCTATCCCGTCTACGTCGTCCACTATGCGTTCGTCTACCTGTTCGCGCACTGGAACTGGAGCACGCATCCGGCGCCCGTGCGGCTGGCGCTCGTGGCGGCGGGATCGCAGATCGGCATCGTGATGCTGGCGTATGCGCTGCTGCGCTGGTTCGACAGGCCGGTGCGCGCCTGGCTCACGCGGAAGTATGCGGGGCCGGTTCACGTTACCGCTGTGGCGGCTGAGGTAAACGCGTAAACCCGGCCCTCTTGCAGACTCATCCGTGATAGATTGCCATCGCCAGGCTTACCGAGCCGGCGACTACCACTATCCATGGAAAAGAGAGAGATGCCACAATCCCGTCTTTACGCGCGCACCCGCACGGCCGCCACCATCGCCACCCTGTTCGTTCCGCTCGTCCTCGGCACCGCGCCACGAATCGCAGTGGCCGCCACGACCACGCAGGCCGTCAAGCCCGACGCCGCCTTCGACACCTGGTCCGACCGTTTCGCGGCCGACTGGGTCCGCGCCAATCCGCAGCTGGCCACGTCGACGCAATACTTCAACGGCGCCGAGCAGGATGCGCTGGACCGCCAGCTCACGCCATTGACGCCGGCGCACCGCCAGAAGATGATCGCGCTGGCGAAGGCCGGTGTCGCGCGGCTCGACGCATTCATCGCCGGTCCGCTGAGCGAAGAGCAGCGCACGTCCGCGTCCGTGATGC
The DNA here is from genome assembly GCA_966211695.1 of uncultured Massilia sp. Lineage (GTDB taxonomy): Bacteria > Pseudomonadota > Gammaproteobacteria > Burkholderiales > Burkholderiaceae_D > Telluria. Next base: position 55,142 of record CBIHOW010000008.1, on the reverse strand, counting down.
GCTGGAGCCTGGCCAACACGGTCGCCAGCGAGCCGTACGAGGATTACCAGTTCGTCTTCAACCAGTTCGGCGGCACGCAGGTCGGCCTCGTCAACTTCATGACGACGACGCATCCGCTGCGCCGCGCGTCCGACGTGGCGAGCTATCTCGCGCGCCTGGACCAGGTGGCGACGCGCATGGACGAAGCCCTCGCGCGCGCCCGCGCCGCCACCGCGCGCGGCCTGGTGCCGCCGCGCTTCATCCTCGAGCGCGCGCAATACCAGGTCGACCTGTTCCTGAAGCCGGCGGCCGACCAGAACGTCCTCGTGACGACCTTCGCCCAGCGCACGGAAACGCTCGCGGACCTGGCGCCGGACGCGCGCGCGAAAGCCATCGCCGAGGCCACCCGCATCGTCGACGCGAAGATCCGCCCCGCCTACCGGCGCGTGCAGGCGTACATGGCCGAGCTGCATCCTAAGACGAACGACACGGCCGGCATCTCGCGCCTGGCGAACGGCGCGGCCGCCTACCGGCAGGCGCTCAAGACTTACACGAGCACGAACCTGACGGCGGAAGAGATCCACGCGATCGGCCTGCGCGAAGTGGCGCGGATCGAGGCCGAGATGGACAAGCACCTGCGCGCCCTCGGCTACGTTGAGGGCGGCATCGAGGAGCGCATGAAGCAGCTGGATGCGACGTTCCAGCCGAAGTCGGAAGGCGACCCGCGCCCGGAACTTCTGCAGCGCTATGCAAGCATCGTGCAGGATGCGGAGAAACGCAGCGACGCGCTGTTCAACCTGAAGCCGCGCGCCCCGGTCGACGTGCGCCGCGAGCCGCCGCTGACGGAGCCGTCGGCCGCCGCGCACTATTCCCTGCCGGCGCCGGACGGCAGCCGGCCCGGCATCTTCTGGGTGCCGATGCGCGGACCCACGTTCGACGTGATCCGCATGCGCAGCCTGTCGTACCACGAAGCCGTGCCCGGCCACCACTTCCAGCTGGCGATCCAGCAGGAGCGCACCGACCTGCCCAAGTTCCGCGCCCAGCGCATCTTCGGCGGCGGCAGCGCGCACAGCGAAGGCTGGGCGCTGTATGCCGAGCGGCTCGCCGTGGAGCAGGGCTGGTACGAGGGCGACGTGCCGGGCCTGCTGGGTGCCCTCGGCTCGGAACTGTTCCGCGCGCGCCGGCTCGTCGTCGATACGGGCCTGCACACGAAGGGCTGGACGCGCGAGCAGGCCATCGCCTACGGCATCGGCGCGCAGGAAGTGGAGCGCTACGTCGCGTGGCCGGGCCAGGCGTGCGCGTACATGATCGGCATGTTGCGCATCATCGACCTGCGCGAGCACGCGAAGCGGGAACTGGGGGCGACGTTCTCGCTGCCCGCGTTCCATGACGTCGTGTTGCGCAACGGGTCCGTGCCGCTGGACGTGCTGGGCGAGATTGTCGAGCGCTGGATCGCGGCGCAGAAGCAGGCCTGGAAGCAGGCCGCGTGATCAGAAGTGGTGGCGTATCCCCGGGCAGGTAAGCCTCGAGCGTTGCGCCCGGGCTTGCCTACCGAAAGGTCAGGCCATCGGGCTGCACTGCTCGGTCCCGGCCGCCATCGCCTTCAGGCGCGCCGGTTCGAGCAGCACGACCTCGCGCTTGTCGACCTGCACGAGCCCCAGCTTCTTGAAGCGGGACAGCAGGCGGCTGATGCTTTCGATGGTCAGGCCCAGGTAGTTGCCGATGTCTTCGCGCGACATGCGCAGCTGGAAGCGCGTGGGCGAATAGCCGCGCGCGGCGTAGCGGGCGGACAGGTTGATCAGGAAGACGGCGAAGCGCTGCTCGGCGCGCATGTTCCCCAGCAGGAGCATGACGTTCTGCTCGCGCGTGATTTCCTGGCTCATGATGCGGTGGAAGTGGCGCAGCAGCGCCGGCACCTGGCCGAACAGGTCCTGCAGGTGCCCGAACGGGATCTCGCACACTTCGCTGTCTTCCAGCGCGACGGCGTCGCAGTGGTGGCGGTCGGCGCTGATGGCATCCATGCCGAGCAGCTCGCCGGCCATCTGGAAGCCCGTGATCTGCGCCTCGCCGGCCGCATTGATCTGGTACGTCTTGAAGTGGCCGAAGCGCACGGCGTACAGGTTGCGGAACGGCTCGCCCATTTTGTACAGCGGCTCGTCGCGCTCCAGGCGGCGGCGCTTGCCGATGATCTGGTCCAGGCGGTCGATGTCCGCGTCTTCCAGTCCCATCGGCAGGCACAGCTGGTGCATGCTGCAAGCCGCGCAACTGGACTTGAGTGCGCTGACGTTGACTGAATTCGCGTTGATGGGAGTTGCGGATATGGTATCAGCTGTAATCATGGCAAGGACCTTCGGGTGATGTTCAGATTATAGACGTGAACCCCTACGGCAACGAGGGAAATAATCCCGCAGCTGGTCGCCTTGCCAACGAAGTGTCGCGTCGACGTCAAGCGTGCGCGCCTTCGCGTTGTCAGGGACTACACTTCCCATGAATATTTGCCAACGGGAGAACCATGTCGGCCGACCAGCGTTCCGCTTCATCCATTTTGCATGACGTCGAGGCCCCGCCATTGGCCGACGAAGACCAGGCCCGGGCCGATTTCTACGCGCTGTTCGCACGCCTGCTGCTGGCCCCGCCCGACGACGCACTGCTCGCCGCGCTGGCCGCCGCGGAACCGATCGCTGCCGCCGGCGAATTCGCCCTCGAGGACGCCTGGCTGAAACTCACCCAGGCCGCCACCGTCGTCGATGCGTCCGCCGCGGCCGACGAATTCGCGGCCATGTTCATCAGCACCGGCACGCCACCGCTGAATCCGTACGGGTCCTTCTACGTCACGGGCCACCTGAACGACGCGCCGCTGGCCGACCTGCGCCACGACCTCGCCCGCCTGCGTCTCGCGCGCGCACCGGGCGTCGGCGAATTCGAGGACCACCTGGGCGCGCTGTGCGAAACGATGCGCGTGCTGATCCAGGGCGGACCCGGCATGCCGGCGCGCGGCCTCGCCGTGCAGAAGGCGTTCTTCGAAGCGCACGTCCGGCCGTGGTACGCGGCCTGCCTGGCCGATATCGCGAACAGCCCGGATGCCAACTTCTACCGGGTCGTCGCGGGCGTCGTCGACGCGTTTTTGTCGATCGAAGCGCAGGCCTTCGCCGTGCTCGATGCGAATGACCCGATTGCCGCGTGAGGACCATCATGGACAAAGATAAACAACCCGATCCGACCCGCCGCAGCCTGTTGAAGGCCGCGCCGCTGGGTGCGCTGGCCGTCGCGGCGGCCGCGCATGCGCGTGCGCCGGAAGTGCGGCCCGAGCCCGCCCCGGCGGCACCGCAAAAGGCGCAGGGCTATCACGAGACGGAACACATCCGGCGTTACTACCGCATTGCGGCCTACTGGTAGGAGAACCACCATGACCCTGGTGAAGACATCACGCGACAGCGGACTGAAACGGCGCCGCTTCCTCGTCGGCGCGGGCGTGACGGCCGGCGCCGGCGCCCTCGCGCGCCACCTGCCGCTGAACGTGATCCAGCCCGCGACCGCGGCGGATCCCGTGCCGGCGAAGCCGAACACGGAGGTCAAGCACACCGTGTGCAGCCACTGTTCGGTGGGCTGTTCGGTGGAGGCAGTCGTCAGCAATGGCGTGTGGATCCGCCAGGAAGCCGCGTTCGATTCCCCCATCAACATGGGCGCGCACTGCGCGAAGGGCGCGTCGGTGCGCGAGCACGGCTTCGGCGAGCACCGCCTGCGCTATCCGATGAAGCTCGTGAACGGCAAGTACGAGCGCATTACGTGGGACCAGGCCATCAACGAGATCGGCGACCGCCTGCTGAAGCTGCGCGAACAGTCCGGGCCGGACGCGCTGATGGTCATCGGCAGCTCGAAGCACAACAACGAGCAGTCGTATTTGCTGCGCAAATGGGTGTCGATGTGGGGCTCCAACAACTGCGACCACCAGGCCCGCATCTGCCACTCGACGACGGTGGCCGGCGTCGCCCAGACCTACGGGTATGGCGCGATGACGAACTCGTTCAACGACCTTCACTACAGCAAGGCCGTGCTGTTCATCGGCTCGAACCCGGCCGAGGCGCACCCGATCTCGATGCTGCACTTCCTGCATGCGAAGGAACTGGGCGCGAAGATGATCGTCGTCGACCCGCGCTTCACCCGCACGGCGCGCTTCGCCCACCACTACGTGCGCATTCGTCCCGGCACGGACATCGCGTTCGTGTGGGGCATGCTGTGGCACATCTTCAACAACGGCTGGGAAGACAAGGACTACATCGCCGCGCGCACGTACGGCATGGACGACGTGCGCAAGGAAGTCGCGAAGTGGACGCCCGATAAAGTCAGCGACGTGACGGGCGTGCCGGAAGCCTCCGTGCGCATGGCGGCCGAGATGCTGGCGACGAACCGGCCGTCGTCCGTCGTCTGGTGCATGGGCATCACGCAGCACCACGTGGGCACGGCGAACGTGCGCGCGTTGTCGATCCTGCAGCTGGCGCTGGGGAACATCGGCGTGCAGGGCGGCGGCGCCAACATCTACCGCGGCCACGACAACGTGCAGGGCGCGACGGACGTCGGCCCGAACGGCGATTCGCTGCCCGGCTACTACGGCATCGCGGAAGGCGCGTGGAAGCACTTCGCCACCGTGTGGGGCGTCGACTACGACTGGATCAAGTCGCGCTTCGGCTCGAAGGAGCTGATGGAAAAGCCGGGCATCACCGTGTCGCGCTGGTTCGACGCGGTCCTGGAAGACAACCAGTACCTCGACCAGCCGACCAACCTGCGCGCCGTGTTCTACTGGGGCCACGCGCCGAACAGCCAGACGCGCCTGCCGGACATGAAGGCCGCGATGCAGAAGCTGGACTTCATGGTCGTCATCGATCCGTATCCCAGCATGACGGCGGCGATGCACGGCAGGAGCGATGGCGTCTACCTGCTCCCGGCCGCGTCGCAGTTCGAGACGCAGGGCTCCGTCACGGCATCGAACCGGTCGATCCAGTGGCGCGAGCGCGTGATCCAGCCGCTGTTCGAGTGCAAGACGGACCATGAGATCATGTACCTGTTCGCGCGCAAGCTGGGCTTCGGCGAACAGCTCGTCAAGAACATCAAGGTCGTCAACAACGAGCCCGTCATCGAGGACATCCTCCGCGAGATCAACCGCTCCTGCTGGACCATCGGCTACACGGGCTGCTCGCCCGAGCGCCTGAAGCTGCACATGGAACACAAGCGCGACTTCAATCCGACGACGATGCGCGCGGAGAGCGGTCCCTGCAAGGGCGATTACTACGGCCTGCCGTGGCCCTGCTGGGGCACGCCGGAAATGAAGCACCCGGGCACGCCGATCCTGTACGACCTGCACAAGCCCGTCGCGGAGGGCGGCCTGCCGTTCCGCGCCAACTGGGGCGTGGAACACAACGGCGAGCCCCTGCTGGCGGCCGACGGCTCGTTCACGAAGGACAGCGAGATCGACACGGGCTACCCCGAGTTCGACCACGTGTTCCTGAAAAAGCTGGGCTGGTGGGCCGAGCTGACGCCGGAAGAGCAGGTGCAGGCCGAGGGCAAGAACTGGAAGACGGACTTGTCGGGCGGGATCATCCGCGTCGCCATCGCCCACGGCTGCGCGCCGTACGGCAATGCGCGCGCCCGCTGCAACGTGTGGAACTTCCCGGACCCCGTGCCGACGCACCGCGAACCGCTCGCCACGCCGCGCCGCGACCTCGTCGCGAAATACCCGACCTACGACGACAAGGCCGCGTTCTGGCGCCTGCCGACGCTCTATAAATCCGTGCAGCAGGTCGACTTCTCGAAGGACTACCCGCTGATCATGACGTCGGGCCGCCTCGTCGAGTACGAGGGCGGCGGCGAGGAGACGCGGTCGAATCCGTGGCTGGCCGAACTGCAGCAGAACATGTTCTGCGAAGTGAACCCGGAAGACGCGGCGCAGATCGGCGTGAAGCTGGGCGAATTCATGTGGGTCGAGACGCCGACCGGCGCGCGCCTGAAGCTGATGGCGATGGTGACGCCGCGCGTGCCCGTGGGCCTCGTGTGGATGCCGTTCCACTTCGGCGGCTGGTGGATGGGCGAGGACCTGGAAAAACACTATCCGGACGGCGGCGCGCCCGCGGTGCGCGGCGAGGCCGTGAACACCGGGTGGACGTACGGGTACGACGCCGTGACGATGATGCAGGAAACGAAAGTGTCGCTGTGCCGGCTGGTGCGCGCTTGAGGAGAATGAGATGGCCCGGATGAAATTCATATGCGACACGGAACGCTGCATCGACTGCAACGGCTGCGTGACCGCCTGCAAGAACGAGAACGAGACCCCGTGGGGCGTGAACCGCCGCCGCGTCGTCACCATCAACGACGGCGTGCCGGGCGAGCGCTCGATCTCCGTCGCCTGCATGCATTGCAGCGACGCGCCTTGCCTGGCCGTCTGCCCCGTCAACTGCATCTACCACACGGAAGACGGCATCGTCCTGCACGACAAGGACCAGTGCATCGGTTGCGGCTACTGCTATTACGCGTGCCCGTTCGGCGCGCCGCAGTTCCCGGCGTCGGGCCTCTTCAACCACCGCGGCAAGATGGACAAGTGCACGTTCTGCTCCGGCGGCCCGGAGCCCGACACGTCCGAGGCCGAGTTCAAGAAGTATGGCCGCAACCGCATCGCCGAGGGCAAGCTGCCCGCGTGCGCGGAGATGTGCGGGACGAAGGCGCTGATCGGCGGCGACGCGACCGTCATCGCCGACATCTACCGCCAGCGCGTGGAGACGCGCGGCTACGGTCCGGAACTGTGGGGCTGGAAGATCGCGTACGGCAAGCCGAAGCGCGGCGGCGAGATCAAGGCGAAGGGCGAAGGCCCACGCGAGAACCAGAACCTCAAGGACTCGCAGAACGACGAGGGGAGGCTGCCGACATGAAGCGCATCCTCATTCTCTGCCTGCCCCTGACGCTGCTCGCGGGCTGCCTCGAAGTCGACCAGCATCCGAACTGGGTGCACGGCATGTACGCCGGGAAGAAGGACGACCGGCCATTCCTGCGGCACTTCCACAACGACAAGCTGTCGTGGTGGGGCACGATCAGCAACCGCAACATGAACCAGAACGAATACAACCGGGCCAACCCGTAACAGGAGCCGACCATGTCATTCACGCTACGATCGTTCCTGTCCTCGCTGTTGTCCCTGTTCCTGTCTCTGTGGCTGGTCGGTATCGCGCACGCGGGTGTCCCGAACAACCGCGCCGAGCCGGCGTATGCGGAGGAACAGACGATCCTGCAGGCCGAGAAGGATTCGCGCTCGCCCGAGCCGGGGCTGGGCTCGAAGGCTTCCGGCCGCGTGCACATCGACCGCCACTACCTGGGCCAGTACGGCAGCACGGAGGGCACCGTCATCGTGCAGCGCGGCGGCAACCAGTGGCGCGTGCTGCGCAACGGGCCGATCGCGACGGCGATGGGCACCATCCTCGTCGTCGTGCTGATCGCGATCTTTTTCTTCTACCGCGCCGTCGGTCCGGCGCGCGCGCAGGAGCCGGACACGGGCCGGCGCATCCGCCGCTTCACGGGCTGGGAGCGCGGCGTGCACTGGGCGACGGCGATCAGCTTCATCATCCTCGCCGTGACGGGCCTCGTGATCATGTTCGGCAAGAAGCTCATCCTGCCGCTCGTCGGCCACGACGTGTTCGCGGCGCTCGCCTATCTCTTCAAGTACCTGCACAACTTCGTGGGCCCGCTGTTCATCGTGTGCTCCGTGCTGATGTTCTTTACCTTCCTGCGCCGGAACTTCTTCCGCCGCATCGACTGGCAGTGGGTCAGGCAGGGCGGCGGCCTCGTCTCCCACACTCACGTCCCGGCCGGGTTCTTCAACGCCGGCGAGAAATCCTGGTTCTGGCTCGGCGTGACCCTCCTGGGTCTCGTGATGTCGATCAGCGGCCTGATCCTGGACTTCGTGACCTTCGGCCAGACGCGCTACGTCATGCAGGTCGCGAACTACCTGCACATCGCCGGCGCCACGTTCTACATCGCCGCCGCGATGGGCCACATCTACATCGGCACGTGGGGCACGCCGGGCGCGTACGAGGCGATGCGCCACGGGACCGTGGACGAATCGTGGGCCAAGGCGCACCACGCCGTGTGGTACGACGAAGTGAAGGCGGGCGTGGCGCCGGGCACCTTCGACGACCGCGTGCCGCCCGACGACCAGCGGCCGCCGGCCGGCAGCCCGCCGCCGCGGCCCGCGCATTGAGGAGCCGCCGATGAAAGCGACGATGATTACGTTGATGGCGGTAGCGGGGCTGCTGGCCGGCTGCAAGCAGCACGGCGACGAAGCCCAGCGCAAGACGAAATTCCCCGGCATGGTGACGGCCGACGGCGGCACGAGCGGCCAGGTGATGGCCGCGCACGCCGGCCCGAAGACGAACGCCGGCTATGCGGGCGGCACGCCGGGCATCGCGGGCGGCAGCGGCGGCAACACGGCCGGCGCGGAGACGGGCGGCACCGTGCGCGAGACGGGACAGGGCCCGAGCCAGGGCACGACGCCGCCCAGCGGCGCGGGCACGCAGGGCACGACCCAGACGCAGCCCGGCGACCACGGCAAGCCGGCCGCGCCGACGCCGGCCGAAGCCGGTCCACAGCCGGGCGCCGTCAACCGCGATCCGAGCCACTCGGCCGCGCCGGGACGATGAAGGGGATCACGATGAACCACATGACCAGGATCGCGGCGCTGGCGCTGGTGCTGTGCGCCGCGACGGCCCACGCCGCGCTGCCGCCGCCGACACAAGCCCAGCAGGAAGCCGCCGCCGCGAAGAAGGCGGCCGCGGATGCGCAGGCGGCCAAGGACAAGGCCCTGCTGGCCGCCTCGATGGATGCCATCACGACCCGCTGGCGCGCCCGCGCGGCCCAGCAGGGGTGGAAGGCCCATGCGCCGATCGCGATCGCCGCAGCCGCGCCGGCTGCCGGCGCCGCCGCGCCCATCAAGAGCGAAAAACTGGGCACCGCGCCGCCCAGCACGGACGTGAAGGCCGGCCCCACGAAGGCCGAGCCGGCGGGCACGAAGCCGACTGTCCAGAAAGGCACGCCGAAGGTGGACAACCGATGAAGATGGGATCCATGCCGATCGCCGTGCTGATGCAGCGGCGGACACTCCGGCACCGCTGGGCCGACGAGGCCTGGGAAGCCGTCGGCGTCGTGCCCGACCGCGGCGACCTGCCGCCGCTGCAGGTGCTGAGCCAGACGCCCGAGCGCGACTACTACCTCGTCTCCGGCCTCGAACTGGAGCTCTACCCGGACGAGAACGAAGGTTATTACGAGAACTGCGTGGCGCCCGAATCGAAGGTCTTCGTGCTGTGGCGCATGGAGAACGGCCGCGCGATGCCCGTGCGCGCGTCGGTCAGCTATGTCGAGGGCACGCGCATGTTCGACTCGGGCGAGAACGCGGACGGCGTGACGATGCCGGCCGAGATCTATGCATGGCTCGCGGGCTACCTGCGCGCGCACTATCAACCGAAGCCGCGCCGCGGCCGCCAGCACGGATGACGGACGAAGGCTTCCTGCGCCGCTGGGCGCGCCGCAAGACGGAGGCGCAGTCGGGGACGGCGCCGCCGCCGGAACCGGTCGCGCCCGCGGCGGACCTGCCGGTGCAAACGGTGGCGGCACCCGTTGCGGAGACGGTAGAAGTCCCTCTGCCGACGATGGACGACGTCGCCCGGCTGACCAGCGACTCCGATTTCTCCGCCTTCGTGGCACGCGGCGTCGACGCGGCCGTGCGCCGCACGGCGCTGAAAAAACTGTTCGCCGATCCGCACTTCAACGCGATGGACCGGCTGGACGTGTACATCGACGACTACACGAAGCCGAGCCCCGTGTCCGAAGCGATGCTCGCGTCGCTGGAGCATGCAAAGAACGCGCTAAGGCGGGCCGTCGAAACGCTCGATGAGCCACCGGCCGTGGAAGACGCCACGGACGATACCGATAAAACCACCTGAAACGAGACAGCATGAATATCCGTTTGATCGAAGGGCAGGGCATCCCCGCCCAGGACGAGGGCGACCGCGTCGCCCGCCGCGCCGCGCTGGCCGCGCTGGCCGGGATTCCCGCGCCGGACCCGCTCGACACCGTCGGCTATCGATCCGCCGGCCACACGCTCGTCATCGGCACCCGCGCGGACGCGCTGCCGTGGGCCGAGCGCCTGGCGGCCGCGCTGCCCGTCACCGTGCTGCTGCTGGATGACGACGGTGCCGACAAGGCCCTGCGCCTGTTCCCCGTGTTCGCCGCGCGCGCGCTCGTCGTGACGGGCTGGCTCGGCGCGTTCGACGCGACGTGGCAATCGCCCGGCACGGCGCCCGAACACGCGCGCTTCGACCTCGTGCTCGACCTGGGCGCGGCGCCGCAGATCGCCACGCACGAGCGCCCGCACGGCTATTACGCGCCGGGGCAGGACGCCGCCGCACGCCACGCCGCCGTCGATGCGCTGGTCGAGATGGTGGGCGAATTCGAAAAGCCGAAGTACTTCGCGTACAAGGAACGCCTGTGCGCGCACGGCCGCAACCGCAAGAGCGGCTGCAATGCGTGCGTCGAGATCTGCTCCGCGGGCGCTATCGCGTCGAGCGGCGACCTGATCGCCGTGAATCCCTACCTGTGCGCGGGTTGCGGCGCGTGCACGACCGTCTGTCCGACGGGGGCGCTGGGCTATGTCTATCCGAGCGCCGCGCACACCGGCATTCGCATCAAGGCCGCGCTGAACGCCTATGCGCAGGCAGGAGGATGCGAGCCGGTGCTGCTCGTCCACGGCCTCGAAGGCGCGGCGTTGCTGGAGGCGATCGATGTGCCGGGACGCGTACTGCCGCTCGGCGTCCATCACACGGCATCGACCGGCATCGACATCTGGCTCGCGGCGCTCGCGTGGGGCGCGGCCGGCATCACCGTGCTGATGACGGACGCCGAGGCACCGCAGTACGCGGCCGCGCTGGACGAGCAGATGACGATCGCGCAGACCATCATGACGGGCCTCGGCTATGCCGGCCAGCACCTGCAACTGCTGCGCGCGACCGGACCGGACGAGCTGGCGCTGGCCCTGCGGCACGCGCCGCGCGGCGAGGTGCCGGCGCGGCGGGCCGGCTTCAACGTGGCGGCCGACAAACGCAATACGCTCGACTACGCGCTCGAGCACCTGCTGCGCGAGGCGCCGCAGCAGGTCGAGGAGATCGCGCTGCCGGTGGGGAGCCCGTTCGGCGCGCTGGCGGTCGACGCCGGCAAGTGCAGCTTGTGCATGGCGTGCGTGGGCGCCTGCCCGGCGTCGGCGCTGCAGGATGGGCAGAACGCGCCGCAGCTGCGCTTCATCGAAAAGAACTGCGTGCAGTGCGGGCTGTGTGCGGACACGTGTCCGGAAGATGCGATCCGGCTGGTGCCGCGGCTGTCGTTCCGCGACACGCGCAAGCAGCCCGTCGTGCTCAACGAGACGCAGCCGTTCCACTGCATCCGCTGCAACAAGCCGTTCGGGACGCTGCGCATGGTCGAGAGCATGCTGGCGCGCCTGGCCGGCCACCCTGCGTTCGCCGGGCACCTGGACCGCATGCGCATGTGCGGCGACTGTCGCGTGATCGACATGATGACGCCGACGGACGAGCAGACCATCCACCAGGCACAGGAGCTGCGCCGGCGCTGACCCTGCACGGCCGTGGCAGAATAGGGACGAGCCGCTACACGACCACCGGAACGGGCGCTCACGAGGCGCCCGTTTCGCATACACAAGGAGACGAACGAATGGCATCCCCGTACGAGCGCTTCATCCGCGCGCGCGACTTCCTGCAACAGCACCGAACCGACTACGCGACCGCGTACCGCGACTATCAACCGCCCGAGCTCGACGAATTCAACTGGGCCTTGGACTATTTCGACGCGCAGGCGCAGGGCAACACCACGCCCGCGCTGTGGGTCGTGGAAGAAGACGGCAGCGAACGCAAGATCAGCTTTGCCGACATGGCGGCGCGCTCCAGCCAGGTCGCGAACTGGCTGCGCGATGCGGGCGTACGGCGCGGCGACCGCGTGCTGCTGATGCTGCCGAACCGCGTCGAGCTGTGGGAGATCATGCTGGCGGGGATCAAGCTGGGCGCCGTGCTCGTTCCGACGACCATGCTCGTGTCCAGCAACGACTTGCAGGACCGCCTGCAACGGGGTCGCGTGCGCCACGTGATCGCGCAGGTGTCCGAGACCCACAAGTTCGCGGACCTGCCCGGGGACTTCACGCGCATCGCGGTCGGCGGGGACGCCGACGGCTGGCGCGATTACGCGGACAGCGCTGCGGCTGGGGAAAGGTTCGAGCCGGACGGCGTCACGCGCGCCACCGATCCGCTGCTGCTGTACTTCACGTCGGGCACGACGGCGAAGCCGAAGCTCGTGCTGCACAGCCACCAGAGTTATCCGGTGGGGCACCTGTCGACGATGTACTGGATCGGGCTGCGGCCGGGCGACGTCCACTGGAACATCAGCTCGCCCGGCTGGGCCAAGCACGCGTGGAGCTGCTTCTTCGCGCCGTGGAACGCGGGCGCCACCGTGTTCGTCTACAACTACGAACGCTTTTCCGCGCGCGCCTGCCTGGACACGATCGTGCGCTGCGGCGTGACGTCGCTGTGCGCGCCGCCGACCGTGTGGCGCATGATGATCAAGGAAGACCTGGCGCAATGGCAGCCGCCGCTGCGCGAACTGGTGGGGGCGGGCGAGCCGCTGAATCCGGAAGTCATCGAGCAGGTCGAGCGGGCGTGGGGCATCCGCATCCGCGACGGCTTCGGCCAGTCCGAAACCACCTGCCAGATCGGCAATCCGCCGGGCCAGCCGGTCAAGCCGGGATCGATGGGCCGGCCGCTGCCCGGCTACCGCGTCGCGCTGCTCGACGTCGACGACCAGCCGGCGCAGGAAGGCGAGATCTCGCTGCGCCTCGATCCCGTCCCGCTGGGGCTGATGCTGTGCTACGAGAACGACGAGGCAAAGACGGCGGACGTGATGCGTGGCGGCCACTACCACACGGGCGACACGGCGCGCATAGACTCCAACGGCTATTACTTTTACGTGGGCCGCAACGACGACGTGTTCAAGTCATCCGACTACCGCATCAGCCCGTTCGAACTGGAGAGCGTATTGATCGAACACCCGGACGTGCTGGAAGCGGCCATCGTCCCGAGCCCCGACCCGGTGCGCCTCGCGGTGCCGAAAGCCTTCATCGCGCTGCGTCCCGGCGTGGAACCGACGCGCGAACTGGCCGCCGCGATCTTCGCGTTCGCGCGCGACCGGCTGGCGCCGTACCAGCGCATCCGCCGCATCGCGTTCACGGAGTTGCCGAAGACAATCTCGGGCAAGATCCGCCGCGTGGAGTTGCGCAAGGCGGAGGCGGCGGGGGAACGGGCGGCGCTGGAGTTCGATGAAGGCGAGTTCGGCGGCTGAGCAGCCGGCACGGTAAGATAAAGGCGTGCGGCAGGAATGCCGCGATCCGATCAATAATAGATCGTGTCCATCCAACCGAACGCCGACCCATGAATCCCTCCGTCAGTCCATCCACATCGAAGCAGGCCGCAAGCAACGGCGCCCACGCCGGCAAGGCGTCCGGCAAAACGGCGCAGCCGGCGCGGCGTGGCAAAAGCGCCGTGTACGAGGTCCGGAAGTCGACCGTGCACGGCAACGGCGTGTTCGCGCTGCGCGATATCCCGGCGGGCGAGCGCATCATCGAATACCGCGGCGAACGCATCACGTGGGACGAAGCGACGCGCCGTGCCGCCGAACGGGGCGGCCCGGTGAATCACACGTTCTACTTCAGCCTCGCCGACGGCAACGTGATCGACGGCGGCCGCCGCGGCAATGACGCCCGCTGGATCAACCACGCCTGCGAACCCAATTGCGAAGCCTACGAAGAGGACGGCCGCGTGTACATCCACGCGCTGCGCGACATCGACGCGGGCGAGGAACTCAACTACAACTACGCGCTGATCTACGACGAGCGCCACACGCCCGCGCTGAAGCGTTTGTTCGCCTGCCGCTGCGGCACGCCGGCCTGCTCGGGCACGATGCTGGCGCCCAAGAAGCGGACGCGCAAAAACCGGACGCTAAAGTCTGCCGGCGCCTTAATGCCAGTTAGTTAAGCGTGAAAAACCGTCATTCCCGGCATTGCCGGAAATGACTCCCCGCGCAGGCGGGGATCCAAGCTCTGCGTCCGTAGCCCGGGAAATTGGGTTCCCGCCTGCGCGGGAACGACGAGTTTGTGGCTTAAGTGACCGGCATTAGCCGGCGCCTCGACCTGAAGCAACCGTTATCACAACAACAGGAATAACCCACTGCCCATGAAACCCGTCGTCCGCAGCCTGCTCGAAACCGATCTCTACAAATTCACCATGTGGCAGGCCCTGCTGCACATGCACCCGAACGCCATCGGCGAATACGAGTTCAAGTGCCGCAACACACCCGCCTATCCGCTGGCGGAGCTGAAAGAGGAAGTCGAACGGGAGTTGGACCATCTGTGCACGCTGATGTTCACGGAGGACGAGGTCAGTTACATGCGGTCCCTGCGCTTCATCAAAAGCGACTTTGCCGACTTCCTCACGCTGTTCCGTTTCCAGCGCAAGTTCATCCACGTGGAAACGGACGGCCCGCACCTGCGCATCCGCGCCTGCGGTCCCATCGTGCACGTGATGGGGTTCGAGATTTTCGTGCTGTACATCGTCAACGAACTGTATTTCCGCCGCTTCGACCAGCAGGCCGCCATCGAGGAGGCGCGCAAGCGGCTGGCCCAGAAGATCGCCGAGTTCCGCGCCTTCGACCAGGAACCGAAGAAGGCGAACCCGTTCGAGTTCTTCGATTTCGGCGTGCGCCGCCGCTTTTCGGGCGACTGGCACGAGGAAGTCGTCGCCACCCTGGCGCGCGAGCTGCCGCAATTCTTCAAGGGCACGTCGAACGTCTACCTGGCGAAGACATTCGACCTCGTGCCGATCGGCACGATGGCGCACGAATACATGCAGGCGTTCCAGTCGTTCGACGTGCGCCTGCGCGATTTCCAGAAGAAGGCGCTGGAGGACTGGGTGCAGGAATACCGCGGCGACCTGGGTACGGCGCTGACGGACGTCGTCGGCATGGACGCGTTCCTGCGCGACTTCGACCTGTATTTCGCCAAGCTGTTCGACGGCCTGCGCCACGATTCGGGCGACCCGGTGGAGTGGGGCGAGAAGGCCATCGCGCACTATGCCAGGCTGCGCATCGACGCGCGCACGAAGCGCCTCGTGTTCTCGGACGCGCTCACCGTGCCCAAGGCGCTCTCCCTGTACCGCCACTTCGCGGACCGCGTGATGACGGGCTTCGGCATCGGCACCAAGCTCACCAACGACACGCAATACGAGCCGCTGAACATCGTCATGAAGCTCACGCGCTGCAACGGCCAGCCCGTGGCCAAGCTGTCCGACAGTCCGGGCAAGGGGTTCAGCACGGACGAGACGTTCATCGCCTATCTGCGCCAGGTGTTCGACCAGCGCATCTGAGCGCTACGACGCCGTCATCCGCGGCGTTTTCTCGTCCGATTTTATGCAACTAACCGACAAGCGCCTCTGGGCACCGGCAGCGTGCAGCGCGCCGCCGGTGGCGCCCGCTCAGGCCTGCGTTTGGCCGGTCGACGCATCCGCGTCCTGGGCGCCCAGCGCCCGGCGCAGGTCGTCCAGGCTGGCCGGCTTGGTCAGGTGCAGGTCGAACGCGGCCGCATCCGGCGGCGCGTGCGCGGCCATGCCGGCCTGGCGGCCGTAGCCGGTGAGGGCCGTCAGCCGCAGCGGCTCGACGGCCGCGCGGCGCATGGCGGCGGCGAGCGCGTAGCCGTCCATGTCGGGCAGGCCGATGTCCAGGATGGCGGCGTCCGGCGGCCACGCCGCCTGCAACGCCAGTGCCGCCGTCGCCGTGTGCGCCGTCTTCACGTCGTGGCCGAGCTGGCGCAGGACCGCGGCCGTCAATGCCGCGGCGTCCTCGTTGTCGTCCACGACCAGCACGCGCAGCGGGGGAGCGTTCGCGTGGACGGCGGCTGGCGCCGCGCGCGACGCGGGCGCGCCGAGCGGCAGCACGATCTCGAAGCGGCTGCCCAGGCCGGGACCGTCGCTGTACGCGCTCACGCGGCCGCCGTGCAGCTCGACGATGCGGTGCACGATGGCGAGGCCGAGGCCCAGGCCGCTGTGGCGCACGAGCGGTTGCGGCGCCTGGTAGAACGGTTCGAACACGCGCTGCGCCAGCCCCGCCTCCATGCCGACGCCATTGTCGGCGACGACGAGACGGGCGTCGCCGCCCAGGCGCTCGAGGACGATGTGCGTGTCGGTGCTGCCGAAGCGGGCCGCGTTCGACAGCAGGTTGCCCAGCACCTGCGTGAGGCGATGTTCGTCGCCGGCGACCCACAGCGTGTCGGGGGCCTGCAGGCGGATGGGCTGGCCGGGGAGGGCGGCGACGACGTGGCGCGCGACGGCCGCCAGGTCCACGGGCGCCATGTCGATGCGCAGCTTGCCGGATGCGATGCGCGACACGTCGAGCAGGTCGTCGACGAGGTGCTTCAGGTGCGCGACCTGGCGCCGCATGATGCCGCGCTCGCGGCGCGAGCCTTCGTCGGCGCGCAGGTCCATCAGGTCGAGCGCGCCGGCGATGGGCGCGAGCGGGTTGCGCAGTTCGTGGCCCAGCACGGCGAGGAATTCGTCCTTGGCACGGCCGGCCTGGCGCGCCTGTTCCAGCGCCTCCTCGCGTTCCCGCTCGTGCGCGGCGCGGCGTGCGCCCGCGGCCCGCAATGCCGCGCCCATCGCGTCGATCTCGCGGATGCGCGACGAGGGCACGGGCAGGTCGGTGCCGGCGCCAAGCGCGGCGGCGCCCGACGCGAGCGTCGCGATGCGCCGCACGATGCGATGCGCGAGCAGCGACGCGAGACCGATGCTGAGCGCGAGCGACAGCGCGATGCCGGCCCCGTACCACATGAAACCCGGACCGCCGGCCCAGCCCGCGGGCGGTGCGCCGACGGCGACCGTCCAGCCGTAGCGCGACAGCCGCGTATAGGCCGACGTCACGGCGGTGCCTTCGAGCGTGATGGTGGACCCGGCGCCTTCCGGGCCGTTCAGGCGGATCAGCCGCGCCAGCGTCGGGCTGGGCGGCTTGCCCACATGGTCGTGCTGCCCGCTGGATCGGGCGACGATCGCGCCGTCGCCGTCCAGCACGGTGATCACCGAGCCGGGCGGTACCTGCTGGCGTGCGATCGTGCGCATGATGCGGTCGGGCTGGACGACGGCCGTCAGCACGTACGGGTGGCCGGCGGCGTCGCTGACGGGAAAGCGCACGGGAACGGCGGCCCGTCCGCCCTTGCCGCGCGCGACGTGGCCGATGATGGGGCGGCGCAGCAGCAACGCCAGGTGCAGGCTGGACGGATCGGCGACGGGTTGCGGCGGCGCATCGAACGGGGCCGTCGTGCGGAAGACCATGTTGGCGTTGCCATCGGCCAGGATTACGCCCAGCCATTCCGGCTGGGCCCGGGCCTGGTCGCGTGCGATGGGGTAGAAGGCGCGGACGTCGCCGCCGGCAAGCGCGGGCGCGCGCGCGATACTGGCCAGCGTGGCGACGGTGCCGTCCAGTTCCGCGTCGACGGCGCTCGACAGCGCCCGCGCCAGGTCCAGCAGCGCCCGTTCCTGTTCGCTCTGGTGGTATTCCGCGGCGAGGTGCACGCTCCATGCGCCCAGCGCGGCCAGCGGCAGCAGGCCGATCGCCGTCAGCAGGATCAGCAGGTGGCGAAGCGACAGCGTGGGCCCGCGGTGAGCGCGCATGATGATCCCGGCATCCAAAGTGAATCATTATACGGCCGCGCTCGCTTGTACATCCGGAATCCCCGCCTATGCTGCAAGGATGGCGCGGGCGGATGGCGGCCGCCACCCGCCGGGTTCGCCGGGCGGAGAGCGCGATGACGCAGATGAAACCTGAAGTGCTGGACGGCCTGAAGGCCGCCCTGCGGGGACCCGTGCTGCAGCCGGGCGACCCGGACTACGATGGCGCGCGGCAGATCTGGAACGCGATGATCGACCGCCGCCCCGCGCTGATCGTGCGCTGCGCCGGCACGGCCGACGTGTGCACGGCCGTCGCGTTCGCGCGCGACCACGGCCTGCCGCTGGCCGTGCGCGGCGGCGGCCACAACATCGCCGGCAACGCCATCTGCGATGACGGCCTCGTGATCGACCTCTCTGGCATGCGCAGCGTCCACGTCGACCCGGACGCGTGCCTCGCCTACGTCGACGGCGGGGCGTTGCTGGCCGACGTCGACCACGAGACACAGGCCTGCGGCCTCGCCGTCCCCCTCGGGATCAATTCCACGACGGGCGCGGCGGGCCTGACCCTGGGCGGCGGCTTCGGCTGGCTGTCGCGCATGCTGGGGTTGACGGTGGACAGCCTCGTGGGCGCCGAGATCGTCACGGCGGACGCGCGCCGGCGCCACATCGGGCCGCGCCAGGAACCGGACCTGTTCTGGGCGATCCGTGGCGGCGGCGGCAACTTCGGCGTCGTCACGCGCTTCGAGTTCGCGCTGCACACCGTGGGGCCGCACGTGACGGCCGGGCTGGTCGTATTCCCGGCCGCGCAAGGACAGCAGGTGCTGCGCCGCTACCGCGATTACGTCGATACGCTGCCGAACGACGTCTCGATCTGGGCGGTGCTGCGCAAGGCGCCCCCGCTGCCGTTCCTGCCGCAGGCCGCGCACGGGCAGGACATCGTCGCGCTGGCCGTGTTCTCGACCCGGCCGCCGGAGGAAGCGGAGCCCGTGCTGGCACCGGTGCGGTCGTTCGGCGACGTGCTGGGCGAGCACGTGGGCGCGGTGCCGTATGCGGCGTGGCAGAAGACGTTCGACCCGCTGCTGGCGCCGGGCGCGCGCAATTACTGGAAGTCGCACAATTTCACCACGCTGTCCGACGACGCCGTCGACCTCGTGCTGCGCTATGCCGCCGCCGTGCCGACGCCGCAATGCGAGATCTTCCTGGGCCTCATCGGCGGCCGCGCGAACGAGCCGGCCGTGGACGCCACCGCGTACCCGCACCGCAACGTGATGTACGCGATGAACGTGCACGGACGCTGGACGGACGCGGCCGACGACGCCCGCTGCGTGGCCTGGGCGCGCGAATTCTTCGCGGCCGTGGCGCCGTATGCGGCGGGCAGCGTGTACATCAACTTCCTCACGCAGGACGAGGGGGCGCGCATCCACGAGGCGTACGGCACGAACTGGGACCGCCTCGTGCAGGTGAAGCGGCGCTACGATCCGGACAACCTGTTCCGCTTCAACCACAACATCGCGCCCGCCGGGTGAGCGTCACCCCAGCGCCAGCTGGACCGCCGCCTCGGCATGCAGCCCCGTCGTGTCGTACAGCGGCACGGGGCTGTCCTCGGGCCCA
The DNA here is from genome assembly GCA_966211695.1 of uncultured Massilia sp. Taxonomy (GTDB): domain Bacteria; phylum Pseudomonadota; class Gammaproteobacteria; order Burkholderiales; family Burkholderiaceae_D; genus Telluria. Next base: position 35,757 of record CBIHOW010000008.1, on the reverse strand, counting down.
ACGAGCAGCATGATCTCCGTGCAGCCGAGAATGATCGCTTCCGCGCCGGCGGCGACGAGGCGCCGGATCACGCCGCGGTAGGCCTCGCGCGACGCCGTTTCGATCTGCCCCTGCACGAGTTCCTCGTAGATGATGCGGTGGACGGTGGCGCGGTCGTCCGCATCGGGCACGAGCACGTCCAGGCCATGCTGCTCGGCCAGCCGGCCTTTGTAGAAATCCTGTTCCATCGTGAACGCGGTGCCCAGCAGGCCGATGCGCCTGTATCCCGCGGCCTTGATGCGCGCGGCCGTCGGATCGGCGATGTGGAGCAGGGGCAGGTCCACGGCGGCCTGGATTTGCGGGTACGCCTTGTGCATCGTGTTCGTGCAGATGACGAGGAAGTCGGCACCGCCGCGTTGGAGCCGCTGCGCCGCCTCGACCATCAGCTGCGCCGCCTCGTCCCAGCGGTCTTCGCGCTGCAGGACGGCGATGTCGTCGAAGTCGAACGACCACATGAGGCAGCGCGCCGAATGCAGGCCGCCGAGGCGGTCGCGCACGCCCTCGTTGATGAGGCGATAGTATTCGGCCGAGCTTTTCCAGCTCATCCCGCCCAGCATACCGATGATCTTCTGCGTCATGCCTGCCCCTTTCGATGTCGAGCCGTCCAGTATAGCGGCGCTTGTGCGCCCCCGCACAGACGGCAGTGGCGGCGGGCCGGATCATGCGCGACGACACGGCCATCCCGGCCGAGGAGACGACCATGGACTCGATCAACCGCAACCAGCCCGAAACGAATCGTCGCGACCTGAGCGGCAGCGAAGCGATCAAGCGCGTGAAGGACATGACCCACGATGCGGACACCTGCTTCTTCTGCACGGCAGGCAATACGGGTTCGACGAACGGCGTGCGCCCGATGAGCGTGCGCAAGGCCGACGATGCCGGCAACCTGTGGTTCCTGAGTGCGAACGACAGCCACAAGAACCACGAGCTCGCAGCCAACCCGGCCGTCAAGCTGTACTTCCAGCGCGACGCGCACGCGGGTTTCCTGGAACTGGAAGGCCGCGCCGAGATCCAGGAGGACCGCGCCCGCATCCACGACTTGTGGAATCCGATGCTGAAGACCTGGTTCACGGAAGGCGAGGACGACCCGCGCATCAGCGTCATCAAGTTCACGCCGCAGTCTGGGTACTACTGGGACAACAAGCACGGCAACCTCGTCGCCGGCGCCAAGGTGGCGGTCGGGGCGCTCGTCGGCAAGACGCTCGACGATTCGATCGAAGGGCGGTTGATGTTCTGAGGCCGCCTAGCGGATCAGGTCCAGCGCCGCGAATTCCCGCACCGCGAAATCGACGAACGCGCGCAGCCGCGGCGCCATGTGGCGGCTGCTGGGCATGACGAGGTGCACGGGCGCCGGCTCAGGCTCGTAGTCCACGAGCAGGCGGCGCAGTGCGCCGGTCCGCAGGTCCGGCTCGACCTGGTACGACAGCGCCCGCGCGATGCCGAAGCCGTCGCGCGCCGCCGCCAGCATGGCTTCCGTGTCGTTCATGCGCAGGCGCGGGCTGTAGCGCACCACGTGCTCGCGGCCGTCCGCACGGAAGCGCCATTCGGCCAGCGCGCGCACGGCCGTCGACATGATCAGCTCATGCCCCCCGAGGTCGGCCGGGACGAGCGGGGTGCCGCGCCGGTCGAGGTAGGCCGGGCTCGCGACCGTGACGCGGCGCACCTCGCCCAGCCGCCGCGCGACGAGGCTCAGGTTCGACAACGCACCGATGCGCAGGGCGGCGTCGATGCCTTCTTCGATCAGGTCGACGTTGCGGTCGGACAGCGCCAGGTCGACCTGGATGTCCGGGTGCAGCGCGAGAAAGCGCGTGACGACGGGCGCCACGTGGCGGCGGCCGAACACGGTCGGCGCCGTCAGCCGGAGCATGCCGCGCGGGGTGCCTGCGCCCGGCGGCTGCAGCGCCGCGTCGTAGTCGGCCAGCAGGCGGCGCGCCTGTTCCGCCAGGCGCAGGCCCGTTTCCGTCGGCGTGAGGCGGCGCGTGCTGCGCTCGAACAGGCGCGCGCCGGCACGGGTCTCCAGGGTACTCAGGATGCGCGTGACGGCCGCCGGCGAGCGGCCCAGCTTGCGCGCGGCGGACGCCATGCTGCCCGCGTCGAGGATGGCGATGAACACGTGCAGCTCGTCGAGTCGGTCCATGATTATTGCAAAAGTCGGAATACTGAATTGTCATTATGCCGGATTCCGGTGTGAATGGTTCGGCACTACGATGCGTGGACCGACAACGAACTGAGAGACCACCATGACCCGCATCCTCCACGGCATCGCCCTGTCCGGCCACACGCACCGCGTGAAGCTGTTCCTGCACCTGCTCGACCTGACGTACGAATCCGTCGACTGCCCGGCCGATGTCCGCAAGACGCCCGCGTTTCGGGCAATGAACCCGCTGGGACAGATCCCCGTGCTGCAGGACGGCGACGTCGTGCTGGCCGACAGCAATGCGATTCTCGTCTACCTCGCGAAGCGTTACGCACCGGGCAGCGCGTGGCTGCCGGAAGACCCCGTCGGCGCCGCGCGCGTGCAGCGCTGGCTGTCGCAGGCGGCGGGCGAAATCATGTTCGGCCCGGCCGCCGCGCGCGTGTCGGCCCGGTTCTACGACACCGGCGTGCCGGCCCCGCTGTCGCAGGCGCTCGCCGCCCGCGTGCTGGGGCTGATGGAAGGCGAGCTGGCCGCGCGCGACTGGCTCGCGGGCACCGCGCCCACCATCGCGGACGTCGCGTGCTACAGCTATGTCGCCCATGCGCCGGAAGGCGGCATCGCGCTCGAGCCGTATCCGCAAGTGCGTGCCTGGATCGCCCGCGTGCAGGCGCTGCCGGGATTCGTGCCGATGCCGGCAGAGTAAGGAGGCGATCATGGATGGCGACCGCATTCCGATGCCGTTCCACAAAGGCGAGTTGCTGGCGCAGGCGCTGGCCGGCGTCGAGCCGTTCAACGCGCCGATCCGCAACCGCATGCCGGACCAGCACCGCACCTTTTTCCCGCTGCTGCCGTTCATGTGCGTCGCCGTCGCGGATGCCGACGGCTGGCCGCTGGCGACGCTCGTGCAGGGGCCGCCGGGCTTCGCCAGCTCGCCCGATCCGGCGCGCCTCGACGTGGCGGCGTTGCCCGTCGCCGGCGATCCGGTACGCGCCCGGCTCGCGGCCGGCGCACCGGTGGGCATGCTCGGCATCGACCTCGGCACGCGCCGGCGCAACCGGCTGAACGGCGTCGTCGCGGCCCTCGGCGAGACCGGATTCGCGGTCGACGTCGTGCAATCCTTCGGCAACTGCCCGCGCTACATCCACGTGCGCGCGCTGCAGCCGGTCGAGCGTATCCCGGGTCCGGTGATCGCGTTCGATGCCGACGTGCCGGCGCGGGCACGGACGATGCTGGCGGAGACGCCCACGCTGTTCGTGGCCAGCGCCAGCGGCGCCCAGGCGCATGACGGCGCCGCGGGCCTGGACATCTCGCACCGGGGCGGCCCGGCCGGCTTCGCGCGGCTGGACGGGGACGTGCTGGTCGTGCCGGATTACGCGGGCAACCGCTACTTCAACACGCTCGGCAATTTCATGGCGGAGCCGCGCGCCGCGATCGTCGTGGCGGATTTCGCGACGGGCGACGTGCTGCAGTTGCAGGGTGTCGTGGAGGTCGACTGGCACGCGGCCGAGCCGGAGCGCACGCCGCCGGTGGAGCGCACGTGGCGGTTCCGGATCGTGCGCGGGTGGTTGCGGCCCGGGGCGATTGGGTTGGCCGATTGCCCATGACCCGTCGTTCCCGCGCAGGCGGGAACCCGATTTGCACGCGCTGCCGTAACGCTCGCAAAATTGGATCCCCGCCTGCGCGGGGATGACGGTTTAAATGCGGGGGATGACGGTTTAAGTGCGCGGGGATGACGGTTTAAATGCGCGGGGATGACGGTTTTAATGCGCGGGCCGATGTGCTTGCGTAGCAGGTCAGGTCACGACCTTCCACAACTGCGTCGGCAACGCCGCCGGCGCCTCCGGCTTGAAGAACGCCGAGTCCTGGATGTGCGACGTGGTCACGTAGATCGTCCCATCCGGCCCCTGGCTGAACGTGTCCGGCCAGCGCAGCCGCTTGTCCTGCACGACGATGCGCGGCTGCGCCGTCGGGCCTTCCGACAGGTCGCGCACCTTGATCGCATCGTCCTGCACGGACGTCAGGTACATGCGCTCCGTGCCGCGCGCGATGAGCAGCCCGTCGTTGACGCCGTTCTTCCCGTACGGTTCGACCTGTCCGCCGATGTCTGCACCCTTGACGCCGGGACCGGTGAGGGCGGCCGTGGGGATGCGGTACAACTCGTCGCCCTTGATCGCCTGCCAGTACAGGTACTTGCCGTCGCCGGACAGCTCGATGCCGTCGGCCGAGAATTCCACGCCGCGGCCGTCCGGGCGGCGCAGGACCCGGCCGTCCGCCGTCACGTCCAGCCCCTTCTTCATCTGCGTGGACGGGTGGCCGTCCAGCACGCGCACTGCCTTGCCGAACGCGATGTCGACGACGAGCAGCGCGCCCCGCACGCCGGAATCGGTGATGAACGCATACCGGCCGTCGTCCGAGAAGCGCACGTCGTTCAGGTAGGAGCCCTGCGGCGCGGCGTCCTCGTCGAAGGCGATCGTCTGCGTCACCTGGTCGCTCGCGAGGTCGATGCGCACGAGTTTCGCCCCGCCGGCCACGAGGTGCGCCTGCGCGGGCGCGGCCGGGTCCAGCACCCACAGGCTGCCGCGCTGGTCGGCGACGACGCTCTGCACGCACACCCAGCGGTCGTGCGGGGTGACCTCGTCCTTCTTCGCGTTGCGCCAGCCGTTCCATGCCTCGTCCGGGTACGGCCGTACCTGGCCATCCTTCAATTCGGCGACGGACACCGCGGTGTCTTCGGTCCAGCGGGGAAAGTTGACGAAGATGCGGCCGTCTTCGGCGACGGTGACGCCTGTCGCCTGGTGGCCGAAGTCCGCGACCAGTTCGATGCTGCTCATGGGGTTCCTTTCGTTGGATGGATTCAGGCGGCGCGCCGCTTCACGGCCAGGTCGTTGTCGGCAGTTTCCTGTGCCAGGCGCCGTTCCAGCATCGCGAGCACGGCCGCCTCCTCGGGCTGCAGGTCCTTCAGGTCTTCGACGAGGCTTTCCTCGGCGCGGGCGCGCAGGCCTTCCAGCATCGTGCCGTCGAGGTAGGCGTCCAGCACGGCCGGGTGCACGTAGCACTTGCGGCAGACGGACGGCGTGTTCCCCAGCCGCTCCGCGACGGATTCGATGGCGCGCACGACGTTCTTCTTCGCCTGCGCGTCGGAATCGACGGCCTCGAATTCCTGCAGCGCCATCGCGGCAAGCACGGTCCCGGACCACGTGCGGAAATCCTTCGCCGTGTAATCCTCGCCGGTGATCGTGCGCAGGTAGTCGTTCACGTCGCTGGAGCCCACCGTGTGCGTTTCGCCGTCGTCGTCGAGGTACTGGAACAGGTCCTGGCCGGGCAGGTCGCGCGTGCGCTGGATGATGCGGGCGAGGCGCCGGTCATGCACCTTGACGTCGTGGTACACGCCGCTCTTGCCGCGGAAGCGGAATTCGACTTCGCTGCCGTCGATCTTGACGTGGCGGTTGCGCAAGGTGGTCAGGCCGTACGACTTGTTCTCGCGGGCGTATTCGTCGTTACCGATCCGCATCATCGTCGCTTCCAGCAGGTAGACGATCGTCGCGAGGACTTTTTCGCGCGGCAGGCCGGGGAGGGACAGGGCGCGGTCGACTTCCTTGCGGATCAGCGGCAGCGCCTTGCCGAACTTGATCATGCGTTCGTACTTGACCTCGTCGCGCACCTCGCGCCATTTCGGGTGGTAGCGGTACTGCTTGCGCCCGCGCGCGTCGCGGCCCGTCGCCTGCAAATGGCCGTTGGCCTGCGGACAGATCCACACGTCCGTCCACGCGGGCGGGATCGCCAGCGACTTGATGCGCTTGAGGGTGGTCTCGTCCTCGACCGCCTCGCCCTTCGCGTCGAGGTAACGAAAGCCGTCGCCGGCCGGCTCGCGGCGGATGCCGGGACGGTCGTCGTGGACATAGCGCAGGCCCGCGGCCTTGGCGGCGGCGGGCGGATCGGTGTTCGGCACCGGGTCGTGCAGGGCGTGCTCTTCGCTCTTCATCGGGGACTCGTTGTTCGCAGGGTCGGCTGGCGCCAGTCTACGCCGGCCCATGGCGCGCACCGTACGGGAACTAACGTAGCGAGAGGCCCGCTAGAATGACGGCATGCCCAGCAAATCCCCCATCTTCCCCGGCCCCCGCACCGCGCGCGGCATGGTCCTCGCCGTCCTCCTGTCCAACGCCGACCAGGCGGGCGCCGAACCGCTGCGCGGCCGCGTGACCCTGGCCGCCATCGTCCGCGCGCTCAAGCGCAAGTACCACTGGCCGATCGAAACGACGAGTTTCCCGTCCAACGCCCCGGACGGCCGCGCGACGTGGGCCACCGTGTACAGCCTGCCGCCCGACGTCATCGCGAAAGCGCTGGACGAGCGGGGGCGCGACTGGCTGCGCAGCAGCCGCGGGATCGCTGACTAAGTCTGCCGCTCAGTTCTGTTGATACCGGGCTTCCAGCAGATCGATCTGGCGCAGCAGCTTGCGCGCCGTCTCGTCCGAGATGTCCATGCGCCGCGCGAGGCGCAGCACCGTGTCGCGCTCGGCGTTCAGCGCGAGCAGCCGGTAGTTGCGCTCCGTGCGCTGGCGCGCCTGCGCGTCGCCATTGCCACCCGCCGCGTCGGTCGCGTTCAGGCGGTGCCGGTACAGCCGCAGCACGTGGGCGGCGGCCTGGTTGCCATCCTCGCCGTCCGCCTTCCGCGCCCGTTCCAGCGCGGCGATGGCGGCCAGCGTCGCTGCGTGGCGCGCATCGTCCTCGCTGCATTTCGCTTCGGGCTCGGCCGGCATTTCCAGGCCCCGCAGCAGGGCGGGCAGTGCAGCGCTGGCCAGCAGCAGCGACACGACGATCACGCTGCTGGCCAGGAAGATCGCGAGGTGGCGCGCGGGGAACGGTTCGCCGTTCGGCAGCGCGAGCGGCAGGGTCATCACGCCGGCCATCGTCAGCGCCCCGCGCACGCCCGCGACGGACGTGGCCAGCATCACGCGCAGCTTCGGCTTGAAGACCTGGCGCCCGAGGCGGCGGCGGTTCAGGATCGTCAGCTGCAGCGAAATCCACACCCACGCGAAACGCAGCAGCACGAGACCCAGGCTGATCGCGAGCGCGCGGCTGGCCAGCCATCCCGGGTCGTACGGTGTTCCGCCGGCCGGGTGCAGGGCGCCGCGGGCGATGTCCGGCAGTTGCTCCCCCAGCAGCACGAACATCGTGCCGTTCAGGGTGAATTGCAGCGCGTCCCAGATGACGTTGCGGCGGATGCGCGTGCCCGGTGTCGCGGCGCCCGACAATTCCAGGTAGCTCATCGTGACGCCGGCCGCCACGGCCGCCAGGATGCCGGACGCCTCCAGGCGCTCGGCCACGAGGTAGGCGCCGAACGGTGTCAGGAGGTTGATGAGCACCGACACGCCATCTTCCTCGCCGAAACGGCGCTGCAGGATGCCGTGCGCGCGTGTGATGGCGAACGTGATCGCGACACCGGCCGCGATGCCCGCCAGCGCGATCCACAGGAAGGACAGGCCGGCCCGCGCCAGCGAGAAATGCCCGGTCATGGCGGCGGCGACGGCGAAGCGGAAGCACACGAGGCCACTCGCATCGTTGAGCAGGCTCTCGCCCTCGACGATGTGCATGAGGCGCGGGGGCATCGGCACGCGCGCGGTGATCGACGACACGGCGACGGGGTCCGTCGGCGCCACGATGGCCGCCAGCGCGAAGGCGACCGCCAGCGGCATCGCGGGGATCATCCAGTGCAGCAGGTAGCCGGCGCCCACCACGGTGAACAGGACGAGGCCCAGCGCGAGTTCGAGGATCGTCGCCTTGTCGCGGAACAGGCCGATCTTGGGGATCCGCCAGCCGTCCACGAACAGCAGCGGGGGCAGGAACAGCAGGAAAAAGATGTCCGGGTCCAGTGCGATACCGTGGCGGAAGACGCCCGAGATGACGGCGCCCGCCGCGATCTGGATCAGCGGCAGGGGCAGGGCGATCGGCAACACCCGCGCCACATAGCCGCTGGCGATCACGGCGAGCAGCATCGCCAGGATGACTTCGACGGTCTCCATATCATCTCCTTTCACGGTCGATGATAAGGGGTGGGGCAGATGAGCACGGTACGGTTGCGCGTGCCTACACGTACAACCAACCTGGCGTAGCCTGATCATTCATCGGCAGGCGGGAAAGCTTTGGCCCGGCATCGCGGACAATACAGGTACAAGGTCTGCCCGTTGTTCAGTTTAAGCGAGCCGGCACGATACTGCTGGATTGCCCAGATACCCGTGACGCCGTTTTTGAAGACGACCTCTCCGCTCGCATAGCAGGGCGACCAGTCGAGCATATGAAAATAATCGTGTTCGGTGACTTCGGCAGCTTTGCCGATGTACTCACGGATTTCCTGTTCGCTGAGCTTGAAACGAGCGCATTGCGCCGCAGGTTCCGTAGAAGCAGGAGAGGTCGCGCCGCTGTTCTGACGAGTAACTTTACTGATTGGCGGAAGATGTGTCTGGCGCATTTCCGGTTCAGTACCAGGACCATCGTCCATTGCTGCGGACGCGCTTGCGGTCACGGCAAAGAGGAGTGCAGCGACTACCATAATGCGCTTTCGGCTTCGGTCGGGTTCTTGCGGGAGACGACCGGGTGCCGGAAAATTTCACTCATCGGCACGCCGAAAGTCGAGGTAAGCTCGGCAATCAGCCACTGAAGCGATGCGTTTTGCTGCTCATTCACCGTTTCGTAGACTCCCTGCTCGGCCGGTTTTTGACCTTTGCCGGCTACCACAGCACCGACAATCTCGATCCCGATGCTGTCCTCGTTCGAGGGATAACGCTGAGGCACGCGCTTCGCCATTTCCAGCCGGTGTTCGGTCTTTGGGCTGAAGTGATTCAGCGTATTGAGCTCGGTCGGGCTACAACGATGCTCAGCGAGACACCGCGCGCGCAGTCTACCCACATGCCAGGTCTGCCGGAATAGCGATGCGGTCTGATAGATCGTTCCATCCTTGTCGATCAAAAAGTGGGCGCCGTTCGCGTTCTGCATCGTGTAGCTATTCAAGCTCGAGGCGCCAGACCCGCCGCCGGTCTGGTGAACGATGATCCCATTGATCCGCTGTAAAACGCCGCGTTCGATCAGTGGACGCGGCGCCCGCTGTACACGTGCATTGAGGACGTAGCCGTCCGTGTCCACATGGAGCATGAGGTCACCTCATTCAGTCAGGCCGCGGTCTTGTTCGCTGCCAGATCCCATCCGCCCGACGTGTTTCCGCCGGCACCGCCGCCTATTTTCTGCTGGGTGTATTTCTCGGTGATTTTGGCGTAGTGCAGTGTGAACTGGTCAAGCACCAAGCCGGATCCGCCCCAGGATTTTTTACTACTGGACACCAGCACGTTTTCCAGCATGACCTCGTAATACTTGAGGGCTCCGGAGCCGTCCGCGCGGAAGAATTCGAGCTTGGCTTTCGGGATCGTCTTGCCTTGGGCCGCCAGTTCCATCAGTTGCCCATCCGCGATTTTCGACCGGAAGGCACCAGGACATTTATGCGAGATCAGTGTCCGCAAACGTTGAGAGAAAACCAGGCGCCGAAAGTCTTGCAGCATCGGGAGATGGACTCCCTGGTCCATCAACACGATACGCGGATGCGTCAGCGCCGGATGTTCGCCTCGGCGGCTGCAGCCAGGATGTCCGCCAGCTGCGTCGTGTTCACCGGCTTGACGAGGTAGTGGTCGAACCCGGCCGCCATCGACGCCTCGCGGTCCTGCTGGCGGCCGTAGCCCGTCATCGCGATCAGAGTGGCGCCGGCCGCCTGCGGCAGCGAGCGCAGGCGCCGCGCCAGTTCGTTGCCGTCGAAGTCGGGCAGGCCGATGTCGAGCAGGCAGACTTCCGGCACGAACGATTTCGCCAGTTCCAGCGCGTCCGTGGCGGAATAGGCGACTTCCACGCGGTGCCCGCCGGAGCGCAGGAACAGCTGCAGCGTGTGCACGGCGTCGACGTTGTCGTCCACGAGCAGGATGCGCAGCGGCACGCCGCCGTCGTGGTGTTCTTCGCCGACGACGGGCGCCGGCGCCAGCACGACGTCCTGCGTGTAGCGGGGCAGGCGCACGGTGAACGTCGAGCCCTTGCCCAGGCCCGGGCTGTGGGCCTTCACTTCGCCGCCGTGCAGCTCGACGAGGCTCTTCACGAGCGCGAGGCCGAGACCGAGGCCGCCCTGCGACCGGTCCGGCGTGCGCTCGGCCTGGGTGAACAGGTCGAACACGCGCTCGACGAGGGCGGGTTCCATGCCGATGCCGTCGTCGGCCACGGTCAGCACGTAGTCGTTGCCGTCCGCGTCCACGCGCAGGTGGATGGTGCCGCCTTCGGGCGTGTACTTGGTCGCGTTGTTGAGCAGGTTCGCGCACACCTGCACGAGCCGCTTGTGGTCGCCCTTGACGTAGGCCGGCGCGGGCGGCAGCTCGATCACGACGCGGTGGCGCCGCGCCGCGATCAGCGGGCGGATCTGCTCGGCCGCGTCGTCGACGACGCGCTTGAAGTCCAGCACCTGCGTCGCCAGCGACACGAGGCCGCGCGTCACGCGCGACACGTCGAGCAGGTCGTCGACGAGGCTCGTCATGTGGTCGACCTGGCGCACGATGATGGAACAGGTCTGGGTAATCTGGGCGTTATCGGAGTGCAGCAGCTTGAGCAGGTGGGCGCCCGTGCTGATCGGCGCCAGCGGGTTGCGCAGCTCGTGTGCGAGCATCGCGAGGAACTCGTCCTTCCTCTGGTCGGCGGCGCGCAGTTCGCGCTCGGCCAGGGAGCGCGCCGTCTCCTTCTTTTGCAGCGCGGCCGCCATGCGGTCCAGGGCCTGGGCCAGGTTGCCGATCTCTTCGTGGCCGTAGGCGATGCCGGAGCGGGCTTCCAGGTCGCCGGCGGCGATGCGCTCGGCGGTGCCCATCAGCTTGCGCACGCGCTGGACGATCAGGACGTCGCCCACGAGCCACGCGGCCAGCATGGCGAGCAGGGTGGTCGCGGCGAGGCCCAGCAGGGACATGATCTGGTCGTGGCGCGCGGCCGACAGGATCGTCTCGGTGGGGATGCCGATCGTGACCGTGTAGTCGGTCAGCGCGGGGGCGCCCACGCGCGCGAACGTGTGCAGGCGCTCGATGCCGTCCTCGCCGCGGATCGTCACGGCGCGCTGGCCGGCCGTGTTCATCGCTTCCAGCGTGGCGGGCGACAGCCTGGTCCCGAAGAAGCGTTCGGGATCGGGGCGGCGCGAGATGATGGTGCCGCGCGCATCCGCCGTCGCCAGCACGGAGCCGGGCGGCAGGTTGATGTCGTTGATGAAGGTGTCGAGCCCTTCCAGGTCCATCGCCGCGAACACGACGGCCAGGACTTTCCCGCCGCGGTCGATGACGGGGTAGGTGAGGTTGATCGTGTGCTTCTTGATGACGCGGCCGAACACGTAGTCGCCGGCAATGAACCTGCGTTCCGAGATGGCGCGGCGGAAGTGGCTGCGGTCGCCCAGGTTGACGGGGTGGAGCAGGGGCACGGCGCTGCACGTGACGTCGCCGTTGAGCTGGATGAGGCCGAAGTTGACGAAGCCCTCGTTGCGGTCCAGGACGTCGGACAGCAGCGACGTGCACCTGGCAGTGTCGCCCATCAGGTCCGGGACGCTGGCAAGGTCGACGAGGATCTGGCGCGCACCCTCGATCGACTGGGCTTCGTTGGCGGCCGCCATGCCCGTCAGGCGGCGCAGGTTTTCTTCCGATGCCTTGATGGCATGTTCGCGTTCGCGGATCCCGGACAGGATCGTCATCACCGCCAGCGGCGTGATCGCCAGCGCCACCAGCAACATGAGCCGGCTGCGCAGGCTGTTCAGCCGGAAGCGGCTCAAGCCAGATGTCATTTGTCTATTTTCTATCTGCCGCCTTGTGGGCAGCAAACGCATTACCAAATTCGATGATCCTGCGGATGCCTTCGCGCAAGGTCGCCACGTCGTCCGAAATATAGCCGAGCCGGATGTAGCCGGGCACGCCCAGCGCCTCGCCCGGCATGACGGCCACTCTCTGTTCCTCGAGCAGCGCTTCGGCAAAGCCGACCGTGTCCAGCGTCAGGCTGCGCACGTCTCCCCACAGGTACGGACCGGAGGCCGGCGCGTGCATGACGATCCAGGGGACCTCGGCAAACAGCCGCACCGCCAGGTCGCGCCGGTCACGGTAGTCCGCCATCATCGCGCGCGGCGCGCCGGTCGCGAAAGCGACGTCGGCGGCCACCTGCGACAAATGCGGCGCGGCCGCCGTGATCGGGCCTTGCAGCGTCTGCATCGCGTTGACCACTTCGGCGGGCGCCAGCGCGAAGCCGACCCGCCAGCCCATCATGGCGTAGCTTTGCGAGGCCGAAAACAGCGTCACCACGCCGATGTTCCGCCAGTCGCACAAGGCCGCCAGGCTGGTGTGTCCGCCATCGAAAATCAGGTGTTCGTAGCTTTCGTCGACGATCACCCGGGCCCCGATGCGCTCCACCCATGCACGAAGGTGTTCCAGTTCCCGGCGAGTGTACACCTTGCCGGTGGGATTGTGCGGGTTATTGATGATGACGATGTCCGGTTTGCCGAGGCCGTCCAACAGTGCCGGCGTAATTTCCTCAGGGAGATCGGCCAGGATGGGGCGCAGGCCTAACAGTTGTGACGTAGCAACATATGCGGGCCAGTGCGGCTTGAACACGAGGACGGTGTCGTACGGGTCGCTCAACGTGTATAGCGCTTCGTACAACCCCTGCTTGGCGCCGTTGGTGACGATGATCTCGTCGGTGCCCGCATCGATGCCGTTTTCCTTTTTGAGCTTGGCCGCCAGCCGCGCCCGCACGTCCAGCGCACCGACCACGCTCGTGTACGGCATGATCCGCTCCCGCTCGATGGCCGCCGCCACCGCGTCCAGCACCGGCCGCGGCGCGGGAAAGTGCGAGATGGCGATCGAGAAATCGATGACGGCGTGGCCCTCGCTGCGCAGCGTTTCCACGCGGCCGTGCATGGCGGTGGTGGCGAGGGGGCGGGAAGAAGCAATCCGGGCAGAAAGTTTCATTTTTCGTTCTCTTGGAATAATGTTATTGAAAAATTACAACGCACGGTGCAATGGCTGGGTGTTGCCTGATTGTACTAAATCGGGAGAACGAGGCCGCACGGGTGGAAAATTTCCCGCAGCAATCACCCGAGGCACGGGCGCCGCGCGGCGCGGGATTCTGGTACGGTGATTGCAAGTGAACCAATGTGGGAGGACCCCATGCAGCAACCCATCGTACGCACCTTCAAGCACGTCACGGCCGCCGAACAGGCGCGCGCCGAACTGCTGGCCGCGGGCATCGCGGCCGACGACGTCGCGATCGACGTCCGCATCGACGAGACCGGCCCCGTGCAGGGCAATTTCACCGTCGGCGATTCTCCCGCAGTGACGGGCAAGACAGCCTATTCGCACACGTACGCGCCGGTGGCGCAGGACGACGTGCGCGACTGCCAGGTCACGGTGAACGCGGCCGATGCCGCCCTGGCCGAGCGGGCCGCCGCGATCCTCGACCGGCATGGCGGGCACGATCCGGATCCGGCCCACGCCGCCGCCATCGCCGCCCGGCAGACGCGCCATTGAGTTTGCGCGACAATGGGGCATCGCGACCCGCGACCGCTTCCAGGAGAACGATATGAGTGCGATCCACCTCGACACGCTCGATGCCCTGTTGATCATCGACATGCAGGTCGATTTCCTGCCCGGCGGGGCGCTCGGGGTGGCGGGCGGCCATGAAGTGGTCGCGCCCATCAACCACCTGATCGAACTGTACCGGGCGCAGGGCCTGCCCATCTTCGCGTCGCGCGACTGGCACCCGCAGGACCACTGCTCGTTCGCGGCCCAGGGCGGACCGTGGCCGCCGCACTGCGTGGCCGATACGCCGGGCGCCGCGTTCGCGGCCGAACTGGCGCTGCCGGACGATGCCATCGTCATCTCCAAGGCCGACACGGCGGGCGTCGACGCCTATTCCGCGTTCGGCGGCACGGACCTCGCGGCGCAGCTGCGGGCGCGGGGCGTCGAGCGCGTGACCGTCGTGGGTCTCGCCACCGATTACTGCGTGCTGAACACCGTCACGGATGCGCTGGAAGAAGGCTTCACGACATTGATCGTGCCGGAAGCCATGCGCGCCGTCGACGTGCAGCCGGGCGACGGCCGCCGCGCGCTCGACCGCATGGTCGCGCGTGGCGCCGTGCCGGTGCGGCTGGGCGAGTTCGGGATGGTCGCACTCTCCGTCGCCTGATCGTCGCCCGGCTCAGAACTGGTACGCCGCGTACACGGCGGCCGTCGGCGCCGTCTTCCTGCGCACGAGCGGGCTGTCGGCGGCGTCGCCCGCGAGCCGCTGCGCACCCAGCATCGACGTCACCGCCCAATGCGCGTCGATGCGGTGCACCCAGCTCAGGCTCACATCCGTCCCGAACCGACCGCCTTCCGGCCTGAATGCGCGATAGCCCGAGCGGGCGGCCTGCCGCGCGTCGACGCCGTAATAGGTCTGCATGTATTTTGCGTCGCCGAACTGCAGCGCGACGCCGACGGCGACCTTGTCGGCCTGGCTGTCCAGCAGCCTGGCGTTCAGGCCCAGCGCGAACTGCTTGCCGTTTTCGCGGTGGGAGATCGGGATCCCGGCGTGCGCGCCGACGCTGACGACGTCCGTCAACTGCGCCTCGGCGCCCACGTCGAGCGTGGCGCTGCCCTCGATGTCGCCCATGCCCTTGAGCGCCTTGCTGCCGGTGCGGCCGACGAAGCCGTTGGTGTCGTTCTCGCGCCGTTCGCCACGGTAGCCGAGGCCGATGCTGGCGCTGAGCTGCCCGCCGCCGGCCGCGAAGCCGATGCCGCGCAGCGTGCTGGCATAAAAACCGTTGGCCGCCTGGTAGTCGAGGACGACGACGGGCGCCACGAGGTGTTCGTCCGAGCCGGAATAGCGGGTGCCGGCGGCGATGCCGGCACCGAGGGTGAAGGTGCTGTCCTGCGCGTTGGCGGCGGCAGCGATCAGGAGGGTGGACAACAACAGCGCTTTTTTCATCGTATCCCTTTCAGTGGCGATCGCTCCCAGTGGCGACCGGTCGGCCGCAATTATCGAAAGGAATGCATGAGCGGCACATGAGGGAAGGATGAAGATTCGATGAAGACGTTGTCTCTTCATCCATTCTTCATCCGGCGGTGGTCTAATAGCGCTCCATGGATATTCTGCTCATTGAAGACGACCTCGATCTCGGCAACGGCATCCGCATCGCCCTGCTGGACAGCGGTTTGGACGTCACCTGGGTCCGCCGCCTGCAGGACGCCCAGCGCCAGCTCGACCAGGCGGCGCACGACCTGGTGCTGCTGGATCTCGGCCTGCCGGACGGCGACGGCCTCCAGCTCGTCCAGCGCCTGCGCCGCGACCGCCGCGCGCTGCCGGTGCTGATCCTGACCGCGCGCGATGCGCTCGAAGACCGGCTGCTCGGCCTGGACTCCGGCGCGGACGATTACCTCGTCAAGCCGTTCGCGCTGGCCGAGCTGCTGTCGCGGGTGCGCGCGCTGGCGCGGCGCAGCTACGGGTTCGACGGGGGCACGCTGGCATTGCGCGGCCTGGCGCTGGATGCGGCGGGACACCGGGCCAGCCTGCACGGGCAGCCGCTGGAACTGACCGCCAGCGAATTCCAGTTGCTGAAAGTGCTGATGATGCGTTCGCCGAAGGTCGTGACGCGGCGCGCGCTCGAAGACGCGGCGCTGCCGCGCTCGCAGGCGAACGCCAGCAACGCCCTCGACGTGCACATGGCGAACCTGCGCCGCAAGGTGGGCGACGGCGTCGTCCGCACGGTGCGCGGCGTCGGCTACGTGATCGACCAGGCATGAGGCGCCTGTGGCGTTGGATCGGGACGCCGTCGTTGATGCGGCGCCTGCTGGTCGCGCAGATGGCGCTGCTGGCGGTGGTCTGGAGCCTCGGCGTCGCCTTCTTCGTGTACGAAGGCGCGCGCGACCAGGGCGAACTGCGCACCGACCAGTTGTACGACGTGCTGCTGTACGTGACCGCCGCGCTCGACGGCCAGCCCGGGCGCCAGCGGCAGGCCCTGGTCCTGGCCGACCGCGCGCTGCGCCAGAACGGCGGCAAGGCCGACCCGCCGGCGCTCGGCATCTTCACCGTCGTGCGCGCTCATGGGCGGGTGGTCTACGCGACGCCGGGTGCGCGGCTCGATGTCGCCGGCGTGCGCGACGGCGCCGTGGAATATCGCATGGCGGAGGGCAAAAAATGGGCCGTGCGCACGGTGCGCGACCGGACGGCCGGCGTCGAGGTCTCGCGCATGAAACTGGGACACGACATGGATCTGTTCCTGACGTTTAACGCAGGCGGCTACTACCTGTTGCCCTTGCTCGTCAGCCTGCCGCTCCTCGTGCTGCCGGCCTGGCTGTCGATCCGGCTCGCGTTGCGGCCGTGGCGGCGTGCGGCCGAGGACATCGCGGCGCGCGGCCCGCACGACCTGAGTCCGATCGCGCCGCTGCCGCAGCGCGAAGCCATGGCGGTGATCGACAGCGTCAACGCCCTGCTGCGCCGCGTCGAGGACAGCGCCATGCGCGAGCGGCGCTTCATCGCGGACGCGGCGCACGAGCTGCGCACGCCGCTGGCCGCGCTGCGCGTCAACGCGGAAGCGCTGCAGCGGCAGGGCGCGGCGCCCGCGCATGGTGAACTGCTGGCGGGGATCGTGCGCGCAGCCGAGCGCGCGACCCGGCTGGTCGGCCAGTTGCTGCTGCTGATGCGCAGCGACGCGGCCGGCGCCGAGGCGGCGCGCCCCATCGCGCTGGACGCCCTGGTGCAGGACCGGCTGGCAGCGCTGGCGCGCCTCGCCGACGTGCGCGGCGTGGAGCTGGCGCTGGAGGCGGAGGAAGGCTTGATCGTGCGGGGACAGGAAGGCGCGCTGGTGTCGCTGGTCGATAACGTCATCGACAATGCCATCAAATACAGCCCGCAGGGCGGTACGGTGAACGTGTCGTTGGCGCGCGTGGACGCCATGGTGCGGCTGTGCGTGAGCGACAGCGGCCCGGGCGTGCCGGAAGCCTTGCGCGAGCGCGTGTTCGAGCGCTTCTTCCGCGCCCCCGACCAGGTCCAGCAGGGCAGTGGGCTGGGCCTCGCGATCGCGCGCGCGGTGGTCGACGGCCACGGCGGCGACATCGCCATCCGCGACGCCGATACCGGCGGCTGCCTGATCTGCGCGCGCCTGCCGGCCGCCTGACTACGCTGCCCGCACCAGCACGAGGTGCCCGTCGACGGCGCGGCCGTGGTCCTGGCGCAGCACGGCGCGCTCCGATGCGACGATGTCGAACCCGGCCGCCTGCGCGGTCCGCTGCACGTAGCCCGGCGCGTGCGCGAACCGGTTCGATGGCTGCAGCGCGAAGCCACGCGCGTCATCGTCCAGGGCCTCGCACGAGAACGCGAACAGCCCGCCCGCGCGCAGCGCGCGCCGCACGCGCGCGAACAGCGGAGCGAGGTCCCCGATGTACACGATCACGTCGGCCGCGACGGCGAGGTCGCACGACGCGGGACGATCCGCCAGCCAGTCGACGATGTCGGCACAGGCCAGGTCATCGTACAGGCCGAGCTCCGCCGCCTTGTCCAGCATGCGCTGCGACAGGTCGACACCGGTGACGTGGCGCGCGAGCGGGCGCAGGAAAGGCGCGCACAGCCCGGTGCCGCAGCCGAGGTCCAGTGCCGCATCCACGAGCGGCGCGGCCAGGTGCGGGCGGAGCAGGGCGTCCAGGCGTGTCGGCGTGCGGTAGCCGAGGACGTCGACGAGGTGGCGGTCGAAACGGCCCGCGTACTGGTCGAACAGGTGTTTCACGTAGTCGGCCGGCGCCGTTGCCGGCTGGTCCGCCGCGCCGAGCGCCGCCAGTGAAAAGCGGATGTCGTCCGCATCCGCGCCCAGGTCGAGCGCGCGGCGGTACGCCGCCACGGCCGCGTCGCGCCGGCCCAGCGCGCGCAGCGTGTTCGCGCGATAGTGTTCCGCCAACGCGTAGGCGGGCCGCAGGGCCAGCGCCTTGTCGTAGCTGTGCAGGGCGCCCGCGAGGTCGCCCGATTTCTTCAGCGCCGTGCCGCGCGCGCACCAGGTGTCGGCCTGCGGGGCCAGCGCGAGCGCGCTGTCGTAGGCGGCCACGCTGTCCGCGTGACGGTCCAGCGCCTGCAGCGCGTGACCCAGGGCGACGAAGGCGTCCGCGTACGCGGGCCGCGCGGCAAGGGCCTGTTCGGCGCTGGCGACGGCATCGGCATGGCGCCCGAGGTCGTGCAGCGCGATGGCGCGGTGGCACCACGCGTCGGCCAGTGCCGGGTTGATGCCGAGGGCGCGTTCGTAGCTGTCCAGCGCTTCGGCCAGGCGGCCGAGCCGGCGCAGCGTGTTGCCGCGGTTGTCCCAGGCGAGCGCATACGCCGGGTCGAGGCGCAGCGCCGCTTCGTAGCTGGCCAGCGCGTCGCCGGTGCGGCCGAGGTCCTGCAGCGCGGCGCCCAGGTTGCAATGGGCGCGCGCCTGCTGCGGGTCGATGCGCAGCGCTTCTTCGATCAGTTCGACCGCATGCGCAGGATGCCCGCGCTGGCGCTCGATCACGCCCAGCAGGTGCAGCGCGTCGAACTGGCGCGGGTTGATGGCCAATACCCGCCGGTACAAGGCCTGCGCCGCATCGAACCGGCCCTGCTGGTGCAGGCGGACGGCCTGGCCCAGCAGGTCGGACACGTTTTCCACCGCCACGCGATCAGCTCCAGGACAGGTCCGCCTTCGCCAGCGGCAGTTCGCGCACGCGCTTGCCGGTGGCGGCGAAGATCGCGTTGCAGACGGCCGGCGCCAGCGGCGGGAACACGGGTTCGCCCAGCCCCGTGACGGGATAGTCCGTCTTGAGGAAGTGCGTCTCGATCTTCGCCGGAGTGTCGAAGATGCGCAGCAGCGGGTAGTCGTTGAAATTGCTCTGTACGATGCGGCCCTTGTCGATGTCGAGCGCCGGGTACATCAGGGTGGACAGGCCGTCGATGACGGAGCCCTGCACCTGGTTCTCGGCGCCGGACAGGTTGACGATCTGCGCGCCGATGTCGGCGACGACGACGACGCGGTCCACGCGCAGCCGGCCTTCCTTCGACACCGTCACCTCGGCCACTTCGGCCACGTAGCCGCGGTGGCTGAAGTGGAAGGCGATGCCGGCGCCCTGGCCGCGCGCGAACTTGCGCTGGCCCCAGCCGGATTTCTCCGCGACCGCTTTCAGCACGTTGCGCATGCGGCCCACGTTGTACGGCACGCCGCGCTCGCCCGTGCCGGCCACGAGGTCCTTGTCGCCGAGGAGGTCGAGGCGGAACGCGAGCGGATCGCGCCCGGCCGCATGGGCCAGTTCGTCGATGAAGCTGTGGAACACCCACGCGAACACGTTGCTGCCCGGCGCGCGCCACGGTCCCATCGGGATGCGGCATTCGAGCGGCGTCTGTTCGATCAGGCAGTTGGCGAGCCAGCGGGCGGGGAATTCGTCGCCCGACAGGTTGCCGCCGCTGCCCGGCTGCAGCACGCTCGCGGTGCCGCCGTCGCTTTCCTTCTTCTCGATGCGGTTGGCGAACGTGACGAAGTGGTCGTGCCAGGCGACGACCTTGCCTTGCTCGTCGACGCCGCCGCGCAGGAAGTGGAAGCCGCCGGCGCGGAAGTGATCGTGCTGCAGGTCGTCCTCGCGCATCCACGTCAGCTTGACGGGCGCTTTCACCTTTTGCGCGATCGCGGCCGCCTCGACGATGAAGTCGGACGACAGCCGGCGGCCGAAGCCGCCGCCGCTGCGCGTGATGTGCAGCGTGATTTTATCCTTCGGGATGTTGAAGGTCGTGGACACGAGGGCCTGGCCAGCGCCCGGATTCTGCGTGGGCGCCCACAGTTCGAGGGTGCCGTCCGCCGGCTTGAACCACGCCGTGCAGTTCTGCGGTTCCATGCTCGCGTGCGAGATGAACGGGTAGACGTAGTTCGCCTCCAGGGTGCGTGCGGCGCCGGCCAGCGCCGCATCCACGTCGCCATCCTTGCGCATCACGGCGGCACCGGGCTGCTTGCTTGCGACCTGCGCGGCGGCGAGGAAGCCGGACCAGCTGTGGCGCGCGCCTTCGCCTTCGTCCCACGTCACGTCCAGCTTCTTGCGGGCGCGGAACGCGTTCCACGTCGAGTCGGCGACGATCGCCACGCCGGGCCGCAGGCCGGTCAGGCTTTCCGTGCCTTCGACGAGGAACGCCGCCTTCACGCCGGGCATGCGCCTGATGGCGTCCAGGTTCGCCTCGACGGGGCGGCCGCCCAGCACCGGGCACTTCACGTAGGTGGCGTACAGCATGCCGGGCAAACGCGTGTCGATGCCGAACAGCGGCTGGCCGCTGACGACGAGCGCGTTGTCCACGCCGCCCACGCGCGTGCCGAGCAGGCGGTACGCGGCCGGGTCCTTCAGCACGACCTCTTTCGCATCCGGCACGGGCAGCGCGGACGCCGTGCGCACGAGCGCACCGTAGCCCAGCTTGCGGCCGCTCGCGCCGTGCACGACGGCGCCGTTCTCCGCACGGCATTCGGCCGCCGGCACGTTCCACGTCTGCGCGGCGGCCTTCACGAGCATCGTGCGCGCGGTGGCGCCGAGGCGGTGGAAGTTGTCGTAGTTGGTCGGCGTCGACGTCGACCCGCCCGCACCCTGCGACCCATAGACCGGGTTCAGGTCGCCCTGCACGACACGGACCGCCTTCCAGTCGACTTCCAGTTCTTCCGCGAGCACCATCGGCAGCGACGTCTTGATGCCCTGGCCGATTTCCGGCTGCTTGGAGACGAGCGTCACGCGCCCGTCCGTGCCGATGCGGATGAACGCGTTCGGGACGAAGTCGCCCGCCGCAGGCGCCTGGCCGTCGTCGGCCAGCGCGGCGATGGCGCCGCTCGCCTGCACGCCCAGCAGCAGGGCGGCGCCGGCGCCGGCCGACTGGCCGAGGAAGCGGCGGCGCGAGGAGGAGAGGGGGCTCATGCCTTGTCCTTTCCGTTACCGGTCGCCGCGATATCGGCCGCCCGGTGGATGCCCGCACGGATGCGGACATAGGTCGCGCAGCGGCACAGGTTGCCCGCCATCGCGTCGTCGATCTGGGCGTCGGTCGGCTTCGGATGCTGTTTCAGGAGGGCGCAGGCCGTCATGATCTGGCCGGCCTGGCAATAGCCGCACTGCGGCACGTCCAGCTCGGTCCAGGCCTGCTGCAACGGGTGCATGGCACGGGCATCGAGGCCTTCGATCGTCGTGATGCGGCGCTTGCCGATGCTGCTCACAGGCAATTGGCAGGCGCGCGCCGGCTGGCCGTCCACGTGGACGGTGCAGGCGCCGCAGGCGCCGATGCCGCAGCCATATTTTGTGCCGACGAGGCCAAGGGTATCGCGCAGCGCCCACAGCAGCGGGGTATCCGCTTCGACGTCGACGGCCTGGGCCTTGCCGTTGACGTTCAGTGTGTATTTACTCATGTCCTCGTGGGATGGGTTGGGATTGCCAAGACTGAACTGTGCAATGCTAAACCAAACTGCCCCGTCAAGACCAAGGGAATTGATCTTTTACGTGGCATTAGTAGAAAGCCGGGGGGTATGACATACTGGAGCGGCCCGATGCGCAGCATCGCACGCCCGACCCCCATGCGACGACCGATCCCTCTCCCGACCAACCTGCGCAGCCGCCTGGCCGGCGCCGTCGGCGTGCTCGTGCTGGGCGCCACCATGCTGGCCGGTCCGCTGGCAATCGACGTGGCCGAGCACGACCTGCGCGCCGTGCTGGGCGCGCAGCAATATGTCGCGCTGTCCGGGGCCGCCGCCTTCCTCGACGACCTGCTGGAGGCGCGCCTGCGCCAGATGGCCGCGCTGGCCGCCGCGCTGCCGGCGGACGCCCGCCAGGACCCGCGCCGCCTGCAGGCGTGGCTCGCGCTCCGCACGGCCGATGTGGGCGACGAGTTCGTCAACATCGCCGCGTTTGCCCGCACCGGCGAGCTGGTGGCGTCGGGCGCCTCCATGCCGGCCGCCCAGCCGCTGACGGCCACGGGCCGCCCGTACTTCGAGGAAACGCTGCTGCGCGGCCGCGGCATCGTGTCCGACCCCTTCCAGAGCCGGCTGTCCGGCGCGAACATGGTGCTGGTGACGGCGCCCGTGTTCGACGACCACGGCGAGATCGTCTACGTGCTCGCGGGCCGTATCGACCTGCAGCATGCGCGCTTCCTGCGCCAGGTCGACGCCTTGCGGCCGGGCAGCACCGGCTACCTGTTCCTGATGTCGGCCGACGGCACGCCGATCGATTCGCCCACGAAGGAACGCCAGACGGCGCCGCCCGCCGACCAGCCCGGCCTCGCGCGTGCCCTGCACGGTTTCGAGGGCTGGCTGATCGGCGGCGACCGGGACGGGCCCGCCATCGTCGCCTATAAACGCCTGGCGACGACCGGCTGGATCCTCGGCTCGCGCCATCCCGAAGCGGAGGCGTTCGCGCCGCTCGCCCGGGTGCGGCGCACGGTGCTGGTCGTCGCGGGCATCCTCGCGCTGGTCGCGGGCCTGCTGTCGTGGTGGCTCGTGCGCCGCGGCCTGCGCCCGCTGGACGCGCTGCGTCGCAACGTGGCCGCCGTGCGCCACGAAGGCGCCGGCAGCGAGGTGCTGGCGCTTGCCCGCGACGACGAAGTCGGCGAACTGGGCCGCGCGTTCCACGACCTCGTGCAGGCGCGCGGGCGCGCGGCCGCCCGCATGCGCGCGATCGCGGACAACGTCCCGGCCGTGATCGCCTACGTCGACCGCGACGAGCGCTTCGAATTCACGAACGCCGGCTTCGACCGCATGATCGGCTCGACGCCGGACGTGTTCATCGGGCGCACGGTGCGCGAAGCGCTGGGCGAAGCCGGCTACGCCCGCCTGGAACCCCTGATCCGCGCCGCGCTGCGCGGCGAACGCGGCCACGTGGAAGACGTGCGTAGCGACGACGCCACGCGCCACCAGATGATCGACACGATTCCCGACATCGATGCCGACGGCCACGTCGCCGGGTTTTTCGTGATGGCGATGGACATCAGCGAGCGCAAGGAAGCGGAACTGGCGCAGGCCGCGAGCGAGCAGCGCCTGCGCCTGATCGCCGACAACCTGCCGGTGCTGATCTGCTACATCGACCGCAACCACCGCCTGGGCTTCGGCAACGCGACGTTCCAGGCGTGGCTGGGCCTGGAACCGGTGCGCCTGCCCGGCATGCACCTGCAGGAAGTGCTGGGCAAGCCTGCCTACGACGCGGCCCGGCCGCGCCTGAAGCAGGCCTTCGAAGGCGCCGGCGCCACGTTCGAGATGCCGCTGCAGGCGCAGGGCCGGCACCGCATCCTGGAATGGACATTCGTGCCGGACGTGCAGGCGCAGGGCCGGGTGAACGTCGCGGTCGCGGGTGTGTACGCGCTCGCGCACGACATGACGCGGGTAAAAGAGGCGGAAAGCCGGCTCGTGCAGATGGCCCGCTTCGACAGCCTGACCGGCATCGCCAACCGAAGGTTATTTGGCGAGCTGCTGGGCCAGGCGCTGGAGCGCGTGCGCCGCCAGCGCCAGGTGATGGGCCTCGCCTACCTGGACATCGACCACTTCAAGGCCATCAACGACACGTGGGGGCACGGCGTCGGCGACGAGGTGCTGAAGGAATTCGCCCAGCGCCTCGCGGGCTGCGTGCGCGTCACGGACACGCCGGCCCGGCTGGCGGGCGATGAATTCGTCGTCCTGCTGGAAGACGTCAAGGGCGAGGAGGAGGCGCAACGGATCGGCGCCAAGATCGTGGACGCCATCCGGAAGCCGTTCGCGACGGGCGCAGGTCCGCTGGACGTCACGGCCAGCGTGGGCATCGCGCTCGTCCACGGATTGGCCGGCCCGCTGCCCACGCAGGACCAGGTGCTGGGCTGGGCCGACACGGCGCTGTACGCCGCCAAACATGGCGGCCGCAACCGCTGCGTGGTACGCGTCGCGGAGGAGGCGGCCGGCGTGCCGACCCAGTGATTACTGCGGTGCGGGCTGCGTGGCGACCAGCGTGCGCTGCACCCAGCCGCCCGACACGTTCTCGCCGTCGATCTTGACGAAGCCGTCGCGCTCTTCGCCGGTCGCGATCGCTTCTTCCGACCGCTTCAGCGTCCCCATCACCTTGCTGCTCGAGCGCGGTTCCGTGTACACCTTGACGGTGGCCAGGCGTGCGTACACGCTGGCGCCGGCCGTCACGGGCATGCCTTCGCGGGTCGACGCCTGGGCATTCACCTTGCTGGCCGCGCTGCTGGTGCGCACGAGGCTCGGCTCATTGCGGATCCGGGCCACGATGCGGTTGTAATTGTCGAGCAGGCTGGCCGCCACCATCTTGCCTTCCGGCGTATTCGTGTAGCCGCCCAGGCGCGAATAATCGCCGCCGCCCCAGCTCCAGCCGGAAATGCCGAAGTCCGTCTTCGTCGCGACGCCTTCTTCCGCCGCCACCTGGATGCCGGACCGGACGTCCGCGATCAGCAGGCTCGTCTGCGCTTCCTTGAACTTGAGGTTGCCCGCGATGCCGCCCGCGATCCGGCCCAGGCCGCCCAGCAGGCGTCCGCCGTAATCCGAGATCGCGCCGCCGATGCCGCCCGTGTTGGCGGCGGCAAACTGCACGTTCGGCGTCATGACGAAGTCGGCCGCCTGCAGCTGGCCCTTGCCGACGTTGCTGCCGCCCAGCGTCTCGCCATTCGCGGCCAGCGCGCGTTCCTGCTGCAGGTTGGCCATCGCCGCGCCCCGTTCGACGACCTGGAAGCAGTTCGACTGCTGGATCATGATGCGCAGCAGCGCCACCGGCGAACCGAGCCCGTAGCTTTGCAGCGCGTGCGCGCTTTCGCTCTGGGCTTCCGTGACGGCGATGGTGCCGAGAGGGCGGTCGCAACGTTCGACTTTGGATGTGGTTTCCTGGGCGTGCAGGGACGTAGCGCCCGCGAGCAGGGCGGCAATAATGGAGATCCGGATTGGCTTCATGACCCTTATGATGAACAATGAGAACGAAAGCACGCGGAGCGTGCTCATGACCTTTGTTCATTTTACAACTATGTAAAGGGTCGCAATCTCGCCAATTTTCACATTTCAGATGCCTGTCGGGTAGGTTTCCGGCGGTTCCTCCGCATGCCAGCCGCCGCCCGGGTCGAGCGGATGCACGGCCGTCGTGTGGTCGATGTGGATCACGGCATCGAACTGGCGCGCCATGCGGGCGGCGAAATAATGGCTGTGGCGCTCCGTGCGGGGCAGGTAGATGACGCCGATGGCTCGTTCCAGCCGCCGTTCTTCCATCGTGTCGCGGACGGCCTTGTCGACGCCCTTATTGACGCCATCATGTAGCGGCAGCAGGAAGCGGGGAATGCCGACTTCGTGCAGCAATTCCTCGTAGCTGCCCGGCATGCCCGGTCGCACGCGCTTGTGCTCGGCCGGCGCATCCCATTCGGAAGCGGCCGTGACGAAGCCGTCGTACGTGGAAAACCCGATCAGCCGGGTCTGGCCATCGTATTCCTTGCGTGCCAGTTCGCCGACGTTCCACTCGCCCATCTCGCCCATTTCCGTCGCGCGCGCGTCGCCGATGTGGGAGTTGTGCTCCCAGATGACGATCCTGGCCGGCTCGCCATCCCTGGACAGGTGGTGGGCGAGCGCGTCCAGCGTCTCCGCCATGTGGCTGTCGCGCAGGTTCCATGACGACACCCGGCCCCGGAACATCGTCCGGTAGTATTCCTCGGCATTCTTGACGAGGCGCGCATTTTGCTGGGCATAGAAAAACGCTTCCTCGTCGCCATCCCGGTGCATGTAGTCGCTGGCCCGCTGCTGTAGCTGGCGCAATTGTTCGAGGACGCCTTGTTCGCACGATGCGGACAGGTCCAGGCTGGCCGTGTAGCCGTAGTGCTGGCTGTCTTCGTGGTAATGGTCGAAGCAGGCGTAGCGCTCGCGCGCCTGGCGCGCCGCGTTCGGGTCGACCTGGTCGAGGTAGCGCAGCACTTCCTCGATCGACGTGAACATGCTGTACAGGTCGAGGCCGTAGAAGCCGACCTGCGGTCCGGACGTCTTCTCGTTGTGGTGCCGCAGCCACTGGACGAACGCGGCGACGTCCGTGTTCCGCCACATCCAGTTCGGAAAGCGCTGGAAGCCGGACAGGGCTTCGTCGGCATTGCGGTCGTCGCCGCGGCCGCGCACGTAGCGGTTGACGCGGTAGGCGTCCGGCCAGTCGGCCTCGACGGCCACGGCGTGGAAACCCTTGTCCTCGATGAGGCGCTGCGTGATGCGCGCGCGTTCCTCGTAGAACTCATGGGTGCCGTGCGTCGCTTCGCCCAGCAGGACGAAGCGGGCATCGCCCACGAGGTCGAGCAGGGCGTCGTAGTCGCGTTCGCCGCCCGTCAGCGGGCGGGCGGCGTTGCGGAGCGCGGAGATGGCCTGCGGCGTCGCCATGACCGCCTCAGTGCAGCCAGCGGCTGCTGGTGCGCGGGCGCGCGGCGTCGCGCGGCACGGCGCCCCGTTCGATGAACGCCTTCATGCGCGCCAGGTCGTCGTCCATCTGCGACTTCGGATCGGACCCGAGCAGGGTGGCGAGACCGTGGCCGACTGCGCCCGCCGGCGGCGTATAGGACATGCGCACGGTGACGCGCGTGCCGCCGCGATGCGGTTCGAACTGGATCGAGCCGCTTTGCGGGATTTCGGCGCCGGCTTCGCTGCGCCATGCCAGGCGGTGCGGCCGGCTTTGCTCGGTGAGGACGGCATTCCATTCGAACTCGCTGCCGCCGGGGCCGCGCACGACCCAGTGCGAGCGGCCGCGGCCGAGGTCGCGCACTTCGACGACGTGGGACATGAAGTGCGGGAAATTCTCGTAATGGGTCCACAGGTCGTACACGTCGTCCGGCGCGGCGTCGATGTGGATGGACTTGCTGAAGTCGATGGTCTGGTCCATGCCGATGCCGCGGCCGCGCAGCATGCCCAGCAGGGGCTGGTTGGTGGCGCCGCGGGCCAGCAGCGCGGCCCCGGCCAGGCCCAGCATCCATGCCAGCGGCGAGCGCCGGCTCAGGGCATACAGGGCCAGCAGGCCGCCGCCGGCCAGGGCGGAATTGCGCGCGGCAGGCGTCCATTCGCCCCCCGGGCCCGCCTGCAGGGCGTCGCGCATGCGGGTGCGCACATCACGTGCCAGCTCGCGTGTCCGGTCCATGCCGTCGCCGACCGTGCTGCCGCCCTCGCCGGCGGTCCGGTCCAGCGCATGCCGCGCCTTCTCCATGCCGCTGCCGACGGCGTCGCCCGCGCGGGCCAGCGTGTCCTTGGCCTTGTCGATGCCGGCGTCGAGCGCCTCGCTGGCCGCGTGCCCCATGCGCTCCAGCGCCGACCCCGACCTCGCCGCGCCGTCCGGTCGCACCTTGTCTGCCACGTCCGCCGCCACGTCGGCCGTGCGGTCGCGCAGCTCGTCGCTGGCGGCGCCGATGCGCGCGCCCGCGCCGCGCCAGACGTTCCCCAGTGCGCTGGACGTGCGCGCGCCCGCATTGCGCACGGCCGCGGCCGATTGCGCGCGCCGGGCGCCGCCGCGGTCCGGGTCGAGCATGTACATCAGCAGGGCGCCGGCGGCGGCACCGCCCAGCCACTTCGCGATTTCATAGCCTGTGTCGGTCGTGTTTCTCATGATTCGCTCCTCCGGTTGGTCTGGCGCCGGCCGCCGCCTCGTCATGCCAGGCGGTGGTCAGCAAATCCTGCACTTCCTCGTCGCTGGTCTGTTCGAACGCGTCGTACCACTGGCCGACCGCGCGGAAGTGGGGCGGGGTCGACAGGCAGACGAGTTCGTCGACGCGGGGCGCCAGCGCGGCCGCCGTGTCCGGCGGCGCGACGGGGATCGCCAGCACCAGTTCCCGGGGCCCCAGCCGGCGCGCCACTTCGATCGCGGCCAGCATCGTGGAGCCCGTGGCGACGCCGTCGTCGACGAGGATCGCACTGCGTCCGGCGAGGTCGAGCGGCGGCCGGCCGCCGCGGTAGGCGCGCTCGCGCCGCTGCAGCTCGGCCAGTTCGCGTGCCGTCACCGCTTCCACGTCCTGCGCGGTGACGCCCATCAGGCCCGGAACGCCGGGCTGCAGTACGCGCACGCCGCCGCTGCCCACGGCACCCATCGCGAATTCCTCGTGGCGCGGCATGCCGAGCTTGCGCACGAGCAGGACGTCGAGGGCGATGCCGAGCCGCTGCGCGATGGCGAACCCGACCGGCACGCCGCCGCGCGGGAGTGCCAGCACGATGGCGTCCGGATGCCGGGTGTAGACGGCGAGCCGCTGCGCCAGCAGCCGGCCCGCTTCGGTACGATTCTTGAAATGACGGATGTCGGCCATGATGCGCACTCTTCCTCAGATCCTTCCATATCCGCTACATGAGCGCGACATGAGCGCGGCATGAACGCGGACGCGGGCGGCCCGCAGGCCGTCCGCGCGCGTGCCACGCCGTGCGCTGTCGGATCCTTACTGGATCGTCAGCTGGCGCGCCGTGCCGCCCGCTTTCTTGGGCAGCGAAAGCATCAGGACGCCGTCCTCGAGCCGCGCCTGCGCGCTGGCATCGTCGACCTCGGAGGGCAGCGTGAAGCTGCGCTGGTATTTGCGCGTCGAGCGCTCAGAATACACCACCTGTTCGCCCTGGCGCTGTTCGTTTGCCTGCTGGCACTCGCCCTCGATGGTGACGCGTTGGCCGTCGATCGACACGTGCACGTCTTCCTTCTTGACGCCCGGCAGCTCGGCCTTCACCTCGAAGGTTTTCTCCGTCTCGCTGACGTCCAGGCGCGGCATGCCGACGTCCTCGCCGGCCCAGCGGCCCTGGGCGAGCGGCGCGAAGAAGTCCTGGAACATGTTCTCGACCATGCGTCCGAACTGGTCTTCCATGACGCCGGGACGGAACGTGGACAGCGGCGTCGTGCCTCTTCTGATCAGGTTCATGATAGACCTCCCTTTTAAGAATGATGTCGGCGGCGCGCGGGGCACCGCCAATCCCATTTATAGGGCGGTCGACATGCGTTTGCAAGGGGCGCTCCGATTCGTGCGCGGGGGCCCCGGCGGCCCTTTGACACAGGACAGCAGGCGGGCGAAAGCGGGGAATTTCCGCGGACCGCCCCGGTCCATGACAGTGTGCAGCGTGCGGAACGGGCAGGGCGCAGGCCTCAGCCGAGGTTGCGCCGGTGGAAGCGCAGGTGGTCTTCGACGAAGGTCGAGATGAAGTAATAGCCGTGGTCGTAGCCCGGATGGCGGCGCAGGTCGAGCGGCTGGCCGACGGCGCGGCACGCTTCCTCGAACGCGTCCGGGTACAGTTGTTCGGCCAGGAATTTGTCCGCCAGGCCTTGGTCAATCAGGATGCCTTTCGGGAAGGGTGGGGCGTCGGCGCACGCCATCAGTTCGGTCGCATCGTAGACGCGCCACGCGTCGCGGTCCGGGCCGAGATAGCCGCCGAACGCCTTCTCGCCCCACGGGCAGCGCGACGGCGCGGCGATGGGCGCGAAGGCCGACACGGAGCGGAACAGGCCGGGATTGCGCAGCGCCAGCATCAGCGCGCCATGGCCGCCCATGGAGTGGCCGAAGATGCCCACGCGCGCCGGGTCGGCCGGCAGTGTGGCCAGCACGAGCTCGCGCAGTTCGAGGATGTGGCTGTACATGCGGTAGTGGGTCGACCACGGTTCGCGGGTGGCGTCCACGTAGAAGCCGGCGCCCGCGCCGAAGTCCCAGTTGTCCGTCTCGCCCGGCACGCCGGCGCCGCGCGGGCTCGTGTCGGGAGCGACCAGGATCAGGCCTTCCTGTGCCGCCACGCGCTGGGCGCCGGCCTTGATCATGAAGGTCTCTTCGGTGCAGGTGAGGCCGGCGAGGTAGAACAGGACGGGCAGGCGCTTGCCTTGCGCGCCGGGAGGGAGGTACACGGAAAAACGCATCGGCAGGCCGATGGCGGCGGAATCGTAGCGGTAGAAGCGCTGGACGCCGTCGAAACAAACGTGTTCGCTGAGGAGTTCGGGCATGGCTCGGTCCATCGGTATGGTTGGCTGATCGAAAGCGCAAGTATGCCCGGTCCGGGGGCGGGCCGCTACTGCGCTTCAGATCAGGCCGAGCGCCCCCAGCACGGCGCCGGCCGCGAGCAGCCACAGCAGGTGGAGGCGCGTGCGCCAGATGATCACGCCGCTGACGATCGCCGTGAGCCACAGGGGCCAGTTAGCTTGGACGGCGGACGCGATCGGTACATCGGTACCGGCAGCGGTACCGGCAGCGGCGCCGGCACCGGCGGAACTGGCCATGATCCAGGCGGTGGACAGCAGCAGCGCGATCACGATGGGCGCCATGCCCTGCTTGAAGGCCCGGACGGCGCGCAGGTCGCGGTTGCGGTGGCCCCAGCGGGCCGCCGTGTACGTGATGATGGTGGAGGGCGTCATGATGCCGACCATCGTGACGAGGACGCCGAACAGCGCGGCCGCCGTGCTGCCGGCGTTCATGCCGACGTGCCACCCCATCAGGGCGACGAACAGGACGTTCGGCCCCGGTGCGGCCTGGGCCAGCGCGATGGACTGGTTGAACTGTTCCTGGGTCAGCCAGTGGTGCTGCTCGACGAGGAAGCGGTGCATCTCGGACGACGTCGAGATGGCCCCGCCGACCGACATCAGCGACATCAGGAGGAAATGGCCGAACAGGTTGAGCCAGTCGGCCCAGTCCAGCGCGAGGTGCAGGGACGCGGTCATGAGGCCAGGCGGCGGTAGGCAAGGACGCAGCTCAGGCCGCCCAGGCCGAACAGCACCCAGGGGAGCGGGCACTTGAGAAACGCGACGAGGATGAAGCCGGCCGCGCTGATCGCGAGGCACCAGGACAGGGGCAACGGGTTTTTCTTCAGTGCGCCCGCCAGGCGCAGGCCGGCTGCGCCGATCAGGCCCGCGCAGACGGCGGCCATGCCGTGCAGCGCGCCGGCCACGACGGGGCTGTCGGCGAAGCGGTCGTGCAGCACGGCCAGACCGATGACAATGAAAAGGGGCACGGTCAGCAGGCCGGCCAGTGCGGCGAGGGCGCCGGCGATGCCGAAATGGCGGCCGCCGATCATCAGCGACAGGTTGACGACGTTCGGCCCGGGCATGATTTGCGCCACGGCCCAGTCTTCGATGAATTCTTCCTGGGTCAGCAAGCGCTTGCGGTCGACGATTTCGCGCTGGACGACGGCCAGCACGCCGCCGAAGCCCTGCAGGGCCAGCAGGGTGAAGGACATGAACAGGTCGGCGAGGGAACGGGGACGGTTGGCGGTGGCTGGCGTCTCGGACTGGGGGGAGCTGGGCGGGGCATTCATCCTCCGATTATCGCGCCGCGCCCGGCATCCTGTCCACGCGGCGGTCCGGCGGTCCGGCGGTCCGGCGGTCCGGCGGTCAGCCGCCGCCGATGCCCCGCATCACGCGTCCCGTGCCTTCGCATTCGGGACAGGTCCTGCCGTCGGCCAGCTTGCCGCTGCCGCCGCAGGTTTCGCACAGGTCTTCGCCGGCGCCTGGCGTGCCGGGTTCGGCTTCGTCGCCGGGTTTCAGGTCGGGATCGGGCATTGCGCTCATGGAGTCCTCGTGATGGTTGAATGACGAATCCATTCTAGGCCCAGCGACAAGGGGGCGGCGCGCGCATGCGGCACGGGTTTGTCACGAGGAATTCACGAACGCGTGCCACATTAAATGAAAAATAATCTTGACTTTAGCCAAAGGTGGGAAATACTCGTTAAGCAGCAATCCCTTCAACCCATCAAGTCAGGAACTGCGATGAACCAAGACACCCTCGAGCTCGAAGACGGTCAGGTCACCGTCCCCTACCAGCGGCGCGATACCCAGCAGAAGGATATCGTCGACCTGGGTATTGCGCTCCAACAGCGCAGCAATACGATGTCGGCCGTGGAATACCTGCGTTCCCAGAACGTCGGCAACGACGTCATCGAACGCGTGCTGACGGAGCCGGGCCGCAGGCGTTCCTGGTGCCGGTAAGGACAAGCTCGACGGTTATGCACAATCTTGCTCGATTGCATCTTGCATCTTTTCTCGATTCGTGCGTCACTTGACTTGGTAACTCATTGATTTTGTGAAGGTTGAGTTTTGCCCATGCAACGGGCAAATTGTTGAAACCCGCATTCCTGCTTGGTTTTGGCATGTCAAGAGGGTGTTTTTCCACAAACTTATGCACAGTTTTTGTGGATATCTGAACAAGCCTTGTTGAAGAGGCAAGCGGGCGGGCGGGGCCAGGAGCGGCCGCGTCCGCTGACGCCGTTTTGCTACATTGACATCCGCACTTGCATAAAGATACTGGACAAATGTACAGTTGAGCATCTATCCTCAACCGCCATGTCCGCCGCCACCGCCACGCCCGTTTCCGAATCCTCCGCGCCCGCCGATCCGTTCGCCGGCCTGAATCCCGAGCAGCGCGCCGCCGTCGAGCACGACGTGGGCGCAGGGATGGTCCGGCCGCTGCTGGTGGTCGCGGGCGCCGGCTCGGGCAAGACGAATACGCTGGCGCACCGGGTGGCGAAGCTGATCCTGGCGGGGAGCGATCCGCAGCGCATCCTGCTGCTGACGTTTTCGCGCCGCGCGGCGAACGAGATGGGCCAGCGCGCGGCCGGCGTGCTGCAGCGTGTGCTGGGCACGTCGACGGCCGTGGGCAGCCTGCCGTGGGCCGGCACGTTCCACAGCATCGGCGCGCGCCTCCTGCGCGAATACGCGGGCCGCATCGGGCTGGAGGCGTCGTTCACGATCCACGACCGCGCCGATTCCGAAGACCTGATGGGTCTCGTGCGCCAGGACGTCGGCCTGGGCGCATCGACCGGCCAGAAACGTTTTCCCCTGAAGGGCACGTGCCTCGCGATCTACTCGCGCGTGGTCAATAGCCGCGAACCGCTGGCCGACGTGCTGCAGTCGACCTTCCCGTGGTGCAGCGAGTGGGAAGAACAGCTCAAGCGCCTGTTCGGCGCCTACGTGGACGCCAAGCAGGAGCAGAATGTCCTCGACTACGACGACCTGCTGCTGTTCTGGGCCGAGATGGCGTCCGATCCGGAACTCGGGCCGGAACTGGGCGCGCTGTTCGACCACGTGCTCGTCGACGAATACCAGGACACGAACCGCCTGCAGGCCGCGATCCTGCACGGCATGAAGCCGGACGGGCGGGGCGTGATGGTCGTCGGCGACGATGCGCAATCGATCTATTCGTTCCGCGGCGCGACGGTGCGCAACATCCTCGACTTCCCGAAGCAGTTCGGCGAGCACACGCGCCTGATCACGCTGGACCGCAACTACCGCTCGACGCAGCCCATCCTCGATGCCTCCAACGCCGTCATCGCCGCCGCCCTGGAGCGGCACGCGAAGACGCTATGGACGGATAAGGTGGCGACCGGCAAGCCGCAGCTCGTGCTGATCCCGGACGAAGCCGAACAGGCCCGCTGGGTGTGCAACCGCGTGCTGGAACAGCGCGAGGCGGGCATCAGGCTGACGCAGCAGGCCGTGCTGTTCCGCGCCGCCAGCCACAGCGCGGCGCTGGAGCTGGAACTCGTGCGGCGTAACATCCCGTTCGTGAAATTCGGCGGTTTGAAATTCCTGGAAGCGGCGCACATCAAGGACGTGCTCGCCATGCTGCGGTTCGCCCAGAACCCGGCGGGGCGCGTGGCGGCTTTTCGTGTCGTGCAGCTGATTCCCGGCATCGGCCCGGCCACGGCGGCCCGCCTGCTCGATGCGGTGGCCGAGGCGGCGGATCCCGTCGCGGCCGTCGAAGCGTTTCCCGCGCCGCCGCGCGCGCAAGGGGAGTGGGAGCAATTTACCGCGCTATTCCGCAGCTTGCGCACGACGGGCCTGCGCTGGCCGCTGGAAATCGAACTCGTCCGCGACTGGTATCTGCCGCACCTCGAGCGCCTGCACGACGACGCACCCGTCCGCGCGGCCGACCTCGACCAACTGGTGGCTTTGGCCGGCGGCTATGGTTCGCGCGAAAACTTCCTCACCGAGCTGACGCTCGATCCGCCGGAAGCGACGAGCGACCGCGCCGGGCCGCCGCTGCTGGACGAGGACTATTTGATCCTGTCGACGATCCATTCGGCCAAGGGCCAGGAATGGAAGTCCGTGCACGTGCTGAACGCCGTCGACGGCTGCATCCCGTCCGACATGGCGACGGGGAGTGCCGAGGACATCGAGGAAGAGCGCCGCCTGCTGTACGTGGCGATGACGCGCGCCAGGGAACACTTGCACCTCATCGTCCCGAACCGCTTCTTCATCAAGCAGCAGGCGCAGATGGGCGACCGCCACGTCTACGCGCAGCGCACGCGCTTCGTCACGCCCGTGATGCTCAAGCATTTCGAGGAATGCGTGTGGACGAACGCCGAAACGTTGCAGGTACGCAAGCCGATGCCGGACAGCGTGCGGATGATGGTGCGCGACCGGGCGCGCAACGCCTGGAAATAAAAATGACGGCAAGATGACGGCAAAAGTGGACAGAATCGGAACAGCGTGACAAAGTTATCCCCGCTGGGTCGTTTTTGTAGGAATTTGCCTAATCCCCACTTCCTGCCTAAAACACAAGCAGCGATAAGTCCTTGATTTTATTGGCTTTCGATTTTGCCCGTTCAATGGGCAGTTTGTTGAAACCCGCACCAATACTGGGCTCCCGGCTTGTCAAGAGGCGCTTGTCCACACAGTTATCCACATTTCTTGTGGATATTGGAATTATTCCCGTCGAATCAATGCCTTAGGTCGCGGACTTGATGCGGCGTCGAGAATTATTGTCGGGATCAGGCCGCATCAGTCCAGCAATGCGCGGAGGGTAGCCAGGGCTTCCAGCGCACCCAGCGGCACCCCGACACCCCGGCCGGGACGGACATCGGGCTCGCGCGGATTGATGCGGACGAGCGGCGCCCCCTGGGCTTCGCACATGCGCCGCACGGAAGGCACGTCCGTGCCGGCGCCCAGTTCGATGACGACGAGATTGCCGACCTGCGCGCGCCAGCGGTCGAGGCGGGCGTACTGGGCTTCCGTGCGCGTGTCCAGCCAGCGGCCGTCGCCGAACATCAGGATGTTCGGCCGCGCCAGGGCGCCGCAGTGCGGACAGCGCGGCAGGGGCGGCGTCATCAGGCAGGTCGCGGGATCGATGAGGGGATCGACCGCATCGGCCGGCCAGATGGCGTCGCTGCATGGACCCGTGCATTGCAGGTGATGGATGGAGCCGTGGCATTCCACCAGGCGGTCGGCGCCGAAGCCGGCACGCTGGAACTGGCCGTCCACGTTGCTCGTGAAGACGAACGCACCGTGCTTCAGGCGTGCTCCGATGTCGCGCAGGATCGCGAAGCCCGCGTGCGGGACCGTGGTGCGGTACAGCGCGAGACGGTGGCCGTAGAAGCCCCAGGCCAGCTCCGGGTTCGTGTCGAACCTGTGCGGATTCGCGATCTCGACGAAGCGGATGCCGAGGCTGGCCAGCGGCGGATAGGCGCGCCAGAAACCATGGTCGCCGCGGAAGTCGGGCAGGCCGGAATCGACGCCGATGCCGGCGCCGGCGCCGATCAGGAGACCGTCCGCGTCGCGCAGCAGCGCGGCGGCCCGGGCCAGCGCACCTGTGCTCACTGGACTACCCTCCCTTCTGACGTAACGGCAGACGACATCGAGCTTTGT